>JAGAPC010000037.1 GCA_017623475.1 Clostridia bacterium | reverse complement strand
CCGGAATCAACCAGCTTACCGGTGGAATCGAAATAGTACCAGCCGGTGGTGATGTCGCAGTTTTCGTTGAGTCTCCAAGCGTAGTACTTACCGGTGACCAGAACGCCGTTGGGGCCTGCGTAGTAGTAATCGTCGCCGATCTTAATCAAGCCCATTTCGGTTGCCTTGCCGGTTTCGGTGACGATATACTTGCCGTCAACGATTTCGCCTGCGGCGAAGGGAACGCGGTCGGTGTTGGTAAATACGGCTTCCCCTTCAATGGTGGCAACGCCGTCTGCGACGGTGACGGTGATGGTGTATTCGTTGGAATCGTAGAACCAGCCGCCGCCGTTGGTGGCGTTCTGTTTGACGACGTAGGTATAAACGCCGTCTTCAAGGGTGAGGGAGGTAAAGGTGGCAACGCCGTCCACGGAGGTAACGGTTTCGATCACGTTTCCGTCTTTGTCGATCAGCTGAACGTCAGCGTCCTTACCGTTGACGGTAGCGGAGAGGGTGACGTTTGCTTCCTTGACGGGCTCTTCGTTAGCGACGAAGAAGGTAGCGTGGGGGATGATTTCTCCGGTTTCAAAGTTATAGCCGGTCAGCAGGATTCCGGATTCGTAAACGGTGGCAACGTAACCGGTTTGCTTATCGTAATTGGAAGGAACGTGAACTGCGGTATGTCCCAAATCCGTCTGCGACGCAACGTAGCTCGAACCGTTCCACGTGTACCATGCGGTCTGAGACAGGTGGAAATCCACGTCGGAAGCATCAAAGGCGTTGTGGAAATGTCCGCTGAAATGAACCACGTTGTCGTAGTCCTTCAAAACGTCGCTGAGCTCTTGGAACGCCTCGGATTCCTTATAAAGAGGAATTCCGGATGCCTTGGTGGGATAGTGGAACATCAAAATTACGTTTTGATACTCTTCGGAATCGGCAAGTTCTTCCTTCAGCCAGGTCAACTGCTTTTCCGTAAGATACGGGGTGCCGCCGTACTTGTCGGAGGAGGTATTATTGATCTCCAGCTCAAGCTCGTTGGCGCCGATGCCAAGGAAGATAAACAAATCGTCGCCGTATTGAACGGAATAATCGTAGATCACGCCGTAGTCCAAATAGGCGTCGTTCACGCTGACCTTGAATTCCCCGTTCTCGCCGGTGAAGTTGACGTTTGCATAGCTGGACACGTTATTCATCATATTCTGAACGGCGGTAATGGTCGTCAGATCCTGAGAAATGGTCCAATCGAGGGAATCGTGGTTCCCCAGCGTGGTAAAGAAGGGAATGGTAAATTTCCCGTTATAAGTCTCTTTAAAGATATCGTATTCCGATTGAGAGCTGTGAGAGGTAAAGTCCCCGGCAATGGTAACGAATTTCGCGCCGATTGCTTCAAACAGCGTCAAGGCGTTGGTAAACGCTCCGGGAGCCGCCGCGTAACCGAAATGGGTATCGGACAAAATCCCGAAGGTGTATTTTTCCGCGCCGAAGTTCGATCTGCGATCGGCAGAGATTTCGTAGCTTCCCGCGGGAACTCCGTCGATCACCGCCCACAAAGCGGTGACTCCAAGGGGAATGACCGTTCTGTTGTCCAAAGAATAGGAAACCGCAGCGCCGCTGACGGTACGCTTGTGGTCGAGGGAAAGCGCCTTATAGCCGGACAAAGGACCGTCCTCGGTGCCCCAATAAAGTCCCAGGTTGTATTTTCCTTCCGCGAAATCCTTGCTCAAGGTAACCGTAATAATACCCTCTGCCATTCCGGATTCGTTGGAAGCAAAATCGTAATCGATCTTGGTAACCGTCGGAAGCTGCTCGATGACCAGCGTGCGGGTAATTTGCAGCAATTCTCCGTGGGTAATGGAAAGTTGGAAGGAGCCGTCTTGTTCTGCCGTTGCCTTGTTGTGATCCGTCAAGGAAACGCTTACCGAGGCAGGAATTTCTGCCAGGGCGGCTTTGATGTCTTCCGCGGTCAGATTATTGGAAACGACGATGCCGTCCAAAATTCCGTTGATTCTTTCGGTCAATTCCGGAATCAGGGCTTCCACCTCGTCTCCGACCAGGGTTTCCACCTTCAGTCCGTTTGCCGCAAAGTTTTGACCCTCCACGTAAAAGACGCCGGTGTCCTCAAGAGAACCGTACAGGAAGCGCTTGGTCGATGCGGCGGACGTGTTGAGGTTTTCAAGCACCAATTTCACGTTGGGAGAAACGGTCAGGGTTTGACCGGCATTGATAACCCGTTCATCCGAGGTTGCGGTAACGGTACCCCCAAGCAGATTGATATTTGCCGCCGCGCGCAGGACGCAGTTTCCGGTTCCGGAGCTTATCACGAGGGCGTTGACCGTGCCGCTGTTGACGGTAAGATCCCCACCGCTTGCCATAATGTTATTGGCAGTTGCAACGGAGGTTACGGTGGCGTTGGTAATGGTAATTCCGCCTTCCACGGAACGGATTCCGTAGTAAGAGCTGGAATATCCGTCAAAGGTTCCGCCGTTAAAGACGATATCGTTGGTTGCGGCAAGGGAGTAGGTTCCGTTTACGGAATCTACGTCAAGAACAGCGCCGTTTTGCGTGTAACTGCCGTTCTGCACGTTGATGGCGGTTTTCTTGGCAACGACGGTCAATTTGCCGGTACCTTCTACGGTCACGTTTGCAGAGCTGACGCTGATGACCTTTTCGACCGAAGAATCGCCCAGGTTGTTTTCGCCCTCGACGTTAAGAGTGAAATCTCTGCCCAGCTTGGTAAAGTCAAGCTTTTTGGCGGTTGCGTTATTCAGGGTAACGATTCCGGTATCCGCATCGTAAGAAACGGTACCTTCCCCGGCGGTGACGGTGGTGGCGGTCAGATCTCCCGCAAGGTCGATCAAGGGCTTTACGCCGCCGTCGGTCGTGATGGAAATGTAAGTAGCGCTGTAAATGTTATTGAAGACGGTATCGCCATCCACGGAAGAAACGCCGTTCGAATTAACGAAAACCGAAAGGGCTTTTTCCTCCAGATCGTACAGATAACCATTGCCGCTTTCGGCAATTTGCATTACCGTGTAATCGTAGGTATAACCGGCAATCAGACCTTCTACCGTAAAGGACGTCTGCCCCTTTTCGTCGGTCACGGCGGTGGCGATCTGCGCGCCGTCTTCGTACAGTCCGACGGTCACGTTTGCCTGGGCTTCGCCGTTCAGGGTGACGGAAGCGGAAAGATCAACGTTCACGATCGGTCTTTCCTTCACGGTCTTTACGGCGGATGCCGTTTCGAGGTTGTTCAGTCCTTTGCCTTCTTCCCAGATGTCCCCCGATTGGACGGTGACCGAAGCCCCCTTCAAGGGTGCCGTTGCCGCATCGAAATCGATAATGGCTTCGTCCCCGATGGTCGCCGTCATGGCTTTGGAGGAATAGAAGAAATTGTTTCCGCTACCGGTAATTCTACCACCGGTAACGCTGAATACGGTGCTTGCGGTGGGAATGGCAAGGGCGTAATCGGCTTCTACGTAAATATTCGTCGGATTGTTGGGATCTTCTTCCGAAATGGTCATGTTTTTCTTCGCGTAAAGACCGTATGCGTCCGCATTCGTCGCAAGAACGCGCACGTCACCGCCGGAAATCGTCATATTTCCCGCGGAATAAATCCCATAGGGACCGCCGACAGAAACGTCCACGCTGCCGCCGGAGATATTAACGTATCCGTTGGATCCGCTGCTGATCCCGTAGTTTCCGGGCGTGGAAACCACAATATCCCCGCCGGAAATATCGATATTATTCGCAAAAAGTCCTACCGAAGACACCGCCTCAACGGTCAACGTGCCGCCGGTCATCGTAAAGAGACTGTCCGCACTTGCAGTATAACGGCAGGCGTAGCTGTACGCTTTTACATAGACCGAGCCGCCGGTAATGGTACAGTTACCGAATCCGCGGAAGGCGTTCGAGCAGGTTTCACTGACGATTTCGACAACACCCCCGGCAATGGTCGTATCCCCTCCGCCGGTATTATTAAACAGATATTGATCGGTATTCCCCGTTACCTTCAAAGAACCGGAGCCGTCGATAATGATATTTCCCGAAGCAATATAGAAAATTTGCCGGGTCTCCTCCGTATTCTCGATCAGGTTTGAACCGACCAATTCCACGGTAAAATCACCGTTCATGGTAAAATCAATTTTCTTTGCGGTGATTCCGTTCAACGTGACCTTGTTGTTCGCCACGTCGTAAGTTACCGTTCCGTCCCCAACGGTCTTGACGGGATCGGTTTCATCCACGACGATCGACGTGCCGTCGGTGGCGATGACGGTGACCGTTCCGGGTGTGACTTCCTCTGCAAAGGTCATCCCGGGGATGATTGCAGCACACAGACACAAGACGACCGCAAGAACGATCATGAAAAATGCGTTGCGATTTTTTTTCATATTTTTTCCTCCTTTTATTTTAGACGAAAAGCTCGTCTCGGAAACGAATGAATGACTTTTTAACCGTTTACCTTTCGGTATCCGATCCATTGACGGTATAAATGCAAGCCCGAACGGTTGATATCGCCCATAGAATCCACGTGCAGGCTGATCCGATCGCCTTTCCGAACCCTGCAGGTTGCCCGACAGGAAATGGGGAAAATATCCTGCAGCACGATCATCCCGGTATCGGGAACCAAAAGCGTCCCGTTATGGAACAACTGAACGCCCACGGGGGTGCGTTTATTTTTTAATTTTGCAAAGCGGCCGACGACGAACAAAACGTCCACCACGCCGTCCCGGGGACAGCGGAAGGTACGCACCGCTTGGATTTCCTTCCCCGGATGCAATCCGTATCCGTAGGAACGGTTTCTGCAATACCAACGGGGATCCGACGTCCCCTCGTGATCAAAGGGCGCCTCCCACCGCGCGCCGGTCCAATTCATCAAAGAATATTCCTGCGTCTTTGGATCGTAGTAGGCGTATTCCCAGATTCCTTTGTAGGAGGAATTTTCCCCCTTCATCCAATCGGAATAGGGAATGCGGTAATCAAATTCTTTTTCATAGCGTTCGGTGGTTTCTGCCCCTTGCAGATATTCCGAGGGAAGCACGCCGAAATAATCCTTGAAGGCGCGGCTGAACCCTGCGGGGCTGGAATAGGAAAGGGATTCTGCCACTTCTTTGATGCTTTTTTCCGTTTTCAATTCTTCTTTTGCGGCGTTCATCCGAAGCTTGCGTAAATAGTCTGCAATCGACTCGCCAAAGCACCGCTTGAACAAACGCCCCGTGTACCAGGGAGAATACCCAACCAGATTTGCGCAATCCTGCACGCCGATATCTTCTCGGAAATGCTGATCTAAATAAAGGAGAATTTTTTTGAGATCGCGAGAAAACACAAAATCCAAAACAAATACCTCCCCATCTTTTTTTCTTACCGATTTCATTATAAAACACCGGGCATAAAAAGTCAATAGACGAATATAATCGTGACACGAAAAGTCAATTCGACCGAAATGAAATCAACGCCGAAAACCGCCTGATTGTGTCGATAAATTTTACCGTTTTAGATCCGTAACGCAAAAAAATTCCGGACGCAAAACACGTCCGGAATAAGGTTAATTTTTCTTTTTTAGCATCTTGTTTTTAAAGCCGATGCAATCGTTGCGGAAATTCTTTCCGTCAAAAATCATGCAAAGCAGGAAGGCAAGGGGCGTGACGATGACGAACACCGGCACCATAATCCAGAACCAGGGCCAATATTTTTCCTGCCCTGCGTACTGTCCCACGGGAACGGTTTTGAAGATTTTTGGGGTAAACAGGGCAAAAAAGCTGCCGATGGCATCGTTGGTGCCCGGACCCCATATGTAGGAAGAGTTCTTATAGCCGATGGCAAAAAACTCCTCCCTCGACCGAAGAGGAACGAAGCCCAGCTCCGATTGGAAGATCTGATTCAGCATAATAAAAAGCATCAGCATCAAAAGCCCGACGGGAGCAACCCACACCCGCTTGTACGACGGACGGTGGATCTTCAGCAGAGCCATCAGAAAGGGGACGGCGAATAATTGCCAATGATGATAATAGAACCGCAAAATATCCAACTGCTCCGACAGCTGATCCAGCTTTGCCATCGGCTCCTGGGGATACACGAACGCCAAAAGCCCGCTGATCAAACCGATATAGAACATATAATCCTTTACGTTGTCACTCTTCGACCAGAACATAAAGGGGAACAGGGCGATGTTTGCGGCGCAAATATTGGAAAACCAGCTATCCCGGAACCACCGCGCCTCATCCACGCTGTAGGGGGGAATGAACGCCTTCAGAAAATGAAGCAAAAATCCAAAGGCAAGAAGGGAAAATAGAATAATCTTCTGCCACTTCAACGGAAGCTTGCGCAACAAAAAATACAGACCGACGGTAGCGCCGGCGCCGATCACGAGCCAAAAGAAATACCAGAAATTAAACATTTCGATATACATAATTCGACCTCCATTGAGACCATTATACAACGCTCTCTCAGGAAAGTCAACCACCTTAAGAAAATCGAAAGAAAAATTTCCAATCGTAGTTACAAATGGGGATAACGCAAGTGAAGAAACAATAATGAATGATGAATAATACAAACAAAATTGCAGCTCTCCGTTTGCGCGAAGCGCAACATCATTGATGCGAAGCATCACATCATTTGCGGCGTGCAGTAACTTCATTTGCAACTTGTTGCAACATCGTTTTGTGTCCTCAAGCGGAAATGATGTATTCGCTGCACGAATAACGATGTTGACCTTTGGTCAAATAATGTTGTGTCCTGCGGACACAAATAAAAAAATCCAAGCCATACGGCTTGGATTTTTTTGTCTAATCAAGACGGAAAGACTATTGCCGAAAAAGCCTTATTTTACAAGGGTTTTGGGCATTTTTGCTGTTGTAAATTCCGTTTTGCCCTGCTCGTTTTCGAACCATTGACCCCCATGTATTTTATCAAGATTTTTCGTAATATTAAAATTGTTTGCGGATATACAAAGAAATCACCTCCCATTTGAACACTAATGGTTCAGAATCGAAAGGTGATTCTTTTTCTCCCCTGCTATTTTTCGAACCAACGACCTATTCGGCAATTTGTTCTTCTATGGTT
>JAGAPC010000036.1 GCA_017623475.1 Clostridia bacterium | reverse complement strand
TTAAAAAAAGTGTGGTATAATAGGATTGCGACATAAACAAATATATCCCTGAAAACAAGTGTGTGTTTTTATCTTTCGGTAAAAACACATGCTCCTTCATCTTATGCACTTGTTTGTAAGGGATGTTTGTGTCGCAACAAATCGGAGCCATGTGTTTTTCAAGTGCGTGGCTCTGCCGCGCACTTTTTTGTTTCTACAAAAATGTGCGTAAAAAACGGGAACGCACTTTTTTGTTTCTACAAAAATGTGCGTAAAAAACGGGAACGCACTTTTTTGTGCAACAAAAAACCGAAAGGAGAAAAACACGTGGATCAACCGTATTTGAAAGAACTCGGAAAACGTCTTTTGCTGTGCAGAACGCAAAAGGATCTTTCCCGAAAAGATTTGGGGATTTTGGCAGGAATCCCTACCGCCACCGTATTGCAAATGGAACAGGGGGAAGAGGTAAGCCTTGAAACCATCGTGAAAATCTGCAAAGCCTTGCATTGTAGCACGGACTATTTACTTACCGGAGCGTTGGGGATTCCGGAATGGACGGCACTCCAACGAAAGCTGGCACATCTGCCGGAGCAGAGCGCCGATAATATGCAAAAAATTTTCCAAGCCTTGTGGGAAAGCTGCCCGAAATCCGTAGAAAAATATTAAAAAAACTTCCGGCGGAAAAATTCCGCCGGATTTGGCTTTTCTTTCTTTTGGTTCTTTTCTTTCTTTTCTCCTGAAAAGAAAGAAAAGAACACCTCAACCATTCTTTCGAATCTTCCGGAACACCAGGGCGATCACAAGCCCCACCACGATGGCGACGACCAGATCAAAGATCACGGTAAAAGCAAAGGTAACGAAGAGGATAACCGTGTTTTTCCAATCCTTTTCTTTGCAGATCTCCACGAATTCACGCCATTCACTCATATTGTAAGCAACCACGAACAAAATCGCCGCGATGGCGGGCATGGGGATCAACGCCGCGTAGGGCATCAAAAACAACAAAACCAACAACAAAACCGCCGAATGAACCATGCCGGCAACGGGGGTACGTCCGCCGTTTTTCACGTTGGCGGCGGTGCGGGCGATGGCGCCGGTGGCGGGGATCCCCCCGAAGAACACCGAAGCGATATTCCCCAAGCCCTGGGCGACCAATTCTCCGTTGGGATTGTGGGTATCCTTCACCATTCCGTCGGCAACCACGCAGGACAGCAGCGATTCCACCCCTGCCAAAAGGGCGATGGTGACCGCGTTGGGAAGGACCGCCACGACCTTTTCAAGGCTGAAATCCATTCCGCCGAAATCCACCTTGGGAATCCCGGAGGGGATGACGTACAGATCCCCGATGGTATAGACGCTTTCCTGAAATCCGGGCAAAAACGCCACCATCAACGCCCCGACGACGACCGCGATCAAGGAGGGAGGAATCCGTTTTTCCACCCTCGGATAAAGGATCAAAATGGCAAGACAAACGACGCCAACCACCAGCGCCTGCCAGGAAAAAGATCCGAGAGACGCCAGATTTGCTTCGATTTTTTCCAGCGTTTCCACCGGTTTCAGCCCGTCGGCGTAGGTGAGACCGAAGAAATCCTTTACCTGCCCCAGCAAAATCGTCACGGCAATTCCGCCGGTAAACCCGACGGTGATGGTCTTGGGGATATAGCGGATCAATCCCCCCAATTTGCAAACGCCCATCAGGATCAGCAAGATCCCCGCCATGACAGTGGCAAGGAACAACCCGTCCATGCCGTGCAACGCCACGACCCCCGCAACGGTGGTGGCAAAGGCGGCGGTGGGGCCGGCGATCTGAACCCGACTCCCTCCCAGCAGAGCGACCACGAACCCGGCGGCGATGGCGGTGTAGATTCCACAGGCAGGCTCCACCCCCGAAGCCAGCGCCAGAGCGATGGACAGGGGCAGAGCGATGATGGCAACGATCAGACCGGCAACCAAATCCTTGACGAATTGACCGCCGTCGTACCCTTTCAGCGCCGAGAAGATTTTCGGCTGTAAGTAAAATTCCTTTTTCACAACATTTCTCCAAAAAACAGAATGATAGGTGCAGACCTGAGCCTACACCTGAAAACGAACTATATTATACACCTTTTGCCGAATTTTGTCAAGAGGGGGGGGGGGTTCTTTTTCTTTTCAGGAGAAAAGAAAAAGAACCAAAAAGAAAAGCCGAATTTCGGCAGATTACATCTGCCGGGGGTCAGTTTTTGTGTTTTAAGAAAGATAGCAAGACGCTTTTTTCATTGAGGCATTTGCCTTCCAAAACTGCATCGAGCAAACATTGTAAAGCGTCGCCGATTTCTTTTCCTTGATATCCAAGTGACATCAAATCGACTCCGTTAACTGCCAAATCTTTTAAGGAAAAGCATTGTTTTTCGGACAAGATTTCCCTTGCGATTCCCTCCAAAGTATCATATATCGCCTGCCTGTAATGATATTCCGGCGCCAACGCCGAATTGTCCGCCCGAATCAAGGCAAGAAGGTCGAAAAAGCCCTGCTCGCCAAGCTTGTTCAGCTTTCGCCGAACGGCGGTGGGAGAGGGCTCGATGGGCGTATCGTGATGACGGATCAAGGTGACGATCCGTGCGCGCTCCTCGTTGGAAAACCGAAGACGGCGCAAAATCGCATCGGCAACCTCGGAAGATTGCGCCGCGTGACCGTAAAAATGCCCCACCCCATGCTCGTCCGAAGAAAAGCACCGAGGCTTTGCAATATCGTGCAAAAGCGCCGCCATCCGCAAAGGAACCGCGGGCGGGATTGCCGCCACCGTCTGCGCCAAATGCTCGTACACCGAATAAACATGATGGAAATTGTGCTGGTCGAAGCCCACGCAGGGCAGAAGCTCGGGCAAAAACACCCCGAAAACCTCGGGATAATCGGTCAAAATCCGCAAAACGTCTTTTCCGCAGAGCAATTTTGCAAATTCCTCCCGAATCCGTTCCGCAGAAACGGAATTCAGACGATCCTTGGAGCCGCGCAACGCCGTTTCAGTGGATTTTTCCAAGGAAAACCCAAGCACGGACGAAAACCGAAGCCCCCGCAAGATCCGAAGTCCGTCTTCCGCGAACCGCCGCGTCGGTTCGCCCACGCACCGCAAAATCCCCGCGTCCAGATCGGATCCCCCGCCAAAGGGATCGACCACGCCGACGTCGGGAGACCACGCGATGGCGTTGACGGTAAAATCCCGCCGCGCCAAATCTTCCGAAAGAGACCGGGTAAAGGTCACCGCGTCCGGATGCCGACCGTCGGCGTAGGTCCCGTCCACCCGATAGGTGGTTACCTCCACCGACAGCTCGCCCGACAAAACGGTGACGGTGCCGTGCTTTAAGCCGGTCTCGATCACGGGAATTCCGGGGAAGACCTGCAAAATTTCTTCCGGCAGGGCAGAGGTGGTAACGTCGTAATCGTGGGGCTCCACGTTTCGTAAAAAATCACGCACGCAGCCGCCCACGAGATACGCCTCGTACCCCGCGGCTTTTAATTGATTTAATACCGAAATTGCACGAACGTCAAATTCCACAAAAAACACCTTTTAAGGAATGCAAAATGCAAAGTGCAAAATGCAAAATAATATCTTTTAATCAAAGAGGAGCATTTCGATCGAAACACTCCTCCTTATCTGCGACGGAAGAATTCCGTCGTCATTTGCTTTTCTTCTTTTTGGTACTTTTTCTTCTTTTCTCATGAAAAGAAGAAAAAGTACACTCCACAATCTCTTACTTCCGTTCTAACTTGTCCTTGCCGCCCATGTAAGGTCTCAAAACCTCGGGAATGGTAACGGTTCCGTCGGCCTGGAGATGATTTTCCAGGAAGGCAATCAGCATCCGGGGAGGAGCCACCACCGTATTGTTCAGGGTGTGCGCCAAATATTTCTTTCCGTCCTCGCCGTTAACGCGGATTTTCAGACGGCGCGCCTGGGCGTCACCCAAGTTGGAGCAAGAGCCGACCTCAAAATATTTCTGCTGACGGGGAGACCAGGCCTCCACGTCGATGGATTTCACCTTCAGATCCGCCAAATCTCCGGAGCAACATTCCAGAGTACGGACGGGAATTTCCAGAGAACGGAAGAGATCCACGGTATTTTGCCACAGCTTTTCGAACCACATGGGGGATTCTTCGGGCTTACAGATGACGATCATTTCCTGCTTTTCGAACTGATGGATCCGATAAACCCCGCGCTCTTCGATGCCGTGGGCGCCCTTTTCCTTGCGGAAGCAGGGAGAATAGCTGGTCAGCGTCTCAGGAAGCGCCGATTCGGGCAGGATTTGATCGATAAATTTACCGATCATGGAATGTTCGCTGGTGCCGATCAGATACAGATCCTCGCCCTCGATCTTGTACATCATCGCTTCCATTTCCGCGAAGGACATTACCCCGGTGACCACGTCGGAACGGATCATGAAGGGGGGCACGCAATAGGTAAAGCCCCGATCAATCATAAAATCACGGGCGTAGGAAATCACGGCGGAATGAAGCCGTGCAACGTCTCCCATCAGATAATAAAAGCCGTTTCCGGCAACCCGACGGGCGGCATCCAGGTCAATGCCCTTGAACATTTCCATAATTTCCGTATGGTAGGGAATTTCAAAATCGGGAACGACCGCTTCGCCGTACCGCTGAACCTCTACGTTTTCGCTGTCGTCCTTGCCGATGGGCACGGTAGGATCGATAATTTGCGGAATTACCATCATTTTTTTGGTCAACTCCGCGTCAACGACGGCTTCCCGCTTGGAAAGCTCGTCGATCTTCGCACCGTCGTTGGCAACCTCTGCCTTGACGGCCTCCGCTTCTTCCTTTTTGCCTTGCCCCATCAACATTCCGATCTGCTTGGAAATCTTGTTCCGCTTTGCCCGCAGAACCTCAACCTCCTGCTTGATTTCCCGCAGCTCCTTGTCAAGGGCGATAACCTCATCGACCAACGCCAATTTGCCGTCCTGGAACTTTTTACGGATGTTTTCCTTGACGATTTCGGGGTTTTCCCGAACGAACTTAATATCCAACATGATTTTATACTCCTTCTTCGGGGATGAGACGAGCGATCAGATCGTTCAGATCATCCGTATTATAATATTCCAATTCGATTTTTCCCTTTGCCTTGCCCTTGGGGGCGGAGATTTTTACCTTGCGACCGAAGGACCGGGTCATGGAATGCTCCAATTCCGCCAAATAAACGTCCTTTTTCTTGATCGGACGAGGGGGCTTGCGGTTCAATCGGGCGCGTACCATCGATTCGGTCTCCCGAACGGACAGGTTTTTCTCCGAAACCTCCTTGGCGATCTTATAGACCTCTTCGGGGGAGATCGCGTCACAAAGGGGGAGAAGGGTGCGGGCGTGTCCGGAGGAAAGGCTTCCGTTTAAAACCAAGGTTAAAACGTCCTCGGGCAACGCCAGGATCCGCAACGCGTTGGCGACGGCGGGGCGGGATTTTCCGACCTTGAGAGCAACCTGCTCCTGGGTCATGGAATATTCGGACATCAATACCCGATATCCTTCCGCTTCTTCCACCACGTTCAGATCTTCCCGTTGAAGATTTTCGATCAAACCCAGCTCCAGGGCGGCGCGGTCGTCTTCTTCCCGAACGACCACGGGAATCTCCTGCAATCCTGCCATGCGACAGGCACGCCAGCGGCGTTCTCCGGAGATGATCTGATACCGTCCGCCCTCCACGGCACGGACGACCAGGGGCTGCAGCAAGCCGTTGACGGCGATGGAATCCGCCAAAACCTGCAACGCTTCCTTATCAAAGTATTTGCGCGGCTGTTTTTTGTTGGGCTCTACCGCCTGCAACGAGACGGTGCGAACCGGTCCGTCGGCAAGAACGTCGTCGGTGGCGTTGTCAAACAACAAGGCGTCCAACCCTTTTCCTAATCCTTTTTTCATCGGTATATCCTTTCGTGTTTCACGTGAAACATTGATATTTTTTCAGCATTTGCAAGGGTTACAAACCCCGGCGCTTTTCGTTTTGGATAACTTCCTTTGCCAATTCCTTATAGGCAATCGCACCCTTTGCGTGCTTGTCGTAATAATTGATCGGCTCCCCATGGCTGGGGGCTTCGCTGATTCGGACGTTTCGGGGAATGACCGTTTTAAAGATCTTCCCTGCAAAATATTTTTTGACCTCCGCCAACACCTGGGTGGTCAGATTCAGCCGTCCGTCGTACATGGTAATCAAAATGCCCTCGATGTCCAGGGTGGGGTTATACAACCGCCGCACCTGGCGGATGGTATTGGTCAGCTGGGACAACCCCTCCAGGGCGTAAAATTCGCATTGAATGGGGATCAGCACCGTGTTTGCACAGACCAGCGCGTTGAGCGTCAGCAATCCGAGGGACGGGGGACAGTCGATCAAAACGAAGTCGAAGGCAACGGAAAAAGGTTGAGATAATGCGTTTTTCAAGCATTGTTCCCGCTTTTCCATCTCCACCAATTCCACTTCCGCCCCGGCGAGATCCATGTTAGACGGCAAGATCCAGAGATTTTTAAATTTCGTTTGAGCCACGGCAGTTTCCAACGACGCCTCCCCGATCATCACCTGATACAGAGACGCCTTGATCTGCCGTTTGTTGATGCCGCATCCGGACGTGGCGTTCCCCTGGGGATCCAAATCCACCAGCAACACGTTCTTTCCGGCTTCCGCCAGGCAAGAGGCGAGATTGACGACGCTGGTGGTTTTCCCCACGCCGCCCTTCTGATTTGCCACCGCAATAATCTTCATGAATTGAATTCTCCTTCGAATAGTATCCTTATTGTACCACATCTCCAAGGAAAAATCAAGAGGGAAAACGAATGTTTCACGTGAAACAAGGGTTAAAAATCCGCATATATCAACAAAAATCGCCTTTTTTAAACTATTTGCAAATTTTAAGACAAAAAAACGCGCACCCCCAACGGAGATGCGCGAAAAATTTTTACTCTGCTTGGATTCGCTCCGCAAGGGCGGTCTTCAAATCTCCCTCCGGAGAAGAACCGTCCAAGAAGCGGAAGGAAAGATCCCCTCGAAGCGTGGTCTTCGTCTTTGCCAGCGCTTCGGCAAAGGCTTTTGAAACGGAGACAGAACCCTTGATTTCACCGCAATACAGCGTCGAAACCCCTTCCAGAGAGATCTCTCCCGAAGCGATTTGATCCTCGGTCACGAACCGCACCCGACGCGCCCCCTGCTCCGACAAAGAAGCCCAAAGATCTCCGTACAAAGCGTCGAAGGACTTGGGCGGCCGCATCTCCGCCAAGGCGTTGGACAAAATCAGAATTGCCCGGGTGGGATCCCGATCCCCCAGCGCGCCCGACGAAGAAAACCGTTCGGGATAGGAGGATAAAATTTCCTGATAAGAATTCAACTGCTCCACCGTAAAATTGGCAGTGGCAAGGGAAAATACGCCGTGTTTTCCGCAAAGGTCCACGAAAGAACCCACGTCGCGCCCCTCGTCCAACGCCCAAGCTCCATCCACCTCCACAGAAATCCGCTTGGTGGTCAGAGACGTAATCAGCGAAAGCATCATATCTCCGTCCGCGCCGTCACAAAAAGACAACGCCACGATATCCACGTCGTGTTCTTCCACGGCAGACCAAAGATCCACAACGCCGGAATAGGCAGTATTCATGCCGTTTCCGTATGTCCCCAGAGAAAAGACCACGGGAATCGACGGGTCGGCGCTGCGGTAAACGTCGATCATCCGATCCAGCAGATCAAACAACCGTTCCTGCCGAAATCTCCGCCAATCGCCTGGGCAGGCGTCGATCACGGAATCCAACGACATGGAATCCAAATCCTTTCGAGAAGAAACCAGCAAACCCCTTGCTTCGGAAAGATTTCGCCACGAGCCATAGGTCTCTTGCAAATAATCGTAAAAACGGTCCTTTGCGGAAACGGAATAATCCAACGCTTCGTTGACCGAATAATCAAACTCCCCAAAGCAGGAAAGACGCACGCCCCAACGGGTCAGATGGTCGGCGTAGGTTGACCGCGCGTGCAGGGCAAAGTTTTGCAGGGTGTTTTCTACGATCGACAGGGTCTTTTCATCGGTAAATGACAGATAAGATCCCCGATCCTCCATCGCGTAAACCGTGCCGTTGGACTGCTCCTGCAGTGCCAAATCCCCCGCCCAGGACAAACCCTCCGTCCAGAGCAGAGGCTGAAGGGAGATTTTCAACCCGGCAGCAGTAAAAGCAGACACCACAGAATCCAGATACTCCCACTGAAAATGTCCCCGCAGCGGCTCAAAGGACGACCACAGCACCCCAAGATCCACGGCGGTAAAGCCGCACTCCTTCGCTTTTTCGGCGTAGGCTTGGGCGTCCTGCGCCGTGGGTACCTGCCACGACCACAGGGTTAAATACACGTAGCGGGAATCCCGCATTTCTTTTAAGGCGGAAGCTTCCTGCTCCGAATCGGAATTCGTCGGCGCGCATCCGCAGGTAAACAACAGGATTGCCGCCAATAATAAATTAAGAATGGTTTTTATTCTCATTTTGCACCCCCAAACAGGTGGACAAGGTTTTTGCATTTCCCCTCAAATCCTTGCGACAAGCGGATTTCAGGGCTTTGCCTTCAAGGAATAAATGGGCATCCCCATTTCCGAAAAGCGAGTCTCGTATTCCGTGTGATAGGGATTGGGAATGTCCGAACGGTGCAGATCCTCGGTATAATCGTAGATTTCGTACCCACATTCCCGGAACTGCTCCACGGAAAAATCAAAGAGAGGCTTGTTATCGGTCTTGAATTCGATATGACCGTCCGCCTTCAGAATGGTGCGGTATTTTTCCAGGAAATTGGCGTGGGTCAGCCGCCGATCCGCGTGCTTTTTATTGGGCAGAGGATCGGAAAAATTCAGATACAACACCGAAACCGATCCCGTAGGGCAGAGGGCGGTGTGGGCAACGTCCTGC
Organism: Clostridia bacterium; assembly: GCA_017623475.1. Lineage (GTDB taxonomy): Bacteria > Bacillota > Clostridia > Oscillospirales > UBA644 > RGIG995. The sequence continues at coordinate 23,368 of JAGAPC010000036.1, read as the reverse complement.
AGAATGGGTTGGCGGTTTTCGTCCAGCCCCATAAAGGTTTTTTCCGTGCCCTCGGTCAGATCCTTGGCGTCCGCCAGCAGGAATTTTACGTTTCCGATCTCTTCCCGGGACGCCTTTTCCGCCGCCATCACGATGACGTCGGGGATTTTCTCCAGGGCGTAAAAGGTCACGTCGGGGTGATCCTTGGCAAGGGCGGTAATAAATTTCCCCTTTCCGCACCCCACCTCCACACGAATTTCTCCGGAGGGCTGAGGGATGACCGGGACGAAATAATCGGACACCCGTTCCAGCCGGGGAACGGTGTTTTTCTTCTTTCTTGCTCTCATATTATTCTTCCTTTCTGCGGTCGAACCAAATCAACAGAACCGTCACGTCCGCCGGATTTACCCCGGAGATCCGAGACGCCTGACCGATGGAATTGGGACGGAATTTATTCAATTTTTGCTGTGCCTCCAGCCGCAACCCCTTGACGGTGGTATAGTCCAGATCGGCGGGCAGCTTTCGGTTTTCTAACTTTTTAAACTCCTCCACGGCGGAGAGCTGACGGCGGATATACCCCTCGTATTTCAAGGAAATTTCCACCTGCTCCGTCACCGCGTCGGGCAGATTCGGGCGGTTTTTATCGATGGGCGCCAGGGCGTTATAGGTCAACTCGGGACGGCGGATCAGATCCGCCAGACTGACGCTCCCGTGGACGGCGGGCGAGCCGTTTTTCTCCAGCGTCTCAGCAACCGATTCGGGAGAAAAGTGGGTGTTGCGGCACCGCTTTTCTTCTTCGTCCACCAGGCGGTATTTTTCCAAAAACCGTTGATACCGTTCTTCCGAGATCAGCCCGATCCGATACCCCATGGGGGTCAGCCGTCGGTCGGCGTTATCCTGCCGAAGCAACAGACGGTATTCGGAACGGGAGGTCATCATCCGATATGGCTCGTTGGTTCCCTTCGTAACCAGATCGTCAATCAGCGTACCGATATAAGACGAGACGCGATCCAAAACCAAGGGCTCTTCCCCCTTCAGCTTCAGCGCCGCGTTGATCCCTGCCACAAGTCCCTGGGCGGCGGCTTCCTCGTATCCGGAGGTTCCGTTAAACTGCCCCGCGCCGTACAATCCCGGAAAATCCTTGAATTCCAAGGTGGCGGACAGCTGCAACGGATCGACGCAATCGTACTCGATGGCGTAGGCAGTGCGCATCATCACGGCGTGTTCAAAGCCCTTAAGGGAATGAAGCATCTGCAGCTGCACGTCCTCCGGAAGGGAAGAAGAGAAGCCCTGCAGGTACATTTCCTCGGTCTCTCTGCCCATGGGCTCCAAAAACAGCTGATGCCGTTCCTTTTCCGCAAAACGGACGATCTTATCCTCAATGGACGGACAATACCGCGGCCCGATGCCGGTAATATTTCCCGAATACAGGGGAGACCGATGCAAATTTTCCCGAATGATCCGATGGGTTTCGGCGTTGGTGTGAACGAGATAGCAATTATGGGTGTTTTCCCCGATAAATTTACCCTCGTTTTCAAAGGAAAAGGGCACGATCTTTTCGTCTCCCGGTTGAACCTCCAGCTGAGACAGATCCACCGACGACCGCTTGATCCGAGGCGGCGTTCCGGTCTTGAACCGAAGCAGGGAGATCCCCAATTTTTTCAGCGAATCGGTCAAGCCCGTGGCGGCAAACATTCCGTCGGGACCGCCCTCGTAGAAGGTTTCCCCCACGATGATCCGCCCCTTCAGATACGTTCCGGTGGAGAGAATCACGGCTTTCGCCTGATATTGCGCCCCCAAATGGGTGGTCAAACGCCATTGATCGCCGTCCTTTTCCAGCTCCTTGATCTCGGCTTGCTTTAATTCCAAATTTTCTTCCAATTCCAGGATATGCTTCATCGTATCCTGATATCGGCGGCGGTCTGCCTGCACCCGCAAAGAATGAACGGCAGGACCTTTGCCCAAGTTCAGCATCCGACTCTGCAAAAAGACCTGATCGGCGACCTTACCCATCTGTCCGCCCAAAGCGTCCAATTCCCGCACCAAGTGTCCCTTTGCCGTTCCGCCGATGGACGGATTGCAGGGAAGATTCCCCACGGCGTCGAGACAAATAGTAAACAACGCCGTCTTGAACCCAAGCCTTGCCCCGGCAAGGGCGGCCTCGATCCCGGCGTGTCCCGCCCCTACGACGGCGATATCGTATTTTCCGGCAAAATAGTTCGTCATATAAACCTCAGAAAAGAGTGGAGATGTTTTGCATTTTTCATTAATTAAGCTACTTTCCAACGCAAAATCTTGAAAAGATCTCGTGAATTACCTGTTCGGAGACGGTCTCCCCGGTGATTTCCCCCACCGCGGCGATGGCTTCCTCCAGGTCGGAAACGATCACGTCGGGGGTCAGAGACAAATTTTCCCGCGCCCGCCGTAACGCACGTTGCACCCGACAAAGGCATTGATACTGCCGTCCGTTGGAAATGACGGCGCTCCCCCCGGACAGCTCGGCGGAAAAGAGGGATTTTACGAATTTTGCAACCGCGTCCATCCCCTCCCCGGTCTTTGCGCTGACCGAAAAATGCGGAGCTTTGTCTGCCCATTTCGGAAGGGGATTTTGGGGTAACAGGTCGGATTTATTGAACAAAAACACCGTTTTCCCTTGGCATTGTAAGGCTTCGTCGGCAAGTTTTTCATCCTCGGCGGTCAGGTCGGGAGAAAAGACGCAGAAGATCAATTCCGCCTTTTCCATCTCCTTGCGCGCCCTGGAAACGCCGATTTTTTCTACCCGATCGTCGGTGTCCCGAATCCCGGCGGTGTCAGTCAAGGTCAATTTCACGTCCCCGAATACCACCGTATCCTCCACCGTATCCCGGGTCGTCCCAGCGATTTCGGTGACGATGGAACGGTCGGTTCCGGAGAAAAGATTCATCAGGCTGGATTTCCCCACGTTGGGGCGTCCGCACAGGGCGGTTTTTACCCCCTCCTTCAAAATCCTGCCGGTGCAGTAGGAATCACAAAGAGACGCGACGGAACGGATCGAATTCTCTAAAAGCGCTTGAATCTCGTCGGTGGAGACCTCTCCGATCTCGTCGTCGGGATAATCCACGTAAGCCAGCAATTTGGAGGCGATGCCCAAAAGTCCGTCCCGAATCTCCAAAATCACCTTCCCCACCGTTCCGTCCAGCTCGCTCATGGCAATCCGTGCGGAGGCGGCGTATTCCGAATCGATCAGATCCATCACCCCTTCGGCGCGGGTCAGATCGCTTTTTCCGTTCAAAAAGGCGCGTTTGGTGAATTCTCCCCCCTCGGCTTGCCGTGCCCCGCGGGCAAAAAGAAGCCGCAACACCCGATCCAACAGATAAACTCCGCCGTGGCAGGAAAACTCCACCGTGTCCTCTCCGGTATAGGAATGAGGGCCGCGGAAAGCACAAACCACGCATTCGTCAATGATTTCGTCTCCGTCGGCGATGCGGGCAAAGGAGACGTTGCGCTTCTGCCCTTCTTCAATCAAGCAACCGTTGGCATAACGCAACACCTGTCCGGCGATAGAAAAGGCGTCGGGGCCGGACATGCGGATCACCCCGATGGCCGCCCGAAAGGGCGCGGTGGCTAATGCGGCGATGGTGGACATATAAACACCTCGAATAAGAGTGAAGAGTTAAGAGTGAAGAGTTAAGTGAGGCTCTAAAAATTCAAGCCGTGGGCGTAGGATTTTTAGCTAAGCCGAACTTATGCAGCGAGCGTAGCGAGTCGCTGAAGATTGAAGATATTATTTTACATTTTGCATTTTGCATTTTGCATTTAAAAAAAGCGGATTGATCAATCAATCCGCTTTTCCGAAGGTTTAGTTTTCAGAATCCATGGTAAAGGGGGTTCCGCCGGTAACGGGAGAGGCGGAAGCACCCGCCGTTTCCACGGTTGCGGAAGATTTCGCGGCGGAGCCGGACAATTTTTCCCCGGGAAGGTGGGTGATGGGACCGGTGTAAACCTCTCCCTCGGGAACGTATTCCCGACGAGGTCTCCGATCGTCGGAGCGTTTTGCGTAGCCGCCCTTGCCGCCCCGATTTCCGTCACGGCGCGGACCGCGGTCGTTGCGGTTGCCCTTGCGGAAATCCCGATTGGGACGGGGTGCGGGACCGTCTTCCCCGGTGTAAGAAACCACGACGCGGCGGTTGGGATCTTCCCCGACAGAATAGGTGGTGACCTTTTCAAAATCCTGCAGCTTTGCATGGATAATTCTTCTCTGGAAGGAGGTCATGGGAGGCAGGGTGGTCTTTCTGCGGTTCTTGACCACCTGGGTTGCGGTCTTGATTGCCAAGGCTTCCAGACGGTTCTTGGTCTTTTCCTTGTAATCGTTGACGTTAAAGGAAATTTTGTAATATTCCCCGCAATCCCGATTGACGATGAGGGACAGCAAAAGCTGAAGCGCGTCAACCCCTTCGCCCCGATTTTTCATCAGAAGATTGGCGTTGTCGCCGGTGACCTGGATAAGAACCGTTTCCTTTTCCAGGGTAATATCCAGGGCAACGTCGTCGATGCCCATTTTTTCAAACAGACCTTCCAGATAATCCCGAACGCATTGACAAACGTCGGGGGTATAGGTAATTTTTACCACGGCGTCCTTCGAGCCGATGCCCAAAAAGCCTTTCGCCCCCAATTCCAGCACTTCCTGGCTGAAATCGTCGGTGGTCAGACCCAATTCCTTGCACGCCTTTGCAACGGCGTCTTCAATGGTTTTTCCCTTATAAATCTTTTCCATTTCGTAATAATCCTCTTATTTCTTCTTTTTCTTTTCGGCAGGCTCGCCGTTGAGCAGCGCTTCGTCCCGCTTCATTTTTTCAATTTTGGTGTAGTTCAATTTCTTTTCCTTGACCGGCTTTTCCTCTTCCTTTTTCTTTACGAATTTGGGCAGAAGAAGGATTTGCGCCAAAGAAAGAAGGTTGTTTGCGATCCAATAAATAGCAACGCCCACGTTCATGGAATAACCGATCCACAGAGAAAGCAGGGGCATGGTGTACATCATCATATTCATGCTCTTGGCGGTGGGATCACTGCTGTCGGTGTTGCTGCGGTTTGCCTTCATACTGATATAGGAAACCAGGAAGGAGGAAAGCGCCGCGATGATAGGAATCAGGATAAACCAGCTCCAGATTCCGTGGGCGGAGGCGGTCTCCCCTAAATTGATCCCCAAAAATTCCGTGCCGATGACGTTTTTCTGCTGAATGGCTTCGTTCAGCCCGTCGATGGCGTTGCGGTTGGAGTTGATGGCGTCGGCAATATAAATTTCGTTCAGATCCAGGGCTTGCTGCACCTTATCCGAATATTCGGCTAATTTTCCGTCGGTAATATGAGCAGAGAAAAGCTCTCTCAATTTTGCCACCGCCCCGTTGTCCGAGGCAGATTCGACCATCGTCTTGACCGATTGATACAGGTTATTGTCCGAGAAATTACAAATATACGTGAGGGGCTGGCGGATGACGTTCCACAACCCGAAGATCAGGGGAAGCTGAATCAGCTGGGGCAGGCAGCCGGACATGGGGTTGTACCCTTCGGCGGCGTAGAGCGCCTGCAATTCCTCCTGATATTTGGGGTTTCTGCTGTCGTTGTGGTATTTTTCCGCAAGCCGCTTCATTTTCGGCTGAATCGACTGCATACGGATCTGATTTTTATGGCTCTTGATCGCAGAAGGCAGCAGCAACACCTTCGCAAGAACGGCAAATACGATGATCGACCAACCGTAATTGCCCAATACCCAATAAATACCCTGGAGAATCAGACCCAGGGGGACGTTTACAATGTCCATAATACTGCTGAAAAATCCGAGAAACATAAGATACTCCTTCTTTTATATGGGAGTTTTTCACTCATTCCAGGCGGCACCTTCGTGCCGTTACACGAGGTCGGAATCCTTCCGCCCCGTCGCCGTTCCGTTGCCTGTCCGGAACGTGGGCAAATACAAAAAAACCTTTTCGGCGGTATGGATTTAAAATCTCTCCGAAAAGGATTTTTCATGGTTTGCCTGTTGTGTTTTTGGTTGGAACCGGGTCGTAACCGCCCTTGGAAAAAGGGTTGCACCGTAAAATCCGCCAAATCGCCAAACAAGAGCCTTTCCAAAATCCGTGTTCCTCCAATGCTTGTACGGCATATTGAGAACAGGTTGGAACGAACTTGCACGAGGGGGGCTTGTAAGGGGAAATATGACGCTGATAAAAACGGATAAGCCACAGAGCGACGGATTTCATGCTTTCATCGCTCCCTGGCGTTCCAATACGTTTTTTAGCGTCTCCTTGACCGCGTTCATGGATACGGTCGCCGTTTTGCTTCGGGCAACCAAAATAAAATCGTATCCCGATTCCATTTCCGGCTCCAAAAGTCGGTAGGCTTCCCGCAGCACCCTGCGGCAGCGGCTTCGCTGCACCGCTTTGCCCACCTTGGTGGACGTGGTGATCCCCAAACGGTTATTTTCCCGCCCGTTTTTACGGAAATAAAGGACGAAAAGAGGCGTTACTACGCTCTTTCCGCTTTTGTAAAGACGGCGGTAAAGACGGTTTTCACAGATGGTTTGTGTGGTTCTCATCAATAGGTCAGTTGCTTTCTGCCCTTCGCTCTTCTTCTGGCGAGCACTTTGCGGCCGTTGGCAGTCTTCATACGCTTACGGAAGCCGTGTTCCTTTTTCCGCTGACGCTTTTTCGGCTGATAGGTTCTTACCATTTTTTTCCCTCCTTCCGGGTTTTCGCGGCAACAGGGCATAATACCCCCAAGCCGATTTCTTCCACTATTATATATGAAAAACCGGAAAATGTCAAGAGAAATGACGCGGAAAATCGGAACTTTTTTTAACAAATTTATAAAAATCCTTGCTTAATTAAATAAGATATGTTATTATAATATTAAATTATTTTATATTTTATCTTGTACTACTTTTATATATCGGCTCTTCCCTTCCCTTGGGACAAGCCGGGACAGGAGAAAAACACTATGACCTTCCGTAACGTGTGGGAAAAAACCTTGGTTCAATTACAGGAAATGGTAACCAAAAACGCTTTGGATATGTGGATCAAAACCTTGGAGCCCGTGGCGTACAAAGACGACGCCGCCCTTCTGATCTCCCCCTCTCCCTTCCAAAGAGACATCGTTATGTCCAAATATAAAGACGTCATCGCCGCCGCCATGACCGAGGTGGTGGGGTTTGAAATTGATATTAACGTCATTACCCAGGAAGAAAACGTAAAATCCGCCCCCTCCCATAAAACGGAGGAAGAAACGAAGGAAGAGGAAGATCCCATCTCCAACTTTACCGCCTCCATCGTTCATCCGGAATATACCTTTGAAAGCTTCGTGGTGGGGGATTCCAACCGCCATGCCCACGCCGCCTGTATGGCGGTGGCACAAAATCCGTCGGGAGCGTACAATCCCCTGTTTATTTACGGGGCTTCCGGTCTGGGTAAAACCCACCTTCTTTACGCCATTGAAAACGAAGTAAAACGGAAATATCCCGATAAAAAATGTCTCTACGTCCGCAGTGAGGATTTTACCAACGAATTTATCGACGCCGTACGAAACAACACCCAGGCGGAATTCAAAAATAAATACCGTTCCGTGGATCTTTTCATGATGGACGACGTTCAGTTTATCGGCGGCAAGGAAGCAACCCAAAGTGAATTTTTCCACACCTTCGAGGCTCTTTACGTGGAAAACACTCAGATCGTCCTGGTTTCCGACCGTCCCCCTCGGGATATTCAGCTTTTAACCGACCGTCTCCGTTCCCGCTTTGAATCGGGGGTTATCGTATCGGTAGGTCAGCCGGATTACGAGCTGAAAGCGGCAATTATCCGTCAGCGGTGCGTTTTCTATAAAATGGATCTGTCCGACGAGGTTATTGAATTTATCGCCCAGCACGTCAAGAGCAACATCCGTCAGATCGAAGGGGTTCTGAAGAAGATGATGGCGTACCGCCTGATCTCCCAATCTACCCCCAATATGGCAATCGCCCAATCGGCAATCCGGGATATTACCAACGAAAATCAACCCCTGCCGGTTGTGATTGATAAAATTCTTTTGGAGGTTTCCAGAGAATACGACGTGACCATCGACGAAATCTGCTCTTCCCGGCGGGTGGAAAAAATTACCAACGCCCGGCAGATCGCCATGTATATCATGCGGGAGATCACGCCCATGTCGCTCCCCGAAATCGGAAAGCAGTTCGGCAACCGGGACCACTCCACCGTCCACCACGCCATCGAACGGGTGGAATACAAAATCCGTATGAATTCCAACCTCAAGCTCCGCATCGACGATATTATTAAAAATATCAGAGAGAGTTAAGAACGGGAGGTTTATGTACTTTCTTTTCAGGAGAAAAGAAAGTACCAAAGAAAAGCCAAATTTCGGCGAATTCCATTCGCCGGGAAAGAGACATTATCTTCACTCTTCAGCGACTCGATTGCGCTCGCTGCATAAGTTCGGCTTAGCTAAAATTCTACGCCTGCGACTTAAATTTTTAGAGCCTCACTTAACTCTCCAGCGACTCGCTTACGCTCGCTGCATAAGTTCGGCTTAGCTAAAAATCCTACGCCTGCGGCTTGCATTTTTAGAGCCTCACTTAACTCTTCACTCTCCACTCTTCACTCTTTCTTTCTACTTATAATAAGATAGAGAGTAGTAAAAGTTTTCCAAGGATATTGGATAATTTTCTGTGGATAACTTTACCTTTTCCACAAAATTATCCAATGAGTTGATAAATCTTTCCACCCCTTCGACACCCCCTTTCCCCCGAAAAAAATTGTCAACTCTTGTCCAATCTCTTTACACAATGGGGACGGGCGTAACTTTTCTTGAATTATCCGCCCAAAATCTCCCAATCCACAGTTTCCACAGCCCCTAATACCAATACTACATTATTATTACTTACTGTCTCGTAAAGAAAGAGCAATTCTTTTTTCATTTTTCCCGACGCAAGGATTGCGTCGATCATCGGCTTTTTCTTTTGGTTCTTTTCTTTTTCTCCCGAAAAAGAAAAGAACATCCCCACCCCACTAAAAACCATCCGAAAGGAATTAACGATTATGATCTTTGCCTGTGAAAAGAATTTACTGTTAGAGGCGGTCAATACCGTTTCCCGCGCCGTTCTTCCCAAAGCCACCTCTCCCGTCATGGAGGGGATTTTGGTGGAATGTTACGAAGAAGGCAGAATGAAGCTGATTGCCTACGATCTGTCCTTGGGAATTGAAACGGAAGTCCCGGCGGAGGTAACCAAGGGCGGTACCTTCGTGGTCAACGCCAAAATGTTCGGGGATATTCTTCGGGCGATGGATAACGACGTGGTTTCCTTTAAAATGGACGAGCATTTGAATCTCACCGTTTCCTGCGCCACAGCCCGTTTCGTGATCGGGTGCATTGACGCCGCAGGCTTCCCGGTTCTTCCCATGGTTCAGGAAAATAAAACCATCGAGGTAAAGGAAGATATGCTTTCTTCCATGCTTCGCCAGACCTTGTTTGCCGTTTCGGAAAACAACGCAACCCCCATTTTGCAGGGGACTCAATTTCGGGTCGGAAACGGAGAGCTGCAGCTGGTCGCCACCAACCAATATAAATTGGCGATCCGCAAGGAGCCTTACGTTTACGAGGGGGATCCCTTCCGCTTCGTCGTTCCCGGTAAGACCGTAACCGAATTAAATCGGATGCTGAAAAACGACGGAGACGATATGATCCGCATTTCCTTGGCGGAACGGCAGATCGTATTTGAATTAAAAAACACCGTGATGATCTCCCGTCTTTTAGAAGGGGACTTTTTGGATTACGAACGGATCCTTCCCACGGAATTTGCCACCGTTGCCACCCTGAAGATCGACGGACTGAAACGGGCGATGGAGCGCGCGTCCATTCTTTTGAATAACGAAAAGATTCGGATTCCCGTCCGCTTCTCCTTTGAATTTGATTCCATCGTTACCTCCTGCCGTTCTTCCACCGGCAATACTCTGACCGACCAGATCAAAGCAACCATCGACGGCCCGAATCTGGAGATCGGCTTCAATAATAAATATATTCTGGAAATTTTGGCAGCCGCCGAATGTGACCAGATCATGATCGGGCTGAACAAGCCGAACACTCTGATGAAGGTAACGCCCACGGAAGGAGATCGGTTCATATTCCTTCTTTCCCCGATGCACCTCAAGGGATGAGAGTGAAGAGTAGAGAGTGGAGAGTGGAGAGTTAAGTGAGGCTCTGAAAATTCAAGCCGCAGGCGCAGGATTTTTAGATAAGCCGAACTTATGCAGCGAGACGCTGGAGATTAAAAAAAGGATTCTCTACAAAAAATAACCTCAACGCAAGAATTGCGTTGCCTTAGACTTTTTCTTTTGGTTCTTTTCTTTTTCTTCTGAAAAAGAAAAGAACAGAAAAGGTGAAATATGATAATAAAGTCTTTACAAGTACAAAACTTCAGAAACTTCGAATATGAAGATTTTCAGTTTGAGCCGGGGGTTAACATTCTTTTGGGGGATAACGCCCAGGGGAAGACCAACGTGCTGGAGGCGCTTTGGCTGTTCTCCGCCTGCAAATCCTTTCGGGTCAACGACGATAAGCCCTTTATTCGGATCGGCGAGCATCGATCTGCCATTTACGGTGAGTATCACCGCAACGACCGAATCTACCGCCCCGTGATGAAATTTTACGACGACAAGCGGCGGGAGATCTTCCTGAACAACGTCGCCGTCCGTCCGAGGGAGATTGTGGGGCAATTTCCGGCAGTTCTCTTTTTCCCGGATCATTTGTCGTTGATAAAGGGTTCGCCGGAATTAAGGCGTAAATTTCTCGACCTGGCGCTATGTCAGACCGACCCCTCTATGTTGGTCGTGTTAAACGAATACAATAAGGTACATCAGCAGCGCAACGCTCTGTTGAAGCAATATCGGGAACGGATCGACGCCAAATCCGCCTTGGACGTCTGGGATGAAAAAATTGCTTCTCTTTCCGCCCGCATCGCCTGGAAGAGGAACGAATATCTCACGGAAATGAGCCCCTTCGCCCAAAAGGTGATGGATGAAATTTCCGGGGGCAAGGAAAAATTGGAGATCTGCTACAGAACGGTCTGCAATTTCCCGGTTCGGGACGTGGAAGATTTAGAAGATAAATTCTTCTACGCTCTGAAATCCCATCGGGAAAAGGATATTATCACGGGGCACACCTCCACCGGCGTCCATCGGGATGATTTTGATCTCTTTATTAACGGCGAAAACGCCAAAATCTACGCATCCCAAGGGCAGCAACGGTCGGCGGTCATGGCGCTGAAGATGGCGGAAGCGGATCTGCTGCGGAAAGCCACCGGAGAATTCCCCATCATGCTCTTCGACGACGTCTTTTCCGAATTGGATCCATATCGGCGCAGTTACATCATTGAACGGATTCGGGGCAGGCAGGTCATTTTGTCCTGCTGTGAGGACACGGGAGATTTCGCCGAAGCCAAGATTTTCCGCATTCGGGGAGGACGGGTGGAATGAGCCGGGGTGTCATGCTTCATATCGGTTCGGGATATCTGATCAACACCGAAACCATCGTGGGGATCTTCGACCTGGATAAAACCACCTACGGAACGAGAACCCGGGAATTTTTGGCAAAAGCCGAAAAAGCCGGCAACGTAATCTCCGCCGGATACGAGCTGCCAAAATCCTTCATCGTCTGCAGTGAAAACGGAAGGGGAAGAGTCTATCTTTCTCAACTTGCGTCTTCAACGTTACAAAAAAGATACGAAGAAGAAATAAAAAGAAAATGAAGCCTCAACGAAAATATAATAAAGAAATCGTTCCTACTGCCAGAATGTTAAGAAAAAACATGACGAAAGAGGAAAAACGTCTCTGGTATGATTTTTTAAGAACCTATCCCGTTAAATTTTCAAGACAAAAAGTGTTGGGAAAATATATCGCTGATTTTTATTGCGCTGCCGCAAACCTGGTCATCGAATTGGACGGAAACCAGCATTATACGGAAATTGGTTCTTGGAAGGACGAGCAGAGAACAAAATTCCTCAAGGATTACGGAATAAAAGTTATACGGTTTAAGAACTACGAGATTCGGGAATGTTTCCGAAGAACCTGCGAAAAAATTGAAGAAACCGTAAATAATTTAGTAGAAGAAAAAGAAACAAGGCACCCGAACAGCCCCTCAGTCACCTGCGGTGACAGCTCCCCTTACACAGGGGAGCCTAACGAAAGTGCGAAGTCCAATTCTGATCAATGACCGAGAGGAAAAGCTCGAACGATCAGGAAAAATAAGAAACTGCACGAGGGTAAGCCTCCCCTGTGTAAGGGGAGGGGGACCGCGAAGCGGTGGAGGGACTGTAAAAAAAGAAAAGATATATACTTGATTGGAAAGGAATTATTATGAGTGAACTGACAAACAACGTACCTGCCACCGGGGCGAAGTACGACGAAACCCAGATTCAGGTTCTGGAAGGGTTAGAGGCAGTCCGGAAGCGTCCGGGGATGTACATCGGCTCTACGTCTATCCAGGGTCTGCACCACTTGGTGTATGAAATCGTGGACAACGCCATCGACGAAGCCCTTGCAGGGTACTGCCACAACATTTACGTCAACATTTTGCCCGGCAACATTATCCGGGTCAGAGACGACGGACGGGGTGTTCCTACGGGAATTCACCCCAAGATGGGAATCTCCACCCTGGAGGTGGTTTACACCATTCTCCACGCCGGCGGTAAATTCGGGGGCGAAGGCTATAAGGTCTCCGGGGGATTGCACGGCGTCGGTGCGTCGGTGGTAAACGCCCTGTCGGAATGGATGGAGGTGCGGGTTCACGACGGAAAGAAGATTCATTTCCAACGTTACAACCGAGGCAAGCCCGAAGCATCCGTTCAGATCGTTGGAGATACGGACAAGACCGGAACGGAGGTCACCTTCCTTGCGGACGACGAAATTTTCGAGACGCTGCAATACGAATACGACGTTTTGCTGAAGCGTCTGCGGGAGCAAGCCTTCCTGAACGGCGGAATCCACATCATCTTTACCGACGAACGGGGCGAAGATCCGAAGGTTACCGACCTGCAGTACGAGGGCGGGGTTCGTTCCTTCGTGGAATACCTGAACAGCCAGCGGAAGAGTGAAGGATTGCACGACGTGATCCACATTTCCGTTTCCAACGAAAACAACGCGGCAGAGGTTGCGTTGCAATATACCGACTCCTACGCTCCCCTGATTTTGTCTTTTGCCAACAATATTAACACCACCGAGGGCGGTATGCACGAGGTCGGGTTCAAGACGGCGTTGACCAAGGTTTTGAACAACTACGCCCAAGCCCGCAAGCTCATCAAGGAAGGCAACCAGCTGTTGGAAGGGGAAGACGTTCGGGAAGGGTTGACCGCCGTGATTTCGGTCAAGCTGACCGAAGCCCAATTTGAGGGTCAGACCAAGACCAAGCTGGGCAACAGTGAAATGCGCCAGGTGGTCTATCAGATGATGATGCAGAAGATGGCGGATTTCCTGGAAGAAAATCCCGGCGTCGCCCGCACCATTATCGACAAAGCCATGAACGCCCAAAACGCACGGGAAGCGGCTCGGAAGGCACGGGAAAACGTCCGCCGCAAGACGGGGCTGGAATCGGGACAGATGCCCGATAAATTGCAGGACTGCAACGAAAAAGATCCTTCCTTGTGTGAAATTTACATCGTAGAGGGTGACTCCGCCGCAGGCTCCGCCATCCAGGGCAGAGACTCCCGCTTCCAGGCAATCCTTGCCATGTGGGGTAAAATGCTCAACGTGGAAAAGGTTCGGGTGGATAAAATTTACGGCAACGATAAGCTTTCTCCCCTCATCATCGCCTTGGGGGCAGGGATCGGCGATACCTTTAATTTGGAAAAGCTTCGGTATCATAAGGTCATCATTATGGCGGATGCCGACGTGGACGGATCCCACATCCGTACCCTGCTTTTGACCTTCTTCTTCCGGTATATGCGTCCGCTGATCGAAAACGGTCACGTTTATTCCGCCGTTCCGCCGCTGTATAAGATCACCCGCGGGAAAACCGTTCGGGTTGCCTATTCCGACGAGGAACGGGATCGGGTGTCTTCGGAAATGCGGGAGGACAATCCCAACGCCAAGATCGAAATTTCCCGCTTCAAGGGTCTCGGTGAAATGGACGCCCACGAGCTTTGGGACACCACCATGGATCCGGAGCAGCGTTCCCTCCGCCGGATCACGTTGGACGACGCCGTCCGCGCCGACGAGATCTTCTCGGTGTTGATGGGCGAGCAGGTCGAACCCCGGAAGGAATGGATCGAAAAGAACGCGCAGTACGCGGTAAATCTTGACTTTTAATAAGAGTGAAGAGTTAAGAGTGAAGAGTTAAGATAATATCTTCACTCTCCTATCTCCACTCTCCACTCCTAACTTTACCCTTCACTCTATCCTAAATCGGAGGAAATAAAAAATGGCTCACAATAGAAGTTACAAGCCCGAGGATATTCTCTTCCCCAACCAGGTGATTACCGAATCCCGCCTGGTGGAGGAAATGGAAAAATCCTATATCGAATACGCCATGTCGGTCATCGTCGGCCGTGCGTTGCCCGACGTCCGCGACGGTCTGAAGCCGGTTCACCGCCGTATTTTATATACCATGTACGAATCGGGGCTGACCTCGGACAAGCCTTTCAAAAAATCCGCCACCTGCGTCGGTGACGTTTTGGGTAAATACCATCCCCACGGCGACATCTCCGTTTACGACGCGATGGTGCGTTTGGCACAGGACTTTTCTATGCGGTATCAGCTGGTGGACGGTCACGGAAACTTCGGTTCCGTGGATGGAGATCCCCCGGCGGCTTACCGTTATACCGAAGCCCGTCTTTCCAAGATGTCCAACGAAATGTTGCGGGACATCGACAAAGAGACGGTTAATTGGGATCCCAACTTTGACGAAAGCCGGAAGGAACCCCGGGTGTTGCCCTCCCGCTTCCCCAACCTGTTGGTCAACGGATCTTCGGGGATCGCCGTCGGTATGGCGACCAACATCCCCCCTCACAATCTGAAGGAGGTCATCAACGCCGCCGTTGCGGTGTTGGACGATCCGGAGATTGAGGTTTTGGATCTGTTGGATTACATTTCCGGTCCGGACTTCCCCACCGGCGGTATCATTATGGGTCGCCGGGGCATCCGTGCCGCCTACGCCACCGGGCGCGGTAAGGTCGTGGTTCGCGCTAAGACCGAATTTGAAGAATTTAACAAGGATCGGGTTCGGATCATCGTTTCCGAGCTTCCCTACCAGGTCAACAAGCGTCAGCTGATCAAGTCCATCGCCGATCAGGTCAAGGATAAAAAGATCGACGGTATTTCCGACCTTCGGGACGAAACCGACCGTAACGGAATGCGTATGGTCATCGAGCTGAAGAAGGACGCCAATCCCCAGGTGGTGCTGAACACTCTGCTCAAGCAAACGGCGCTGCAATCCTCCTTCGGCGTCATTCTGCTGGCGTTGGTCGATGATCAGAAGCAGCCGAAGATCTTGTCTTTGAAGCAAATCCTGGAAGAATATCTCACCTTCCAGAAAGAAGTTCTGACCCGCCGCACCCAATACGATCTGAAGAAGGCACGGGAGCGCGCCCATCTGTTGGAAGGGTTGCTGATTGCCCAGGACAATATCGACGAAGTCATCCGTATCATCCGTACCGCTTACGACGATGCGAAACAGAAGTTGATGGAACGGTTCAACCTGGACGATATCCAGGCGCAAGCCATTTTGGATATGCGTCTGAAGGCGTTGCAGGGCTTGGATCGGGAAAAACTGCAGAACGAATTCAACGAGCTGCAACAGCGGATCGCTTATTATCTGGGTCTTTTGGAAGATCCCGAAAAGCTGAAGGCTCTTTTGAGAGACGAACTGTTGGAAATCCGGGATAAATTCGGTGACGAAAGAAAGACCGAAATTGCCGACGTGGAAGATGAAATCGACATTGAAGATCTCATCGAAGAAAAGACAAGCGTCTTTACCATGTCTCACCGTGGTTACATCAAGCGTCAGCCCGAGGACGTGTACAAGGTTCAAAACCGTGGTGGCCGCGGCATCAACGCCATGTCCACCCGGGAAGAGGATTTCGTGGAAGAGTTGTTCATCGCCTCCACCCACGCCACCATCCTGTTCTTTACCACCAAGGGCAGAGTGTTCAAGATCAAGGGCTATGAGGTTCCCGAAGCGTCCCGCCAGGCGAAGGGTATGAACATCGTCAACCTGCTGCAGCTGGATCAAGGGGAAACGGTTTCCGCCATGATCCCCCTGTACGGCGAGATCGACGCGGAAAACACCTACCTGAACATGATTACCAAAGCTGGTATTACCAAGCGTTCCCGCTTGAGCGAATATAAGAATATCCGCAAGGGCGGCTTGATTGCCGTCAACCTGGACGAGGGCGACGAGTTGGTTTCCGTCAAGCTGACCGACGGCACGAAGAACCTTTTGATCATTACCCACAACGGTATGGGCATCTGCTACGACGAAAATCAGGTTTCGGTGGTGGGACGTACCGCCCGCGGCGTGAAGGCGATTAAGCTGGACGAGGGCGATTCGGTCATTTCCTCCATTTTGGCAGAGGACGATCAAAACCTTCGCATCGTCACCGAAAACGGTATGGGTAAGCGGACTCCCTTCTCCGAATTCAAGATTCAGCATCGGGGCGGTCGCGGCGTTCACTGCCACAACGTCACCGAAAAGACCGGGCTGATCGCCGGGGCGAAAGCCGTTACTGACAACGACGACGTGGTGATCATTTCCTCCGACGGCGTTCTGATCCGCATCCGCGTGGAAGACGTTCCCACCTACCGCAGAACCTCTTCCGGGGTTAAGATCATGCGGGTGGGCGGAGACACGAAGGTTATGAACATCGCGCCCCTTCCCAAGACAGAAGAAGACGAACTTGCCGAAGACGTTGAGCCTTCCGGCGAAGTACAAGAATAATAATCCCTTGCGAGGTAGAATACTATTATGAAGAATACTGAAAAGACTATGGAAAAAATCGTAAATCTCTGCAAGAACCGGGGGTTCATCTTTGCCGGTTCGGAGATCTACGGCGGACTTGCCAACACCTGGGACTACGGTCCTTTGGGGGTTGAGTTCAAAAACAACGTGAAAAAAGCGTGGTGGAAAAAATTCGTTCAGGAAAACCGCTACAATGTGGGGCTGGACGCCGCCATTCTGATGAATCCTCAAACCTGGGTGGCTTCCGGTCACGTGGGCGGATTTTCCGATCCGTTGATGGACTGTAAGGAATGTAAGGAACGGTTCCGCGCCGACAAGGTCATCGAGGATTGGTGCGCCGAAAACAAGTTCGATCTGGGCAAGGCTGTCGATGCCATGTCTCAGGCGGAAATGAAGGAATTCGTGGAAGAACACAATATCGTTTGTCCCACCTGCGGAAAGCATAATTGGACCGACATCCGTCAGTTCAACCTGATGTTCAAAACCTTCCAGGGGGTTACGGAAGATGCGAAGAACGTGGTCTATCTGCGTCCCGAAACGGCACAGGGGATCTTCGTTAACTTCAACAACGTCGCCCGCACCACCCGCAAAAAGCTCCCCTTCGGCGTTTGCCAGGTGGGGAAATCCTTCCGAAACGAAATTACCCCCGGTAACTTTACCTTCCGTACCCGGGAATTTGAGCAGATGGAATTGGAATTCTTCTGCAAGCCCGGAACGGAGCTGGAATGGTTTGCTTATTGGAAGCAATTCTGCAAGGATTGGCTGCTGTCCCTGGGCATGAAAGAAGAAAATCTTCGCCTGCGGGATCACGACCCCGAAGAATTGTCCCACTACTCCAACGCCACCACCGACTTTGAATTTGTCTTCCCCTTCGGTTGGGGCGAATTGTGGGGCGTTGCTTCCCGTACCAACTTTGACCTGAATGCCCACCAGACCACCTCCGGGCAGGATATGACTTATTACGACCAAGAGGCAAACGAGCATTATATCCCCTACGTGGTCGAGCCTTCTCTGGGTGCGGACCGTGTGGCGCTGGCGTTCCTGGTTGATGCTTACGACGAAGAAGTGGTCGATGCGGAAAAGAACGACACCCGCGTGGTGCTTCGTCTCCATCCCGCCCTGGCGCCCTATAAGGCTGCCGTTCTGCCCTTGTCCAAGAAACTGTCCGACAAGGCAGGCGAAGTTTACGAAATGTTGGCAAAATACTTCAACGTGGATTATGATGAAGCCGGCTCCATCGGAAAGCGCTACCGCAGAGAAGACGAAATCGGAACGCCCTTCTGCATTACCGTGGACTTCGATACCGAAACCGACGGTTGCGTAACCATCCGGGAACGGGATACCATGGAACAGGTCCGTCTCCCCATCGCCGACGTGGTCGCCTACCTGAACGAAAAGTTGTATTTTTAATTCGTTGATGTTGAGTGTACTTTTCTTTCTTTTCAGGAGAAAAGAAAGAAAAGTACCAAAAGAAAGAAAAGCCAAATTCGACGCAAATGCTTGCGTCGGAGTGTTGAGATTGAATTTTTTTAAACTCCGGCGAATGTAATTCGCCGAAATATCGCTTTTTTCTTTGCTTCTTTCTTTTTTCTCGTGAAAAAAGAAAGAAGACCAACCCTTTCCCGAAAGGAAACTTGTATGATTATTTTAGACAACTATCGCGTAAAGCTCATGGAAATTGAGGATCAGATCAAGGAATTGGCAAGCGCCATGCGCATTGATGCGGTCAAAACCGCCCTCGCGGAATATGAGACGGTTACCGCCGACCCCGATTTCTGGAACGATATGGAAAAATCCCAAAAGATCCTGGTGGAGCAAAAGCGCCAGCAGGGGATTTTGGAGTCCTATCAATCGGTGGTCTCTCTGCACGAGGACGCCACCACTTTAGTGGAATTGGCGATGGAAGAATGTGACGAGGACACGGAAAACGAGATCGTCTCCATGACCGAAAATCTGGAAAAGACCATCGAGCGTCTGACCATGGACACTCTGTTGGACGGGGAATACGATAAATCCAACGCGATTTTGACCTTCCACGCCGGCGCCGGCGGAACCGAAGCCCAGGACTGGGCGTTGATGTTGTTCCGGATGTACTCTCGGTACGGCGAACAGAACGGATTTAAAGTCAAGTGCATTGATATGCTGGACGGAGACGAGGCGGGGATCAAATCCGCCGTTCTCATGCTGGAGGGCGCGAACGCTTACGGATATATGAAATCCGAATCGGGGGTTCACCGTTTGGTCCGGGTTTCTCCCTTTGACGCTTCCGGCAGACGGCAAACGTCCTTTGCGTCCGTGGAAGTCATGCCCGAAATCGAGGACGATAAGTCCATTGAGATCCGGGAAGAGGATCTGGAAATCGAATGTCACCGTGCCTCCGGTGCCGGCGGTCAGCACGTTAACAAAACCGACTCCGCCGTTCGTATCAAGCACATCCCCACGGGCATCGTCACCGGATGCCAGACCGAGCGCTCTCAAAAGCAAAATAAAGAAATGGCGCTCAAAATGCTCAAATCCAAGCTGTTGGAGATCAAAGAACGGGAGCATCTGGAAAAGATCGAGGACATCAAGGGCGTTCAGATGGACAACGGCTGGGGATCCCAGATCCGATCCTACGTTTTCATGCCCTATACCCTGGTCAAAGACCACCGCACCAACTTTGAAATGGGCAACGTCAACGCCGTTATGGACGGAGATCTGGAAGGATTTATCAATGCCTACCTCAAGTATTTGAAATCGGGCAACCAATAAAATGCAAAATAGGTTAAGAGCAGATGGTTTATCCTGCACGTTTTATGGAAAAACTTCCGGCGGAGAATATCCGCCGGATTTCGTTTTTCTTTTTTTGGTTCCTTTTCCCTCGTATAAAAAAATCACCTGTAACCGTCGTTACAAGTGATTCGATCTATTTCCGCGTGCCTGCCGTCCCTTGAGGGGGGAGGACGGCAGACCTGCGGTGGTTACGGCGGAGAGGGGGAGAACCGCCGCGTCGTTTTATGAAAATCCACCAACCTTGTCGTACAGACTTCCGGACTCCATAAAACAAAAAAGGAGAGGATGGGAAAGGCTCCCATCTCGGAATAAGCCGTTGTGCCTCGCTCAAAGAACGAGGTACTATCAAACCCGCGGAGAATTGCCACGCCATCTGCCGAACCACGTCGGAACGTGTCGCTTCCCGGGGTAGAAAACGCAGGAAAGCGTTTCCTTTTACGAAGATATTATAGCACAGGATTTTTTCAAAGTCAAGCGTTTTTTTATAAGTTTTTAAAGTTCGGCACCTATGTAAATAATTGACAAATTCGACACCGCGTATTTGTATGAATTGCACAATCATTTGGGAAGCTTTCCCAAAAATCTGAAGGGGTTTTTGGCGATGTGCTGAATGGTTATTCATTTATTCATGCAAAAATGAATAAAACCGCCAACCAGGAGGGGTCGGCGGCGACGATTATTCTTCTTTGGAGACCCAGAGGGTTTTGATGCCGTAATAGGAAAAGGCCTGCAGGTCTTCGTTCGTGATTTTTTCTCCGCAGGCGATGACGGGCACAGCCGGAGGGCAGCCCACCGTGGAGGCGGCAAGGATTCTGCCCGCGCTTTCTTCTGCAGGAATTTCTTCCGCCGGGGAAAGGGCGGCGTGGCGCACCGAAATTGCCTGTTCGTGGGGTGCGGATTTCGGGGGCAGGGTTGAGATCGGCTCTTTTCGGGGGAGTTTCAAAAGAGATTCTTCCAATTTTTGCAATTCGTCGGGAGTGTTTTCGGGGGAAATCATGAAAACCACGAAATCTGGATCGGCAAATTCACAGACGATGCCTTCCGCTTCCAGCCGTTTTGCAAGTGTCGTTCCGGTATATCCGTAGGATTTCGGGGCGACGGTCAGCTTGATCGGCTCGTCTCCCACAAGGTCGAATCCGTGGGTCGAAAGCCGTTGTTTCAACGCCGAAATTTGGGGGATCAAGACGCGCAGCTTTTGGGGAAATTCCTTTTCGCAAGCGTCGTTTGCCAAATCGAGGGATTGCAAAATCAGATAGGACGGCGACGTGGAGCCAAAGAGGGCAAGCGCCGATTTTGCTTGATTTATCAAGGGTTTGAGGTCTTTTCTGACGTGCAGATACGCGCCCCCGGTCAGCACCGGCAGGGTTTTGTGGGCGGAATCACAGCACAGGTCTGCCCCCAGATCCATCGGGTGCAGAGAATGGGGCAAAAATTTCAGATACGCGCCGTGGGCGCTGTCGATCAAAAGCAACGCGCCGTAGCGGCGGCAGACGTCCGACAGGGCGGCGACGTCCACGGTGTTTCCCAAATAATCGGGAGAGGTGAGATAAACGGCGGTCACGGTGCCGTCCCGTAAGGCTTGCTCCAAAATTTTCGGGGTGACGGCGCAGGAAAGGTAGGCGTCGCTTCCGTAGATCCAGCGGATTTCAAAATTCAACAGGGCGGCGGCGGACAAAAACACCTTGTGGGCGTTCCGTCCTGCGGCGACGACGGGGCGCTTGCCTTTCGCCTTTGCGTCCAGGCACGCCAAATGCAGCATGGCGCGGATACAATGGGAGGATCCTTCGGTGGAGTAGAAGGTGGGACATCCGAAACGTGCCGATGCGTTTTTCTCGCTTTCGGCGATGATTCCGGCGGCTTCGTAGAGACTGTCCGCCCCGGGAATCTCGGTAATATCAACTGATTCCGCCCCCAAAAGATCTCGCCCCTTATGTCCCGGCATATGAAGACGGACGGGATTTTGCTCCCGGTATCTTTGGACGAAATCGAAAATCGGCGTACTCATTCGTCGTCACTCCGGGCAACTGCCAGCATGATGGCACATTCCATTCGCTTGCGGAACAGGTCGCACCCCGGCTCGTAAATTCCCTTGACTGAGCCTGTGGCGTGGTAGGCGTTGGCGGCGCAACCGCCGGAGCAATACAATTTTGCCCAGCAATCGGTACATTCCGGGCGGGCATAGACGTTGCAATCGGCAAATTCCTGTTGCGATTTTTGGTTGGTCACGCCCACCCAAACGTCGCCCAGGCGGTATTTTTCATCTCCGACGAATTGGTGGCAGGGGTACAGATCGCCCCAGGGGGTTACCGCCATGTATTCGGTGCCCGAACCGCAACCGGAAATCCGCTTGTAAATGCACGGTCCGTCGGTCAGGTCGATCATGTAGTGATAGAAAGTAAAGGGCTTGCCTTCCTTTTCCCGCTTCAGCATCAGTTCTGCCAATTTTTCGTATTGATCCATGACGATTTCCCGATCGTCCTTCGTCAATTCCGAGGGATCTCCGGGGGCGCAGACCACAGGCTCCATGGAAAGCTCCGTGAAGCCCAAATCCAGCATTTGCTGAATATCCGCCAAAAAATCCGGATTTGCGTGGGTAAACGTCCCCCGCATATAATAGTTTTTCCCTTCCCGTGCATCGACCAGCCGTTGGAACTTGGGAACGATTTTATCCCAGCTTCCGTTGCCGGCAAAATCCACCCGATAACGGTCGTGGATCTCTTTTCTGCCGTCGAGGGAAAGCACCACGTTGCTCATTTCCGCGTTGCAGAAGTCGATTACGTCTTGGTCAATGAGAACGCCGTTGGTGGTGAGGGTAAAGCGGAAATTTTTATCGTATTTTTTCTCGATTTTCCGGGCGTAAGCCACCAATTCTTTGACCACGTCGAGGTTCATCAACGGCTCTCCGCCGAAAAAATCTACCTCCAAATTGTGCCGCGTGCCGGAGTTTTCGATCAGAAAATCCAAGGCGCGCTTTCCAACCTCAAAGGACATGACCGCCCGATCGCCGTGGTACTTGCCCTGGCTTGCAAAGCAGTAGGCGCAGTTCAGATTGCAGGTGTGCGCCACGTGGAGACACAGCGCCTTGACCACCCCGGCGGTTTTCTGCTTCAATTCCCCCGCCATCGGGGCAAAGGTGTCGGGAGCAAAAAGAAGCCCCTCGTCCTTCAATTCCTGCACCTGATCGTAACATTCGGCGATGTCGTCCGCGGTAATGCCGTCTTTATTTGCGTATTTTTCGGTCAACTCCGCCAAAATTTGTGCTTTCGACTTTTGTTCAAAATCGGCGATGACGTCATACGCCACCTCGTCCACTGCGTGAACCGAGCCGGAGCAAACGTCAATGACGATGTTAAATCCATTTAGTTTATATTGATGTATCATAGATCCTCCAAGGGGGAAAGTAGAATGCAAAATGCAGAATGCAAAATGCAAAATGAAGTAAAGTTTGTGACAGGGAAATACCCCTTCCCCTGCAACAGGGGAAGGCAGTTATTCACTGCGGCGCGTGGCTTTTTCTTTCGCTTTTTTATGGATAGGGCAGTATGATTTGTGACGGGAAAATACCCCTTCCACCGCTGCGCGGTCCCCCTTCCCCTGCAACAGGGGAAGGCAGTTATTCACTGCGGCGCGTGGCTTTTTTCTTGCGCTTTTT
>JAGAPC010000035.1 GCA_017623475.1 Clostridia bacterium | reverse complement strand
GTCAAGGAAATGGGCTTGTTCGAGTACGAAGGCAACTACTACGTTGCCCAATACGACGGCAAGATCATTACCTCCGAAAACTACACCACATACGGCGCCGGCAAATACTACGTCTGGAAGATCCACGAATCTGCAAACGAAATCAAGGCAGGCTGGTACTTCTTCGACGAAACCGGAAAGCTTATTATCGAATAATCCGAGTTTTCTTCATAGGACTCCGCCGGGAGGCACGCAACCGCGTGCCTCCCGGTACTTATAGCAACAAACGCCCCAAACAGCTCCAACGCAAAACGACGCGCGATCGTTTGGCTTCCCCTGGTAGGGGAAGCTGGCGCCGCAGGCGACTGATGAGGTTGTTTGGAACACTTTGTTATTATTTATTTTAGGCTCATAAACAAGATGAGGGAGACACGCAACCGCGTGCCTCCCGGCGGTTTTTGCGAAAAAAAAGACTGCCCTGCGTTCGCAAGGCAGTCTTTTGAAATAAACTTAAACCATAAAAATGAAATAGAACAGGGTGTATGCCAGGGATGCGACCATAGCGATTGCCAAAATCATACAGATGATACGGACGGCAAACTTCGTTTTTTTGTTATTCATAACGGTTAAACCTCTCTTTTCTGAATGTTTTCCGAAAGGGTTTCTCTTGCGGATTTCAGTTCGTTTTCAATATTTTTAACCACCAACTGCATGGAAGAAAGATTTCCCTTGATCTTCCCGATGGATCGGGCAGAATCGGAAAGAATCACGCTTCCCTGGGCTTTTGCGGCGTTGATGATTTCCTTCGCTTCCTTTACGGTCATGGTGATGATCTCGTGGGCTTCGTTGGAAACCTGCTGTGCCAACGCCTCGGTCTGTCCCTCGGCTTCGGTCATCATCGCCTGGGCTTCGATGCGGGCGCGCAATAAAATTCCGGATGCCTGCTCCTCCGCGTCGGAAATTTTCTTGTTCGCTTCGGCGGCGGCGTCGTTTAAGATCTTTTCCGCTTTTTCGGTGACGGCAGCGCAAACCCCGTCCTGAAGGCGCTCACAGGTAAAGCCCTGCTTTCCCGCTTCGAGCTGCGCCGTCAGTTCCTCACATTTCTGAACCACCGCGTCGGTTTGGGTAGTTAATTCTTGGCATTGTCCGAGCAACGCTTCGATTTGAGCGTCCTTTTCCTGCATCTGCTCCTTCAACGCTTCCGCTTCGGCGGCGTAGGCGGTCTTGATTTCCAATTCCTTTTCCAACGCTTCCTTTTGGCGTGCGGCGTTTGCCAGCGCTTCGTTCAGCTCAAGGATTCGGTCGTTCAGCTCGTCCACGGCGGTGCGGTGGGCTTGGTCGGCGGTGTCGATATAATTCAAGACGTCTGCCCGCTTGTACCCGCCGAAGGGGGTTTCACGGAATAATTTATCCTTTTTCATTCCTTAATCTTCCTTTCCGTCGGTCTGCTTCGGCTCGTCCGTGCCGGTCATGATATGCAATACCTTGCGGTAAATTTCCAATGGATTTTTGCGGAAACGCTCCGCCATCATCTCTGCCTGCAGCTTGTTGGGGGAATAGAGAGTCAGCCCCAGCATGGTGATTCCCTCGTCCGAAAGGGAAATGTTGCAGGCGTACTCCGTATCGTTGCCCTGCTTGATGGGGGAGACGGTTGCCTCCACCCCGATTTGCGTCCGCAATTTCGACATTTCCGCCGCCGCATACGCCAACGCCTTTTCCCGATAGGAGAGGGGGGCGTCCTTTTTCAGCGGCTCGATGACGCTTTTCCCCTGGGCAGTCAAAAAGAGATAGGGAACATTGTTTTCGTCCTGCTTTTGCGTCAGGTTTTCATTTTGGATCAGATCGTGCAACGCTTCCTGGATGGCAAAAATATTGACGTCGCAAAGCGCCAGGGACGTCTCGACGACGTGGCGGGGAACGGGACCCGGCGTGCCGTCAACGGTATATAAAACCAAAACTTTAATTTGATGGAGCGATAAGTTTGCGCTCAAGCCGGTTCACCTCCCGCGGCAAGTCTTTGATACTATATTATAGCACATATTATTCTTTTTTGCAATCCCATTCGCCGAAAAGTCGGAAAAAATTCATATCGAACCCCGTCGAAGGAGGGTAATTCCCATAAGATAACCCCAAATCATGGCAAGGGAGGGGTTATTTTCCCCGAACAGGGCGGCGCAGACGGGATATAACAGAAGAAGGAGCAAAACGACGGCGCACCGATAACATATTTTTTCGCAAAGTGCGGCGTCGTGCTTTTTTGCCAGGGCGTAATAAAGGATTCTTCCGCCGTCCAAGGGAAGAATCGGCAGAATATTGATAAAAAACAACGCACCGTTGCAATATAACAGGTAGCGCGCCGTTTCGTTTTCCGCCGAAAAGGGGCAGGCTAACAGAAGCGCCGTCAGCAAAAGGTTGACCGCAGGTCCTGCGGCGGCGCAGAAAATTTCGTTGGACGGAGTGATCTTTAAGGAATTTTCGGGAATGGCGCAGATCCCGAAGGGCAGGATTTCGACGGTTTGCATTTTCGTTCCGCAAATTCGGTAGGCGGCGATATGGGCAGCCTCGTGGAGAAGGGCACAAAGCCACAAAAGTCCGGTCTGTCCCCAGGTAAGAATCCCCAAAAAGGGGAAAAATGCCGCCAGAATTACCGTGGGGTGGATCTTGAAGCGGGTCACGAGTTTAGGTCGATGTATTTTTCCGGATCGACCGTCCGCTGATTGTAGGTCAACTGAAAATGCAAATGCGCCCCGGTGGTTTTTCCGGTGCTTCCCGAAAGCCCGATGACCTCCCCGGCGCTTAC
Organism: Clostridia bacterium; assembly: GCA_017623475.1. Classification (GTDB taxonomy): domain Bacteria; phylum Bacillota; class Clostridia; order Oscillospirales; family UBA644; genus RGIG995. The sequence continues at coordinate 20,810 of JAGAPC010000035.1, read as the reverse complement.
CGTGTCGCCCACCGATACCGTGCGGGTCTGCAGATGTCCGTAATAGCTTTCGGTTCCGTTTCCGTGGCTCAGCACGATATAATTCCCCCCGATTCGGTTGTAGGAGGATTGGGTGACGGTTCCGTCTGCCGCCGCCCGAACCTGCGTGCCCTCCGCAACGGCGATATCTACCCCCTTGTGGTGGCTGATTTGCTTTGAAAAAGGATCGCTTCGGTATCCGTAGGGGGAAGAGATAATCCCGGTCAAGGGGGCTTGAAATCCGGCAAACACCGTCACCGTTTCTTCTTGGGGCAACACGGCAAAAACCTGTTCCGCCTGCGCCGGCTCTTGGGTAATTACCGTGGGTTGCGCCGTGTCTTCTCCGGGGATCAGCCCCACGATCCCCCAAAGGGCGGCGGTTGCGCCGAAGAGAAGCAAGGTCAGGATTGCCCCCTGCTTGAATTGTTGTTTCCCTCTCATTCTATCCTCCAAAGACGTTATGATTATTTATATTTTAAAGAATTTCGCAATATTCCATCAAAGTCCTTGACAAACGGGGGCAAATCCTCTATAATGGAGTCATAAAACTTGAAAGGAGACCCGGTATGAAGCGTCGTCTTGGAGAGCTTTCTCTTTCTGTTTCGGAATATTTCGCATCTCTGGATAAAGGGATTTTGCTGGTCTCCCTTCTGCTTGCCGCCTTTGGACTTGCGGCGGTGAATACGGCAACTGCCGCCGGAAGCAATCACGACCACGATATGATGATCCAATGTATCGGGATCGGCGTGGGGCTTCTGATCGTATTCGCGTTTTCCAAAATCGATTACGCGCTGTTGGGGCAGTTTTCCGTTCCCATCGTGGTGATCTGCGCCGCCGTGCTTTTGGCGACGGCGTTTATCGGGAATTATTCGGGGGGAAATACCAATTGGCTGAATTTGGGCTTCGTCAGCGTTCAGCCGTCGGAATTTGCAAAGGTTGCGTTTATTCTGACCTTTTCCACCCACGTCTCCCGTGTGAGCGATTCTTTGAACCGAATCTCCACGCTCTTTTTCCTGATGCTTCATTTTTTAGCCTATTTTATTCCCATCTGCGTGCAGGGGGATTTCGGGACTGCCCTGGTCTATTGCGGGACGCTTTTGGTAATCCTCTACATGGCGGGGGTGCAGTACCGCTACTTTATCCTTGCCGGAGTCGTTTTGGTCGCCGCCTTTCCGGTGCTTTGGAATTTCGTGCTGAAGGATTATCATAAAAAACGGATTTTGTTCAGCCTCAATCCGGAGTTGGATCCCTTGGATTTCGGGTATCAGCCCATCCTTTCCAAGATCGCCATCGGCTCCGGAGGATTGACGGGGCTGGGGTACGGGGAAGGCGTTCAGTCGCAAAACGAGCTGTTGCCCGAGAGCCATACCGACTTTATCTACTCGGTCATCGGGGAGGAGTTCGGGTTTATCGGTTGCGTGTTCGTTTTGGTTTTGCTGACGCTCTTGGTCGTGTTGCTTGCCCGCGGGGCGAGGATTGCCAAGGACGACGCCGGAAAGCTGATCTGTTACGGGCTTGCCGGAATGTTTGCGGTGCAAAGCGCCATGAACGTGGGGATGTGCATCGGCGTTTCTCCGGTCATCGGGGTTACGCTTCCCTTTATCAGCGCCGGGGGATCTTCGGTTTTGGCATCCTTTTTCGCCATCGGGCTTGCTCAGAGCGTCCGTATGAAGCCCGATCGGTCCCTTCGGTTCGGAAACCGCCGCCGAAGAAGAATGTGAAAACTTACGTAGTAAAATAATAAGGACGTGGTATGATGAATATCGTAATTATCGGTCTTGGAACCATCGGAAGAACCATCCTTAAAAGTCTGTCGGGGGAAGGGCACACCATCACGATCATTGACGAGGATAAGGCAAAAATTGAAAAACTAATCGAAAAATACGACGTTTACGGCGTGGTCGGAAACGGTGCCTGTCTGGAGATCCAAAGGGAAGCAAAAATGGAGGATGCGGATCTTGCTATCGTTCTGACCAACAGCGACGAGCTGAACGTATTCGCCTGCCTGGTCGCCAAGCGGATCGGGGTAAAAAATACCATCGCCCGGGTGCGCAATCCGGACTACCGAAAGCAAATCATCGAGATGAAGGACGACCTTGGGATCGCGATGATCGTCAATCCGGAGCAGGAAACGGCGTCCGAAATCTTTCATATCATCAATCTTCCCTCGGTCAATCAGATCGAGCATTTTGCCAAGGGCAGAGTTTCCCTCGTGGAGGTAATTGCCGAAAAGGGATGCGCTTTGATCGGCGAAACCCTCATATCCCTCGGAAAAAAGCTGGACACGAAGGTGCTGATCTGCGCGGTTCAGCGGGGGGACGAGGTCATTATTCCCACCGGTAATTTCCGGATACAAGAGGGGGATAAGATCCACTTTACGGCCGACGCTCGGTCGCTGGGCGATTTTCTGTCGGAGGTCAATTTAATTAAATCTCCCTTCAAAAACATTATGATCGTCGGCGGCGGACGGATCGGGTATTACCTTGCCGACGCCTTGTCAAAAAAGAAATACAAGATCAAGTTGCTGGAGGATCGTCTTTCGGTGGCGGAAGAGCTGGCGGAGCTTTTGCCGAAGGTTACCGTCGTTCACGGAAACGGCACGCGGCACGACGTTCTGATCGAGGAGGGAATCGAGGCGATGGACGCCTTCGTTGCCCTGACGGACATCGACGAGGAAAATATGATCGTGTCCATGTTCGCCAACAAAAAGAACGTGAAAAAGACCATTACTCAAATTAAGAGTGACGATCTGTACGGAATGTTGGACGAGCTGGGCATTAACAACAACGTGTCGCCCAAGCACATCGTGGCGGGCAGGATCATCAGCTATATCCGCGCCCTGGCAAATTCGGTGGGCAGTAACGTTTTAACCATGTACCAGCTGGTAAACAATCAGGTGGAGGCGCTGGAGTTTTCCGCAAAGAAGCAGGAAAAATTCTACAACAAGCCCCTGCGGGAGCTGAACGTGAAAAAGGATTGCCTGATCGCCTGTATCATTCGGCAGAACGAGGTAATTATCCCCGACGGAAATTCCGAGATCCGTCTCGGGGATAACGTCGTCGTCGTAACCACCCATAAAAACTTTGACGATCTGAACGACGTGATCGAGTAAGGGGTGGCTTGTGGACTATAAAAAATTAGGTAGAATTTTAGGCAAGATCATGATTTTAGAGGCGATTCTCATGCTTGCGCCTCTTGCGGTCAGCTTGATCTACAAGGAATCCTTCGTACATATCCTGGCGTTTTTGGTTCCCATCGTCGCGTTGACGGGCATCGGATTTTTGCTTCAGATTCCAAAGCCGAACCGAAACCACCTCTATCAAAAAGAGGGCTTTGCTCTGACGGCGATGGTCTGGATCGTGATGACTCTGTTCGGGGCGCTTCCCTTCGTGATCAACGGCGATATCCCCAATTACATCGATGCCTGCTTTGAAATCATGTCTGGCTTTACCACCACCGGCGCCAGCATCATTACCGATCTGACGGTAATTTCCCGATCCACGCTGTTCTGGCGGAGCTTTTCTCATTGGATCGGCGGGATGGGGATCCTGGTATTCGTGCTTATTTTTATTCCCGAAAGCAACGACGGCTCTGCCATGCACCTTCTCCGCGCCGAAAGCCCCGGGCCGCAGGTGGGGAAGATCGTCTCTAAAATGAAGGTGACGACGCGGATTTTGTACCTCATTTATTTGGGGATGACCGTTCTGGAAGTCGTGATTCTGATGCTCGACAAGCCCATTCCGGGGTATGAAAACGACCAATTTTTCTTCAGCCTGCTGACCACCTTCGGATGTGCCGGAACCGGCGGATTCGGGTTTATTTCCGGCAGTATGCAAATGCTGCATCCCTTCTCCCAGTACGTTATATCTATTTTTTTGATTCTGTTCGGTTGTAATTTCAGCTTGTATTATCTGTTACTGATCGGGAAGATCAAGGACGTGTTTCGCAGCGAAGAATTCCGAAGTTATTTTCTGATCGTCGCCGGCGCGGTGGTCTTTGTGTTCTTGAGCTTAGTCTGTCGGTTTGAGGCGTTTCCCCAAACCTATACCCTGGAAGAATCCTTTCGGCACGCTCTGTTCCAGGTTTCGTCCTTGATGACTACGACGGGCTTTACCACTACGGACTACGACCTGTGGCCGATGCTTGCGAAAACCGTCCTGATTCTCGTCATGTTTATCGGGGCTATGGCAGGCTCGACGGCAGGGGGGATGAAGGTGTCCCGCATCGTAATAGCAGTCAAGGGGATGTATATCAACGTTCGTAAGCTGATTAACCCCCGTTACGTTCCGAAAACGAAGTTTGAAGGAAAAACCCTGGAGCAAAAAACCATCAACGATGTTTTTGCCTTTATTGCGTTGTACGGCTTCATTTTTCTTGGAGTGCTGTTTTTGTTGTCCTTTGATCCGGTCAACGGACAGACGGTAAGCGTGGTTTCCGATGCGGGGAGTCACACCGTGAAGCATGGGTTTTTCAGCAATTTCTCGGCGGTGCTTGCCTGTCTCTCTAACATAGGTCCTGCCTTTGAAGCGGTCGGTCCCTATTCCTGCTACGTGGGGTATAGTGCTTTTTCGAAGATTATCCTGTCCCTTACCATGCTGCTCGGAAGACTTGAAATTTTGCCCGTGCTTATTTTGTTCAACAAACGCACCTGGAAAAAGGTGTAATCGGAAGGACGGTTTCGTATTTCCTGCGAAACCGTCCGTTTTCTTTCGAAAAAATTTTGATAAAATATAAAATGTAACACTTTTTTCATTGAATTTGCCCGTCGGATATGTTATAATAGTACCTGTAATTTAATCCTTGCGGTTTGCTGGTATGGCTCAGTCGGTAGAGCAGTTCACTCGTAATGAACAGGTCATCGGTTCGAATCCGATTACCAGCTCCAGAAAAAACGACCTGTCGAAACAGGTCGTTTTTTCAACTAAGTTTGCCCTTACGGGCAAGTGAAGTTGCTTTCAGCAGTGAAGTTACTGCGTAGTGAAGTTTGCTTCGCAAGCGTTTTATGGCAAACTTAACTTCACTTTGTGCGATAGCACAAAACTTCACTATGCAAAGCATAACTTCACATTAGCGATAGCTGATACTTCACTTTAAATTTGTGATTGTGCTTGTTTGCATTTAAGTACAATAAACACAAACAAAAGCACTGCTCTTGCAGTGCTTTTTGTTTTGGAAATGAAGCGCACCTACGGTGCATGAAAAATGAAGCAGGGCTTCGCCCTATGAAGTGAGTCTTCGGCTTACGGAGAGGGCAGATGCGCTTTGCTTCACGGTGCAATGCGCCGCTTCATAGAAGCCGTAAGGCTTCTGCTTCATATCGACGAAGTTAATGCTTCACTTACCCCCCCCCTCTCTTGACAAAAATTCCCCGATATGCTATAATAAAGTGCAGGGATCGATTCCTTGCTTACCTTTATACTATTATGAAAGAGGTTTTGTTATGAACAAAAAAGTTACGTCCATCGTTTCCTACTGCACCATCATCGGCTGGCTGGTCGCCTACCTTGCCGGGGATAAGGAAAATGCAAAATTCCACCTGAATCAAGGCTTGGTACTTGGGATTTTCGGAACGGGGATTGAAGTCGTCCTTTCCATCGTCGGCGCGATTCTCGGCGGAATTGCAAAAATCGGCGGGATCGTCGAAGTTCTGTTTGGAATTATGAATTGGATCGTCGGTCTGATCGGTTTCGTTGCCGGAATTCTGATTGCGGTTCTGATCGTGGTCGGCATTCTCAACGCGGTCAACGATAAGGAAGAAAAGCTTCCCGTTATCGGCGGAATTACGATTTTGAAATAAGCTTACCTAATATATAAAAATGCTTCGGAGATCTCCGAAGCATTTTTATATTCAGATGATATTTTGCTTTTTCAGGAACGTTTCACATTCGACCGTCCAGGCGGCGATCTCCGGATCGTTTTTGGGAATTCCCAGGCCGTGGCTTCCGTGATCGTAGCAGATGAATCGGTACGGAATTCCTGCCTTTCTGCAGGCTTTTTCCATGGCAAAGGTGTTTTCCTTCGGGGGCACTGCCTTGTCGGTGATGGTCGTCCACAAAAACATGGGGGGACAGTCCGACGTGACGCGATGGATGGGGGAGTATTTTTTGATATATTCCTCGTCGTCGGCGCGGTCTCCCAAAAAATTGCGGGCAGTTCCGCCGTGGGTTTTTGTCCCAAGGGTCAGAACGCCGTAGCAAAGAATGGCGAAATCCGGGCGGTCCTCCGCCGTTTCGTACATGGTGGCGCAGCAGCCTGCCAAATGTCCGCCGGCGGAAAATCCGCAGACGCCGAGGCGGTGGGGATCAACCCCCAATTTTTTTGCGTTTTCCCGAACGGTGCGAAGGGCTTGCCGACCGTCCGCCAGCATTGCCTTGCCGTCGTATTCCGGTCCGATCCGATAGTCCAACACCAGGGCGCTGATGCCGATGGAATTGAGCCATTCCGCGATCCGGACTCCTTCACTGTCCCAGGATTTCTTGGCGTATCCGCCGCCGGGGATCACGATGCAGCAGGGATTGTTTTCTCCCTCCAGCAGGAACGGGGATAGGGTGGGGGGAAACTGACGCTTCTCCCGATCAAAATAAGGGATTTCTTTTCCCCAAACAGGAATTAACATGGCAGTGTTCCTTTCAGTACGTTTTCGTTTCTTCCAGGGTTTTCGTATTCTTTTTGTGGGTAAGGATGACGATCCAAAATCCGGCGGAAACGACCAGCAAAACGACGCCGAAAAGGATCAGGGGCTTTGCCTGCGCCGGGTCAAAGAAGGTCAATTTCCCGTCTGCGGCAAGCCGTTGATACAGGCTGGAATCCTCGTTGATCGCGTCCAGCGCCGTCAACGCCATGACCGTGGCTTGTCCGTCGGTGGAATTGTCACTCGCGGTGCGGTAAAAGGAATAATCCGCAGGGCTTTGATAGGAGAACAGGGTTTCCAGCAATTTTCGGTCTCCTGCGGTGGCGGCGTCTTCTCCGCCGTCGGTAATGCCGATGATCTGCCAGCACAGGTCGATGGAATTGTCCGCCTTGTAGTTGATTAAGTAGGTCACGGCTTTTGTGACCGCCTCAAGCTCTTCCTGGTTTTGCGACAGAGAAAGGGCGCTGACGGCAAGCGCCGTGATTTTCGGCGAGTCGGAAAAAGAGCCGTTTTCCCCTTGCTGCTGCATCAGCCATTGGTATGCCTTTGCGCTGTGATATACTTCCTTTCGGCTTGCCAGCGCTAACATGGAAAGACAATGGCTTTCCACGCTTCCGAAGCTTCCGTCGGAATCCTGAAATTCCTTCAGCGCCGCAAGGTCGGGATCGTCCTCCGGAATCTCTCCGATGGCGGTGACGGCAAGGATTCGCTTTGCCACTCCGCCGGCAGTTCCGTCTTTTTCCGGAAGAAACGCCGTTTTCCCGGGCAGCATCCCCATAGACGCCATCGCCAGGGTTTCCTCAAAAAGAGAAAGTTGATCTTTTTCGGTGTAATAGCTTCTGACTTGGGTTAATTCCGTGGCAACGCTGACCGAAGCCCCCAGGGACGTAAGGGAAAAGGCGGAAATGAGGAGCAAGGTCAGAAGCAGAACGAGGATTTTTTTCAATGAGGTACGCCTCCCTTATTGATCGGTTTGAACGTGGGCGGTAAACAACGGATTTTGGGCACACCGTTTCCAATTGATGACTAGCGGATCGCTTGGCTTTGCCTTGCCGGTCCGTTCCCGGATCACGTATTGCTCTTCGATCATTTTTTCCAAAGCCTTTTGAATGGTCTTTTGGGGGATCTTATGATAATTTGCAACCACCGAAACCGTCTTTTGGAAGGTGGGCTTTGCGTTTTTCCGATGTTTGTTTTCCGCGTTTGCAAGGCTGGAAAAAAGCATTTTGTAGTAGGCGTCGTTGGGGTTTTCCTGCACCGGCTTTACCACCTCGACGAACCAGGACGCGGTGTTCTTCAACTGTTGGCTGAAGGAATCCTTCACTCCGTAGATCCCTACTTCTTTTCCGCAGCGGTTGACCAAAAAGCTGACGACGGAAGAAAAATGCGCGTCGCCGGTAAAGAGAACGAAGGTGTCAATGTTCCGATTGAACATGGCCTTTTGGTAAATACTGTCCAACATGATGAAATCGGTAAAATCTTTTTTGTAGCGGGGATCCGGATTCTTCGTTTCGATGATACGGTTGGTAAATTCCCGGATACGGGGGATTTCTTTGGAAAGGCTTTGATTGGAGAAATCCGCAAAAAACACGATTTCTTCCACGTTGACCCGCTTGTTCAGATCCTTCAGCCAGCCCTTGTAGTCGGGCTTCGCGTGATACATATTGTTCATGGCGATGAACCAATGCTCAAAATCCACGAAGACGGCGGCGGTAGGCTTTTGCTGGCTGTCGCTGGCGGTGTAGGTCTTTTTTCGGCTTAATTTTTGAAGCAGTCCCATGGTTTTTCCTCCTTTCTTTCGTATTTTATAATATTATAACATATTTCTATAAGAAAATCAAGTCGGAATTGAAAGAAATGCTTGACAAAATCGAAAGATTCGGATATAATAAAAAGAGAATTTTTGATACTGCCATTCGGAGGAACAGAATGTACGATATTTCCAAAATCCGTAATTTTTCCATCATCGCCCATATCGACCACGGCAAATCCACCCTGGCGGACCGCCTGTTGGAATTGACCGAGACCGTCGAAAAGCGGGAAATGGAAGACCAGGTTCTTGACAATATGGACTTGGAAAAAGAGCACGGCATTACCATCAAGGCCCGTGCCGTCAAATTGGAATACAAGGCCTCCGACGGCGAGACTTACGTTTTGAATCTGATTGACACCCCGGGGCACGTGGACTTCCATTACGAGGTCTCTCGGGCGCTGGCGGCTTGCGAGGGTGCTCTTTTGGTGGTGGACGCCTCCCAGGGAATCGAAGCCCAAACCCTTGCCAACACCTACCTTGCATTGGACGGAGATCTGGAGATCCTTCCGGTCATCAATAAAATTGATCTTCCCGCCGCCGATCCGGATCGGGTCATTCGGGAAATTGAAGATACCATCGGAATCCCCGCCGAGGAAGCCCCCCGCATTTCTGCGAAAAACGGCTTGAATATTCGGGACGTTCTGGAGCAGGTGGTTCGGGACGTTCCTGCTCCGAAGGGCGATCCGAAGGCGCCGTTAAAGGCGTTGATTTTCGACTCTTATTACGACGCCTACCGGGGCGTTGTGGTTTACGTTCGGGTCATGGACGGATCGTTGACCAAGGGACAGCGGATCCGCATGATGGCGACCGGCGCGGAATTTGACGTGGTGGAGATCGGCTATCTTTCTCCCTTCGGCTGCCGTCCGTCGGAAACCCTGCGCGCCGGCGAGGTCGGATATATCATGGCAAGTATTAAAACCGTCAGCGATACTCGGGTCGGCGATACGGTCACTTTGGCGGAAGCCCCGGCGTTGACGCCCCTGCCCGGCTACAAAAAAGCCAATCCTATGGTTTATTGCGGTATTTACTGTGCCGACGGCTCCCGCTACGAGGATCTTCGGGACGCTTTGGATAAATTGAGCCTCAACGACGCCTCCATGACCTACGAGCCGGAGCATTCCATCGCCCTGGGCTTTGGATTCCGCTGCGGATTTTTGGGGCTTTTGCATATGGAGATCATGCAGGAACGCATCGAGCGTGAATTTAACCTCGACCTGATTACCACCGCCCCCGGCGTCGTTTACCGTCTGACCATGACCGACGGCAGTACGGTTTATATTGACAACCCCACCAATTATCCCTCTCCCGGTTCGATTTTGGAAGCGGAAGAGCCCATCGTCAAGACCGATATCATCGCCCCCTCGGAATTCGTGGGGACGGTCATGGATCTTTGTAAGGAGCGCCGCGGGGTCTTCAAGACGATGGAATACATCGACGCTTCCCGTGTGGATCTCCATTACGAGATGCCTTTAAATGAGATTATCTACGATTTCTTCGATACGCTGAAGGCACGTACCCGTGGGTACGCCTCCTTGGATTACGAATTCTCCCACTATGTCAAGAGTGATCTGGTCAAGCTGGATATTCTTCTCAACGGAGAGGTGGTCGATGCGTTGTCCTTTATCGTTCCTGCAGAGCGCGCCTACGCACGGGGACGGAAGCTGACCGAAAAATTGAAGGAAAATATCCCCCGTCAGTTGTTTGAGGTTCCGATCCAGGCGGCGATCGGCTCGAAGATTATTGCCAGGGAAACGGTTCGTGCCATGCGCAAGGACGTTTTGGCAAAATGCTACGGCGGCGATATTACCCGAAAGAAGAAGCTGTTGGAAAAGCAAAAGGAAGGGAAGAAGCGGATGCGCCAGCTGGGCACCATCGAAGTTCCCCAGGAAGCCTTCATGGCGGTGTTGAAGTTAGATGAGTAACCGTTCCCTTTATATTCACGTTCCCTTTTGCCGCCGCAAATGTAATTATTGCGATTTTTATTCCTCTCCGGCAACCCCCGGAGAGGTTTCTTCCTATGCAAAAGCTCTGTGCAATCAGATTCGGAATAGTACCGCAAGAGGGGAAAAGATCGCCACCGTCTATTTCGGGGGCGGAACGCCGTCGTTATTGTCTCAATCGGATTTTATTTCCATCGTTTCCGCGTTGCGGGATACCTTTGATCTTTCTTCCTGCGCCGAATTTACCGTGGAATGTAACCCGGAAAGCGTTTCCCCGTCCCTTGCCGAGATCTGGCGGAATTGCGGTGTGGATCGGGTCAGCATGGGGGTTCAGACCTTTTGCGACGACCAATTAAAAACCCTCGGTCGGCTTCACACCAAAGCGAGGGCGGCGGAAGCCTTTGCAGAATTGCGCGGGGCGGGATTTCAGAATATCAGCCTCGATCTGATGACGGCGCTGCCGGGACAGAGGGAAGAGGACGTGCGGGCAGATTTAGCGCAAATGCTGGCGCTGTCTCCCGAGCATCTTTCGGTGTATCTTTTGAAGGTGGAGCCGGGGTCGGTCTTCGGGTTGAAGGGCGTTGCTGAAGCCGAGGAGGAGACGCAGCGCTCCATGTACCTTCTTGCCCACGAGGCTCTGACTCGTGCCGGCTACGAGCATTATGAAATATCCAACTTTGCAAAGCCGGGGTATCGGGCAAAGCACAACGGCGTTTATTGGGCAGGGGGAGAATACCTTGCCTTCGGACCGGGTGCGTTCGGCTATTGTCGTGGAAAACGGTATCACGTTCCGGCAGATACGGCGGAATATTGCCGAAAAAACGGCTTGGTTTCTCCGGTGGTCGATGAGACGGTGGACATAGAAGAATCCCAAAAGGAAGCGATTTTCTTGGGGCTTCGTCTGTCGGAGGGAATCTCCCGATCCTTGATTCCAAAAGAAAAAGAGCCTTTCGTAAAGACTCTTTGCAAGCATGGATTTGCCACCTTGACCGACGATCGGTTTTCCCTGACCGCCGAGGGGTTTTTGATTTCCGATTACGTGATTCGGGAATTGCTTCCGGTCAAATAGGTTAAAATTCCGTCGCACAACGCACGGCAGAGATCTTGACGGAAAGTCTCTTGTTTTAATTTGTACAGATCCGCGGCGTTGGAAATAAACCCACATTCCACCAAAACGCAGGGAATCGTGACCGTCCGAAAGATATAAAGGGTTTCGGGTACTTGCTTGATTGCCCGGATGCGGGTGCAGATCCGGGCGGCGTCCACCGCGTCCGTAACGGCTTGGGCAAGCCGCGGTGCGTCGGGGCTTCCGCTTCCGTACCACACCTGGAAGCCCTGATCCTTTCGGGTGGTCGAGGCGTTGATGTGGATGCTCACGTAAAGGTCCGCCCCCGATTCGTTTCCGATCCGCGCCCGTTCCTCCAGATCCAGCCGCTTGTGAAAGCCCGTAAGCCCGTCGGTATCCTCGTCGGTCTGTCGGGTCATAATAACCTTGATTTCCTTTTCTTCCAATTTTTCTTTTAAAAGCAGGGCGATGGTCAGGTTGAGATGCTTTTCCACCGTGCCGTCGTCGCCCACCGCCCCTCCGTCGGTGCCGCCGTGTCCCGGATCGACGATGACGGTGTAGGTCGGCGCTTCTGCCATCAGATGGAGAAGAGGGGTCGTTGCAAGGGCTAAAATCCACAAAATTGCAATTCCGATGCCGATCCCCCGCTGAATATTCGCCTTTTTCATGGTTTTCGTCCTCTATTTTTTACATATTTGAAACTTTTTTATCACAACTCTTGCAATCGTGCCGAATATGGTGTATAATAATTTATATTATGATAGTTTTATCGAATTTTATACTGTACGGAGGTTTATCCTATGTATTCTGCAGGCGATTTCAGAAACGGCGTTACCTTTGAATTGGACGGTAACGTTTATCAGGTCGTTGAATTCCAGCACGTAAAACCCGGTAAGGGCGCCGCATTCGTCCGCACCAAGCTGAAGAACGTCATTTCCGGCGGCGTCGTCGAAAAGACCTTCTCGCCCACCGAAAAATTCCCCCAGGCTTTCATTGAAAGAAAGGAAATGCAGTATTCCTACACCGACGGAGAGCTGTATTACTTCATGGATATGGAAACCTACGATCAGGTTCCCCTGAACGCCGATATGCTCGGGGACGCCTTCAAATACGTGAAGGAAGAAACCGTTTGTAAGATCCTTTCTTACAAGGGCAACGTGTTCAGCGTAGAGCCTCCCTTCTTCGTTGACCTGTTGGTCACCGAAACCGAACCCGGTGTCCGCGGCGATACTGCCACCAACGTTACCAAAAACGCTACGCTGGAAACCGGTGCCACCATCCGCGTTCCCCTGTTCATCAACGAAGGGGAAAAGATCCGCATCGACACTCGCGACGGCGGCTCTTATATGGAACGCTGCAAAGACTGAAATTAAATTCGTAAGCAAAAAGTCCTTTGGGTTGATTTTCTTCCCAAAGGACTTTTCTTATTTATTCCAAAATATAAAAATTGATGGGCGTCACCTTTTTGTGCAGATGCTTCTCTCGGTATTCCCGCGGCGTCGTTTCCGTAAATTTGACAAACGCCCGATTGAAGGTCCTCGTGCTGTTGAATCCGCAGTCGTAGGCGATTTGCGTGACCGATTGATCCGGATTTTCCGCCAGCTTTTTGATGGCGTCGTTGATCCGCAATCCGTTGACGTAATCGGGAAAGGAAATCTTTAATTTTTCCCCGAAAATGTGGGAAATATGGTATTTTCCAACCCCGAACTCCTTTGCCAGAACCTCCAAAGACAAGGGCTCGGTGTAATGCTTGTTGCAATAGTTCAGGATGTTTTTCAGTATCGTGCCGTCGGATTTCCGTTCTTCCCGAAATTCCATGGAGGGAAACAGCTTGCCCAAAAGGGCGATCAACAATCCCCGCAGTACAGCGTCGCGGTAGGGGGTGTCGTTTTTGGATTCCAAAAGGAGTTTTTCGATGAGAAGGGGAATATCCGGATTCAGATTTTCCTTCCGCACGACGGCGGAGGTGGGGGTCATGCGGTGAAAAAGCTCCTTGAATTCGCGGCAGAAGTTGGGATCAAAGATAAGAATGGAATGAATCGCCCTTCCGTTTCCGATTTTTGGGTAAAAATGGATCTGATTGGGAAAGGAGAGAAAAATATCTCCCGGGCTCAGGACTTCCCGTTGGTTGTCGCAGACCGTTTCGGTCGCTCCGTCCTGCAAATAGATCAGCTCCAGATGGTTGTGCAAATGGGGGGTGCTGATCAGCCCCGATCCCTTTTTGACCAACAAGGGGCGGTTGGTTCTGTTTTCGTAGAAGGTTGGCATGATTTTCTCCTTGAGACCGCAATATATGGCGGATAAAATTCCTGTCCTGACTTGTATTATAGCACATTTTGTCTTATAATACAAGTATAAATATGTGAACCGGAGGTTACAAAGTTATGAAATTTCCAGTAGCGCTGCAATTATACTCGGTACGGCACGAGGCAAAAAACGATTTGGACGGAACGCTGAAGCAGGTCAAAGAAATGGGATACGACGGTGTGGAATTCGCAGGTCTTCACGACTATTCCCCCGAGCAGGTTCGGGATCTGTGTAAAAAGCACGGGCTTACGCCCATTTCCGCCCACGTAAACATGGCGAAAACCGTGGAAGACGGTGCGGAAGCTACCTATGATATTTATAAGACCATCGGCTGTTCGTTCGTCGTCATTCCCCACGTTTCGCAAAACTACTGTAAAGCGGAGGAGGATTTTTCCACCCTCGTCAAGAATTGCGAAGTGTTCGGGAAGGCCGCAAAGGATCGGGGGATGCAGCTGTGCTATCACAACCACGATTTTGAATTTACCAACAGAATTGACGGAAAGCCTATGCTGGACGTTCTCTACGAAACCGTCGATGCCGATCTTCTGCAGACACAGCTGGACACCTGCTGGGTCAACGTAGGGGGCGAAGATCCCGCACAGTACGTCCGTAAATACGCCGGACGCTGCCGTATTCTTCATCTGAAGGATTTCGTGGGACAAAAGACGGACAATATGTACGCCCTCATCGGGGTAAACGATAACGCGGAAGAAAAAGCAACGAAAAATCAAGCCTTTGATTACCGTCCCGTGGGACACGGCGTGCAGGACATTCCCGGGATTTTGAAGGCCGCCGAAGAATCCGGCGTGGAATGGATCGTGGTGGAGCAGGATCAGCCGTCGCTGGAGAAAACGCCGCTGGAATGTGCAAAAATGAGCATTGACTATTTAAAAACCATCAATCAATAAAAAAGGAGATTTTTGCTATGACTGTTTCGGATAAGGATTGGGACGTTTTTACGAACGAAGCGAAAAAAGAAGAAATTGACAGCAAGAAAAAGGTCAAGGTTGGGATTGTCGGTTGCGGTTGGATTGCAGGTTCTCATCTTAAGGCATATCTGAAGATGGAAGATGTGGAGATCGTTGCCGCTGCTGACATTATTCCCGGAAAAGCAGAGAAATTTTTTGCTAAATACGGAGTTGAGGGGGTTCGTTGTTATCTCAGCCACAAAGACATGATTGACAACGAAGATCTGGACGCCGTTTCCATTTGTACGTATAACTGTCAGCACGCCGAGCCCGCCATTTACGCCTTGGAGCACGGCGTCAACGTCATGCTGGAAAAGCCCTTTACCGTCACTTTGGACGAAGCCGTTGCCGTGATGAAGGCGGAAAAGAAAAGCGGAAAAATTCTGACCATCGGCTTCCAGCCCCGCATGAGCGAAAATATGCAGATGATCAAAAAGATCGTTCAGTCCGGGGAATTGGGGGATATTTATTATCTCCAGGCAGGGGGCGGACGCCGCCGCGGAATTCCCACGCCCTACGGCACGAGCTTTATTGAAAAGGAAACCGGAGGAATCGGCGCCGTGGGGGATATCGGCTCCTATTCCATCGACATGCTTCTCAACGCCGTCGGGTATCCCAAGCCCTTGACCGTCTCCGGCTATACGTCTAATTTCTTCGGAACCGATCCGAACTACTATGCAAAATCCAACCACCCCGAATATGCGGAAAAATTCGGTGTGGATGATTTCGCCGCTGCATTCGTCCGTTTGGAAGGGGGAATCGTTTTGGATTTCCGTATTTCCTGGGCGATGCATATGGATACCTGCGGAGACGCCCTGATTCTCGGAACCAAGGGCGGTCTTCGGATTCCTTCCACCGAGTGTTGGAACGGTGAATTCAAAACGCCCTTGAAGGTTTACCGCAATATCGGTGGAGAACCTATGTGCTACGAGGTTCCTATGATTGAGACCAAGTTTGATTTGTTTGAACAAAAATTACGTTCTTTCGTCAACGAAGTCAAGAAGCCCGACGGAGAAGGCAAGGCTACCGTTTCTTCCGCAGAAATTCTGTATAATCAGGCGATTATCGACGGTATCGTAAAATCTGCCGAATTGGGCAAGGAAATCGAAATTCAAATTCCCGAAATCTGATTTGAAGGTATTATAATATGGAAAAAATTCGTATCGCTATCGTCGGTTACGGCGGAATGGGACACCATCATCCCAAAACGATGGAAGGAAACGATTTGGTTGAATTCGTCGGCGCTTACGATATAAACCCCGCCCGCATGGAGCTTGCCCGAACGGAGGGATACCGCGCCTACGAATCGTTGGACGAACTGCTTTCCGATCCTTCCATTGATCTGGTGACCGTTGCCACCCCCAACGACGTACATAAAGAGATCTGTATTCAATGTATGCGTGCCGGCAAAAACGTGGTTTGTGAAAAGCCCGTGGCGTTGAATTCTGCGGAATTGGAAGAAATGATCGCCGTTTCCAAGGAATGCGGCGTTCTCTTCACCGTCCACCAGAACCGCCGTTGGGACGAGGATTTCAATATCATGAAGAAAATCTTCGACGACAACACCCTGGGCAGAGTGTTCTGCATCGAATCGAGGGTTCACGGCTCCCGGGGAATCCCCGGCGATTGGCGGAATCGGAAAGAATGCGGCGGCGGAATGGTGCTCGATTGGGGGATTCATCTGTTTGACCAAATGTTCATGATGATGGGGGATCGGAAGGTCAAATCGGTGTTCTGCAAGCTTTCCTACGTTACCAACGAGGAATGTGACGACGGATTTAAGGTCATCGTGGAATTTGAAGACGATATTCAGTTCCACGTGGAAGTGGGCACCAGCAATTTTATCAATCTTCCCCGGTGGTATATGTTGGGGGAAAACGGTTCTGCGGTCATGAGCGATTGGAAGAACGGAAAGATCGTCATGGTTTCCGATTGGGAAAAGCGGGACGCCGTTCCCGTTCAGACCTCCGCCGGCTTGACCAAGACCATGGCGCCGCGAACCAAGGAGACCATTACCGAGTACCCTTTGCCCCGGGTTGACGTGACGCTGAGGGATTTTTACCGCAACGTCGCCCGTTCCATTCGGGGGGAAGCCACCCAACTGATTACCCACGAACAGATGCTTCGGGATATGCGGTTTATGGAAGCCTGCTTCCGTTCCGCGGAAGAAAACCGCGTAATTACCGATTTTGAATAATTTTTACAACAAATTATCCTTGAGACGGGGTTTGTTTTTGCGTCCGAGGGGGTAAAACTTTGTTTCTCAAGGGGGAAATAGAAATCAAAAAAAAATTGGAGGGAAATCAAATGAAAAAATTCTCAGCAATCTCCCCCACGCTGGCGTTTTTCCTGGTTGCGTGCCTTTGCGCTTCGTTCCTGCCCGTGATGACCTTTGCGGAGGAAGCTGCAGGGGGAAGCATCACCGTCACGACCACGTCGGGGGAAACCCAAACGATCAGCGCGGACAACACCGAAAGTCCGTTGGAAATCGGCGGAGGCACCGTCACTTACAACGCAGACGCGGCAACGATAACCTTAAACGGGATTACCGTTCAGAAGATCCAATTTGCCCTAAATTCTGCCTTTACCGTAATGCTGGAGGGCGACAACGTCGTTAACTATACGGACGCCAAAGCGGTTTATTCCCAATCGGCGATGACGGTAAACGGCACCGGGACATTGACCGTTACGGGAACGGTCAGTAAACAAAATCTGCTTTTCACCGACGGAGACCTGACCGTCGCAGGCGGTACGGTGAACGTAACCTCTTCCAACACCTATGCGGTAAGAATCGGCGGAAACTTTACGATGACCGGCGGTTCTATGACGGTCAGCAATAAGAAAAACAACACCTTCAAGGCGGCCGGGGATATTTCCGTTTCGGGCGGAAGCATCAATATTATCGGCGATTCCACGGTTTTTGCCGGGAAGAACATTCGGATCTCCGGCGGCTCTGTTACGACGACCAGCGGAAACGCGGACGGCGATTGGCATTTCTGGGCGGACGACAGTACGTATATTACCGGAGGCACCGTTACGCTTATCGGAAAAGGCTACGCGTTGGATTCCTTGAAGGGAATCTATCTGAGTGGCGGTACGATTACCGGGGCGGATACGACCTATCTTTGCAGACCGAACAACGGAACGGCAGGGGTAACCATCTCCATCGAAGGAACTGCGAATATTGATCTTGCGACGTCCATCGCCCTGATCAATACCTCGAAGGGGGGATCTTACACCTTGAATGCAAGCGGAATTACCGATAAAGACGGCGTTGCGTTGAGTGCATCCTCCACGTCCGTCTGCAACCAATACGTCAAGCCCCAATCGTCCATTATTGTGACCGACGCCTTTGGTGCGAAGATCACCGTGGACGAGAGCAATCCGATCCAAACGGTGGTGGACGGAAGCGTGACCTATAACCCCTCTGAAAACACGGTAACGCTGAAAAATATCGAAGCCCGCGCCGTTTCGTTTGAAATGTACGAAGATTTTACCGTAATCCTGGAAGGAAATAACGATGTAAGATACCTTTTGGACAAGGCGTTTTATTCCTCCGTTGACGGAGTGAAAATGACGATTGCAGGCTCCGGATCGTTGAAGCTTTGGGTTCCTGCGTTGAGAAGCTATCGGGATTATCAGATTTATTCCAGCGGAGATCTTGCCTTTGCCGGCGGCGTGGTAAACGTGCTGGGCGAAAGCGATTATTCCGTGTGCGCCGAAGGTGATATTTTCGTCACCGGCGGGGAATTGACCGTTTCCGGCGAGTCCTCCGTTTTTACGGGGAACAATATCCTGATTTCCGGCGGCTCCTTGACGACGACCAGCGCATCGGGAAGCAATAAATGGAATCTTTGGGCGAAAAACGAGCTTTCCGTCACCGGCGGATACGTGAAGATTATCAGCGCCGGTCACGCCCTTGACGCGACGAAGAAGCTTTCCCTGACCGGCGGCGTCATCACGGGGAACGCGACCTATCTCTGCCGACCGAACAACGGAACGGAGGGTATGGTCGTCGAAATCGGCGATCAGGTAGTAATTGATCTTGCAACGTCCACCTCTCTTCTCAATACGGGGAAGGGCGGGGCTTATACCCTGGAGACCTCCGGAGTGACCGATCGGGACGGAAACGACCTTTCTGCCGAATCCAAGTCGGCGTACAATATGCCTGCGAAAAACGCCGTGGAATTATTGCTTGCACCGCTTCCCGTTACGAATTATTTGACGGTGGCGGATCTGCAAGGGGTTTCTACGCTTTTTGACGGCGCGGAGCTGACGCTTCTTTCTGCCTCGACCGTCGAATCCTCGGGCGCGTGGAAGTTGGTTTGCGACAGAGGCGACGGTGTGGTTGCGGAATACGCGTTGACGATTCCGCGGTTGCCGATGATCTCTTACGATTTTTCCGCAGAAGAGAAAGGAATTGCTTCGGGCGTCTTTTCTGCTGAATTTTCCGAGTACGTTGCGGATAATTACGCTCTTTGCTGGGGAACTGCGGACGGATTTATTGGGGATTATTACCAGCTTGCTCAAATGGATAAAATGAGCGTTGACGGCAATCTGCTTTCCTATGAGGTTGCCGCAAACGTCGCAATTCCTCAGGAAGCGACGCATTTGTGGCTGACGGCGGACGGAATCCGCATTTGCGGATATGAGATCCCCCAAGACCGCAGACCCTCTTACGGAGCGCTGAAATATCGCTTCGGGCTTCTCTCGGACATCCATTTCGGCGTAATCGATACGGATATTTTCACGAAGGCGATGGCGTTCTATCAAGAGAACGGCGCCGTATTCGTAACCACCGCCGGGGACTTTACCCTGTACGGAAAAGAGTCCGAATATCAAGCCTTCCAAAACAGTTATCAGGATCAATGGGATGATCTTCCCCTGTTTACGACCTTGGGAAATCACGACGTTGGATCTCCTATGGTTGATTACGCCAACCGCATGAAAAACTACGTTATAACCTATGCAAACGCTGACTTTACCGGCAAAAACAATGAATATAAGGTAGAGGTATCTCCCTACCATCAGGGCTTGTTCGATTATACGGTTGCGTACGGAGACGATCTGTTCGTCTATTTGGGTACCGGGGCAAACATGGAAAACACGGACGAAAGCTACAATCAATCCATTACGGAGAATCAATTATTGTGGTTGTCGCAGGTGCTTGAAGCCTCCGACCGGTATCAAAACGTATATATTCTTCAGCATTTCCCCACGGTGGAAAGCGGGTTTGATTATCCGATCGCAGATGCCGAAAGCTCTGCCGCATTCAGCGAAATTCTGACGAAATACCCCAACGTGATCAACCTCAGCGGACACGCGCATATTGATTTTTACGAGAGAGATGTCAGCACCGTAACTAACGCCCTCGACGGATCGGCGGCAGGGCATCTTGCAATCAACCTCCCCTCGTTGTATGAAAACGAGTACGGCTACCTTGTTACGGTCTATGAAACCGGCGTTTTGCTTACCGGATATGATTTCACGGAGAACCAAGTGGTGCATCGCGCTACCTTCTTCGTCGCCAACGAAGAGCCGGTCAAGGAAGCAAACGTCAACCTCTCCGCAACCGTCAACGGTGGAAAAGATACCGACGTTCAGCTGATTGACGAAGACGGAAACGTGATCGAAACCGTCACCTCCGTGGACGGCGTTGCCACCTTCACGACCCTCACCCTCGAAGACGGCGTTTACACCTACACTATGAAGCAAAACGCCACCAACGGCGGCGGCTGGTTCTACGATGCCAACGAATACACGATCACCGTCACCGTCGCAGACGGCGTTGCCACCATCGAAGGGGAAGCCGTATTTACCAACACCGACCGCGTTCCCTTCGCCGCAGGCGAAATTATCGACGGCAAGTATATCGTTACCGAAACCGGCAAAGCCACCGAAATGGGCTTGATTAAGATCGGCGACGATTACTACTACGCAGGACCCAACGGCGTTCTCGTCACAAGTCAGAAATACTTCGCCTGGAGATTGAACGAAAACTGCGACATCACCACCGGCTGGTACTATTTCGATTCCACCGGTAAGCTGGTTGATTCCGGTATCGTGG
>JAGAPC010000034.1 GCA_017623475.1 Clostridia bacterium | reverse complement strand
GCCTGCTTCTGCGTATTCAATGGCTTCAAAATCAACGACGCCATCGGCAGAGGTAACGGTTTGGATCACTTCGCCGTCCAAAATCAGCTGGACGTCCGCATCTGCGCCAACGACGGTGGCGGTAAGGTCTGCGGAGGTGCCGGCGGCGGAGTAGGTGTTGGTAAATACAGCTTCCCCTTCGACGGTGGCAGTACCGTTTTCGACGGTGACGACGACGGTCTTTTCAGCCGCATCGTAGGTCCAGCCTGCGCCGTTTTCAGCAGATTGCTTGACGGTGAAGGTGTAAGTGCCGTTTTCGAGGGTGAGGGTTGCAAATTCAACCGTTCCGAGTGCGGAGGCGATCGTTTCGACCACGTTTCCGTCGGCGTCGATCAGCTGAACGTCAGCGTCCTTGCCGTTGACGGTGGCGGAGAGGGTGACGTTTGCTTCCTTGACGGGCTCTTCGTTAGCGACGAAGAAGGTGGCGTAGGGAATTACCTGATCGTTGGCGAAATCATAGCCGGTCAACAGGGTTCCCTTTTCATAAACGGTGGCAACGTAGCCGGTTTGCTTATTGTAATTGGAAGGAACGTGAACTGCCGTATAGCCCAGGGGATTTTCCGCGGCAACGTAGCCGCTTTCTTCCTTCACGAAGAATTGCGTCCGGGAAAGAATATTTCCGCCATTGAGGGAATCGAAGGAATTATGGGTGTGTCCGCTGAAGTGAATGACGTTGGGATAATCCTTCAAAAGCGCAGAAAGTTCATCGAAATCTTCTGCGGCGTCATAGAGGGAAATTCCGCTTTCCTTCAGGGGGTAGTGGAACATCAGAATGACGTTTTGATAATCCTCGGAGTTTTCCAAAACACCCTTCAGCCAATTCAGCTGTGCTTCCGTAACGTAACGGGCGACCTTGACTACGGGAGAATCGGTTTTTTCCAAACCTTCTTCGATTTCATTGGGGCCAATGCCAAGGTAAACGAACAGATCGTCGCCGTAGGTCACGGTGTAATCGTAAATATATTCGCCGTATGCATCCGAGGCTTCCACTTTAAATTCCCCGTTGGCTCCGGTAAATTCTTCATTGGCGTAGGTGGAAATATTGTTCATCATGTTCTGAACCGCCGTTTTGGTGGTCAGTGCGGTGTCAATATTCCACTCCAGGGTATCGTGATTGCCGGAGGTGGTGAAGAAGGGAATGTCGCTATAATTTTCGTACGCGGCAGCAAACGCATCGTATTGCGCCTGCATACCTTTGTTGGTGAGATCCCCCGAGGAAACCACGAAGGACGCACCGTATTCTTTCATCGTGTCCATCGCGTTTGCGAAGGCATCGGGAGCCACATCCATTCCAAAGTGAACGTCGGACAAAACGCCGAAGGTATATTTCTTCGCTCCGAGAGAAGGTCTGCGATCTGCAGGAATCTCATAAGAAGAGACCTTCGTTCCGCCGACCGTCAGCCACAGATGGGTGGCTTCGGCAGGAATTGCCACGCGATCTGCGACCTCGTAGGTAAGAGTGTTGCCGCTGATCTGAAGGTTCTCTGCTTGCGCCAGAGCCCGGTATCCGTCCAAAACGCCGTTTGCAGTTCCCCAATAAAGGGCGCAATCGTCGGCAACGACATTTTCGAAGGTTGCCGTAACGGTACCGGTAGCGATCCCCGCTTCTTCCCCATCGAATTCGTAGGTAATAGTTTGAGGAGCGATCAGAGTCTTTACGTAGGTGGATTCGGCAGTCAGCTCGTAGCCCTCCAGGCAAAGAACGTCGTCCCAGTCAGTAGTGTAAACCTTGCCGTTTGCATTGACGACACCGGAGGAACAAGAGAAATCGATCACTACGTTGGGAGTAACGGTGATGATCATTCCCGCTTCGGTAGAATTGTTGTTGCGGAACAGATATCCGCCGGAGAGACCCGTCACAGCGCCGCCGGTAAGAGAAATGTTTCCGGTGGCGTCAAAGGAGCATGCTGCGCCGTACAGGAAGAGGTATGCATCTCCGCTGACGGTGATATCCCCGGACGAAGCGCGGAAATTAAAGTTTCCGCTGGCGCGGGCGAATACCGAACCGCCGGAGAAGGTAAGATTCTTTGCGCTAAGCGCCGTAGCAGTATTGCTTGCGGCACCCTTCAGGACCAACGATCCGTCGGTCATCGTAAAGTTGCCGTTTTTCACGTAAAAAATATAGTGACCATCGGCAAATACGTTAAATTCACCGCCGGAAACAACAGCGCTTCCAACGACGTAAACGGAATAGGAATTCGATCCGTAATCCACAAGGGTGGAAACCGACAGAGAGCCTCCGGAAACGGTCAGATTCCCGGCCGCGTACAAAGCATATTGGGCACCGACGATATTGACCGTCCCGCCGGAAACTACCAAATTGCCTGCGGTATAAACGCTATACGTATTGGAAGAAGCGATCACGTACAGAGCACCGCTTCCGTCAATCTCCGTCGTAACGGCGTTGGAGATCAAAACGGCTTGGGTTTCGGCAGAATTGACGATGTTGCTTCCGACGAGGTCGATTTTGAAATCTTTGGTGATGTTGAAATCTACCTTGGAAGCAATCACATTTTCCATCGTCACGAGTCCTGCTGCCGCGTCGTAGGTAATTTTACCGCCGTTGACGGCAAGCTCCGTGGTGTTATCGTCAACGACGATATTGTTCAGGGTAGCCACGGAAACCAAGGTTCCGGAGGCATCTTCCAGACCGTTGCCCTCGGCAAAGATGACGTTGGAATCAAACACAACATCGGTAGGAGCAAGTTTCTTATAGGTTACGTTGAACACGGAATCCTTCAAGGTAACGTCCTTGGAATTGAAGAAATAGTTATTGGAACCGGTTTGCGTGCCGGTAACCACTGCGTTCTCAATCACGACGGGACCGTTGCTGCTATAGGTATGAACCGCGTTGGTGGTTGCGGATACGTTCAAGACCGCGTTGGAAACCTCCAGACCGCTGTAGGCGTACATTCCGAATCCGCCGGTGGCAGTTACGTCAACCACGCCGCCGGTAATGCAAATGGTCTGTCCGGCTTCACGGGTAGCGAGGGCAGAAGCTTTTGCTTTTGCGGTAACGACACCGCCGGAGATCAAGAGATTCCCGTAGGTATTAATACCGTAGTTCTGCGCCGCGGTAACGTTGAGCGTACCGGAGCTCACGGTCAGATTGCCGGTTACCTGAAGAGCAGTAGCATACGCAACCAGCGTCAGAGATCCGGGGCCGGCGATCTCCGTATCAACGGACGTTTTAAAGGCTAAATTACAGTCTCCGCCGGAGGTCGTGCCGGCGTCAAAGACGTTGGCGCCTTCCAGCTTGACGGTTAGCTTTTGGGTAAAATCACTGAAATCAATTCGCGTACCTTCTACGTTGTTCAAGGTAACGACGTTGCTTTCCGTATCGAAGGTAACGGTACCGTAATTGCCGACTTTTGCAACGGTGTTTTTACCGTTCACTTCGATACTACCATCCTTTGTGGTAATCGTGATGGTTCCCGCAGATGCTTCATCCGCAAAGGTCAACACGGGGACGAATGCGGAGCAAAGACACACGACCAGCAAAAATGCCAGTACACGGGAAATTGCTGAGATTTTTTTCATGGAAATTCCTCCTTTTTTTAAGGCTCTCGCCTTGATTACAAAATCAACCGTCGGCGCGTATCCGATACGAAACGACTCCCGGACACAAGCCACCGATATATACCATTTTTATTGTATCATAGAGCGTTGTTGATGTCAATGAAAATTTCGAAAGCAAATTTACACTTTTCACAACTCAAAAATCCCCCCGCTTTCCCTCGGACAGATCCTTATTGATCGACAACGAATCAGGCACCTTCCTTGCGGAGGGTGCCTTGATCTTTTTTGTGAAAACGCTATTGGGCGGAGTTTTTTTGAGAGGGCTTTAAAAGGAGGTACGCCACCGCGTAGCCGAGGGCGAAGCAGGTAATTCCGACGGCGACGAGCCACCACCAGGTCAAGCCTGCGGGTGCGGAAGTTTGGAGATTGATATCGGTGTCCGTCGCAAGATCGGTTGCGGGAGGTTGAGTATCAGAAGAAGTATCTTGGGGCAATTCTTCCACACTTCCGTCATGGGCGGCGGCGCGCTTGACGGTGACGGTGTATTCCTTGCGGTCTCCGTTTTCCGCGGTGCAGATTACCTTGACGGTGTTGTCTTGCCCTGCGGAGAGGGTTTCCCCTCCTTCTACGGTCACGGAAGCTTTGCTGTCCGCAGCGGAACCGCCGATTTTAATGCTTTCGGTCTCGTAGGGAAGCCAGACGACGTATTGGGTATTTTCCGGGGTAAATACGGGGGAAAGCAGGAATCCTTCCACCGTAATGCCGGAAAGATTATTGTTGTTGCTTGCCACGTAATTGGGATCCTGTCCGCGGGTGACGGCGACGGTATAGGTTTTCTTTGCTCCGTTTTCCGCGGTGACGGTCACAGTGACGTTGGTGGTTTCGTTGGGTGTCAAGGTGGGACTGTTTACAGAAACCTTTGCTTTTCCGTCCGCGGCGGCGGCTAAAATATTTAATTTGGAAACCTCAAAGGGAACGCTTGCCGTATAGGCTGTCGTTTCGGCGGAAAATGCGGGGGAAAGGGTTGCGTTGCTAACCGTCAGGGAAGCAAGGTTATTGTTCGTTGCCAAGGGCGCGGAAACCGTCTTGGAGTAAGTTACCGTTCCTACGTTGGAATCGGCGTTTCCGTCGGACGCCTTGACGCCGGTGCAAGAAATCTTAACGGACGTTCCTGGGGCGACGGATTTTACCTTGAAGGTTACGGAGAACAATGCTTTGCTTCCGTGGATGGGGTTTGCAAGATCGTTGTCGTATGCGACAAAGTTGTTTCCGTTAAATTCCACCGTCCAGGGAGAGCCGATAAGCTGCTTCGTTTCGGAAAGGGTTACTTGACCTGCATCGTAGGACAACGCCCCGGACACCCCGAAAATGCCGTTCCCATTCAGGGAAAAGGTCAGGGTGACGGTCTCCCCTGCCCGAATTGCCTCCGGTCCGGAAAGGGACGCGGAAGAGGCGGCGGACGCAGGGAAAGGGATTGTGATTGCGATAAGCAAGGATAGAATTGTTGAGATCAAAACTGCTTTTTTCATAGGATCTCCTTTTGTCCTCTTATTTGATGCAAAAACGCGTTTTCATCATTGTAGCACAATTCGACGCAATTTTCAAGAATGGGAATATAAATTTACAAAATCGTCATACTGTCGGAGGGTTTTCCACAAGGTTTTCCACAATTTATCGAACACTTGTTCAAAACTCATGGAACGGAGCGCGGGAAAAATATGGTAAAATAGAACCACGGTGAGGACAGACGGAAGAGGGGGACGAAAAATCAGAAAAAAGTCCCGACATCGACCTGAAATCCCGCCGAAGAAAGAAAGGAGGGGACGGTTCTGAAGGATTACGGGTCGCTGCGGGGCGACATCGCACGGCTGGCGCTGGAATACCTCAAGGACATCTTACAAGACGACACGGCGGACTACGGAGACTACCGAGTAGAAGACGGAGAGTTTCGCTTTTGTCCCCGGGACGGGATGCACATTCCGGCAGATCGGGTCAGCGAATGGAGTCTGACGAAAAGCGGCGGCGGAAAAATCCGATTCTTCGACAAGGCGGCCGCCATCGCTCTGGCGCGCTCCATCGGAGTGTTTGACACTCCGTCGGGAGAAGAAACGGAGGACTTGAGCGACGCGGCGCTGTTCGGCGATCCCGACCCGAACGCATGAAAAAGAAAAAGACGATTCCATGGAACTTTTCGGACAAGCAAAAGGAATACCTGGAAGGATGCCGCACCGCCACCTATAATTTTGCGGAGGGGGCGGTTCGTTCCGGGAAAACCGTCTGCAACATTTTAGCCTTTGCCCGTGCCTTGGAGGAAACCCCCGACAAGCTGCACCTGGCAACGGGAGTGACCATCGCGGCGGCAAAGCTGAATTTGGGAGACTGCAACGGATTCGGATTGGAGCATCTGTTTCGGGGCCGGTGCCGTTGGGGGCGGTATCACGACAATCCCGCCTTGTACGTGGAGACGAAAAGCGGATCGAAGACGGTCATTTTTGCCGGGGGCGGAAAAGCCGACAGTTATAAGCGGATCCGCGGAAATTCCTACGGGCTTTGGCTTGCCACAGAGGTAAACAAGCACCATCTGGCAGACGACGACACCTGCTTTCTGCAGGAGGCCTTCAACCGCCAGCTGGCGGCAAAACGACGGCAGGTTTTTTGGGATTTTAACCCCGATTATCCCAAGCATCCGATCTATACGAGGTACGTGGACAAATTCCGATCGGACGGATTGAACGTAAATTATATGCACTTTACGATTTTTGACAATCCGTCGGTAGGAGAAGATCAGCTGAAAAGCATTTTGCGGCAATATCAAGAGGGAAGCGTGTGGTACCGACGCTGGATCTTAGGCGAACGGTGCGCCGCGGAGGGGTTGATCTTCCCGGAATTTACCGAGCATCCGGAACGGTGGACGGTGGACGAACCACCAAAAGACATCGCCTTCGTCACCGTGGGGTGCGACTACGGCGGAACCCTGTCGAGAACCGTATTTACCGCCGTGGGCATCCGGGAGAATTATCAAGGGGTATGCGTCCTTGCCTGCAAGCGTCTTGCCCAAGGAAAGGGGAAAATCACCCCCGACGAGTTGGAACGGGAATTCGTTCAATTTATTTTTGAGATCGAACGGAGATTTCAGCGCCGTCCCCGATACGCTTTCATGGATTCGGAGGGGCAGTATCTGACCAACGGGATTCGGTCTGCCTGCGCAAGGGCGGGGCTCTCGGTGGCAATCTGCGATTGCAAAAAGGTGACGATCACCGATCGAATCGCCTGTAAAATGCGGTTGATGAGCGAAGGGCGGTGGAGCGTTCTTTCCGACTGCAAGCACGTCATCGCATCGACGGCAGAATTGGTCTGGGACGTAAATAACCCCGACCGACGGTTGGACAACGGTACCACCGACGTGGATACCGCCGACGCGGAGGAATACGCCTGGTCCTGCTGGATCAAACAGTTTTCTGCCCCTCCGAAAGAAAAGAGGTAATGAATGGAAACGATACTTTCCTATCTGAAGGATCGGTTCGGATACGACGATATCGACCGAAGTTTTTATCGGAAGATTGACGAATGGAACCGTTGGTACACCGGGACGGGAACGGAATTTCACCGCACGAGGGTGAACAACGGACTTTCGGTGATCGAGCACGATCTGTGTCAGATGAACATGGCAAAGAAGATTGCCGAGGATTGGGCAAATCTTCTGATGAACGAGAAAACCCGCATTGATACCGACGACGGTCAGGCAACGGAATTTTTGCAGGGGAAAAACGGAAAAAGCGGCGTTTTGGGAGAAAACGACTTCTGGGCGTCGATCAATCAGTTGGTGGAGCAATCCTTCGCCCTGGGAACCGGCGCCGTGGTGCTTCGGCTGGAAAATGCAAGGGTGGACGGGACGGGCTTTCTTCTTCCCTCCCCCGAGGGAACCGTCGGGCTGGAATACGTCACCGCCCCCAATATCATCCCTCTGTCCTGGCAGGGGAACGCCGTTACCGACGCCGCCTTCGTCGGAACGCTGACGATGGGGGGACAGACGGTAACCTATCTGCAGATCCACCGCAAGGAAAAGGACGGATACGTCATCGACAGCGTTTGCTTTTCCAACAAAACCGGGAAAAAAGTGCCGCTGCCGGAGGGGATCTGCCCCACCTTACGCACCGGGAGCGATACCCCCTGGTTCGTCATCATCAAGCCCAACATCGTAAACAACCTGACGAATCTGCCCATGGGAATTTCGGTGTACGCCAATTCCATAGACATTCTGAAGGGGTTGGATCTCTGTTACGACAGCTTCAACATGGAATTTTACCTTGGGAAAAAGATGGTATTTTTGCGTAAGGATCTGATGATGCAGGATCAGGAGGGGCGGATCTACGCGCCCCAGGACTGCAACCGCCAGCTGTTTATGTACATCGGCGATAAAAACGTGGACGGAGACCTGCTTCCCCAGGAATTCAATCCGGCGCTGCGGGTAGAAGATCACGCAAAGGCAATTCAGCAGCATTTGAATTATCTCTCCTGCAAGTGCGGCTTTGGCGACCGTTATTACCGCTTCGACGGGAATTTCTCCCCGGCGACGGCAACGGAGGTCATTTCGGAGGACGCGGCGCTGTACCGCACGGTGCGTAAGCACGAGATCCTTCTGGAGCAGCCCCTGGTACGGCTGATCAAGGCAATTCTGGAAATTGCAAAGGACGTTTTGGGCGTTTCCATGAAGGACGACGTGAACGTTTCGGTCTTGTTTGACGACAGTATTATCGAGGACCGCACCGCCGAACAGAAGCGGGATATGGAGTTGGTCTCGATGGGGCTGATGCTTGATTGGGAATTCCGCATGAAGCATTACGGCGAGACCGAAGAAATCGCAAAAATGCGTTGTAAGGAGCGAAAATGATGAACGAAGAGAACGGAAAAACTCAACTGACGGTAGAAGAATTATCCGCCCTGTTACCCGAGGGATACGCGCTGGTGGAAAAGGACGGCTGGATTCCCCGCCAACAGGCGGAGGAACAGCTACGTGCCCTTTCCTTTGACCGTCAGATCGACCTGGAATTGACCCGCTGCGGGGCAAAAAGCCTGACGGCGGCGCGGGCGTTATTGGATCTGAACCAACTGAGGGAAAATCCCGACGGGGTTGCCTCCGCCGTGGGAAAGATCCGAAAAGAAAACGATTGGCTCTTTCAAAAGGAATCTACCTTTTCCACCGGGGCGGTGCTGACTCCCCGAAGATCGGTAGATACGGAATCAATGACCGATGCGGAATATTATGCGTATCGGAAACAAATGAAAGGATAAAAAACGACTATGAACAGCTTTCTTAATACGAAAACCATCGCCAGAGAGGCGCTTCCCATTTTGGAATCCAACCTGGTCTTCCCTGCGTTGATCCACACGGATTTTTCCGAGGAATTTTCCAAACAGGGGGACACCATTCAGGTTCGCAAGCCTCCCATTTACAATGCAACGGAGTTTAACGGCGAAATCGAAATTCAAGACATCGACGAAGGAAACGTCCTTGTAAAATTGGACAAGATCGCCGACGTTTCCGTGGAATTGACCGCAAAAGAAATGGCGTTGAACGCCGAAGATTTCACCAAGCAGGTCATTGAACCCGCCATGGTGGCATTGGCAGAAAAAATCAACGCAGACGGTCTTCAACTTTACAAAGATATTCCAAACTACTATGGCGAAGTGGGGGTTGCGCCTTCTTCCCTTTCCGACTTGGCTGCCGGTGCAAAAATGCTGAATGACCAAAAGGCTCCTTTGGTGGGCAGAAGTGGGGTGTGGAATACCGAAGCCATCGCAAACTTCCAGGTATTACCTGCTTTAGTCAATGCGGAAAAGAGCGGTTCTACCGATTCTTTGAGAGAAGGATCCATCGGCCGGGTCTTCGGCATTGATCATTATTTCTCTCAACAGGTCCCTTATCATGAATCCGGGACTGCTTCTAACATGATCGTGGCTTCGGGAACCAAAGACGGAACCACCATCTTCGACATTGGCTCCTTTGCTACCTTGGTCAAAGGCGATATCCTCCAAATCAATGATAGAAACTTTTTGGTTGTGGAAGGAGGTACAACGGCCAGTGGAGAATTGAAAGTAATCCTTTCCCCTGCAGTAACGGAAGACGATTGGGGGCGTGATGCCAAAGTTCTTGGAAACCACACAGCAAACCTGATGTTCCACAAGAGCGCTTTCGGTTTCGTCACCCGTCCTTTGGAAGCCGCTCGGGGTGCTGACAGTTACGTCACTTCTTACAACGGTCTTTCCGTCCGTGTGACCATGGACTACAACATCGCAACCAAAAAGCAGACCCTTTCCATCGATACCCTTTACGGCTTCAAGACGCTGTATCCCGAGCTTGCGGTCCGTATGCTCGGTTGATCGGAAATCAATCAAAAAATCCCGTGCCTCTCGTTTTGAGAGGCACGGAGAAATAAGGAGGGGAACGAATGGAAGCCATTACAAAAGCAGAATTTGAATTAACGCACTCGGCAAAAGACGTTGAGGAAAAGGAATTTGACCTTCTCGCCCGAATTGCGTTGGATCTTACCGAGCTTCTCTGCTTCGGAAGGGCAGAACAAAAGGAAGAAAGCGCCCGACGCGCCATGAAGGAAATGATTTCTTATTGGATCGAGCGAGGAGGCATCGATGCCGTCAGCGGTCCGACCAATCCGAAAAGCGAACGGATCGGAAACTACTCGGTAACAAACCGGGAAGAAAACGTGATTACGCTACACGGCGTATCGGTCTCCCCGGCGGCGTTGGTAATCCTCGACGGGGCGGGGCTTCGGAATTGCAATCTGTAAAGGAGGGATCGGATGACGGTCACCATTTTTAATCGGCTGGGAGAAGACGCACAGGGCAAGGAAACCTATAAAGCCTGCGTATTCCGCAACGTGTATATCGAAACGAAGCACGCGGCAAACCCGGTCTATTCCGGGGAACGGAACAACGACAATTTCCGACTTTATCTGTTCACCGATCAAGGGTATTTACCCAAGGAAGAATTTTTACAATCTCCGGAAAACCATTGGACGCTGGAGCCTGGGGATTTTTTGGCGTTGGGAATTCACAATGAAATCCCAAGCAATCCCTTCCGCATCAATACCATAAACGTATTTTATGCAAAGGACAAATTTCATCATTGGGAGGTGAGTGGCCGTGGGCAGCTGCTGGAATCGTGATTATCGGGATCTTATGATCCGCTTTTTATCCCCGGTCACCGGGAAAATCGCAACGGAATATCTTTCTAACGCCGACGGAAGCGTTGCCATCGAGGAATTGCGGGGAGAGCCCAATTATCTTACCTTTCTCGACGGGAATCGGCTTTCCCGATACGATTTTAACCTGTACGTCCGCACCAACGGCAGGGACACCGCAGCCCGCAAAAAAGCCGTTGACACCTTGATGGCGGCGGGAAACTACTGTGCGTCCGTGCGTCCCTTTGAGGGAGCCTACGTGGAAATGACCGAATTTCCTTTTTTGTTCAACCGAAATATGTCGGGCAACGAGGAATACAAGGCGGGGTTCTCTTTATTTTTCCAAACGACCGAAGGAGAAAACCCCTTATCTCCCCCCATCGCAGAATATTCGGAGGAAGGCGTATGATTAAGAAAAGCGACGACCGGGTTTGGATCTATAACGAGCTTGCCGATCAATATTACCTGCTCGGCGCCGGGCTTACAAGTCTGGAAGAGGTATATAAAACCGCCCTGTTGGAGACGCCCAACATCAACTCTCCCCTGTGCAAAAGGGAAATTCTCTATCACACCGGACAGTTGGAGTTTGAGGGATTCCGCACCGACGATCTTGCCCAGGATCTTTTGCTCTCCCGCCACTTAAAACGGGGCAACGACGCGTTGATCACCTTCGTTATCGCAAACCGAAAGGATATTGTCTTCGGCAAGGTTTTAAAGGCGCGGAGAATTCAAGGCTACGTTTGTATTGAAAACCCCGGAACGGGAGAGGGCGTTTTGGGATCGCGGATCAAAGGGAAAATCCTTTACGCGCAAGCACCGGAGGAGGGATTTTTCGATGAAGAAGCAAGCACCTTCGATTGATTCTTTTACATTTTATAACCTGCCGAAACGGGTGAAGATCGGCGGAAGATTTTATCCCATCCGATGGGATTTTACCGCAGCCCTTCGGTTTATGGAATACGTGGACACCTCGGAGGACGAAGACGAAACCTTTCTTCAAAGGGTGCTTGAAATCTGGTATCCTGAAATTCCGAACGACCGCGACGAGGCGCTGACCCAAGCCGTCCGTTTTTATTGCGGCGGAACGCTTCCGGAAGAAGGATATTATGCGCCTCTCTTTTCGCCGCAGGAGAAGCGGGAAGGGATCTATCTTTACTTTTTAAACCAATACGGTATAGATTTAAATACGGACACCGTGCATTGGTGGGTCTTTCGCAAATTATTGGAGCGCTACAAAAAAGGAGGAAACTATGGAATTTAATCCGGAAACCCTCACGAAAAATACGGAAACGCAGGAAATCCTGATTTTTCGGCGTCCCGAACCGAAGGACGAGACCGATCGAATCGGTCGGGAGATCGTCCGCAGAATGATTGAAGCAGGGGTGGTGGAGCCGTGATTACCTTAACCATCGGGGGAAATCCCCACACGGGCGCCCTGGAAGACGGAACGTTAAGCATCCGACATTACGGGGCGTTGCGTTCTTCCTTTCGGGCAACCCTTCATTACAACGCCATCCCGGAGCAGCTTCCAAAGGTAGGGCAGGAAATCCTTCTTTCGGAAGACGAAACCCTTTTGTGGGGCGGTATTTTGGTGGAGGCGGAGCAGATCTGTCACAGCACCGAAAGCTTTACGATGACCTTGCGGGGGCAGGGGTACGAGCAGATCCTGCAACGGTACTGCCTGCCGGGGATCGCGCTGGAGGAGTTGTCCCCCTCCGAGGCTGCAAAATACATTTTCAACACCTATCTCGATCCGAAAGATCAACTGCTGTTGGGCACGGTGGAAGAGGGGCTGACGCAACGATTTCCTTACCGCTTTTATCCTGCCAAGGCGTCCTCGGTCTTTGATTATCTGGCGAAGGAAAACGGCTTCGTTTGGTGGATCGATAAAACGAAAACCTTTCAGATGAAATCGGTGCTGCCCAAGGTTGAGGAGGCGCTTTGTATTGACCTTACGGGACGAAAGCCAAATCGGCTGGAGGATCTTCAGACCTTCCTTTACCGATCCTCCACCGCAGAGTGTAAAAACACGCAATATATCTATAACAAACAAACCGATGTGGAAGGCGTATCCACGAAGCCCTTGCTCGTAAGGGAAATGTCCGGGAGGTTCGGAAGCGGGCAATACGGCGCGTCGGCAACCAATTCCGTAGTAACCAACGAGGAAGAGGCGCAACGGGTCGCCCAACAAATCCTGTCCGCCAATCCGGGGTTGGGGGAAATTGAATTTACCACCGACAGCGACGTTTTCGTTCCGGGACAGGTCATCGACGTGATTGCTCCGGTTTGCGGAATCAACCGAGAAACCCTGTTCTGCATTACGGAGATCCGCGCCGTATATTTTTACAACCGCTTCCGCTACACCATTACCGCAAGGGAGACCGACGCCGATCCCCTTTCGACGACGGCGTGGGAAACCATTTTGGCAACGGGAAGCACCCATTGAATGGAGGTAAACGATACGTGATTATCAAACAATATTTACCCTTTCGTTTTTCCCGGGAGGGGGTTCTGCCCGATCGGCTGTACCTGCAATTCTTCGACGGCAATCGGGAAGAATGTCAAAGGCGGCTTTCGGACAAAAAGAAGACCGCCCACTATCATCTTTCTGCCGACGGCACGGTAACGGCGTTGGCACCTTTATCTTCGGCGGCAAATTGGCTGGGGGCGGTAAACGGGAAGCCCGAAGACGAGTTTTCTCCCCCGCGAAGAGGAATTTTGATTTTAATCGAAGGAAGCACGAAAGCCCTTACGGAAGATCAAAAGGAGCCTCTGATCCGTCTTTTAAAGGGGATTCAAAAGGAAATCCTCCGCATTTACGGAGAACGGTTTGACTTTTGCCGTAAAACGCTCCTTTGCGATGACGGTCTTCCCGTGGAAGAGCTCTTGGAGCAGGGGCTGTTTCAAGGAGAGCATCGGACGTTATTTCGGGTACAAACCGGAAATTACCGCACCCGCCGAGATGCAGAGGACAGTATCGAGCGATTGCAACGGGCAGGCATCGCCGCCTATATTACGGAGGTGAGCACATGATTTGGGAAACCATCATCACCGCCGCGGCGGTGGTCAGCGGACTTACGGTGTTAGGCGCTGCGGCGGTAAAAATCCTGCGGTTTTGGCTGGATCAAAAAAATCAGGATCGGGAAATCGACCACGTAAAAACCGAGATGGGAGTTATTTGCTACGGAGTTCTTGCCTGCCTGGACGGTCTGAAGCAGATGGGCTGTGACGGCAACGTGACCCAGGCAAAAAACGATTTGGAAAAATACTTAAACAAGACGGCACACGAATAAGAAAGGAGACGAAAACCATGAAAGAATGGCTTTATCGGGCGTTGCGCACCTTCGGACAGGCGATGCTCGGGTATCTTACGGCAAATCTTCTGGCGGTGGTGACCGATGCCGACGTCAGCGATCCCACGGGCTTTGCCAACACCCTTTTGGGATTGTTTGCCGCCGCCGTTGCCGCC
Organism: Clostridia bacterium; assembly: GCA_017623475.1. Lineage (GTDB taxonomy): Bacteria > Bacillota > Clostridia > Oscillospirales > UBA644 > RGIG995. The sequence continues at coordinate 46,383 of JAGAPC010000034.1, read as the reverse complement.
GGGCTTGCGGCAGTCATGAACTGGAAAAAGGGGGAAATTACCGATGACGAATAAAGAATTCGTTGCCAAGCTGTTGGACGTGGCAAACCATTACGAAACCGTCTATATGATGGGAACCTTCGGGGCGGCGGTCAGCGAGGGGCTGATCTCCCAAAAGGTAAAGCAGTATCCGCAAAATTATTCTGCCGGAAGACAAAGTCTTTTGCGGGGAAAAATTCCCGACGCGCCCTGGGCCTTTGACTGCGTAGGGTTGATCAAGGGAATCCTTTGGGGCTGGACGGCAGACCGTTCCAAGTCCTTCGGAGGAGCGAAATACCGATCCAACGACGTTCCGGATATCTGCGCCAATACGATGGCAAAGCGGTGCGTGGAACGGAAACAAACGATGGAAAACATTGTGCCCGGAGAGGCGGTCTATATGGATCGGCATATCGGCATTTACGTGGGCGGCGGCAAGGTGGTGGAATCTACCCTGACCGGGAAATACGACGGGGTTGTGATTACCGATCTGACCTACCGAAAGTGGCTCGGACACGGAAAATTGCCCTGGATTACCTACGAAACGGAGGAAGCTGCCGAATCGGAAACGGTCGAAGCAAAACCTCCGCAGGTAGGCGATTTGGTAAACTTTTCCGGAGGGAAGCATTACGTTTCCTCCAACGGAAGCCTGGGGTACAAGGCAAAGCCCGGACCTGCAAGGGTTACCCGATATCTGCCCGGACGAAAGCACCCCTATCATCTGATCCACACCGACAAAACCTCCAACGTTTACGGTTGGGTGGATGAAGATTTGGTATCGAAGTAAGGAAATACCGCAGATTCACGATGAGTCTGCGGTATTTTCTGCCCTTGACAAAAAAAGGAAAACGGGATATAATAAAGAAAAGGAGCGATGTTATGGAATATACCTTGATCCGTTCCCGACGGCGGACGGTGGCGTTGGAGGTAACCCCGGATCTTCGGGTGATCGTCCGAGCGCCGATCCGTATGCCGCAGCGGGAAATCGACGCATTTTTCCGCCAAAACCGAGCGTGGCTGCGTCGGGCGCTGGAACGGACGGAAAAACGGAAGAAAAAAGAAGAAGCCATCGAATTGAACGAGGCGGAATTGCGCAAAAGGGCAAAGGAATATCTGCCGAAACAAACCGACCACTGGGCAGAAATCATGGGGCTCTCCCCTGCTTCGGTGCGCATCACGTCGGCAAAGACGCGGTTCGGCTCCTGCAGTCCAAAAAATCGGATCTGCTATTCCTGGCGATTGATGGCGTATCCCACCGAAGCGATCGATTACGTCATCGTCCACGAATTAGCCCACGTACTGCAGAAAAATCACTCGGAAAAATTTTACGCCGTCGTGCAACGGTATCTTCCCGATTGGAAAAAACGCCGGGAACTGCTGAAACAATAGACAAGCCACGGACTGAAAACAGACCGTGGCTTTTTTTTCGTTAATTTTGTTTTTGTACGCTTTTGTATTCGTCGTACCAGCGGAAATAGGGGCAGGCAGAGCCGGGGCGGGAATAGTGCAACGCCTCGTCCTCGTCCAGGGGAACACTGCACGCCATACAACCGAAGCTTTCGTCAAATTCGTAGTAAAGACAACATTCGCAACGGCTTTGGGGCTTCTTTTTTTCTGCCATAATCAAAGATTTTCCTTTACGAAAGATTCAAAAGCGCCGCTTCCCTCCGCCGTTTCGGGGAAGACCGCCGTATTCCGAAGGATTTCAAAGCAGACCTCATTGACCCGTTGGCGGATGACTTCCTTTGCCTCGTCTTGAGAAAGACCGTTTCCGTGGCGGAAAAGAAGCAACCCGATCAGATCGGCGTGAACCTTCATATCCTCCGGCAGAAGGTCGGGGACAAATTCTTTGCCGCACAGATACTCAACCGCCTCGGTAAACAGCTGACGGTTCAAGCGGGCGGGCAGGATAAACAAGCCCATCGCTTCGATCAAACCGATGCTTTCCTTCTTGATATTATGGTATTGGGGATGGGCGTGGAAGATTCCGTCGGGGTATTCTTCCGAAACCCGATTGTTGCGAAGGATCAGATCAACCACGTAGCCGGTGTCGGTTTTCCGCACCACGGGGGAGCAGGAATTGTGGCCCTCGCCGTTGGTTTCTGCGTGGATTCCCAAAACCGTATTGGTATAATTCCGCCATGCTTCAATCAGTCTGCAAGCGGAAGAAACAATGGCGTCGCGATCCCTTGATTCCAGCCGTACTGCGGAATTGAACCATTCCAGGATGCTGACCTTTACCGCCGCATCCGGTTTAGAAATCACCGTTCTTTCCACGGCGGCGTGCATGGGCATCTTTTCAAGTCCGCCCTGGTAGTGATCGTGCACCAAAAGAGATCCGCCGATCCGAGGCAACGCCGCGTTGGAGCCGATAAAATAGTGAGGGTATTGATCGACGAAATCCATCAATCGGCGAAGCGCCGCAGCATTGACGATCATGGGCGTATGTTCCGTATTGATAATGATGGAGTGCTCGTTAAAATAGGCGTAGGGAGAATATTGCCAAAAGCAGGGCTGACCGTCCAGCGTGACGTCCACGGTGCGCAGGGTATCCCGAACGGTGCCGTGACCGGAAAAGCCCTCGTTCTGACGGCAGATGACGCAGGAGGGATAACCGCCGGGCTTTTGCTTCAAGGCGGCGGCGGATTTTTTGTTATCCACCTCCGGCTTGGAAAGATTGACGGTAATAATCAAATTCGCCTTCTCCCCCACCGCTTCCCATCGGAGATTCCGAGCGATGGCGGAACGCTTGACATAATCGTTCTTTTCGCAATAATCGTGGAACCAATCGGTGGCGGTTTTGGGAGAAATTGCGTATTTTCCCTCAAAAATCTTCTGCAATTCGGAGGGGCGCAGGGAAACGGTGTCCATCAACTGGGCGGCAAACGCCTCGGTCTGTCCTTCGTCGATGATTCCCCGTTGCAGGGCGTCCGCCAAAATCGGCTCTAAAATGGCGTCGGGACCGGTCATACCCTCGACGGAGGGCACCGTCTCGTCCGAACCGCAATCGTCCAGCCCCATAAGGAACAGCAAGCGGTTGAAGATATAATACTCATCCCGGGGGGCGAGCATAAGATAGGCTTTTGCGTAATTGACGAGTTGCTTCAAATAAGTTTGTATCATTCTTTGAATTCTCTTTTCTGCATTAAATCTCTACGATATAAAAACGGTTTTCGTCTTCGCACAGGGCGGGGAAGGTAACGTACTCAATTCCGTTGTGCTCCGCGTTGCTTCCGCGATGATAATGCCCTTGGAATACTTTTTTGACCTTTCCGCTTTCTTCCAGAATGGCAATCACGTCGTCGCCGTTTTTCACCCGATGGTTGATCTCTGCTTGGGGCTCCAGGTTTTGGTGCAAAAAGACGTAAACCTCATCCGTTGCCTTCTGCAGCAACTCCTTCAGCTCTTTTAGGTGGGGATAAAAGGAATTTTTCCACTCGGGGCGCTCGTGACAGTACGCCGTGCCGTCGGTGTAATAGCAGGCGTCCAAAAAAAGCAGGGTTTTGCCGTCGGCTTCCAGATTTTTCGGACGGCGGTTTTCACCCAAAATCTCATAAAATTCGTCCTTGGAAAAAGAGAATCCGTCGTGATTTCCCATAATACACATCATCGGCGTGGAATAACGGTCCAAAAGACGGGAAACCGCCTTCAAATTTTCCGCTTCCTCTTCCAGAGTTTTTTCTTTATCCAGCAAATCCCCCAGGCAGAGAACCAGTTCACAGGCTTCGTCGGTAAAATGATTCATCGCTTCTTCAATCTTCCGCAGGGATTGATTGCAGCGGCGACGTCCGCAGGTCAATTCGGCAGAAGAGTAGTGGCAATCCGTAAATATTCCAAGCTTCATAGAAAAGATTCCTTTTTTGTTTTATTATAGCATATTTGTAAGAGTTTTTCAAGGGTTTTACGGAAATATTTTCCCTTTATTTTCGGGAAAGGGTCCGCATGGCGTTCAGTATGGCGATGACTGACACGCCAACGTCGGCAAAAACGGCGTGCCACATATTGGCAACCCCAAATCCGCAAAGGATCATCACCAAAAGTTTGACTGCAATGGAAAAGATCATATTTTCCATTACGATGCGGTGGGTCTTGCGCGCCAGGGACACTGCCTTCGGAAGGGCGGAAAGGTCGTCCTGCATCAGAACCACGTCGGATGCCTCGATAGCGGCGTCGGAGCCGATCCCTCCCATCGCAACGCCTACGTGGGCGGCGGTCATTACCGGGGCGTCGTTCATGCCGTCGCCTACGAAAACCACCGAACCCTTTGCGGTTGCGGAGATTTCCTTCAGGGCGGCAACCTTATCCCGGGGGAGCAGATTTGCCCGAACCTCGTCGATGCCGCACTCCGTTGCCACGGCTTGGGCGGCGGACATTCCGTCCCCGGTCAGCATCACGACCCGGCGGATTCCGAGACGGCGCAGGGCAGAAACCGACGGGGCGGAGGTTTCCTTCAACCGATCGGAAATGGTAATCACGCCGAGGCATTTTTCCTGATTTGCCACGAAAATACGGGTCCCCGACACTTGGGCAGCGGGGAGAGAATACCCCTTTTGCAAAAGCCAATCTTCTTTTCCGACAAAATAAAGGATGCCGTCCACCTTGGCAGAAACGCCGAAGCCGGCAATCTCTTCAAAATCGGAAACGCGCTCCTCCGACAATTTGCCGCCCCACCCTTCCCGAAGAGATCGGGCGATGGGGTGATGGGAAAATTGCTCACACAAAGCGGCGATTTCCAAGACGAACTCCGGATCTTCCGCATCCACCGACGTGACCTCAAAAACCCCTTTGGTCAGCGTGCCGGTTTTATCAAACACCACCGTATCTGCCTTTGCCAGGGCTTCCAGACGGTCGGAGCCTTTCACTAAAATCCCTTTGCGGGACGCTCCGCCGATGCCCCCGAAATAGGACAACGGAACGGAGATCACCAAAGCGCAGGGGCAGGAAACCACCAAAAATTCCAGGGCGCGATAGATCCACGTTGCCCAATCCGATCCGAACAAGGGGGGCAGGATCCCCACCAACAGCGCCACGGCGATGACGATGGGGGTGTAATATCGGGCAAAGGTGGTGACGAAGGACTCGGATTTGGAACGGTGGGCGGCGGCATCCTCCACGAGGGCAAGGATTTTTGAAGCGGTGCTTTCTTCAAATTCTTTTTCTGCCCGCAGGATCAGAACGCCGGTCAGGTTGACGCATCCGCTGAAGACCGAATCTCCCGCCGTCACGTCCTTGGGGATGAATTCTCCGGTCAAGGATCGGGTGTCCAAGGAAGAAAATCCCTCCAACACCGTACCGTCCAGGGGGATTTTTTCCCCGGGCAGTACCCGAACCGATTCTCCCACGGAGATTTCTTCGGGAGAAACGACGACCCATTCGCCGTTCCGTAAAACGGTTACCTCGTCGGGACAGAGGGACATCAACGCGCTGACCGACGCACGGCTCTTGCCCACGGCGTAGGATTCAAACAGTTCCCCCACCCGATAAAACAACACCACCGCGACCCCTTCCGGATATTCGCCCAAAACGAACGCCCCCACCGAAGCGATTGCCATCAGAAAATTTTCGTCCAGCATCTGTCCGCGAAAAACCGATAAGACGGCGTTTTTCAATACGGAAAAGCCCACCAGAAGATAGGGAACGGCAAAGGCGACGATTTTCCAAAATCCGGAAAGAGGCAAAAAGCACGCCACGGCAAACAAAAAGGCAGAAAAAAGAATTTGGACGAGCATGGTTTTTTGCTTTCTGCTCATCCGATAATCTCGCAATCCGGTTCGACTTTTTTCGCCACTTTTTTTGCTTCAGCAAGTACGGGTTCCAAGGCACCGTCTTCCACTTCCAGGTTTAATTTTTGAACCATGAACAGGATTTTTGCGTCGATAACGCCGGGAATTTTTTTCATTCCGTCCTCAATTTTTCGGGCGCAGTTGGCGCAGCAAAGGTTTTGAATTTTATAGGATTTTTTCATGATGTTTTTCTCCGTTTTCTTTCTTTATTCTTCGATGTGATCCATTCCCTGACCGATGATGGTACGGACATGGTCGTCGGCAAGGGAATAAAAGACCGTCTTTCCTTCCCGGCGGGATTTGACAAGGCGGGACTGCTTCAACACCCGCAACTGATGGGAAATGGCGGAAATGGTCATATTCAAACATTGAGCGATGTCGCACACGCAGACTTCCGCCTCAAAGAGTACGTACAAAATTTTGATTCGGGTGGAATCCCCGAAGACCTTGTACAACTCCGCCAAGTCGTACAGGGTTTCTTCCGGGGGCATCTCTGCCCGAACTTTTTCGATCACGTCGGGATGGACGTGCATATATTCGCAGGTTTCGTTTTCGGTGCAAGCATGATTGTGATCTGCCATAACAAACTCCTTTCAAAAAAACACTTGAACCAGCGTTCAAATGTATTATACGCCATAAAATTTAAAATGTCAATATGATTGAACAACTGTTCAAATGATTGTCACAAAAAAAAGATTCCGAACCCTGTCAGGAGTTGACATTTTCTTCCCTTTGTGCTATAATAAATGTGCTACACAAAATCAAATAAACCATTGGGATAATGATCTCTTTTTTTATAAGGGATAATTATGCCCTTTTTGGACAAACCATTAGAACTGAATTTGGTAAAAACGCAAATTCCACTCTAATGGTACGCCGGATATCATTGTCCCGTTTATTAGATTTTGTGTAGCAACAATCGGGGTTTGCGTTTTTCAGAGCACTGACTTCGGTTGGTGCTCTTTTTATATCTCAAATTTTAAAACAATGATAAGGAGAACCTATTCATGAATCTTCTGCCAATTTTATCACTTTTTGCACTTTGCAATATTCCGTGGTTACTGTGGTTCATCTACAAAAAATTATTAAGGAAAAATAAAAAATTGACCCTAATCATCGTCTCGTCGGTAGTCTTGATAAGTCTTATCACAACAGGAATCGTAAATGCTAACATTTTGAGCGAGAGAGAAACTTTTTCCTCCAAATCAGAAATGTTAAAATTTTTAAACGGTAAATGGGTTTCAGATAATCAAGAAGAAGTACTTATAATTGACGACGAAGAATTTTCGCTTTATTCATACGTCTTTCATTCTCAAGGAACTAGTGAGATAAAACATGAAATAAAAGAAATTAAGTATTACCCTAAAAGAGGTTGTTTTATCGTAAGCACGAAATACAGAGACATAAAATTCACAATCAACTCAAAAAATCAAATTACTGGGGGGAATAACAGTACGCCATACAAAAGAAAATAATAATGGCTTAATATTTGAAAATGATAGAACAACAAAAAGAGAACTTATTAATAAGTTCTCTTTTTGTTGTTCAATTATCTTTTTCGCCCTTGTCGAGTTTTTCGACCAAGGCATTCAGGGCTTTGGCGCGGTGGCTGATGCGGTTTTTCTCTTGGGGGGAAATTTCCGCGGAAGTCATGCCGTATTCGGGCAAGAAGAAGATGGGGTCGTATCCAAAACCGTTTTCGCCCTTGGGGGTGTCGATGACTTGACCGTGCATCTCCCCTTCTGCCGAGACGGTAGAGCCGTCGGGGTACGCCAAAACGATGGCGCAGGCATAGTGGGCGGTTTTGTCGGCTTTGTCCCGCAGATTGGAGATCAAAAGGCGGTTGTTCGCCTCGTCGTCTCCGTGCCTGCCCGAATAGCGGGCGGAATAGACCCCCGGCTCGTTATTCAGAGCGTGGGCACAGATTCCGCTATCGTCTGCCAAGGCGCAACAACCGGAGATCTCCGCGATTTCGGTGGCTTTTTTGCGGGCGTTTTCCAAAAAGGTTACGCCGTCTTCCACCGTTTCGTGGTCGATTTGGGCTTCTTTGAGAGAGAGAATCTCCTCAAAACGGTCGCCGAGGATTTGTTTGATCTCCCGGATTTTGTGAGCGTTATTGGACGCAATAATCAGTTTCATAGATTAAAACAACCCCGTAATCAGCCCGTTTTCGTCCACGTCGATCCGTTCCGCGGCGGGCACCTTGGGAAGCCCGGGCATGGTCATGATATCGCCGGTCAGAACGACGATAAAGCCTGCCCCTGCAGAAACCTTGACGTTGCGGACGGTGACGGTAAATCCTTCGGGCGCGCCCAATTTGGTGGGATCGTCGGAGAAGGAATACTGGGTTTTGGCAACGCAGATGGGAAGATTGCCGAAGCCCAATTCGGTCAGCTTGGCGATCTGCGCCTTGGCGCCGGGAACGATGGTAACACCGTCGCCGCCGTAAACTTTGCGAACTACGGCGTCAATACGATCTTCGATGGTGCCGTCCAGATCATAGGCAAAGGTGAAGTTGCCCTGTTCTTCATCACAGAGGCGAACCACTTCTTTTGCCAATTCCACACCGCCGTCGCCCCCATTTGCCCAAACGGTGGAAAGGACGGTATTTACGCCCAATTCACGGCATTTGGCAACGATGAAGTCGATTTCCGCATCGGTATCGGTGGGGAAACGGTTGACGGCAACGACACAGGGAAGTTGATAGACGTTTTTGATATTGGAAACGTGACGCAGAAGGTTGGGAATTCCCTTTTCCAACGCTTCCAGATCCTCGTTATTCAGCTCAGTCTTGGCTCTGCCGCCGTGCATCTTCAACGCACGAACGGTAGCAACAACGACTACCGCATCGGGGGTCAGACCCGCGGTACGGCACTTGATATCGAGGAATTTTTCTGCCCCCAAATCTCCGCCGAAGCCGGCTTCGGTAACGGCGTAATCCCCTAATTTCATCGCCAATTTGGTGGCGGTGACCGAGTTACAGCCGTGGGCAATATTGGCGAAGGGACCGCCGTGAACCAAGGCGGGAGTTCCCTCCAGGGTCTGAACCAGGTTGGGCTTCAGGGCGTCCTTCAGCAACGCCGCCATCGCACCCTGCGCCTTCAGATCCGCACAGGTGACCGGCTGATCGTCGTAGGTATAGCCCACGATGATTTTGGAAAGGCGTTCTTTCAGTTCGGTGATCGAACCGGACAGGCAAAGCACCGCCATAATTTCGGAGGCGACGGTAATATCAAAGCCGTCTTCCCGCGGAACGCCGTTGACCTTGCCGCCCATACCATCGACCACGAAACGAAGCTGGCGGTCGTTCATATCGACGCAACGCTTCCAGGTGATGCGGCGGGGATCAATATTGAGGGTATTTCCCTGATGGATATGGTTATCCAACATCGCCGCCAACAGGTTATTGGCAGCGCCGATGGCGTGGAAATCTCCGGTGAAGTGGAGATTGATATCTTCCATGGGAACGACCTGGGCATAACCGCCGCCGGCAGCACCCCCCTTGACCCCGAAGACGGGACCGAGGGAAGGCTCACGCAGAGCGACCATAACGTTTTTGCCAATCTTCCGAAGGCCGTCCGCCAAACCGATGGTGGTAGTGGTCTTCCCTTCCCCGGCGGGGGTGGGGGTCATGGCGGTGACGAGAATCAGCTTTCCGTTTTTGCGGTCGCTTTCCTTCATGATGGAAAGGTCGATCTTCGCCTTATATTTGCCGTACTGTTCCAAGTATTTGTCGTCAACACCGGCCGTTTGGGCAATTTCGGTAATGGGGCGGAGTTTACATTGTTGCGCAATTTCAATATCAGAAAGATAAGCCATAACGAATTCTCCTTATTTCTTGAAATATTCCACGGCAGATTGGAAGAGCTTCATATCGTACAGACCGGGGACGTTGCGATACAGATTTGCGCCGATCCGTTCCGAGTGTCCCATCTTACCCAACACTCTGCCGTCGGGAGAGGTAATGCCCTCCACGGCGAAGATGGAGCCGTTGGGGTTGAAGGAGGTATCCAGGGTGGGATTCCCGTCCAGATCCACGTATTGGGTGGCGATCTGTCCGTTTTCTGCCAATTTCAGAATCAGATCCTCGGAGGCAAGGAAGCGTCCTTCTCCGTGGGAGATGGGAACGGTGTAGATCTCGCCCACCTTCGTTTGCGACAGCCAGGGAGATTTATTGGTACACACCCGGGTGCGAACCAGCTTGGATTGGTGGCGCCCGATGGTGTTGTAGGTCAAAGTGGGGCAGTTTTCGTCGGTATCAATGATCTTTCCGTAGGGAACCAAGCCCAATTTGATCAAGGCTTGGAAGCCGTTACAAATACCCAACATCAAGCCGTCACGGTCGTCCAACAGTTTGCCGACCTGCTCTTTGACCGCGGGGTTGCGGAAGAAGGAGGTAATGAACTTGGCAGATCCGTCGGGCTCGTCTCCGCCGGAGAATCCGCCGGGCAAGAAGACCATTTGGCTTTCGGAAAGCTTTTTGGAAACGATTTCAACGCTGCGGGCAACGTCGTCGGCGGTCAGGTTGCGGATAACGACGATATCCGCCTCCGCGCCGGCGGCTTCCATGACCTTGGCGGAATCGTATTCACAGTTGGTTCCGGGGAATACAGGAATCAAAACTTTGGGTTTTGCACACTTGATGGCGGGGGCAGAAACGCTTCCGCCTTCGTACGCAAAGGGAGTCAAACTACTTTGAGCAGGGGCTTTGGTGGGATAGACGTTTTCCAGAACGCCTTCGTTGAGGGCGAGAAGCTCGGCGACGGAAACGCGTTCCGTTCCAAGATCAATGACCGCTTCCTCGGTGGTAACGCCGATTTCGGTGGCGTAGATGCAATCGACGAGCTCGGACAGCTCCGCCACGATAAAGTCGTACGTCATCGCCCCGTACCATTCGGCAACCGCGCCGTTGGATTTAAAGCCGATTTCGTTGCCGAAGGACATCTTCATGACCGCTTCCGCAAGTCCGTTTTCCACCGCCCAGGCGGCTTTTACCTTGCCCGCCTTGCATTGTTTATGGAAGCAATCCCAAGCGGCCTTGGTGGATTCGGGAGTTTCGTCCGTAGGAGCGAAGAGATAGACGGGATTTCCCGCTTGCTTGAATTCGGGAGAAATCACGTCGCCCGCCTTAATGGGAGCGATGGCAAAGGAGATCAGCGTGGGGGGAACGTCTTTGTCCAGGAACGTGCCGGACATGGAGTCCTTGCCTCCGATGGCGGCGGCGTTCAGCTCCAGCTGGGCGTCCATCGCGCCCAAAAGGGCGGCAAAGGGCTTGCCCCAGCGGTCGGGCTCGTTGCGGAGCTTTTCAAAGAATTCCTGCAGGGTCAAATAAGCGTCCTTATAATCCGCACCGGCGGCAACGATCTTTGCCACGGAATTATAGACCGCGGCACGGGCGCCGGAATAGGGATCGACGCACATGACGTCGGGATCCAAGCCCCACGCCATAACGCTGGCGGAATCGGTGGTCTGTCCCGGCAAAACGGGCAGAAGCGCCGCCATGGCTTGGGCAGGGGTTCTTTGGGTCTTTCCGCCGAAGGGCATCAACACCGAGCCTGCGCCGATGGAGCCGTCGAACCGTTCCACCAATCCCCGGCGGGATGCGGTTTTCAGATCCCCTGCCATTTGGCGAAGATCGGTGTAAAGAGCCTTGGAGAAGACGGTCAGATCTTTTTCGGTTACTTGGGCAACGGTATGCTTGTCCGCACCGTTGGTATTCAAAAATTCACGGGAAAGGTCGGCGATGGTCTGTCCCTTCCAGGTCATGACCATGCGGGCTTCCTCGGTCACGACCGCAACCCGGTAGGCTTCCAGGTTTTCGGTTTCGGCAAAGGAGATGAAGGCGTCGGCGTCCTTTGCGTCAACAACCACCGCCATACGCTCCTGGGATTCGGAAATTGCCAATTCCGTTCCGTCCAGCCCGTCGTACTTCTTGCGGACGGCGTCCAGATCGATCTGAAGTCCGTCTGCCAACTCGCCGATGGCAACCGAAACGCCACCTGCGCCAAAGTCGTTACAACGCTTGATCAACCGAGTAACCTGGGCGTTGCGGAACAGACGCTGGATCTTCCGTTCCTCGGGGGCGTTCCCCTTCTGAACCTCCGACGCCATGGTGGTGAGGGATTTCATATTGTGGCTCTTGGAGGAACCGGTAGCACCGCCGATGCCGTCCCGTCCGGTACGTCCGCCCAACAGAATAACCACGTCGCCTGCGCAGGGACGCTCTCTGCGGACGTTATAGGCGGGGGCTGCGGCAACGACCGCACCGCATTCCAACCGTTTTGCCACGTATCCGTCGTGATAGACCTCCGCAACGTGACCGGTAGCAAGCCCGATCTGATTGCCGTAGGAGGAATATCCTGCGGCGGCAGTCTGGCAAAGCTTCCGCTGGGGGAGCTTTCCGGGAATGGTGTCCGCCAAAGAGGTTCTGGGGTCTCCCGCACCGGTAACGCGCATCGCCTGGTGGACGTAGGCACGACCGGACAGGGGATCGCGGATACAACCGCCGATACAGGTGGCAGCACCGCCGAAGGGTTCAATTTCGGTGGGGTGGTTGTGGGTTTCGTTTTTAAACATCAAAAGCCAATCCTGGTCTTCCCCGTTGACCGTTGCGGTCACGTGGATGGAGCAGGCGTTGATTTCTTCGCTTTCGTCCAATTCGGGAAGAACGCCACGCTTTTTCAGGGTTTTTACGGCGATGGTGGCGATGTCCATCAAAGTTTGGGGACGCTTCGCCGCCTTTTCCTCTCCGTAAACCTCCACGCGGGCGTCGAGATAGCGCTCGTATGCCTTTTTCACGGCGGGATCGTGAATTTCTACCTTATCGATGTGCGTGGAGAAGGTGGTATGGCGGCAGTGATCCGACCAATAGGTATCAACCACGCGGATTTCGGTGATGGTGGGATCCCGTTTTTCTTCGTTTTTAAAATAATTCTGCAAAAATTTCAGATCGTCCAAATCCATGGCAAGACCGAGGGTATCCAAAAGATCGGAAAGTCCCTTTTCGTCCAATCCGATAAAGCCTTCGACAGTAGCAACGGTGGAGGGAATGGCGTATTCCACCGCCAAGGTTTCGGGCTTTTCCAGGGAAGCCTCCCTGCTTTCCACGGCGTTGATTACGTACTTTTTGACGGCGGCAATATCTTCGTCGGACAGAGAGCCGGAAAGAACGTAAACCTTTGCGGAACGGACGGTGGGGCGCTCTGCCCGGCTCTGCAGCTGAATACATTGGGCGGCAGAGTCTGCACGCTGATCGAACTGACCGGGAAGGGGCTCTACGGCAAATACGACGCCCCCCTCAGGGTCAACGGAATCGGTGACGATATCCAGCTGGGGCTCGGAAAAGATCGTGCGAACCGCCTGGTCAAACAATCCCGCGTCCACGTTTTCCACGTCGTAGCGGTTGATGACGCGAACCCCTTGCAGACCGCGGATTCCTACTAAATTTTTCAATTCGGAGCAAAGTCCGTTGGCTTCGTGCGCCAATTCCGGACGTTTTTCCACATAGACTCGAAAAACCATATCGTTCTCCTTATTTTCCCGCTTTCAGCGCACGGGCACCGATGTCCTTGCGCCAAAAAGCGTTTTCAAACGTAATTTGATCCACCGCACCGTAAGCGGAATTCAACGCATCCTGCAGGGTATCTCCCGTACCGGTGACACCCAAAACCCGTCCGCCGGAGGTCAGAAGCGTTCCGTCGGCAAGCTTTGCCCCTGCCACGTAAACCCGATCTGCAACCTCGTCGGGCAGAGTAATTTCAAAGCCGGTCTGATACTTTTGGGGATAACCCTTGGAAGCCATGACCACGCAGGCACAGGAGCCGTCCCGGAATTTGACCATATCGGGGGTCAAGGTTCCGTCGGTGGTGGCTTTCATGACGGTGAGAAGATCGCTTTCCAGCAAAGGCAAAACCACCTGAGTTTCCGGATCGCCGAACCGACAGTTATATTCGATGACCTTCGGCCCCTTCGGCGTCAGCATCAATCCGAAATAGAGACAGCCCTTGAAGGTGCGTCCCTCGGCGTTCATGGCGTCGATGGTGGGTTTGAAGATAGTAGCCATGCAGATTTCCGCAATCTCGTCGGTGTAATAGGGATTGGGGGCGACGGTACCCATACCGCCGGTATTTAACCCCTCGTCGTTATCCAAAGCACGCTTATGATCCATGGACGAAACCATCGGGACGACGGTTTTTCCGTCGGTGAAGGACAACACGGAAACTTCGGGACCGGTCAAAAATTCCTCGATGACCACGCGGCTGCCGCTTTCTCCGAAGATTTTATCCTCCATCATGGAACGGACGGCGTCCTTGGCTTCGTCGCGGGTCATGGCGATAACGACGCCCTTACCCAGCGCCAGACCGTCCGCCTTAATGACGGTGGGAATGGGGGCGGTTTCCAGATATTCCAGCGCCTTCTCCATTTCGGTGAAGACTTCGTATTCCGCCGTGGGAATTCCGTATTTCTTCATCAGATCCTTGGAAAAGACCTTACTGCCCTCGATGATGGCTGCCTTTGCCTCCGGACCGAAGCAGGGGATTCCGACCTGATTCAACGCGTCAACGCAGCCGAGGACCAACGGATCGTCGGGGGCGACGACGGCGTAATCGATTTGATTTTCAACGGCAAATTGAACGATATTTTCAATATCCTTTGCCCCAATATCAACGCAGGTGGCGTCGGCGGCGATGCCACCGTTTCCAGGCAGAGCGTAAATTTCGGTCACGTTGGGATTTTCGCGAAGCTTTTTGATAATAGCGTGCTCTCTGCCGCCGGAACCAACGACCAATAATTTCATGTTCATATATTTTCTTCCTTTCTTCGCAGAGTGGAGAGTGAAGAGTGGAGATTGTATCATTTCACAGATTTCGCCGTCGCCGATAAGATTCGGCGAATTGATTCGCAGTCGTCAAAGAGAGAGATATATTCCTCTTCCGACAAATACTCTGAAATGCGCAACAATTCCAGCCAATACAAAGTTTCCGCACACTCTTTCAAGGAAATATAGATTTTCGCTGTAAAATCCTTTTTACTTGACCCATAACGGGCTTCTGCGATATTGGCACCGATACTCGTGCCGCTACGCGAAACTTGTTTGGAAAGCACGTATTCGTTATGTTCGGATCGCAAATGACGGCTAAGATCTACGATACGCTTTGCAAATGCAAGCGCTTTTGAGTAGGCAACGCTCTCTTTCGCCATATCTTCACTCTCCTATCTTCACTCTTAACTCTTTTTAGTGGTGGAACAGTCGAAGTCCGGTGAATGCCATAGCGATGCCCAGCTCGTTACAACGGGCGATAACCACGTCGTCACGGATGGAGCCGCCGGGCTCGGCGATATAATCGGCGCCGCTGGCGTAGGCGCGCTGAATGTTGTCGTCGAAGGGGAAGAATGCGTCGGATCCCAGAGCAACGCCGCGGATGGTAGCAAGGTACGCCTTCATCTCTTCGGCGGTAAAGGGTTCGGGACGAACGGTAAAGTATTTCTGCCAAATGCCTTCGGCGCAGACGTCTTCCTCATTTTTGTTGATATAACCGTCAATGACGTTATCCCGTTCGGGGCGGGACAGCTCTTCCTTGAAGGGAAGGTTGAGAACCTTGTCTGCCTGACGCAGATGCCAGGTGTCCGCCTTTCCGCCGGCAAGACGGGTGCAGTGGATTCTCGACTGCTGACCGGCGCCGACGCCGATTGCCTGACCGTCCACGGCGTAGCAAACGGAATTGGATTGGGTATATTTCAAGGTAATCAGGGCAACGACCAGATCCCGCTTTGCGGATTCGGGGAGATTTTTGTTTTCGGTTACGACGTTTTCCAGCATATTGGCGTCGATCCGAACGTCGTTTCTGCCCTGCTCAAAGGTGATTCCGTAAACCTGCTTATGCTCGATGGCGGCGGGAACGTAATCGGGATCGATCTTGACTACGTTGTAGTTCCCCTTCCGCTTGGTTTTCAGAAGCTCCAACGCTTCGTCGGTATAACCGGGAGCGATCACGCCGTCGGAAACCTCACGGAAAATCAACTTTGCGGTCATCAGATCGCAGACGTCGGACAGGGCAACCCAGTCACCGTAAGAGCACATCCGATCGGTTCCGCGGGCGCGGGCGTAGGCGCACGCCAAGGGGTTTTCGTCCAGCCCTTCAATATCGTCCACGAAGCACGCCTTTTTCAGCTTTTCGGGAAGGGGCGTACCCACGGCGGCAGAGGTGGGAGAAACGTGCTTGAACGAAGCGGCGGCAGGAAGTCCGAGGGCATCCTTCAATTCCTTGACCAGCTGCCAGGAGTTGAAGGCGTCCAAAAAGTTGATGTAGCCGGGACGTCCGGAAAGGATCTCGATGGGAAGCTCGCTTCCGTCGTGCATAAAAATCTTCGCGGGCTTTTGGTTGGGGTTACAACCGTATTTCAATTCAAATTCTTTCATTTTGCTTCTCCCTTATTTATTTTTGTTGACGATTCGCGTTTCGGTCTCGCCGCTTTCCAGATCAATGTAGCGGACGAACAGAGAAACCTTATTGTCCTGATTCAGATTCTTCCAAATCAGATCGGTCAGAGAATCAATATCGGTGTCGGGCAATTCCAGAGTTTTGGGCTCTCCCTCAAAGGAGGGCAGGGGATTGCCGTCGCAGTGGTAGGTATGGATAAATTTTGCTCTGCCGTTGATGGGATTATTGTAGGCGTAAGTAAACCGTTCGCAGGAAGAATCGTCTCCCTCGGCGGATTTGAGGATGGACATGGCAAAATTCATTTCGCCCTTTTCGTGATGGATGATTCCGGAAATGCGGGGGGTAAAGTTGGGGGCGTCGTCCTCGAACTCCCGGGTGCGGAGCGCCTGCTCAAAGGTCATCTGCTTGTCCATCAAATCGTAGATGGTGTCGGTCTGATCGCCGTTGGTTACGATGGTCTTGTTTCCGAGAACCCGAACGGGATAGTAAATAATCAGATGGGGATCGGTCATTTTGGATTCGTCAAAGGCTTTGGTGCGCATGGCGTCGCCCTCCGCAACGAAAACCCGATTGCGGCTGTTTTCGCTTCTGCCCATGATAAAATAGGCGGTGATTGCCTTTTTGCCGTCGGTCGATTTGCCGATGATGATGCCTCTGCCGTGGTAGGCAAGGGAATTCAGTTCCTTTTCAATGGTGGAAATATTCATATTCAATCTCCTTTCGGATTTCAATCAATAATAACTTTGCCGTCAACAACACGGAGCTTTCCTTCGCAGAACAGCTTGACCGCTTCGGGCAGAATCTTCCATTCCGCCTCTTCCATGATCCGCTGCTGTAAGGTTTCGGGGGTGTCGTCGGGCTTGACCTCGACTGCCTTTTGCAGAATGATCGGACCTGCGTCACATTCGGGGGTTACGATATGAACCGTAGCGCCCGAAACCTTAACGCCCTTTTCCAGCGCCGCCTCGTGGACGTGCAAGCCGTAATATCCTTTTCCGCAAAAGGACGGAATCAGGGCGGGATGCACGTTGATGATACGGTTGGGGAAGGCGTTGTAAACCTGCTCGTCAATGATGGTTAAAAAGCCTGCCAATACCACCAGGTCGATCTTCTCTTCCTTCAAAGTATCCGCCAGCGCCTTGGAATAATCGGCGATGGTCTCGAAGGCCTTGCGGGGCAGAACCTTGGAGGGGATTCCGTTGTCCTCGGCTCTCTGCAGGGCGTAAACCCCGGGCTTGGACGCCACGACGAGGGAAATCTTTCCGTTGCCCAAAATCCCTGCCTGCTCCGCGTCGATCAACGCCTGCAGGTTCGTTCCGCCTCCGGAAACGAGAACGGCGATTCGGGTAGAGGTTAACATATAGTCACCTTATCGTCGGAAGCAATAATTTCCCCGATGACGTAAGCCTCTTCCCCGTTTGCCTTGAGAATTTCGAGGGCTGTTTCCACTTCATCCTTGGGAACGACGATGCTCATACCGACGCCCATGTTGTAGGTGTTGAACATATCCCGTTCGGGAATGTTTCCGGTCTTGGCGATCAGATCGAAAATGGGGAGAACCTTAACGGCGCTCTTGTCGATCCGAGCCCCCAGCCCGTCGGGAATGGAACGGGGAATGTTTTCGTAAAATCCGCCGCCGGTGATGTGGGAAATTCCTTTCACATCGACCTTTTCCAGCAGAGCAAGGACGGATTTGACGTAAATCTTGGTGGGAACCAACAACGCCTCGGCGATGGTCTTTCCGCCCAATTCCTCCTTGGGAACGTAAAGGTCGGGATTGTTGTTGTCAATATCAAACACCTTGCGGCAAAGGCTGAAGCCGTTGGAGTGAATTCCGGTCGAGGCAAGGGCGATGACCACGTCCCCTTCCTTCATTCGGGTGTTGTCCAAAATCTTTTTCTTATCCACGATGCCGACGGCAAAGCCCGCCAGATCGTAATCCTCCACGGGCATCATGCCGGGATGCTCCGCCGTTTCTCCTCCGATCAACGCGGCGCCGGACTGCACGCAGCCCTCCGCAACTCCGCTGACGATGGACGCAATCTTTTCGGGGATATTCTTTCCGCAGGCGATATAGTCCAAGAAAAACAGGGGCTTTGCGCCGACGCAAATAATATCGTTGACGCACATGGCAACGGCGTCGATGCCGATGGTGTCGTGCTTATCCATAAGGATCGCCAATTTTACCTTCGTTCCGCAGCCGTCGGTGCCGGAAACCAAAACCGGCTCTTCCATGCCGGCAATCGGCAGACCGAAGCAACCGCCGAAGCCCCCGACGTCGTCGAGACAGCCTTCGTTTTTCGTACGGGCAACGTGCTTTTTCATCAGCTCCACGGCCTTGTATCCGGCGGTAATATCAACGCCGGCAGCAGCGTAGCTTTCGGATTTGGATTGAGGATGCATAAGAAATTCTCCTTCCGTTTCTATATCGTAATTTATTCTTTTCCGTTCCAACAGTAGGTACAAAGATCCTCGGCAGGAAGACCGATGGATTCGATCACCCCTTCCAGAGATTGGAATTCCAAGGATGCAAAATGGAATTTATCGCAAATGGACTGACGAAGCTTTTTGCCCCGTTCGGTACGGCCGTCCCGGTATTCGTCCAAATACTTTTCTCCCTCTTCGCCCTCTAACTCGTAAACGACGCGGCGGGCAATCAGATCCATCTCGTCGTTGGACCGGGAGAAATTGAGGTATTTACAGGGATACATGATCGGCGGGCAGGCAGAACGCATATGAACCGCCTTTGCTCCGTGATCGTACAGAAAATCCACCGTTCCCTTCAGCTGCGTACCGCGGACGATGGAATCGTCCACGAAGAGCAGGGATTTGTTTCGGATCAGATCGTGAACGGGGATCTGCTTCATGGTGGCAATCTTGATTCGGTCGCTCTGACGGGAGGGGGTAAAGGAGCGAGACCAGGACGGGGTATATTTGATGAACGCCCGGGCAAAGGGAATCCGACTGCGGTTTGCGTAACCGATGGCGTGGGGAGTTCCGGAATCGGGAACGCCGCCCACGTAATCCACGCCCTTGGCGTTTTCCGCCTCCAGGTCGCTCTGCGCCATGATCTCTCCGTTGCGGTAACGCATGATCTCCACGTTTACCCCTTCGTAAGAAGATGCGGGGAATCCGTAATAGCTCCAAAGGAAGGAGCAGACCTTTTTCTTTCCCCCGGGGGCGGCTAATTGGGTCACACCGTCGCTGGTGACCGAGACGATCTCTCCGGGGCCCAGCTCTTTAAAACATTCGTAGCCTAATTTCTCACAGACGTAGGATTCAAAGGAAAGGCAATATCCGTCTTCCTTCTTCCCCACGTGAATGGGAAGCCTGCCGTACTTGTCCCGCGCCGCAAGGATCGACCCTCCGTCAAGAAGGATCAACAACGTCACCGAACCGTCGATGACCTGTTGGGCAAAGCGGATGCCCTCAACGAAGGTATCCTTTTGATTGATCAGCGCCGCTACCAGCTCCGTATTGTTGACCTTTCCGCCGGTCATGGCGTTAAAATGTCCGCCGTCGGCGTTCAGATAGCGGTCGATCAATTCGTTGGCATTGTTGATCGCACCGGTAAAACAAACGGCACCGGTGCCCAACCGGGAGCGAATCAAAAGAGGTTGAGGATCCACGTCGCTGATACACCCGATGGCAGAGCAGCCGTGCATCTCCTCAAACACGTCCCCGAACTTGGTGCGGAACGGGGAATTTTCAATATTATGTATTTCACGCTGTAAGCCCACGTCCGTATCGTAAACCGCCATTCCGGCACGGCGCGTGCCTAAATGGGAATGGTAATCGGTGCCGAAAAATACGTCGGCGACTACGTCGTGCTTACAAGCTGCGCCAAAATATCCACCCATGTTTGGTAAAATCCTCCGTAGGAAAATGAAATAAAAGGTTCTAAAGCAAGGGTCGGACCGCACGTACAGGGCGCGTGCGGTCCGAGGGGATGTTAAAATCAGGCAAAGAACAGTTTGTTCAGCGTCAGAGGATCGACGTATTCGCCGTCCTTGTAAACGCGCATATTACCGGATGCGATTTCGTCGATGAGCATGACCTCACCCTTCTCGTCGTAGCCGAATTCAAACTTGATGTCGTACATATCCAGACCCTTTTCCTTCAGATCGTCGGCAACGATCTTGGTGATGGCTTGGGTCATGGCTTTCAGGGAATCGTACTGCTCCGAGGTCATAACGCCCAGATCCACGAGTCCGTCCTTGGTAACCAAGGGATCGCCCTTGGCGTCGTTTTTAAAGGTGGTTTCCACGTAAGCGGGAAGATCGGCACCTTCTTCGATATAATCGGAGTAGCGGCGGTAGAAGGAACCGACGGCCTTGTAACGGCAGATGACCTCCAGACCCTTACCGAAGGCTTTTGCAGGAAGGACTTCCATGGTGGTGTCGTTCAGATTTGCGCTGACGTAATGGGTTTTGATGCCGGCGGCGTTGATCTTTTCAAAGAAATAGATGGACATCCGCAGATTGACGTCGCCCACCCCTTCGATGGTGAGACCCACGGAATTTTCACCGGGATCGAACACACCGTCCTTGCCGGTGCAGTCGTCTTTGAATTTCAGCAGGTAATTGCCGTTGTCGAGAGCGTAAACGTTTTTGGTTTTGCCGGTATAGACGAGCTTGAGATTTTCCATGATTCGTACCTCTTTCGTAAAAAATTTATAGAAGGGTTGATTAAAAACTCAGTGATTGAATTCCGCTTCCACGGCGGCGTTCTTTCCCCGGACGGCGTCGGCGTCGGAGGCGCGCTTGGCGTCCAGCCTTGCCGCAAGATCAGGATCGGAGACCGCCAAAATCTGAAGGGCGAGCAGGGCGGCGTTGCCCCCGCCGTTGACGGCGACCGTCGCCACGGGAATCCCCGTAGGCATCTGAACGGTGGAAAGAAGGGCGTCCATTCCGCTTAACGGGCCGGACTCTGCCGGAATTCCGATGACGGGAAGGGTGGTATTGGCCGCCAACGCCCCTGCCAGATGCGCCGCCATGCCGGCGACGGCGATGATGGCACCAAAGCCGTTGGCGCGGGCGTTCAGGGCAAAATCCCGAGCCTCCACGGGCGTGCGGTGGGCGGAATATACGTGTACCTCGTAGGGCGCTTCAAAGGAATCCAAAATCGCGGTGGCTTTTCGGATGATGGGAAGATCGCTGTCGCTTCCCATGACGATACCGATTTTTTTCATGCTTCTTTCTCCTTCAAAAAAATAAAAAAGGGCACGCTCCCCTTCGGAAGTGTGCCCAGACGGTCGGCAATACGGGTTCTCTGTTTCATGTGGTTATCCCACTTCCGTCAGTCGCAAAGAACCGAAGCGAACGATCCGGAACGGATCATCCGTGTATATTATACCATAATATAGTAGAATTGTCAATCGTTGAAATGGCAAAAATTTTGAAAAGATTCGACGGCATTTTCGGTATCTTTGCCATCATTCCTTTTCGGAGACGTTGTACCCCCGGTTGCTGAGGATATTTTTCAGCTCCTCCATAAAGGATTCCGTATCCTTGAACTGACGGTACACGGAGGCGTAGCGCACGTAGGCAACGTCGTCGATCTGACGCAATTTATCCATGACCAATTCCCCGACGCGGGAAGAGGAAACCTCTTTGTCCAGATCGCTGACCAGGGCGTTTTCGATGTCGGCGGCAGCCTGCTCCAGAACCGTATAGGGAATGGGACGCTTTCCGCACGCCTTCAGCATACTTGACAGGATCTTTTCCCGATCGAAAATTTCCCGGGATTTATCCTTTTTCACCACGACCAGGGGGGAATGCTCCACGACCTCAAAGGTGGTAAAACGGCGGGCGCAGGCTTCACATTCCCGACGGCGCTTGATCCGATCGTCGGAATGGCGGGAATCCAAAACCTTACTGTCCATACATCCGCAAAAGGGACATTTCATAGCTTTTCTCCTTCTCCCCGCAGGAATAAACCCGAGGGGCAAGACATTATATGATAACAGTATTATACATCAAAACCCCGCGTTTGTCAAGTGCAAAGGGAGAGAATTTTATGTGGAAACGGCTGCGGATCCTGGGGGCGATTCCCCTCTTTCCCTGCGTGCTGATTTTCGGCGCGATGATCCTGGGCTTCGATTGGAGCAAGGTACTGCTTTTAGGTCTGCTGGCGCTGGGCGTCACCCTGTTGTGCGGCGTACTTCTGTATCCGAGGCAGGATCCGGAAATTCC
Source organism: Clostridia bacterium (assembly GCA_017623475.1). Lineage (GTDB taxonomy): Bacteria > Bacillota > Clostridia > Oscillospirales > UBA644 > RGIG995. The sequence goes on along the minus strand of JAGAPC010000034.1, from coordinate 23,946 downwards.
GCGGGATTGGCGTCAAAATCTGAAGCACCTGCAACGAAACGTGGAAAAGATCAAAAACCGAACCGTCTATCGGGGCGGACACCAAATCATTACGGAGCTGAAACAATGCCAAAGCAGTCTCCCCTTTCTTTCCCCCGCGGCGCGGCGGGAGATTACGGAATATTACCTGCCAACCTTTCTGAAATATTTCACCTCCTATGCAACATTTGAAGAATGTAACGAGGGGAATCCTTCCATCCTTGCCACCATGAAGCAAATGGAAGAGGCGATGGAAGAAATTGCGGAAAATTTCCGAAAAGCCTGCGACCGAAACGATCAAACCGTCCGCTTGAACGTACACGCGCAAACGTCACTTTTGTATAAAAAACTCAACCGTAAGGAGACCCGCGATGGATAAGACGATTCCCCGATCCGTACCCCCGTTAAACGACGCAAACGCCGTTCTGAATTACGGCGCCGACGCCCAACAGAGGGTGGCGGAATTTTCCGAAATTGCCCTGGAAAATCTGAAGGCGAAGGACTTGGGAGAGGTCAGCGGAAAGATTGCGGAGCTGATCACGAAATTAAAGGACGCCGATCCGGAGGAAAAGTCCGGAATGATGCGGATTTTCCGCAAGCCTGCCGCAACGGCGGAGGGGTTGAAAAGCCGCTACCGAAGGGCGTGCGAGGCGGTGGATAAGATCGCTCTTTCCCTGCAGGGGCATCGGGATCTTTTGATGAAGGACATCGAAATGCTGGAGCTGTTGTACGCCATGAACCGGGAGCAATACGAAGCCCTGACCGGGTATCTGGAGGACGGAAAAACGGCGCTGGAGCAATTTCGAAACGAGACGGCGATCCCTCTGCAGAAAAAAGCGGAGAAAAGCGGAAATCCCTCCGACGCCCAGGCGTCGCGAGACGCCTTCGAACAATGCGACCGCTTTGAGAAAAAACTGCACGATTTAGAACTGACCCGCGCCGTCGCCCTGCAAATGGCGCCCCAAATTCGGATGCTTCAAAATAACAATACGGTCATGGCGGAAAAGATTCAGTCCTCCGTGGTCAATACCATCCCCCTCTGGAAAAGCCAGATGGTGCTGACGCTGGGGATGGAAAACTCCAAATCTGCCATCGAAATGCAAACAAAAGTGACTCAAATCACCGACGCACTGCTCCGCCGAAACGCCCAATCGCTCAAAGAAACCACCCTGGAGGTCACGCGGGAGGCGGAGCTGGGAAGCATCAAGGTTTCCACTTTAAAAGAGACCAACGCCATTCTCATCGAGACTTTGGACGAAATGCTGAAGCTGAAGGAGGAAGGACGGAAAACCCGTCTGGAGGCAGAAGCGGAGCTTCGGAAGTTAGACAACGAAATCCGCCTACGCTTGATCGGCGCGACGGAAAACCGATAACGTAAAAAAATCTCGATTGCCTTTTCAACAGTCCCTCCACCGCCTTGCGGTCCCCCTCCCCTTACACAGGGGAGGCTGATTTTCGTGCAATCTTCAACGTTTTTACATTGTTCGCAGATTGTGCTCACGTGCACTGAAAAAAGAGATGAATTGAACACAAAAAAAGGCTCCCCTGTGTAAGGGGAGCTGGCTCGCCACAGGCGAGACTGAGGGGCTGTTTGGGATACATCTTTTTTTTGCGTTCATCAACAAGAGGAACCAATCATTTTTAATTTTCTTTTCGGTTCAAAAGCACCTGCTGTGCCCGAAGGGCGTCTTCTTTGGCGGTAATTTTGAAGTTTTCTCCTTGGCAGAGGATCATTTTCACCTTTCCCCCGGCGGCACGAACCATGCCCGCGTCGTCGGTGTATTGCTCCGCGGCCTGAAGGCAAGCCCTTTGGTAAAGCTCCGCCTCAAAGACCTGGGGCGTCGATGCCGCCATCAGCGTCGCCCGATCGGGGGTGTGAACGATAAATCCCTCCTCGTCCACCTGCTGAACGGTATCTACCACCGGAACTCCGGCACAGACGGCGCCGTATTTGACGGCGTTGCGATGGATCCGGTCGATTTCCTCGGGCAAAATCAAGGGACGGGCGGCGTCGTGCACCGAAATAAAATCCACCTCCGGCAGAGCAGAAAGGCCGCAGATCACCGATTCCTGGCGGGTTTTTCCGCCTTCAATCACGGCAACGACCTTGGAAAATTCCGCCGTCAGCTCCCGCACGAAGCAAAGGCTTTCCTTTCGGGTGGGAATCACGATACAGGTGACGGATTTTGCCTGCTCGAAGGCTTGAAGGGTGTGCCACAGCACCGGCTTTCCGCAAAGATCATACATCAATTTATCTTCCCCGAACCGGGTTCCCGATCCGGCGGCAGGGATAATTACGCCAAAGGTTTTTGCCATAAATTCTCCTCATAAAGGTACAAACTATTTCGCACCCCCGTTCTCATTCTGCATTCTACCTTGCCTCCCACCGCCTTAGAGGCGAGGGGGAGGGGGACCGTCCGCAGAACGATGGAGGGGGCTGCATTTTGCATTTCCATTATACCATTTCAGGAAGAAATTGTCAAGATGGAACGGACTTTTCAGAAATGTCACGATTTCGTGGCGAAATCTTAATAATATCATAGTATTATAAAGCTATACGGAATGAAAGGATCGTTTACTATGGTCAAGATCTCCCCCTCTCTGCTGGCTTCGGACTTTGCAAATCTGCAAAAGGAAATCGAAAGCATCTCTGCCGCGGATTATCTGCACGTGGACGTGATGGACGGGCTGTTCGTCCCCAACATTTCCATCGGAATTCCCGTGGTTCAGAGCATTCGCCGCTGTACCAAGCTTCCCCTGGACGTGCATTTGATGATTACCCATCCCCAGGACTATATCGAGGCCTTTGCCAAGGCAGGGGCGGATATTATCGTCTTCCACGCGGAAAGCGACTGTGATATTGACGAATGTATTGCAAAAATCAAGGCCTGCGGGAAAAAGCCGGGGCTTGTCATCAATCCCGCTACCCCCATTGATCCGGTGCTTCCTCGGTTGAAGGATCTGTATTTGGTTTTGGTCATGACCGTAGAACCGGGCTTCGGCGGACAAAAGTGCAAGGAAGAATGCTTTGAAAAGGTTCGGGCGCTTCGGGAAAGAATCACCCAAGAGGGATTGAAAACCCACATTGAGGTTGACGGCGGAATTACCGGACAAAACGCTCCCTTGGCAATCGAAGCCGGGGCGGATATTTTGGTTGCAGGGTCTTCGGTCTTCAACGCCGCCGACCGCAACGCCGCCATTTCGGAATTGAAAGGATGCTGAATCATGTTTTTCACACCGCCTTATGAAAAAACCATTCGGGAAGTAACGGTAGATATCCGCAATTATATCACGAACCCCGAAACCACCGTGGTGGTCAACATGGACACCATCAACGGATTTTTCAAAAAAGGAAAATTGGCGTCCAACCGTCTGAAGGCCATTATTCCTCAAATCAAGCAGGTCAACGAATACTATCTGGATAGCCCCAAGCTGTTTTTTGCAGACACCCACACCCCCGATTCGGAGGAATTTGAAACCTATCCGGAGCATTGTGTCGATAAGTACGAGCAGGAAATCATTACCGAATTGGAAGCCTTCGCGGAGGTGGGAGAAATCATTCCCAAAAACTCCACCAACGGATTTTTCTGCAAGCAATATCTGACCTGGCTTGCAAAGCACAAGGAAATCGAAAACATCGTCATCGTGGGGGGATGCACCGACATTTGCGTGATGCAGTTTGCCCTCGCCATGCGCGCTTATTGGAACGAAAGCAACAACAATAACCGAATCATCGTCATCGAAAACGCGGTGCAGACCTATCACGACGATATCCACAACGGCGATATGATGCACTATTTTGCCCTGTTCAATATGTACATGAACGGCATTAAAATCGCCCGTCTGTAATCCATGGAAAAGACGCCGATTCAAAAATTATACGAGAAGATCCCCTCCTTCCGCTGTAAGGAAGGATGTACTCGCTGCTGCGACAATTGGATTCAGTTTGCCCCGGAGGAGGCGGCGCGTTGCGGCGGATTTGATTTTTCGGGAGAAGCCTGCCCGAAATTGACCGACGGCGGATGCTCCGTCTATGAACACCGACCGCTGATCTGTCGGTTATTCGCCTCAAGCGAAATGATGCCCTGCCCCTACGGGTACGGACCGGAAATTCCCTTGAGCGAAGCGGAAACGAAGGCTATTTTACAGGAATATTTACGGTTGCGAAAGGAACAGGAAGGGTATGGCAAAGACGGTCAATAAAACCAAAACGGTGTACGTTTGCTCCGAATGTGGGAACGAAAATCCCAAATGGGCAGGTCAATGTCCTGCCTGCGGTGCCTGGAATTCCTTTTTTGAACAGATCGTGGAGCCGGACAAACCGGTAACCCTGACGACGAAGGCAGACCCGATGAAACGCGCCGTGCCGAAGCGTCTGCGGGAAATTACCGCAGAAAGCGAATTGCGGCAAACCACGGGAATCTCCGAATTGGATCGGGTCCTGGGCGGGGGCATCGTAAAGGGATCGCTGATTTTGGTCAGCGGCGAGCCGGGCATCGGGAAATCCACGATTTTACTGCAGATGTGCATGAAGATGCGGGATCTTCGGATCCTGTACGTTTCGGGGGAAGAATCCCCCCGGCAGATCAAATTACGGGCAGATCGGGTGGGAGAATACCCGGAAAATCTGTTTATTCTTTCGGAAACCGATATTTCCGCCGTGGTAGAGCGAACCCAAGAAGCCGCCCCGGACATTTTGGTGGTGGATTCCATCCAGACCATGTACCGACAGGACATGACCTCCGCCCCCGGCTCGGTGCCCCAGGTACGGGAATGCACCTCGGAATTGATGCGGATTGCAAAATCCATGGAAATTCCCACCTTCGTGGTCAGCCACGTGAACAAGGAAGGCGCCATCGCCGGTCCGAAGGTGATGGAGCATATGGTGGATGCGGTTCTGTATTTTGAAGGGGAACGCTCCAGCGATCACCGAATCCTGCGCGCCATCAAAAACCGCTTCGGCTCGACCAACGAGATCGGCGTGTTTGAAATGACCGAGGAGGGGTTAAAGGAAATCCCGAATCCCTCCGAATTATTCCTGTTGGATAAGCCGGAAAACGTGTCGGGCATCGCCACCCTGTGCGTCATGGAGGGCACCCGTCCCATCATCGCGGAGGTGCAAACGCTGGTTTCCAAAACCCCCTTCCCCTCTCCCCGAAGAACGGCGGTGGGATTTGATTATCAGCGGTTGAATCTGATCTTAGCCGTATTGGAACGGCGATGCGGATTGTTCTTCGGCGCGAGCGACGTTTACGTTAACGTCATCGGCGGACTGCGTCTGGACGAGCCTGCGGCGGATCTGGGCGTTGCGATGGCGATCATTTCGGCGGCGAAGGATTTCGTTTTGCCCGAAAAGACCATATTGATCGGGGAAATCGGACTTGCAGGGGAATTGCGCGCCGTTTCGGGAATCGAAAAACGGTTGCACGAGGCAGCCTCCCTGGGCTTTACCCGTGCGGTCATTCCGGCGCGGAACCGCCCCAAGGGAAGCTTTCCGCTGGAGGTCATTCCCGCCTATTCCATCAAAGACGTTTTAAACAAAATATAAGAAGGTTTTTCCTATGCCCTACGCTGTTTTTCTTGATTTGGACGGAACGCTTCTTTCCTGGAAAAAGCCGAAGTTTTCCGACGATACCCTGAAGATCCTGACCAAAGCCCAAGCCAACGGACACAAAATATTTCTGAACACCGCAAGACCCCTTTCCAACATCCCGGTGGACGATTTCCGCGGATTTCGGTTCGACGGTTATCTGTGCGGCTGCGCCTATATTAACGTGGGCGGAAAGGTTTTGATGGCGGACGGATTGTCTGCAGACCAAAGCCAGCCCATCGCGGCGCATTTTTACAACCGAGATATTCCGGTTCTGCTGGAGGGCGAGTACGCCGTTTACGCTTTGTGGGATAAAAATCCGAATCCGAAGTTTATCCCCCTTGACGATATGGGGGAAATCTTTAAGGTCTGCGAGCTGGAGCCTATTACGAAAATAAGCATTTTGGCGGATATTCCCGAAGAAGATATTGCCTTCGTTCGGCAGTTCGGAAATCCCCTGGTGCATCAACAGCACCACTACACCGAAATCGTTCCTCCGGGACACGATAAGGCGTACGTCATGAAGGCGGTGGTGGACTACTTGGAGTTAGACCCCAAAAAGGTCATCGCCATCGGAGATTCGGAAAACGATCTTGCCATGCTGGACGCGGCGGAAATCCCCGTCGTTATGGGGAACGCCGCCGACACGGTCAAAAAGCACGGAAAACACGTTACGCTTTCCGTTGACGAAGACGGCGTGGCGGCATTTTTGGAACGGTTTTTAGAAATATAAAATGAGGATGCACTGACGTGCATCCTTTTTTTATGAAAGAGATTTTCTTTTACGGGTTTTATATAGGTAGGCGTAAATAAAAGTCCCAAGCAAGGGGAAGATTGCGCCGGTAAGGATGCCCAATTTCATGCCTAACTGCTCGGAGGAGAGGGATAAGGATTGGGCAAGGGAAATTACGGTAGGATCTGCCGAAACGAGGTCGGTGATGATCCCGAAGACCTGAGGCGCCACCGACACGCCCAAGTCTCCCCCTGCCGCCATAAGGGCGTAAATAAACACGCCGCCTGCAGGGAATCGATCCGAGGCGATAATCAGACTTCCCGGCCACAGCATGGACGTGGCAAATCCGGTAAAGGCGCAGGCAAAAAGCCCCAGGATCGGGAAAGGAGAAAGGGCGGCGACCAGGTAACACGCCGTGGCTCCGATTCCGCAAAGAAGCAGGACTTTTTCGATGTTTTTTCCGTACTTTCCGTAAAGGGTACGCCCCAGTCCGAGGAACAAAGAAAACATGGCAACGCCGAAAATATCGCCCCAAACTTTAGGAATCCCCAAGGCTTGCTCCAAATACCCCGACGCCCATTGAGACATGGTACATTCCGCGGCTCCTCCGAAAAAGATGGCAAAAAACGAAATCCAAACGCCTTTGTTTTTCAGCAAATGAAGGGCGCCGGACGCCTTTTTGGGAGTTTCCATTTTGGGCAACGCCGTTCCGGAAAAAAGAAGAGCAGAAACCAAGGGAATTAACGCAAAAAGAAGAGGAAGCCCTTGCCAATACTCTCCGCCAAACAAGAACAGATAGATCGTGCTGACAATAATTACCCCGACCACACCCCAGGCAAACACCGAGTGCAGTTGACTCATTTCCCGATCCGGGTCTTTGGACGGCAACGCGGCAATAATCGGACTGATCAAAACTTCCGCCAAGCCGGATGCGGCAGAAAAGACAAACGTACCCACCACAAGACCGGCATACGCCCATTGGGGGAAGAACAGGGGAATCAAACCGTAAATACATAGCCCCGCCATGGAAATGTAGGGAATCGTCTTTACCGTCTTTTGAATATTAAACCGATGAGAGAAGAAAGAGAAAATCAAATCAATTCCCAACTGGGTACAAAAATTGATCAGAACCAAAAGCCCCAACAAGGAATAGGAAATTCCGTACATGGTACGAAAAGTCAGAAAAAGGACGGGCGAAAGACTCCCGACCACCGCCATAATAACGTTTACCGTATAACAGGCATACTTCACACGTTTTTCATTCAGTTTCATATCAAACCTCAAAACAAGAGAGCAACCGAAGTTGCTCTTTTTTTAATCGAGAAAAGAATAGGTTAAATTCCAAAGTTCCTGCCCCTTTGCCGTTACCGTTTCCCCGGCACGGACAAAGCCGACGGAACTACAAAGGCGACAGGCGGGAACACTGTTTTTCCGCACCGTTGCAACAACCGAGGAATATCCTCGATTTTTTGCGACGGAAAGAAGTTGTTCCACGGCTTGTTTGCCGTAAGTTTTGCCCCGAAAATCGGAAAAGATAGAAACCTCGATTTCCGCCGTTTCTTCTTTTTTGGTCAGACGACCGTAACCCACGGCTCGTTCGTCAACAGAAAGGGCAAAATGCTCTGATTTTTTATCTTCCTTCCATTGATCAATGATTGCGGAAACGCTTTTCACGGATCGATGGGAAAACAGATATTGCTTTAAGACCGGAAGATCTTCTTGGGAAAAGGGGCGCAGCGAAAGGATCTTTTGCTCCGGCGTTTTTTCCACGCGGACCTGACGGAAAAAATCGGTCAACTGCCCGGAACATTCTTGTTCCAAAACCCCTTGAATAACTTCGGGCTGATGATTGAACGGCAGACTCGTCAAATCGCAAAGGCTTCCCATACACCCTGCCTTGGGATCCCTTGCACCGAAATAAACCCGACGGATGCGGGCGTTGATGATTGCCCCGGTACACATGGGACAGGGTTCGAGGGTGACGTACAGATCACAGTCGGAAAGGCGCCAATCTCCAACCCTTTTGCAGGCACGCTGAATGGCGATAATCTCCGCGTGAAGCAAAGCGTTTTTGCCCTTTTCCCGCCGATTGTAGCCGGTGGCGATGATCTTGCCGTCCTTGACGACCACCGCCCCAACGGGGACTTCCCCCAGCGCCTTGGCCTTTTCGGCGCAGGCAAGGGCGCGGCGCATGAACGATTCGCGGCTCATTCGGAAACGACCCGCGCTTCCAGGTGGATATCGGTTTCGCTGGAAAGCATATGATGGAAGGACATGGTGTATTTCAGATCCAATTCTCCTCCGTTTTCGTCCATGGTGGAAGAAATTTCTCGGGTGGTGACGTGAATATTCATCATGCGGTTGTCCGAAAGACATTCCACCGTAGGACCTTTCCGAAAATCGAACAGCACCGAATCGTTACCGTTGTCCGCCTGAAGACGGACGTGATCTTTATTTTTAATGTAAAACTTCACATGGTCGCCGATTTCGGAAAGAATCTTTTCTCCGTCGAATTCCACCACGTAGCCGTCCTTTTCCCGACGGATGGTGCCGTAGGTGAACAGATCGGAAAAGGGCTTTCCGTCCCGAGTCGTATCCATGCGGATGATGGCTGTTTTCATGCGTTCCTTTCAATCGTCGGTGCGGATGGTGACCTTTTCCACCTGTCCGTCGATGCTCCGTTCCAGGAACATCCCGGCGATATTTGAAAAATTACTGACCTCGTCGCTGACGAAATAGCGGCGTTTTCCCTCGGATTTTTGAGACAGTTTCCCCTCGCGTCTCAAAATCTCCGCCAAGGCAAGGGCGGCTTCCCGACCGGAATCGATCAAGGTCACGCCGTCGCCGAACAATTTGCTCAACACCGGCTTGAGCAAGGGATAATGGGTACAGCCGAGGATGACCGTATCCACCCCCGCGTCCTGCAGGGGCTTGATGTATTCCATCGCCGCAAGCTCCGTGATCTGTCCCTCCAAATATCCGTTTTCCACCAGGGGAACGAACAGGGGGCACGCCGTTGCGGTGACGGTGATTTCGGGATCAATTTCGGCAATCGCCGCTTGATACGAGCCGCTTTTCACTGTGGCGGAGGTGCCGAGAATCCCGATTTTTTTGTTTTTCGTGGCGTTGCAGGCGGCTGCCGCCGTAGGCTGAACCACCCCGACGACCGGAATATCGGTCATCCCCTGCAGATCCGGAAGCGCCACGGACGAAACGGTGCCGCAGGCGACCAAAACCGCCTTCAGATCCTGCTCCAGCAAAAAGCGGAGATCCTGTAGGGCAAAGGTGCGGATGGTATCCCGGGATCGGGTTCCGTAGGGAACGCGGGCGGTATCGCCGAAATAGACGAGGTTTTCCCCCGGTAAAATCTGCATCAGCTCCCGAACGGCGGTCAGCCCTCCGAGCCCCGAATCAAATACGCCGATCTGCAATTCAGACATGGCTTTCCTCCCTCATTTTTTTGCTCCGACCACCCGAAGAACTCCGCCGTAATCCCGAACCTTAACAACGTCGCAAAATCCGGCGGAAATAAAAATTTCTTCAATGGCAGATGCCTGACCGATGCCACATTCAAACAGCATCCTTCCCCCCGGCTTCAACCGGGAAGCAAAGCGCTGAACGATGCAACGGTAAAATAAAAGTCCGTCTTCTCCCCCATCCAGGGCGGTGACAGGCTCGTTTTGAACCTCCAAAGAGAGGGTCTGCAGATCCTCCGTCGGGATATAGGGGGGATTGGAAACGATCAAATCGTACACTCCGTCCACCTCGTCGCAAAGGACGTCGCCTCGGATCAACCGAGCAGAGGGACAGATTTTTTTTGCGTTTTTTTTCAGCAACGAAAAGGCGTCTTCAAATTTTTCAACTTCCGTGACCGAAAGATTTTTTTCCGCGCCCAGGGTCAGTCCGATACAACCGGTGCCGGCGCACAGATCCAACACCGCGTCTCCGTCCTTCAAAAAAGAAAGGGCGGCATCGACCAAAATTTCCGTATCAAACCGGGGGATCAAAACTCCGGGGGCAACGGCGAAGGTTCTGCCGTAAAAATCGGCAACACCCAAAAGATATTGCAACGGCTCTCCGTCGCAACGACGGGAGACCAGATTGCAAAGCGCGTTTTTTTGCTCTTCCGTAGGCTCGGGCAGGGATCGGATCAAACGCTTGAGCAAAAACTGATCCGAAGAAATTCCGCAGACCTTTTCCGCCAGCAGAGACACCTCCCGGGGGGCGTCGGAAGAACGGACAGACAACCGGGATTCCAATTCCGACCAAAAGCTCATTTCTTTTTAGGAAACGCGAGGGAATAATCCACCTCGCCCTGCTCGTTGGTCAGGGAAGCGTTGACCGCGACGATGGCAACCTCGATCTGCGCGTCGGTGGGTTCGGCGGTGGTAATCCGCTGAAGCCCTTTTCCGGGGGCAGAAATAATTTTGGTGAACCAATTATCCTTCCGTCCCGTCCATTGTTGGATCTCAAAGGTAAAGCCGGCAATCACCGGCAGGCACGCCATGTGGACCAACAATCGGGGCAAGCCTTCGATGGTGTCGGGCAACACGAAGGCGTGAAGCAGCGTGAAGAACAAAATGGAAAACAAAAATACGAGGAAAATAAAGCTGGTTCCGCATCGGGGATGGCAACGGGGCATATTGCGGATATTTTCCACCGTCAGCTCTTTCCCGGATTCCACGGCAAAGATGGTTTTATGCTCCGCGCCGTGATAACGGTACACGTCTTTCATCTCTTTCATCAAGGACGTTGCCAAGATGTAACAGATAAAAATGATGATGCGAATAATCCCTTCGATCAAAATCCGCAGCGCCCTGGCTTCGGGAAGCCACGAGGTGATCAGCTTTCCCGCAAGCTGGGGCAGCAGCAGGAACAACCCCACGGCAAGCCCCACGCCCAAGATCAGCGAAAACGCCATCACCAAGGCGGAAACCCACTTATTTCCGTTGGTTTCCTCCTCCAGCCCCGCCAATTCCGCGGAACGCATCAAGGCCTTGTAGCCCACGACCATGCTTTCCACAAAAGCCACACACCCCCGAAGAACGGGGATGCGTAATATTTTATATTTTTCCCGAACCGAGGTCGTTGCCATTTCTTCGGTAACGATTTCTCCGTCGGGCTTGCGGACGGCAAGAACGGAACGCAGAGGGGATTTCATCATAATCCCCTCCATGACCGCCTGTCCGCCCACGGCTGCATAACGGCGTTGAGACATATCAATTCCTTTTGCCTTATTCGGCAGAGATGATAAAGTAATAGACCGGCTGACCGCCATCGACCAACATAACGTCAACGTCGTCGCCCAATTTTTCCTGCAGAATTCCCTGCATGGCTTCTGCCTCCGCCTCGGAAACCCCTTCTCCGTAGAACAGGGTAACGACGCAGGCGTCTTTGATATCGTCGCAGAGATTTGCCATACATTCTTCCCGGGTATCGGTCACGTAGCGAACTTTGTTTTCCACCAGACCCAAGATCTGATTTTCCTTGATTTCCCGGTTATCGAAGGTGGAATCGTGCGCCGCAAAGGTCATGGACAGAGAAGATACGGCTGCCATGGCTTCCTTCATCGCCGTAACGTTTTCTTCCACTTCCCCATCGGGATTGAAAGCGAGCATGGCGCTGATCCCCTGGGGCAGAGAAACGGAACGGAGAACTTCCACGTGTTTGTCTTCCACCAAAAGGGCGGCTTGGGCGGCAACCATGTAGATGTTGCTGTTGTTGGGCAACACGATTACGTTTTCGGCGGGGGTCATACGGATCGCCTTCAGCATATCCTCGGTGGAGGGGTTCATGGTCTGACCGCCGATGACCATTTGATCCGCGCCCAGATCACGGAATACGGAGACCATTCCTTCCCCGGAGGCAACGGCAACGAAGCCGTATTTCTTTTCGGGAATAGCGTCGGTAACTTCTTCCTTCACTTCTTCCACAGGCGTTGCGGGAACGTCTTTTGCAGCACCGGAAGAAAGGGCGGAATGTTGTTCTTTCATATTTTCAATTTTGACCGTCAGAAGGGAGCCGAACTTCAACGCTTCGGACAAGACCTTTCCGGGGTCAGAGGTATGAACGTGCAATTTAATAATGTCGGTATCATCGACGAAAACGGCGCTGTCGCCTGCTCCGAGAACGAATTTGTGGAGCTTTTCCGCTTTTCCTTCCCCGATATAAGCATCGGACTTGCCGACGATACATTCGGTGCAGTAAGGATACACGATATCTTCCGTATTAAACTGGTCGAAAGCAGATTCGGTTTCTGCTTCAGATTCAGCCCCTTCGGCATCCAAAAGTGCCACGGGGTTGCCCTGAAGATATCCGACCATTCCTTCAAAAATAACAACGAGTCCGCGGCCGCCCGCATCCACAAGTCCTGCCTGCTTCAACACGGGAAGCATTTCGGGAGTTTTTTGCAGGGTTTCTTCCGCAACGGACAGGACGAAGGGCATGAAATCTTCCACTCTGCCTTTGTATTCGTCGGCTTTTTCCAACGCCTTTTCGGCGGCAACACGCATAACGGTGAGAATCGTACCTTCCGTGGGTTTCATAACCGACTTGTAAGCCGCATCCACGCCCCGCTGAAAGGCGGCGGCAAGGTCGGGGGCATCGACAGTTTCTTTGCCCTTACATTCCTTGGAAATACCACGGAAGAAAAGAGAAAGGATAACGCCGGAGTTCCCCCGGGCGCCCCGGAGAAGCATATTGGCAACCTTGTCGGCAACCTGGCTGACGTCTCCTTCAAAGGAAGGAAGGTCGGTGCGCACGGCGCCCATGGTCAGACTCATGTTGATTCCGGTATCTCCGTCGGGGACGGGGAATACATTGAGGCGATTGATGTTTTCCCGTTCGTTGGCAAGATTATTTGCCCCGGAGATCACCATATCGCGGTAAGATGTTCCGTTTAAAATCATAATTCAAATTCCTTTTCTCGTTTTTAAGGTTACTTCGTGATGACAGAATCCACGAAGACGTTCACCTTATCCACGGGGAATCCGATATAATCGGAAACGGAATAGGTGATTTTGTGAGCGATGCTTTCGGTAATGGCAGGGATATTGACTCCGTAGATCACCGCAATATGCACGTCGATGCAGACACGGTTATTGTCGCAATAAACGTGTACGCCCTTATCCTTACGGTCCTTCTTCAGGAAAGCCCAAATTTGTTCAGAGACGTTCTTCGCCTTCATTTCGGCGATTCCGAAACAATCCGAAGCGACGATGGAAGCAATCCCGGCGATAACGTTATCGTCGATGATAATGTTTCCGTGTTCGTTTTTCAATTTCAGCATATCAAACCTCCGTAATAGATCGTCGTGCCCGAGGGCAGGACAAGTATTATACTATATTATAATACACTATAAACGGAAAATTTACAAGTCTTTTTCCCTTTTCGTTACCGAAATGTTCCAAATTTGTACTATTTTCCCCCGAAATCAGGTCAGAAAAAGCACCGCAAGGATGATTAAAATCAACGGATCGTCCTCTTTGTTTTCATTAAAAAGCAGGAATAAAATGGCGATCAGAAGCAGATCGTCGTCTTTGATCCGCGAAAGAACGCCGCCCAAGCCCCCTTTGGAACGGGATAAATCGGAAGAAGCACACTCCGCTTCCGACGGACTGCAATCGGAGCGTTTGGAACGGTCGGAGCGATCGTGCGCCCTGCGGGCGTCCTCCTCTGCCCTTGCCCGACGGGCTTGATATTCGACTTCGGAAACGGAAGAATACATCAAATAAAACCCCTTTCAAAAAAGAACGACCGTTCAAGGAAATTTGAACGGCCGAGGTGTTGCGTTACGGTTACCGCAGGGCGGAGAGCAGGTCGATAACCCGAATCGCCTTGATGGCGTTGTCGATCTTCCCTGCCCGGGACGCCCGAAGATAGGGACGCACCGCGTAGAGCAGCGCCAGATCCCGACTGTGAGCGCCGGAGCCGGAAAATCCGGAAAGAAGATCCGGAAAATCCAACGCGCCGGAGGCGGGAAGCGCCGGAAGATCGTCTGACGCCGATTCGGGAAAATCCTCCGTTTGCGGCGGGGGATTCGAAGAAGACAGGGTGGAAGCGATCTCCCGAATTTTTTGGGCGGATTCGGGGTTGCTCAAAATTTCGGAAATTTTGGAAAATAAATCCGGCATAGGCGTCTCCTTTCCCATCAGTTCATTCGCTTCAAAAAATCGTGAAGCATATGCTTTCCCTGGGAAGAAGAAAGAACCCGCTTCATCAGATCCGGATCGTTGATGATCCGCATTACGTTTGCCCAATCCCGTTCACTGAGCTTGGAGGTCAATCCCTTCAGAGAATCCTTGTTTCGGGCAAGGCGCTCCAATTTTACGGCGTCTTCCGCCGAAAGCGCCCCCTTTGCGGCGGCAACGGCACGGGAAACGGCGGCATCGTTGGGAAAATCGGACATGATCGTCACACCTTTCCAAGTTATTTCAATTTCATTCTATGAAGCCATTGACTTTTTTGCCAATCCGCGGTATAATAAAAGAAAAACGACGGAGGAATCGGCTTGAAAATCCTAATCCTCTCCGACACCCACGGAGAAATCTCCGCAGCAGAACGGATTATTCGGAGGGAAAACCCGAACCACGTGATCCACCTGGGCGATTGCCTTCGGGACGCAGAGGAGTTATCCCACCTCTTCCCTGTCCTACCAATATGCAAAATTCCGGGGAATAATGACTGGTTTTCCGACGAAGCGAAGGAAAAGGTTATTTTTCTCGGAGAAACGAAAATTTTTCTGTGCCACGGACACACCACCGGCGTAAAAAGCGGCTTGGACGTCCAATGGGCAAAAGCAAAAAAGGCGGATTGCAACGTTTCCTTATTCGGACACACCCACCGTCCGTTTTTGGAAGAACGAGACGGCGTTTTGCTTTTAAATCCGGGGTCGGTCACCTACGGAGGCACCTACGCCCTGCTGACGCTTTCCCCGAAAGAACCGCCCAAAGCCGAAATCAAATACGACGATTGACGAAAAAGGAGAACGGTCATGCTGAATTTTGAATTTTGCAGTCCCACCCGCTTTTTATTCGGAAAAGGAACCGAAAACAAGGCAGGGGAAATGATCAAACGATACGGAGGCACCAAGGTGCTGATCCATTACGGCGGAGGCTCGGTCGTCCGAAGCGGACTGTTGCAACGGGTCAAGGAATCGCTGGAGCAGGAAGGAATCGAGTTCCTTACGCTGGGCGGCGTTCAGCCCAATCCCCGCAGCGGCTTGGTCTATCAAGGAATCGACCTTTGCCGAAAGGAAAACGTCGATTTCATTTTAGCGGTGGGCGGAGGGTCGGTCATCGACTCGGCAAAGGCAATCGCCGCCGGGACGTTGATGGATTGCGATTTTTGGGAATATTGGAAAGTCAAAAAGCCCATTACGAAAGCGTTGCCCGTCGGAACGGTTTTGACCATTCCCGCGGCGGGAAGCGAAGCATCTCCCAACAGCGTGATTACCCACGAAGAAACCCTGGTTAAGCGGGGTTGCGCCGGAGAGGCGCTGCGGCCGCGGTTTTCCATTCTGAATCCGGAATTGACCTTTACCCTGCCTGCGTGGCAGACGGCAAGCGGTGCCAGCGACATCATCGCCCACGTGCTGGAGCGTTATTTTACCAATACCAAGGACGTGGAGGTTACCGACCGTCTTTGCGAGGCGTTGCTTCTGACCGTGATCCGAGAAACGCCCAGGGTCATCGCCGATCCGACGTGCTACGAAGCCCGGGCAAGCATTATGTGGGCGGGGGCTTTGGCGCACAACAACGTGGTGGGCGTTGGCCGAGAGCAGGATTGGGCAACCCACGCCATCGAGCACGAGCTTTCCGCCTTATACGACGTGACCCACGGCGCGGGGCTGGCGGTGCTTTTCCCTGCGTGGATGACCAAGGCGTTACCCCATAATCCCAAGCTTTTTGCCACCATGGCAACGCGAATCTTTGGGATTCAAAACACCGGCGACGACGCCGAAACCGGAGCGCTGGGGATTCAGGCGTGGAGAGACTTTTTCACGTCCATCGGAATGCCCGACAATCTTCGGGAGTTGGGAGTGAAAGAAGAAGACTTTGAATACATGGCAAACCGTCTTTTGCTTAAGCCCGACGGAACCTTGGGGAATTTCGTAAAATTAACCCCTGACGACGTCGTTGAAATTTATAAATCCTGTTACTAAACGAAAAGAATCCGAAACCGCTTTACGGTTTCGGATTCTCAACTTATCGATAAACTTTAGACAGTAACAAAATGCCAAGACAGCCCCTCAGTCTCGCCGCCGGCGAGCCAGCTCCCCTTACACAGGGGAGCCTTATATTTGTGCGTGATTCATTTGTTGACCTCCGTTCAAACGGTCGCTTTTGAACAGAGAAAAACCATTGAAAAATGCACAAAAATTAAACCTCCCCTGTGTAAGGGGAGGGGGACTGCAAAGCAGTGGAGGGACGGTGTGAATCCCGTGTTTCTTATGGTTATGAGAAAATCTCTTTCCATGGAAAAATCTTTTTTACGCATTACAGATCTTCCACGTCGAGAACCGGGAAGCCGGCGCGGATCAATTCCTCCGCAAACAGTCCGTGCCCCGAAATCCGAACGCCGGAAAAGGTGCCGTCGTAGATCTCGTTGACTCCGCAGGAGGGGCTTCGGGATTGCAGAATTGCAAGGTCGATTTTTTCAGATCTTGCAAGGGCTACCGCCTTCTGAACCCCGGAGAGACAGGCGTCGTGAACGTCTTTCCCGAATTCGTCAAACACCCTGCCGTTGACCCGTTCAATCCGAGGGCGGGGGACGGGGAAGCCTGCCAACACCTCGGGACAGACCTCGACGACCTGCTTATCCTTTAAATATTCCGCCAATGCTTCGGAAAAGTTGTTTCCGCCGTTGTACTTACAATCTCTGCCCATCAGACAGGCGCTGACCATTACCTTCATTTTCTCTCTCGTTTCTTAAACCGATTCGGTTTATTTTAATCAAAAAAACATATCGTTTTCCTTACAAAATCCGTCCGTCGGTGGAAATCGTGACCACCTGCCAGGGAATCCATTTTCCCGCCGCCATCAGCGCATTTTTGACGGCGTTTTCGATTCCGCCGCAGCAGGGAACCTCCATGCGAACCACGGTGACCGATTTGATATTATTGCGGGCGATGATCTGCGTCAGCTTTTCCGAATAATCCACGCCGTCCAGCTTGGGACAGCCGATGAGCGTGATCCGATTCCGCATAAATTCATTGTGGAAATTACCGTAGGCGTAGGCGGTGCAATCGGCGGCGATCAGAAGATCTGCTCCGTCGAAATAAGGGGCGTTCACGGGGGCTAATTGGATCTGCACCGGCCATTGGGACAACCGACTTTCGACGGAAGCGACCGGCATTTTGCAGGATTGGGGGGCGCGCTGAATCCGTTTGGAGTTGGTTCCCGGGCAGCCGCAAGGAAGCTTTTCCGGCATTTTTTCGCTTTTTGCCCTTTGCACGGCAACCTCGTCGTAAGCGGGGGCTTCCCGTTCTTCAAATGAGATCGCTCCGGTGGGGCAGGCAGGAAGACAATCCCCCAGACCGTCGCAATAATCCTCCCGGGTCAGCCGTGCTTTTCCGTCGATCATTTCAATGGCGCCTTCATGACAGGCGGAGGCGCAAGCACCGCAGCCGTTACATTTTTCTTCGTCGATTTTAATTATTTTACGGATCATCATTACGCTCCTTTGCAATTTGTCAATTTTTGTTCCTTGACTTTACGAGCATATTATACTATAATGAAGAAAAAATGTATGTTGAATTTTCAACGAACGGAGGACGTATGGAGCAATATTTTTCGATTTTGAAACAATCCCCGTTGTTTGCAGGAATCGAGGAACGGGATCTATCCCCCATGCTGGGGTGCCTCGGAGCAAAGGAACGGCAATATAAAAAGGGAAGCTCAATTTTTTCGGAGGGAGAGCCTGCCGTCTATATCGGATTGCTCTGCAGCGGCGCGGCACAGATCGAACGAATCGACTACAACGGCAACCGCACCATCGTTTCGGTGGTGGATTCGGGGGAATTGTTTGCCGAATCCTTTGCCTGCGCCGGGGTGGAACGGCTTCCGATTTCGGTGACGGCAACGGAGGACTGCGCCGTAATCTTGCTGGATTGTCGCCGCATTACTCAAGCCTGCTGCAACGCCTGCGCCTTCCATCAGCAGATGATCTACAATCTATTGAAAATCACCGCACAAAAGAGCATCCGTCTGCATCAGCGGGCGGAAATCATTTCCCACCGCACCACCCGGGGAAAATTGATGGCGTATCTGACGTTGCAGGCGACGCAAAAAAGCAGCACCAAATTTACCATTCCCTTCGACCGTCAGGAATTGGCGGATTATCTGGAGGTGGATCGAAGCGGACTTTCCGCGGAGATCTCGAAATTGCGCAAAGAAGGAATCTTAACGTGTCGGAAAAGCGACTTTGAATTACTGTAAATTATCCCAACAGAACGTCGGAGATCAGCATGACGCAAAAGCCGACCAAAAGGGCGTAGGTTGCCCCCCGCTGGCTTCCGTGGGCGTGGGTTTCGGGGATCATTTCATCGCTGATGACGTACAGCATCGTGCCTCCGGCAAACGCCAGGGCAAAGGGCAAGATTGCCGCAGAAACCGAGACGGCGAAATATCCCAACAGCGTGCCCAATACCTCCACCAAGCCGGTTACCAGCGCCAGCGCCAAGGTTTTTGCGGGAGAAACCCCTGCCGCCAGCATCGGTCCGATAATTACCATGCCTTCGGGGATATTCTGCAGAGCGATTCCCCCGGCGATCAAAAGCGCCTGATGGGTATCCCCCGAACCGAATCCCACCCCGGCGGCGATGCCCTCGGGCAGGTTGTGAATGGCGATGGCGGTCACGAACAGAAGCACCTTGCTCAATTTTGCATTTCCTACGTGATTTTCCGGGTCTGCCCCCACCAATTTATGAAGATGGGGCACTAATTTATCAATCAAATTCAAGCATAAAGCACCGGCAAAGATTCCGCCGACGGTCATGAAAAGACCGAATTTCCCGCCGTATTCCAACGACGGCAAAATCAACCCAAGCACCGCCGCCGCCAGCATAACTCCCGCCGCAAAGGACAGAACCACGTCGCTGAAGCGGTGGGATATTTTTTTAAACGCAAAACCGATGACCGCGCCCACGGCGGTGGCTCCGCCCACACCAAGGGCGGTCAAAAGTACCATTTCCATAAAATCTCTCCTTTACAATTCCACCGGAATCAACGCGTCGGCAACTACTTCTCCGGGGATTACGTTACAGTCCACCGCCAACACTCGAACCCCCGAAGACGCCGCAGACCGCAGCGCGTCGCCGAATTCTTTGTGGGTCTCATCGTTGGGGTGCAAAACCGAAATTTCTTTCATTTGAATCACAAATAAAACGTAGGCTTCATAGCCATCCTGCAAACTTGCGGTCAATTCACGCAAATGTTTGACTCCCCGAACCGTGGGAGCGTCGGGAAAGGCGGCAACGCCGTCGGTCTCCAGGGTCACGCCCTTTACCTCCACGAACGCCTTCCGATTGCCGTCCTCCACGTAAAAATCAAACCGAGATCCGCCGTAAAACACCTCTCTGCGGATTGCGGCGTCGGGAGAAAACAACACCCCTTTTTTCAGCCATTCCAAGGCGATATCGTTGGCTGCCTGGGAATCCATATTTACCGTCAGGGGCGGCTTTCCGGGACGAAGCTTTTCCACCGTCACCAGGTCGTATTGGGTTTTTCGGTTGGGGTTGTCCGACCGTTCCAGATACACGGTACACCCGGGAATCAGCAATTCCTTGCACCGACCGGTATTTTTCACGTGGACGACGATTTCTTTTCCGTCCAATTCCACGTGGGCGATAAACCGATTGACCCGACGGAGAAATTTTGCGGAAACGATGTGATTGTACCTCATAATGCACCTATATTTCTTGTGATGGTATTATTATATCACAAAAGCGAATAAATTGCAAGGAAACATGGCGGCTTGAAACAAAAACCACTCCCCGACTCATGAATCGGAGAGTGTTTTCATTCATCATTATCTCACGTCGATGACCGTTTCTTTGCCGATTTCACATTGGGAAAGGAGGGTGCCGTCTTTGTAGATCCGGCAGGGCTTGCCCCGTTCCATGTGCAGGGAAATGCGGTGACCGCCCAAGAACCAGCCGTCCAGATTCAGGCGGGTCAGTTGACCGGGCAGGGTGGGGGTGACGGAATATTTTCCGCTTCCCAAGGGCCAAAGCTTGAACAATCCTTCGGTAATAATGCGGCAGAACAGGGCGCTTTCTCCGCTGAGGTGGCGCATATTCCCCTCCGGATAGGCTTCCACGGCGTAGGGAACGCGCTCGCCCAGCAGACGGGTGTGGACGTATTGCTTCAGAGAATCCCACGCGGGATCAACCCGATCGGCGATGAACGAGCCTTTGAACCCGAACAGGGTGGAACGATCCCAGACCGTATCGTTGTTGTTTTCCTCTCCCCGTTCGCAGGACAACATTCCGTTTTTCGTCCACAAATAGGGGGAAAACAGCGCGTTTAAGGTATCGTCCTTGCGGTCGAAGATCTTCATGCACAGGGGCAGGCAGATCCAGGAACGCAGGGTATCGTGTCCTTTGGAATAGCGGTAAGTCCGAAAGCCGTGCATATCGTCCCCGAAGTAGGATTCGATGGCGTTTTTCAGATCCTCTGCCCAGGCACGGTATTGTGCCGCAAGATCGGATTCGCCTAATTGATCCGCCAAATTTGCAATCAGCAAATATCCGCCGTACGCCAGGCAGGAGGTGGAAAGGTTGGCGTGTCCGTCGGTGGGAATCCGCCCCTCTAACTCGTCGGTATCGGAGCAGACGACGCCCTCGGGAGAGGTGTTCCGATGACAGTATTCGGCGCACCATTTCAGGGCTTTCCACAGTTTTTGCGTATATTCGTCATTATCGCAGACCAAAGCGAAGAACGAGCCGCCGAACAGGTACATGGCAGCGTCGCCCCGATCGCCCTTTCCTTCCCAGATGTCCAACCCCTCGCTGATAACCGACGAGGGAATGTGATGGTAAGAATCACTCATAAAGGGCATATAATGTCCGTAAGCGTTCATGGACGCGTTCAGATCGACCTTATCCCCCGTTTGGGCAAACCAGGGACCGGCGTATTCCACCTGGTCGTTACACCAGGACGCGGCGTAATAGTGCGTTCCGCCGGGAGCGTGGATATCTCCGGTGATGGTACGGAAAATACTCTCCCCTGCCCGCAGACAGGCAAAGCGGAACATGGTGTCCAACTCCTTGTCGTCGGACGTGAGGGTAACGGCGTTCATCAATTCTCTGCAACGGCGGCGGCGACGGGCTTTTTCCTTTTCCCCATCGACGAGAACCAAGGGCTCGTTGGCGGTGCGCCCGGTACAGGCAAGGTCAAAAGCGATGCTTTCGCCGGGTTCGAGAATTTCGTCCACCGCGTCGTGAACCACCTCCAGCTGGTACATCCCCTTCGTTCCCCGAACCTCTCCGTCGAGAACCACCTCGGGGGTGGAAAGGGAAATCCGCACCGGATTTTCGGTAATATTCTTTACGGTCGTGCGTTCAATCGCCGCCCGAAGATGCTCCGAGGGGAAGAACTCACGGATAATTTCGTAGTGGGAGGTCTTGGTTTTGGCGGTCAGAATTCCGTCCAGGGTAAAGGAAACGGCTTGCTCTGCTTCTTGATTCCCGTCCGCAAGAATCACCGGAAAGCTTTCCGGTTCAAAGGGCTTGCGCAGAGACGCGTGGGTATTGTTCGGAATGGTACGAAGCGTGGGAAACACGCAATACCGCCCGAAGACCGCAACGCCCCCCTCGGCAACGCCGTAGGTCACTACGTCAGCCGTCCGGAAGCCTGCCATTTCAATATTATCGGTATGAACCTGTCCTTTTCGAACCGTCCATCGGATTCCGTTTTTGCATAACTTGAAATAATCCATGGGAATACTCCTGTCAAGTGGTTTCGTTTAAGGAAAGTATAACTGCTTTTTCGATTCTTGTCAAGGAAATTCACACTTTTTTAATATTTTAAAATCCGCGGGGCTTTATGTCAAAAAAAGTTTGCTCTTTCCTCTTGACATTGTCCCGTCCGTATGTTATAATATATAAAGTAATTTAATAGGACAATCTTTAAGACGATACGAGAGATCGGCAAGATCAGTTCCAACTCCGGACGGTGCAACGAACCGTCGGTCTGTTCTGCCGTACTCGGGCAGAATTTTTTTATATGGAGGATTTTATGGATCGGATTCAATACGCAACGCCCATCAATATGCCGAACCAACCGAAGAGCGCTTCGGAGTTTTCTTCCTTTTCCGATCTTCGCGCCATTGATAAAACCGAATATACCGTTATTCCCGGCTTTTGCGACGTGCACGTTCATTTTCGCGAGCCGGGTTTTTGTTGCAAAGAAGATATTGCCACCGGCTCTTTGGCGGCGGCGAAGGGCGGATATACCGCCGTCTGCACCATGCCGAATCTGAACCCGGTTCCCGATTCGAAGGAGCATCTTCAGCTGCAGCTGGACGCCATCAAAGAAAAGGCGCTGATTTCCGTTTATCCTTACGGCGCGATTACCGTGGGGGAATTGGGAAACACCTTGGCGGATCTGGAAGGAATGGCAGAAAAGGTCGTCGCCTTTTCCGACGACGGCAGAGGGGTGCAATCGGACGAAATGATGGCACAAGCCATGCGTCGGGCAAAAGCCCTTGGCAAAATCATCGCCGCCCATACGGAGGTCAATGCGCTGAAAGGCGGTTGTATCCATTTGGGGGATTACGCAAAAGCCCACGGACACAAGGGGATCCCCTCGGCGTGCGAATATCTGCAGATTGAACGGGATCTGAAATTGGTCTCCGAAATCGGCTGTGCCTACCACGTGTGCCACGTTTCGGCAAAGGAAAGCGTGGATTTGATCCGCAAAGCAAAAAAAGCGGGGCTGGACGTCACCTGCGAAACGGCGCCCCACTATCTGATCTTCGACGATTCCAACCTTCAGGAGGACGGCAAGTGGAAGATGAATCCGCCCCTACGCTCCGCCGCGGATAAGGAAGCGCTGATCGAGGGAATTTTAGACGGCACCATCGACATGATCGCCACCGACCACGCCCCCCACACGGCGGAAGAAAAAAGCCGGGGGTTAGAGGAAAGTCTGTTCGGCATCGTCGGGCTGGAAACGGCGTTCCCCGCCATGTACACCCATCTGGTAAAGCCCGGGATTCTGACCCTGGAAAAGGTGGTGGATCTGATGGCTTACGCCCCACGAAAACGCTTTCAAATTCCCTTGGGCAACGATTGGAGCCTGTGGGATCTGAATAGGAAATACACCGTCGATCCCCAAGCCTTTGCAACCAAGGGCAGGGCAACCCCCTTCGAAGGCATGGAACTGTACGGAAAACACGTCGCCACCGTCTTCGGCGGAAATTTAATGAAGTGATAAACTAACGTTGATTATATAAAGGAGGCAACCAAAATGCCTAAAAGAACTGACATTAAAAAGATCCTTATCATCGGCTCCGGTCCCATCGTCATCGGTCAAGCGGCTGAATTTGACTACGCCGGAACCCAAGCCTGCCTTGCTCTGAAGGAGGAAGGCTACGAGGTGGT
>JAGAPC010000033.1 GCA_017623475.1 Clostridia bacterium | reverse complement strand
ATTATGAATAAGGAAACCGGTGAGGAACGCTCCTACCTCATTCCCTACGGCGCAAGCCTTCGGGTTCACGAGGGAGATTTCGTCCACAAGGGCGACGAGCTGACCCGCGGTGCTTCCGATCCCCAGGATATTCTCCGCGTCAAGGGCGAAGACGCCGTTCGGGAATATATCATCCAGGAAATTCAAAAGGTATATAATCGCCAGGGCGTTGATATCAGCTACAAGCACATCCAAGTCATCGTCAGCCACATGCTCCGTAAGGATCGCGTTCTCGATCCCGGCGATACCGGTCTTCTCACCGGCTCCGTGGTCGATCGTCCCGAGGTATATCACTTGAATCTGGGAATTGCCCGCCGCAACGAGGAAGAAGGTCTCGACCTGAAGCCCGCAACGGTGGAAACGGTTCTTCTCGGTATCACCAAGTCCGCCTTGGCGACCGAATCCTTCCTGTCTGCCGCTTCCTTCCAGGAAACCACCAAGATCCTGACCGAAGCCGCCATCAAGGGCAAGACCGACCACCTGATCGGTCTGAAGGAAAACGTCATTATCGGTAAACTGATCCCTGCCGGCACCGGCTTGGAGCGTTATCGTAATGTTAATGTGGAAGAAAAAGAAGAGATCATCTGATAAAAAAATCCTCTCCGTGATGAACGGGGAGGATTTTTTTATCAGAAATGCAAAATGCAGAATGCAAAATATATGCCTTCGGGCGTCCGTTTTTCCGCCGATTGATTTGTTTGGTTTGGTTTTTTCTTCCTTTCTTTTCGGGAGAAAAGAAAGGAAGCGAAAGAAAAGCCAAGGTCGGCGGATTTCATCCGCCGAGAAAAGGTGAAATTTTTCAAAAAAAGCCGTTCCCTTGGTCGGGGAACGGTAGATGAGGTTGTTTATTCGTCTTCTTCCATTTCGTTGAAATAATCTCGGTCAAAAAATTCCGAAAGGGTAATTCCGGCGCCTTCGCAAAAGCGCTTGATAGTAACGACTTTGGAACATTTTGTTCTACCCTTGATTAAGGAGTAAAGATTCGAAGGAGACATCCCACCCTTTAAAGATGCGTCGCAAACGTTAATTTCTTTTTCTTTGCAAATTTCTTGAATTCGTTTTATGATAGCGTCATTCATGCTCATATCGTTTGTACCCCATAAAAACAGTATATCGTAGAATTCTACAATTATTATAAGTAAAAATAAAAAGTCGGTCTCGCGGAATTCTACGATATTGACATTTGCCTTTATTTGCGGTATAATAAAAATCGTAGAATTCTACGATTTTGGAGGCGTATTATGATAGTGACGTTTATTGGGCATAGCACGTTGCCGGGGGATTATGATTTATATGATAAATTAAGGAAGTCGATTTTGGAATTAGTTCCAAAAAATGAAAAAATATCATTTTATTGTGGGGGATACGGAGAATTTGATGCGTTGTGTGCGAAGGTTTGCCGGGAGCTGAAGCCGGAGCTTCCCTGCTCCGAAACGGTTTACGTTACGCCGTATTTGAAGGAAGATGAAAGAATGCGGTGGTATATGGACGGCGGGCAGTACGACACCGTAATTTATCCGCCCTTGGAACGCGTACCTTATAAATATGCCATCGTAAAGCGAAATCAATGGATGGTGGATCGGGCAGATTTGATTTTTTCTTACGTGACGGTCTCTTGGGGCGGTGCTGCCGGGACGTTAACTTATGCGAAGCGGCAAAAGAAACGAATCGTTGATCTTGCACGGAGTAATTGAGTTTACTCCGTGTTTTCTCATTTTTCCCCGAATTTTTGTCCTTGGGGGTGTTTTTTGCGGAAAATCGTTGATAGTTCGAAAAAAGTTCATAAATTATTTTGGATTTCGGTGTTGCAAAAATCCTTGATTTGTGTTATACTATACAATGCCTGTACAAGCGGGTTTTCTCGTCATGCAGGTAAATATTAAAACAGGAGGTGTAAGAATGCCCACGTTTAACCAGCTCGTCCGGAAAGGCAGAACCGTAGCAACGGAGAAGTCCAAGGTTCCCGGTCTTCAGAAGAGTGTCAACACTCTGAACAAGAAGACGTCCGAGCAGTTCTCTCCCCAAAAGAGAGGTGTCTGCACCGTCGTTAAGACCACGACCCCGAAAAAGCCGAACTCCGCACTCCGTAAGGTTGCAAGAGTCCGTCTGACCAACTCCATCGAAGTTACCGCCTACAT
>JAGAPC010000032.1 GCA_017623475.1 Clostridia bacterium | reverse complement strand
TTTAATCCATACGTGTTTAAAAATGCGGTTCGTTCCTCGTCACTCTCCATACCCTCTTCGGTATAATGCTGGCTTCCGTCGAGTTCGATAATAAGATTTGCTTGAGGACAATAAAAATCGGCGATGTATTTGCCGACAACCTTTTGTCGGTAAAAATTCATCGGGTGAGGTTTTAAAAAATCATACCAAAGATGTTTTTCTTCCGTTGTCATGTTTTTGCGAAGGGTACGGGACAAGGGAATTAAATCTTTGTTGTATTTTTTTGGGTTCATGTTACAACCTCATCCACCACTGCGTGGTCCCCCTTCCCCTGCCAGGGGAAGGCTTTTACAGTTTACTCATAACGTATTCCGCGTATTCGTCGCCGGTGCAGCCGGTGTCGCGGCCGGTGACGACCAGCTTGCGCTCGTTGAACATACATTCATCCAGCGCGGCGGAAAGCTTGTCCGACTGTTCCTGATATCCGATATGGGACAAAAGCAGGACGGCGGCGCGGAGCATGGACGAGGGATCGGCGTATTTTGCTCTGCCCTCCCGAACCATGCGGGGTGCGTCTCCGTGGATGGCTTCAAACATGGCGTACCGTTTGCCGATGTTGGCAGATCCGGCAGTGCCCACGCCTCCCTGGAATTCGGCGGCTTCGTCGGTGATGATGTCTCCGTACAGGTTGGGCAGAACGAAGACCTGGAAATCACGGCGGCGTTTTTCGTCGATCAGCTTCGCGGTCATAATGTCAATGAACCATTCGTTCAGTTGAATATCGGGATATTTTTCCGCCACCTTGTGACAATGCTCCAGGAATTTTCCGTCGGTGGTCTTGATGATATTTGCCTTCGTGACCACCTCTACCCGGGTCTTGCCGTTCTTTTTGGCGTAATCAAAGGCGATCTCCGCGATGCGGTCGCACCCCTGGGAGGTGGCAACGGTAAAGTCGATGCCCAGATCTTCGGTTACGTTGACGCCCTTGGATCCGACGGCGTAGCCACCCTCGGTATTTTCCCGGAAGAAGGTCCAATCAATGCCCTGGTCGGGAACCTTGACGGGGCGGACGTTGGCGAAAAGATCCAATGCTTTCCGCATGGCAACGTTTGCCGATTCGATGTTGGGGTAGCCGTCTCCGGCGTTGGGGGTATGGGTGGGCCCCTTCAGAATGACGTGGCAGGCCTTCAGTTCTTCCATCACGTCGTCGGGGATTGCCTTCATCACCTTGACGCGGTTTTCGATGGTCAGTCCGTCAATGCTGCGGAATTCCACCTTTCCGGCTTTGATTTCGTCGGCGAGGAGATATTCCAGCACCCGACGGGATTGGGCGGTAATGGTAGGACCGATGCCGTCGCCGCCGCAGACGCCGATGATGATCTTGTCCAGCTTTGCGTAGTCGATAAAATCCCCTTGGGATTTCAGTCCATCGACCCGCTTCAGTTGTTCTTCCAACAGGGCGGCGAATTTTTCGGTTGCCGCTTTGATTTGTTCCTTGTACATAACATACTCCTTATGAATGCAAAATGCAGAATAGTTAAAGAATGAAATTTTATGATTTCCCGGCGGAAGCATTCCGCCGAATTTGGCTTTTCTTTTAAGTGAGACCCAAAAAATTCAAGCCAAAGGCGAAGTATTTTTTGATGGTCGACACTTATGCCGTAGCTTGGTTTTTTTTCTTTTCTTCCGAAAAGAAAAAGAACACCGTTCCCCTCTTATTTCTCCGCATCCATCTTAACGACGGCTTGCAAAACGAACAGGGGGAGGGGGAAAAAGAGCCAGACTGCGGGGATGGGGGCTAACAGGATGGCGAAGATCAGGGCGGCGAGGAACAGAAGCAGGAAAAACACCTCTGCCGTCCGCAGCAGAATCTTCATTTCCCGGTCGTTTGCCCGTTTTTGCGCCGATTTCAAGATCCCCCACACGCCCCACCGTAACGCCGTTGCGGTCAACGCCGCCCAGAAGATGGCGAAAAGCAAGCCCAACGCCCCTTCGGGGGTTACCGCCAAAAGAATGAGGCAAAGGGTGGCGTAGCAAAGCAGCAGGACGGGGAGAAAATATCGGTTCAGCGTTTGAAGAAACCGCTTCATGTCAAGCGTTTTTGGTGGCGTTCAAAAGACCGCCCGCCAAGATCATCTTCTTCTGACGGTCGGTAAATACGGTGGTCAGAGGAATTTCGATTCCCTTGGTCTTGTTGATCAAAACCATCGGTGTGCCGTCTTCCACGTTGCGGCGGATGCCGGGAATCTCCAGCTCGTCTCCCTGCTCGATGCGGTCGTAATCCGCCTCGTTTTCAAAGGTCAGGGGCAGGATGCCGGAGTTAATCAGGTTTGCCGCATGGATGCGGGCAAAGGATTTGGCGACCACGGCTTTGACGCCCAAGTACAGGGGGACTAATGCCGCGTGTTCTCTCGACGATCCCTGACCGTAGTTCTGACCTCCGATGACGAATCCGCCGCCCCATTCCAGAGCGCGTTCGGGGAAGGATTTGTCGCAGACCCCGAAGCAGAATTGGGAGAGGTAGGGGATATTGGAGCGATAGGGCAAAATCTTTGCTCCCGCGGGCATAATATGGTCGGTGGTGATGTTATCGCCCACCTTCAGAACCGCTTTCGCAGAAAGGACCTCGGGCAGCTCCTTATTCAGGGGGAAGGGCTTGATGTTCGGTCCGTAAATGACCTCGTGTTCTTCGTTTGCCGGATAGGGCTTGACGATCATGTTGTCGTTGACGTCGAATTTTTCGTGCATTTCCACCGTAAGGTCGGGGACGTTTGCCATGGGATCGGTAAACACTCCCGTCAGGGCGGAGACGGCGGCGGTTTCGGGGGAAACCAGGTAAACCTGTCCGTCCGCAGTTCCGGAGCGTCCCTCAAAATTGCGGTTGAAGGTACGCAGGGAAACGCCGTTGGAGTTGGGGGCTTGCCCCATGCCGATACAAGGACCGCAGGCACATTCCAGAATCCGTGCGCCGGCGGAAATGATATCACTCAAAGCGCCGTTCTTGGCAAGCATATCCAACACCTGCTTCGAGCCGGGGGCGATGACCAAAGAGACGTGCTCCGCCACGGTCTTGCCCTTCAGAATCTTTGCCACCTTCATCAGATCCAGATAAGACGAGTTGGTGCAGGAGCCGATACAGACCTGGTCGATCTTTTTCCCTGCCAATTCCTTGATGGGCTTGATGTTGTCGGGGGAGTGGGGGCAGGCGGCAAGGGGTTCGAGGGCGGCAAGATCAATGTCGATGATCCGGGAATATTCCGCATCCTCGTCCGCTTCCAGAGGAATGAAGTCGTTGCCGCGGCCCTGGGCGTACAAAAATTTACAGGTTACGTCGTCTGCGGGGAAAATGGAGGTGGTGGCGCCCAATTCCGCGCCCATGTTGGTGATGGTGGCGCGTTCGGGAACCGAGAGAGACGACAGATCTCCGCCGTATTCAATGACCTTTCCCACGCCGCCCTTGACCGAAAGGATCTCCAAAAGCTTCAGGATAATATCCTTTGCCGCAACGCCTTGACGGAGCTTGCCGTGGAGGTTGACGCGGATTACCTCGGGCATATTCAAATGGAACGCGCCGCCGCCCATGGCAACCGCCACGTCCAAGCCGCCGGCACCGATTGCCATCATGCCGATGCCGCCGCCGGTGGGGGTGTGGGAGTCACTGCCCAGCAGGGTTTTGCCGGGAGCAGAAAACCGTTCCAGATGCACTTGGTGGCAGATGCCGTTGCCGGGACGGGAATAATACAAGCCGTATTTTGCACAGCAGGATTGAATATACCGATGGTCGTCGGCGTTTTCAAATCCGGTCTGCAGGGTGTTGTGGTCGATGTACGCCACGGAGCATTCGGTTTTGACCCGGGGAATCCCGATGGCTTCAAATTGCAGATACGCCATAGTTCCCGTTGCGTCCTGGGTCAGGGTCTGGTCGATGCGGATGGCGATCTCCTTGCCGGGGATCATTTCGCCGGAAACCAGATGCTTTTTAATGATTTTTTGCGTGAGGTTCATTCCCATGATATTTTTCTCCTGTCGAGTTTCGGAACAGGGGAGCCGAGGCTCTCCGAAAGCCGATATTTTCCTATTTTAATCATCTATAATAATTCATTATACACGATAACGCCGGGTTTGTCAAGAATTTTTCGGGAAAACCTTTGATTTGTTCGCATTTTTTTTGCAACCGAAGGGGGGATTTGACAATTTTACGGAAATGTGATATACTTTGAAAGAATAAAAACGAGAAATAAGGAGAGACGTTATGAATTTTCGGATCGGAGAGGGCTACGACGTTCATCGCTTGACCGAGGGGCGGAAATGTATCATCGGCGGAGTGGAAATCCCCTTTGAAAAGGGACTTTTGGGACATTCCGACGCGGATGTTCTTCTCCACGCCGTCACCGACGCGCTTTTGGGCGCCGCGGGGATGGGGGATATCGGGCGCCGTTATCCCGACACCGACGATCGGTGGAAGGGCGCGGACAGTCTGATACTGTTGAAGGATTCGGTACGAGCCTTGAAGGAGCAGGGATTTTTCCCCGTCAACGTGGATTGCACCGTCATCTGCCAGCTGCCGAAAATCACGCCTCACGCACCTCAAATCCGCAAAAATATCGCTGCCGCTTTGGGCATCGCCGAAGACTGCGTCAACGTCAAGGGCAAGACCGAAGAAGGACTTGGATTCACCGGCGAAGGGCTTGGAATCGCCGCAAGAGCCGTGGCGCTGGTTGAAAAAGTGAAGAGTTAAGAGTTAAAAGTGAAGAGTTAAGTGAGGCTCTAAAAATTCAAGCCGTAGGCGTAGGATTTTTAGCTAAGCCGAACTTATGCAGCGAGCGTAGCGAGTCGCTGGAGAGTGGAGAGTGGAGAACACATGGAACAAGAAAACAGAATTAAATTATTTCAAGATAAAAAAATTAGAACCGAATGGAATTCCGAAGAAGAAAATTGGTATTTTTCCATCGTTGACGTGGTTGAAGTTTTGACCGATAGCGTAGATTACCATACTGCCAGAAAATATTGGAACAAACTAAAACAGCGGTTAAAGGAAGAGGGAAATGAAACGGTGACAAATTGTCACCGGTTGAAAATGATTGCTGCCGACGGAAAAATGCGATTTACCGACGTGGCAAATGCCGAGCAATTACTCCGATTGATCCAGTCCATTCCTTCCCCGAAAGCGGAGCCGTTTAAAATGTGGCTTGCCAACGTTGGGGCGGAGCGTTTGGAAGAAATTTCCGACCCGGAAAAGATTATCAACCGTGCCATGGAGACTTATCGCCAAAAAGGGTATTCGGAAGCGTGGATCAATCAACGGTTAAAGTCCATTGAAGTACGCAAGGATTTGACCGATGAGTGGGATCGTACCGGCATCCAAAAAGGAAAGGAATATGCGATACTTACCGATGAAATTACCCGTGCGTGGTCCGGCATGAGCACCCGAGAATATAAAGAATACAAGGGATTAAAAAAAGAAAATTTGAGAGACAATATGACCAATCTTGAATTGGTTTTGAATATGTTGGCAGAGGTTTCCACCACGGAAATTTCAAGATCCAGCGACCCCAAATCTTTTGCAGAAAGCAAGCGGATTGCAAAACAAGGGGGACAGATTGCGGGAAATGCACGGAAAAACCTGGAGGCAAAGACCGGGAAAAAGGTTGTCACCCCAATAAACGCAAAAGCATCTTTGCAAAAAGCGGAAACATTAACGGATTCTTCGGAAAATTAAAAAAATCCCGGCGAATGGAATTCGTCGAATATGGCTTTTCTTTTTGGTTCTTTTTCTTTTCTCCCGACGCCCCTTCCACCGGCAAAGCCGGTCCCCCTTCCCCTGCCAGGGGAAGGTATGGGAACACCGGCGCGGGGCTTGGAATCGCCGCAAGAGCCGTGGCGCTGGTTGAAAGAGTGAAGAGTGAAGAGTTAAGAGTGAAGAGTTAAGTGAGGCTCTAAAAATTCAAGCCGAATCATTGTAACGATAAATTACTCGTAGGAGAAACTTATATGAAGCTTTTGTCTGTCGTATTACCCATCGTGCCCGGAGATCCGGAGACCAACGTAACGTCCATGATTTCCTTTATGGACGAGAATCCCGCCGATCTGTATCTGTTCCCCGCCCTTGCGGTGTCGGGGGTGACCTGTGGGATGAAATTCGCCTACCGTTCCTTTATCGACGCCTGCGATCGGGCGTTGGATCGGCTTTGCGACTACACGGCGGAGCATCCGGTGGTGGTGGTCACGTCCACCGATCAGATCGGGAATTTGTATTTGAAAAACGGAGAATTGGGAAAAAAGCCGGAGTTTGAAGCCTTCGGAAAGACCTTTGTCATCACCGCCAACGGCGAGGGAGAGGGAGACGTTCTTCTGTTGCCCACCGCCATGGCGGGGTATCCCTGTCTTTCCGCCGACGTGACCGATCTTTGTCAGAAGATCTCCGCCGCCAAAAACTGCGTGGTCGCCGTGGCGAATCCCGGCTTCGGGGAAGGGGTTTCCGACGGAGTATATCAAGGCTTTTGCGGAGTTTACAGCGCCGGAAAAACGGTGGATTTTGCGTTGCAGTCCCGTCCAAATCCCATCTGTGCCGGCTACGACGATCAGATCGGCGGCGAGGGCTGGGAATCGACCCGTCGGGCGCAGGCGGATCTGCGGATCCCCTATTACGGCAAGAACGATCCGAAAAAATATTTAGGCGAGCTTTTCAACCTGCAAATTCAGGCGCTCTATACCCGAATTCAGTCGTCGGGCATGAAGCACCTTGCCATCAACGTGTCCGGAGGGCTGGACTCCACCCTGGCGCTGATGGTGGCGTCGGAGGCCGTGAAGATGGCAAACCTCCCCGCGGAAAATATCATCGCCATGACCCTGCCCTGCTTCGGCACCGGCAAGCGAACCTACACCAACGCCCACGTTTTGATGGAGGAGTTGGGGGTAACGGTTTTTGAATTCGATATCAAAGAAGCGGTAACCGCCCATCTGAAACAGATCGGTCACGACGGAGAAACGACCGATAGTACCTACGAAAACGCCCAAGCCCGGGAGCGCGCCCAGATCCTGTTTGACATGGCAAACCGCTACGACGCTTTGGCGGTGGGCACGGGAGATCTGTCGGAGGCCGCCCTGGGATTTTGCACCTTTGCGGGCGATACCCTGTCCCACTATAACGTCAACGCTACCGTGCCCAAAACTCTGGTCAAAGCGTTGGTGGAGCTGTTGGCAAAGCGCTACGGCGGACGGCTCGGAGAGGCGTTGCAGGACGTGGCGGACACGGACATTTCCCCCGAGTTGAAATCCGATCAGAAAACCGAGGACATTTTAGGTCCTTATCTGCTGCACGATTTTATCCTTTACTATTACGCAAAGCACCGGCTGGAGCAGCAGGAATTGTATCAGTATATGATGGCGACCTTCGACGAATACGACGAGGACGTGATCGTCAAAACCCTGGAGACCTTCTTCCGCCGCTTCCCCATCGCCCGATTCAAGCGCGCCGCCATGGGAGAGGGCGCAAATATCATCGGCTTTTCCCTGCCCTATATCTCATCGGACGTGAAATTTTAAAATAGTAAAACAACGATCGCCGACGGAAGCTTCCGTCGGCGATTTCGCTTGTTGATGAAAGGGGTTTTTATTTGATAAAGTTCTGTATTAAAGTAAGCGCTTTTTGCAATAATTGATCTTTTTCTTCGTATGATTCCGTCCCTTCATAGGATTTTATCATCCAACGTCCCAAACGAGCAAAGAATTGATAAAAAACCTTCAACGAGGGCAACAGAACCACTTGATTCGCAGGATGATAATAGTGTCTGCATTTCTTTACGATTTGTATTATTTGGGGGACGGAGAAACAGGCACGGATGAAGGTGTCGTTGAAAAGAGTTTCAAAAACCTCTTGCAGATTGTTGTTTTCGCTTTCAAGCAAGTTGATTCTCGGAATTTTTTATAATACGCTTCGGGATCTTTTGCAAAAGTTAAGGCAAAAGCCGCCAAATCCGTTGTAATTTTTTTGGGGAAATTCCATTCTTTCAAGTAGGGGTTTGCATCCCAGGTATTGCAAAGTGTAATTGCTTCTACCGCTAATTCTTCCAAAGGTCTTTCTTCTGTCATGATTACGTCCCTCTTGTATAAAAAAAGTGCGTTCCCGAAGGAACGCACCGAAAAAGTGTATTCCCTCGTTATTGTCACATAACTCCATTTATCCCACAAAAGAGAAACAGAAAAGAGAGAAACACCTTTTACCAAGGTAGTTTTCTCTTTTGTGAGAAGAATTATAAAGTTATGTGACAGGAACATTATACCATGTTTTTCTTGCCTTGTCAACATTTTTGTGCAAAAAAAGTGCGTTCCCGAAGGAACGCACCGAAAAAGCGTATTCCCTCTTTGTTGTCACACAATCCTATTTCTCAACAGAGATACAGAAGCGAGAGATACACCTTTTTCCAAAGGTATTGTATCTCTTTGAGAAATTAAATATTAGATTGTGTGACAGGTATATTATACCATGTTTTTCTTTGCCTGTCAATGGTTTGCATAAAAAAGTGCGTGACCGAAGCCACGCACTAAAAAACGCATAGCCTCAGGTGATGCGACTCAACCATTTTTACAGACCAAAGTTTGCAAAAAGAAGCATGCATTTTTTACATTATAAAATGCGTACTTTGGTCTGGTAATATTCAGTTGAGTCGCAATAGTATTATATCACAATTTCTTCAATTTGTAAACCCTTTTTGCATATTTTTCTTTTCTCCGTACAAAATAAAACAATCAAAAAGGAGAAGGAAGATATGAAAAAAATGGGCGGTTTGGGGATTTTTCTTGGGGCGGCGGCGGTGGCGTCGGTGTTGGGCGGCGGCTACGTTTTCGTCTCTCAACGGGTAATGAATATGATTTTGGGTCGAAAAAATCCCAAGCATATGGAGCAGGGGGCGCGGCTGGTTTCCGGGTCGGATCTGTTTACCGAATACGCGGAAGAGATTTCCGCTGCCTCCTTGGAATTGGAGCAGACGCCGGGGTTTGAGCCGGTGGAAATCATCAGTCACGACGGGGTGCGGCTGGCGGGGCATTGGTATCCCCACCCCCATCCGAAGCGGGTGATCATCGCTCTCCACGGCTGGCGCTCCACCTGGTCGCGGGATTTCGGATTTATCGCGGATTTTTGGTTTCAAAATCAATGCAGCGTGTTGTTTGCGGAGCAGCGGGGGCAGAACAACAGCGGCGGCGAATATATGGGATTCGGGATGCTGGAGCGATACGATTGCGTCGATTGGGTTCATTGGGTCAAGGGCAAAACCGGGGGAAAAGAGCCGATTTATCTGATGGGAATTTCCATGGGCGCCACCACGGTGTTGATGGCGTCGGGGCTGTCTCTGCCGAAGAACGTCCACGGAATTATTGCCGATTGCGGATTTACCTCTCCCCACGCCATCTGGAAGCACGTGACCGAAAAAAATCTGCATCTTCCTTATTTACTGCAGGGGGTTCTTGCCAACGAATGGTGCCGCCGCCGGCTTCACGTGGGGTCGAAGGAATGTTCTGCTATAGACGCTTTGAAAAAATCTTCCGTTCCCGTCCTGTTTATCCACGGGACCGACGATAAATTCGTACCGGTGCAGATGACCTACGAAAATTATAAGGCGTGCGCGTCTCCCAAACGGCTCTTTCTCGTTCCGGGGGCGCAGCACGGCATGAGCTACCACATCGACCGCCCCGGCTACCAAAAGGCGGTGAGGGAGTTCTGGCGAGAATTTGATTGACGGGGGTATCTTCTTTCTTTTTTCGCGAGAAAAAAGAAAGAAGCAAAGAAAAAAGCGAAAGCACGGCAAAATCCTTTGCCGTGAGGAAAAATTAAATTTATTATTTTGTCTCCGGCGAATGTAATTCGCCGAATATGGCTTTTCTTTTAAGTGAGACCCGAAAAATTCAAGTCGTAGACGCGGAATTTTTCGATGGTCGACACTTATGCCGTAGCTTGGTTCTTTTTCTTTTCTCCTGAAAAGAAAAAGAACATAATCCCTCGTTCCTTTGGACATACTAACCTCAAATCAACTTTCCGGGAGGAATTCGTATGAAGAAAAAAATCCTTTCCTTTGCGTTGTGCTTCGTTCTTTGTCTGTCTCTCTTTGCCGGGTGCGGAAGAAAGAACCGAAGCGCGGACGTCCACGTCTTTTATTACACCTACAGCGACACCTATATTTCCACCGTTCGGGCGGCGTTGGACCGTCGGCTGAACGAGGCGGGGATTTCCTATCAGGATTACGACGCCAACAACAGTCAGACCACCCAAACCGAGCAGATTCAGACTGCCGTGACCAAGGGGGCAAAACTGTTGGTGGTCAACATCGTCACCACCGGTTCCGACGATGCGGCGAACGGAATCATTTCTCTTGCCCGATCTTCCGGAATTCCGGTGATCTTCTTTAATCGGGAAGTGTCCGACAGCGTGGTGAACAGCTATGAAAAGTGCATCTACGTGGGCACCAACGCCACCGAGGCGGGGGAATTGCAGGGGGATATGATCGGGGATTATCTGGTCAAAAATTATGAGAAAACCGACCTGAACGGGGACGGCAAGATCTCCTACGTCATGTTTATGGGAGAAAAGGGGAACAACGAAGCCATCTACCGCACCCGCTATTCGGTGGAAAACGCCAACGAAAAACTGACCGCCGCCGGGAAGCCGGAATTGGTCTTTTACGATGCCTCCAACAAGGATAAGTTTCTGCTGGACAAGGACGGAAAATGGTCTGCCCAGGCGGCAAACGAGTATATGACCACCGCCCTGACCACCTACAATTCCGCCAACAAAAATATGATCGAACTGGTCATTTGCAACAACGATAACATGGCGGAAGGCGCCATCACCGCCCTGCAGACCGCCGGGTTCAACACCGGGGCAAGCGGAAGCGTTTCCATTCCGGTTTTCGGGGTCGATGCCATCGACGCGGCAAAATCCCTGATCCGCGCAGGAAAGATGGCGGGCACCATCACCCAGGACGGCAATAAAATGGCGGAATGCATTGAAACTGCCGTAAAAAACGTGTTGGAGCAAAAGTCTTTTTTGGACGGGATGGGCGAGTACGCCGTGGATGAATCGGCGGCAAAGATCCGCATCCCCTACGGAATTTATACGGGAGAAGAATAATGGACGAGATCCTTCTCTCCATGACCGATATTTGCAAATCTTTTCCCGGCGTCAAAGCCTTGGATCACGCCCGATTTACCCTAAACGCCGGCTCGGTCCACGCCCTGATGGGAGAAAACGGCGCCGGGAAATCCACCCTGATGAAATGCCTCTTCGGGATCTACGCCAAGGATTCGGGGGAGATCCTGTTTCGGGGAAGTCCGGTGGAATTTAAAAATTCCAAAGAGGCGCTGGAGCAAGGGGTGGCTATGGTTCATCAAGAGTTGAATCAGGCGTTGAAGCGCACCGTTTCGGACAATTTGTGGCTGGGGCGGTACCCCACCCGATTGGGCGTGGTGGACGAAGGGAAAATGCAGAGGGACACCAAGGAGCTGTTCGCCTCCCTGGGGCTTTCGGTCAACCCGAAGGCGGTGATGGAGGATCTGCCCGTCTCCCGACGGCAAATGGTCGAGATCGCAAAGGCGGTCAGCTATGGCGCCAAAGTCATCGTCTTTGATGAGCCCACCTCGTCGCTGACCGGCGAGGAAGCGGAGCAGCTGTTCCGCATCATTGAGACCTTGAAAAACCAAGGGTGCGGAATCATCTATATTTCCCACAAAATGGAGGAAATTCTGCGGATCTGCGACACCGTCACCGTCATGCGGGACGGGAAAACCGTCGCCACTCATCCGGCAAAGGAATTGACGATGGAAAGGATCATCCGTCTCATGGTGGGGCGGGATCTGACACGGCGCTTTCCTCCGAAAACCAACCGTCCGGGAGAAACGGTGCTGTCGGTGCGGGGGCTGACCGGGTTGTATTCCCGTCTCACCGACGTTTCCTTTGATCTGAGACAGGGGGAAATCCTCGGAATCGCCGGCTTGGACGGATCGGGGCGGACGGAGGTGCTGGAGGCGTTGTTCGGACTTTCTGCCCGCAAAGAGGGAGATTTTATCCTGAAAGGAAAGAAGATTTTTAACCGCACTCCCCGGCAAGCCATCGCCAACGGCTTCGTGCTGGTGACGGAGGAACGGCGGGCGACGGGGATCTTCGGAATTCGGGATATTTTGGAAAACACCGTCATTTCCAACCTGCCGTCCTACCGCCGCTTTTTTCTGCTGAACGACCGAAAAATGAGGCAGGACACCGATCGGATGATCCGCACCCTTCGGGTCAAAACCCCGGGGCGAAGCACTGCCATCCGCACCCTGTCCGGGGGAAATCAGCAGAAGGTCATCTTCGGGCGGTGGTTGTTGACCGATCCGGAAATTTTGCTCCTGGACGAGCCAACGCGGGGCATCGACGTGGGGGCAAAATACGAGATCTATCAACTGATCGCGGATCTTGCCGCCAAAGGACGGTCGGTCATCGTCGTTTCGGGAGAAATGCCCGAATTGTTGGGGATTTGCGACCGAATCTTGGTCATGTCCGCGGGGCGCGTCGCCGGAGAGGTTGACGGAAAAACCGCCACCCAGGAGCAGATCATGACCCTGGCGGCAAAATTTGTTTAGTTCGTCTCTTATTCGCGAAGCGAATATATCGAATCTTCCAAGGGGAGATATATCGAATTTTTGCATTTGCAAAAATATATCGAATCTGTGTAACGGATATATCGAGCCGAGCAACGCGAGGCAGAAGGTCGTCGATATATTCCGCGGACAGAAAGAAAACATCAGAACAAGTTTTTTTATCTTACCCCTTATTTACTCTTTCTTTTTTCGCTTGCTTGCGTGGGGTTCTTACCCCCACCACCGCCAAGGCGGTCCCCCTTCCCCTACCATAGGGGAAGGCAGTCAACCGCAGAGCATCGCGGAAATTAAGTTGTATTGCAGTTAAAAGCGAAAGAAAACAAAAGAATACTCCATCAAGAAATCGGACGACACCCCTGCCTTCCCCTGTTGCAGGGGAAGGGGGACCACGAAGTGGTGGAAGGGGTATTTCCCATCGCAAATCATACTATTCTATCATAAAAATGCAAGAAAAAAGCCACGCGCCGCAGTGAATAATTGCCTTCCTCTAATGCGGTAGATGGGGCGCTTTCCTGTTACTAATCACATCATTCTATTTTTTTGGTATATTTATGAAACGTATAAAACAGTCTCTCGGAAATTGGCAGGGAATGTCGAAGGACGACCGCCGTCGGAAACGAAACGAATTTATTATTGACAACTCTCTCTACTTTTTTCTGATCGCCGCCATCGTGGGGATCGTCCTTTACGATCCGCGGTTTTTGTCCGTGCCGTCGCTCGTAAATATTTTATCCCTTTCCGCCGCCAATCTGCCCATCGCCTTGGGCATCGCCGGATGTATTATTCTGACCGGGACCGACCTGTCCGCCGGACGGGTGGTGGGGCTGGTCGCCTGCGTGTCGGCGTCGCTGCTGCAGATGACCGGGTATCCCAACAAAATGTTCCCAAATCTACCCACCCTGCCCCTGTGGGCGGTGCTGGGGATCGTCCTTTTGATGGGCGGGATCGTGGGGCTTGTCAACGGCTTTTGCGTGGCAAAATTCAAATTGCACCCCTTCATCGTCACCCTGGCAACCCAGCTGATCCTGTTCGGCGCGCTGTTGATGTATCTGATGAACGGCAACAACAACGGGCAATCCCTCTCCGGGCTCGATCCGTCCTATACGAGCTTTATTACCGGCAGTTTTTTGAAGATCGGTGCCACCGCCATCCCCAATTACGTCTTTTATTCCATCGGCATCACCCTGATCATGTGGTTCGTGTGGAATAAGACCGCCTTTGGGAAAAATATGTTCGCCGTCGGCTCAAACCAGGAAGCCGCAAGGGTTTCGGGCGTCAACGTGACGGCGACGATCATCGGGGTTTTCACCCTTGCCGGGGTGTTGTACGGCGTGACCGGGTTCATCGAAGCGGCGCGCATCGGCTCGAACAGTGCCGCCACGGGACTGAATTACGAACTGGACGCCATCGCCGCTTGCGTCATCGGGGGCGTGTCCTTCGTGGGCGGCATCGGAAAGATCCGAGGGGTCATTCTTGGGGTCGTGTTGCTCCGAATCATCTTCGTCGGCTTGACCTTCTTGAGCATCGACTCCAACCTCCAATACGTCATCAAGGGCTTAATTATCCTCATCGCCTGCGCCATCGATATGCGGAAATATTTGGTGAGAAAATAGAGGGGCGGCGGGGTGTACTTTTCTTTCTTTTCAGGAGAAAAGAAAGAAAAGTACCAAAAGAAAGAAAAGCCAAATCCGGCGGATTTCATCCGCCGGGAGTTTTTTTGTCAATGGAAGATGCACCCCATCTGCCTTCCCCTGGTAGGGGAAGGGGGACCACGAAGTGGTGGATGAGGTTGTTAATAGTTTTTCCTTGACAAAAATCGACAAATGTGATATACTTATTTTACCACACATTTTAATATACCCATGACGGGAATGCTAATCTTGGAAGTCTGCATTCCTTCTATCCTGTTGTGGGTAAAATGTGTGGTAACATTGAGGGGTGCATATTTCGGGTGTGTCTCTCAATGGGACACACTTTTTTTATTTTGAAAGGAGATTAGAAAAATGGGAGCAAAAAACAAGGTAATAGCAGGAGCGTATGAAGGATTTATTGTCACCGCAAATTTTAATGATCTTTGCATTCATTTAGGACTGAATAATGAGATAATAATAAATAAACACTCGGTTGCACAATATGAAGTTCTTGACGAGGATAGTCGAAGAAGTGCCGCAAGTGCAGTAGGAAGAGCGTTTGTCGGTGGAGTTCTGTTTGGGGGGGTTGGCTTGCTCGCAGGTCTTTCCGCAAAAAAGAAAGGAATCTATACGGTTGCTCTTGAGTTTAACGATGGTCAAAAAAGTTTAATTGAGATTGATGAAAAGAGGTATAAGTTGTTAGTTAAAAAAATGTTTTAAAAAAATTTAGACAAGGTGGACACAATAAAAATAGAGAATAATACAAATATGGTTCGATGCCCAAAGTGTGGTAATACTACATTTGTTGTAATTGCTTATATGGGGATTGTCTTAATCAATTTTCAATGATCCGAAAAATAGTTTTTGTACTATATGGAGATTGTCTAAACACAGAAATATATGTATAGCTACTGTAAATCCTACGTTCTAAAAGGATAGGGAATGGAGATTAATAGCAGAGCGTTGATACTGGTTGTTTCTTTTGGCAAATCAAGGATGCCGCCTTATAGGGCGGCATCTTCCGCTATTTTGTAATAAGCTATATCTTCTAAACAACCTCATCCGTAACGGCGGATTCGGTCGCCGTGACGGATGAGGTTGTCAGTTCTTTTGCAAAAGAGACATTTTATCTTGCATCTTCTCAAAAAAATACTCCGGCGGAAATATTCCGCCGGAATTTGCTTTTCTTTGCTTCTTTCTTTTCTTCGGAAAAGAAAGAAGAACATCCTATGTCACAAACTTTCTTCTCTCCAAACCTCGCCGGAAAGGGTTTTCCACAACAGGCGACCGTCTTCCAAGGTCATGTACCCCCGGGGGGAATTTTCCTTGGGGATCGAGACCGAGCCGGGGTTGAGGTACAACCAATCTCCGTGGTCGTTGCAGGCGGGCACGTGGGTGTGTCCGTTGAGAAGCACGCTTCCCTTGGCAAAGGGCGGGGGATTTTGTTCTCCCGCATGGTGTCCGTGGGTGGCGTAGATCATCCGCCCTGCTTCGTACAACAGCATATAATCCGCCAAAACCGGGAATTGCAAGACCATTTGATCCACTTCCGCCTCGCAGTTTCCCCGAACGCAGAAGATCACGTCTTTTCGTGCGTTGAGCAATTCGATGACGGTTTTCGGAGCATATTCGTCGGGCAGATCGTTGCGAGGACCGTGATACAACAGATCTCCCAACAAAAGCAACCGATCCGCGCCTTCCCGATCAAAGGCGTCCAGCAGTTGACGGCAATATTTTGCCGAGCCGTGGATGTCCGAGGCAATCAACCATTTCATTTATTTCATCTCCAAAACCATTTCCATGGCAAACACGCAGGACCAGGAGAAATCTCTGCCGTCCTTCCCCTCTCCGGTAAGGGGGTTGTAATTTTCATAAATGGTCTCGCCCTGGTCCATCCAATCCAGCAGGGTGTTGCGGATGTCCATAGCGGTCTTGCGGAATCCGTAATCGTACAGCCCCTTAATGGCAAAATACGCCACGTTCATCCACACGGAGCCTCTCCAATATCCCACGGGATTCATTTTGGGGTGATCCAGGGAAACGGTGGGCATACAGGGGTACAATTTTTTCGGATCTGCCGCGCATTTTTCCAGGGCGGCGGCTTGCTTGGGAGTGGCGATGCCAACCCACAGGGGCATGAAGGAGGCGGGGGTCAAGACCCGAACGAAGGATTTTTCTTTGAAATTCCAATCCCAGAAGCATTGATCCTCCTCGCTCCACATCACGTCCAAGATCCGTCCGATCAACGCCCTTTCCCGATCGTACCATTTTTCGGCGTCGTCGGTCAGATTCTGCCGCAGCGCCAAATATTGCATGGAACGGTAGAAGGAAACGGCAAAGCAGTTCAGATCAATGGGATACAGATATTCAACGGTGTTGTCGTCGAAGCGGATGGAATCGTCCAAGCCCGATTCCCAACGGATGTATTTATCCCGGTTTTTCCCCTGCTCCGAGGTGGAATAGAAGAAAAGCCCGTCTTCTTCGCAATACCGTTCGGTGCGCCAGAACTTCTCATTTAATACCAATTTCGGGTACATTTTTGCTAAAAATTCATCGTCGGGGCAGGCGCGGTCAAGCCGTTCCATCGCCCACGCCCATACGGGGGGCTTGCCGTATTGATCCATAATATCGCCGCCGGCGATGGGCATCCGAATGACGTCGGGCAAAAGTCCGTTTTCCTTCTGGAACAGGAAAAACGCTTCCATTTGCTCCTGCGCCAATTCCTTGTCAAACCGAGCCACGCCCACCGTGTGGAAGGCGCTGTCCCAGTTCCAGATTCCGGGGAATTGGAGCTTGTCCGGCTTTGCGTGATGACGCGCCATCGACGGCACGATGGCACGGTAGGGATTCCACAGTGTTCCCGGTTCGTTGGGAGCAATATTTTTTAATAAAATCTCCGACGCTCTTTCCAGGACCCGAAAATCCCGATCCGATACGGCGGGCTTCTGTTGATTCAACCAAGCTTCACGCGACATAAGAGGTTCCTCCGCGATTCATAATTTCCTCTATCCTAACACATAAATAAGGCAAATCCGTTACAAGCCGTGATTTTTCGTTTATTTAATAAAAAATTCACATTCCCCCCTTGCAAAACCGACGAAATTGTGTTATAATAAATAGCGAATCCAATACAGGGGTATAGCTCAGCCGGTAGAGCAGCGGTCTCCAAAACCGCGTGTCCTGGGTTCGATCCCTAGTGCCCCTGCCAGAAAAACCGACTTGTTTCGACAAGTCGGTTTTTCAACTAAGTGCGTCTTTCGGCGCGTGAAGTTTGCTTTGCAAGTGAAGTTGTCCTGCGGACAGTGAAGTTTCTGCGGAAGTGAGTGGCGCACTTAACTTCACTTTGTGCGACAGCACAAAACTTCACTATGCCGTTAGGCATAACATCACATC
The DNA here is from genome assembly GCA_017623475.1 of Clostridia bacterium. Taxonomy (GTDB): domain Bacteria; phylum Bacillota; class Clostridia; order Oscillospirales; family UBA644; genus RGIG995. Next base: position 1,264 of record JAGAPC010000032.1, on the reverse strand, counting down.
GGCATCAGCCGATGCTTCACTAAAAACTGCGAGAGTTCGAAGTCATACGCAAAACGGAAAATATATCTTTTTTATAGTCCATACACAAGTAAAAAACGATCCGCACCGCGGGTCGTTTTTTTTGATATCCGTTCCCGCCGTAACGGATGATATACGTCTTCGGCGGGGAACAATGGGTTTCACCGACGCATCGAAAGATAATTTTCCGCTTGCGTCGTCAATGACAACGTAAAATCATAATCTTAGGTTATAATAGAAATCGGAGGTGAAGGTTATGAAAAAAAGAATTTTAACGGAAAAACAAATGGGAAGGTTCGCGGCGTTTCTGGAGGAGGAAGAAAAGAGTAAAAACACCATCGAAAAATATCTTCGCGATATTCGCGCTTTTTCGGCTTATTGCAAGGGAGAATACGTCACAAAAGAGAAGGTAATTAACTATAAAAATCATCTGATTTCGCAAAATTATGCACCCCGAAGCATCAATTCGATGTTGGGGGCGCTCAATAGTTTATTTTCGTTTCTCGAATGGACGGATTGCAGAGTGAAATTCATCAAAATCCAACGTCAGATCTATTGTCCGGAAGAAAAAGAATTGACGCGAGAAGAATATATTCGGCTGGTAAATACGGCAAAACAGAAGAAAAATGAACGGCTCAGCCTGATTCTTCAAACGATATGCGGAACCGGAATCCGCGTGAGTGAACTGCAATATATCACGGTGGAATCGGTGCAAAACGGAGAGGCAAAAGTATCGTTGAAAGGGAAAACCCGCTTGGTTTTTATCGTCTGCGAGTTGCAAAAAAAATTGCTCCGCTATGCAGCAGTGCAGAAAATCAAATCAGGCGCAATCTTCATTACCAGGAACGGAAAGCCCATAAGCCGCACGAACATTTGGCGGGAGATGAAGCGGCTTTGCGTGCAGGCGGGGGTGAATCCGCAAAAGGTATTTCCCCATAATCTGCGTCACTTGTTTGCGCGTACTTTTTACGGGATCGAAAAGGACATTGCCAAGCTGGCAGACATCCTTGGGCATAGCAGCATTAACACCACACGGATCTATATCGTCACGACCGGCTTCGAGCATCGGCGGAGAATGGAAAAATTGCGGTTGGTGTTATAGGTAACATAATGTGCATTATGTTGTCTTTGATACATAAATAAATATGTTGGCGTTCCTATTATAGCACGATTCGACATTGTTTGCAAGGGAAAAGAGGCGGGAACGAACATTTTGTAAGAAAATTGTCGATTTTATACAACACAA
>JAGAPC010000031.1 GCA_017623475.1 Clostridia bacterium | reverse complement strand
TTCGAAAACTCATTGTGATACACATGGGGAAAAATATCTTGGAACATGGTCAGAACCTCCGGTTTTGGAAATGCAAAATTCAAAATGCAAAATGCAGAATAAAAAACGTGCAGAATATAGCGTGAGATTTTTCTCCTACCATATTCTGCATTTTTTATTTGTTTTTTATTTACGCCAATCTTTATTCATTTGCTCTGCCTCCCACCGCCTCAGGGGCGAGGGGGAGGGGAACCGTCCGAAGGACGGTGGAGGGGGAGGTGTTCTCAGAAGAGCTTTCCATTCAAAACCGCTTTTTTCAAATCATTTCCTTCGTATTCCAATTTCAACGAGAAAAAGGGCGCGTCTTCGTCCAGCAATTTCAAAAAGATCTTGTCGCCTTCCCATTGGGGGAGGGTGGAAAATACCTCTTTTTTGACCCATTGAAGAACCCCTTCGTCGCAATCTCGGTTCAATTCTCCTTCGGTCTTGGTCGCCGTAAAAAGATGCATGTATTCTCCCTCGTAGCGGTCGGATACGAAGGTAACGACGCCCCGATAACGGAATTCGGTCATGGTCAGCCCCGTTTCCTCCTTGACCTCCCGCAGGGCACATTCCTCGGGGGATTCGTTTTCTTCAAAATGACCGCCGATGCCGATCCACATTCCTTCGTTCAAATCATGCTCTTTTTTGATTCGATGAAGTAAAAGAACCTCGTCGTTCCGATAGAGGTAGCATAGGGTAGTGTTTTTCATAAGTTCTCCTTAAAAACAAAAGACCTGCAGAACGCAGCTGCAGGCCCTTTCGTTTCATCGTCTTTTGGGATTCTCACTCTGACCGAGCAGGTAGTCCACCGAAACGTTGTAAAAATTCGACAGGCGGATCAGTACGTCGGTGGGGATGTCTCTCGAGCCCAACTCGTAGCGCGAGTAGCAAACCTGAGAGCAGCTGAGGATCTGGGCGATGTCTGTTTGTGTGAGATCATGGTCTTCCCGAAGATCTCTGATCTTTTGGTACTGCATGGCAAACACTCCTGTTGTGTGATTTTTTTGTGTGATGTGTTGCCGCAGCGAATGCAGGAAAACTGCATTCCTGCGTTGAATTTATTATAACATACTTTTCCCCGAAATTTGTGAAAATAAACCGAACTGGTATGGAACTTTTTGTGAAATCCCTGTAAAATACAGAAAAAACGGAAGGATTCGACAAAAAAATCCATTCCGTTTTTCCATTCCGTTACGGTTTGTTCTTCCGAAAAAGAACCGTCCGGTCTATGCCCGTTTTTGCTGTTTTCGGTATGCTCCGGGGGAGATTCCGTAGTGGCGGCGAAAGGTTTTGATGAAATAGCTTAAATCGTTGAATCCACATTCCAACGCGATTTCGGTGACGGATTTTTCATCCTCCTTCAGCGCCTCCGCCGATTGCTCGATACGGTATTTGTTCAGATATTGCACCGGGGTTTCGCCGGTAAGGTTTTTGAAGTATTCCCCAAAATATTTTTCGCTCAATTCCGACGCCTTTGCAATATCCTTCAGCGTAATTTGTTCCTTGTAATGCTCCTGCAGGTACAAAACCGCCTGCTCAAAGGGAACTAACCGGGATTTGCGGCAGGGGAGAGCCGGCAGCTTGTTCGGGGGATTTTTCATCCATTGAGAAATCAATGCGTAAAATGCGCTCAAAACCTCCGCCTCAAAGCCCGTCTCTTGCTTTTCCAGGGCGTTCATCCATCGTTCCAGCGCCGGAGACGGAGGCAGAATGGCAGGGGTCAAAAAGAATTGCTTTACCTGCAGATAGCACGATCCCTTGAAGATATTCAGCACGGCTCTTCGGTCAAAAACGGCACATTCGTATCGGCAGTCCGAGGGGATTCCGCTGTGTACCGTTCCCGAAGGGATCAGGATAAACTGCCCCTCCTTCAGCGTTACGACCGAGCCGTCCAGGGTCAGCCGCAACGTGCCCCGTCTTACCGCCACAAGCTCCGTTTCCGGATGCCAATGGTGGATCATCTGATAGCGGGGATGGGTATGATCCACGGAATAAAACGCCATGGGAAATTGCTCCGTCTTGTGGGAGATGGCTTCCCGGCAAAGATGAAAAATCATAACTACCTCACGAATTTCCGGAAAAAAATTTCGTTTTTGCCTCAAAAAAACAGGTCTAAAATAAAAAAAACCGGATATTGTTATACTTTATCCTTATTTTAACACAAGACAAATCGGTTGTCAAGAGGTATAATAAAAGAAAACAGAAAATATCGGAGGTATATCTTATGGCAAAAAACAGATACGTAGGTTCTTATCCCGTTATCGGTATCCGTCCCATCATCGACGGCCGCCGCGGACCGCTGAAGCTGCGGGAGAGCCTGGAGGACCAGGTCATGGGGCTTGCGGAGGCCGCAAAAAAATTGTTTGAAGAAAATCTTTTTTATTCCAACGGCGAGCCGGTCAAGGTCGTCATCGCCGATTCTTCCATCGGTCGGGTTCCCGAAGCCGCCGCCTGTGCGGATAAATTCAAGCGGGAAGGGGTAGATATTACCCTGTCGGTTACCCCCTGCTGGTGCTACGGCTCCGAAACGATGGACATGGATCCCAACACCATCAAGGGCGTTTGGGGCTTTAACGGTACGGAGCGTCCCGGTGCCGTTTATCTGGCGGCGGTTTTGGCTTCCCACGCCCAAAAGGGACTTCCCGCCTTCGGCATTTACGGACACGAGGTGCAGGATCGGGATCAGGTCACCGAAATCCCCGAAGACGTAAAAGAAAAACTGCTCCGCTTCGGCAGAGCCGCCGTCGCCGTTGCCACCATGCGCGGTAAATCGTACCTGCAGATCGGTTCTCAATGTATGGGAATCGGCGGTTCGATCATGGATCAGGATTTCGTCGAATCCTATCTCGGCATGAGAGTGGAATCGGTCGATGAGGTGGAAATTCTCCGCCGTATGGAGGAAGGCATTTACAACGAAGAAGAATACCAAAAGGCGCTTGCCTGGACGAAGGCGCATTGTAAAGAAGGCAGAGACGACAACCCGGAAAGCGTGAAATTCTCCGACGAGCAGAAAGAAAAACAATGGGAATTCACCGTCAAGATGTATTGTATCATCAAGGATCTGATGGCTGGCAATCCCAATCTTCCCGAAGGCTTTGAGGAAGAAATGGTAGGGCATAACGCCATCGCCGGCGGATTCCAGGGACAGCGTCAATGGACCGACCATTGGCCCAACTGCGACTACCCCGAGGCTCTGCTCAGCTCCACCTTCGACTACGAGGGTGCCCGTGAGCCCTATACCCTTGCCACCGAAAACGACGTTCTCAACGGACTTGGGATGTTGTTTATGCGTCTTTTGACCCATCGGGCGCAGATCTTTGCCGACGTGCGCACCTTCTGGTCTCCCGAGGCGACCAAGCGGGTTACCGGCTACGATCTGGAAGGCAAAGCAAAGGAAAACGGCGGAATTATCCATCTGCTCAATTCCGGTGCAGCCTGCCTGGATGCCTGCGGTGAATGTAAAGATGAAAATGGTAACGCTATTATGAAGAAATGGTGGGAGGTTACCAACGAGGATATTGAAAAGATGACCGACGCCACCGTTTGGTGTGAAGCCGGCTTCGATAACTTCCGGGGCGGCGGATTTTCCAGCCACTTTACCACCCGCGCCGAAATGCCCTGCACAATGATCCGTTTGAACCTGATTAAGGGACTCGGTCCCGTTCTTCAGATCGCGGAAGGCTGGACGGTCAATCTGCCCGACGAGGTTTCGGACACGTTGATGGAACGCACCAATCCCACCTGGCCCTGCACCTGGTTTGCTCCCCGCTGCGACGGCAAGGAGGGAAGCCCCTTCTGCACCGCCTACGACGTAATGAATAATTGGGGCGCCAACCACGGCGCGATCTCCTACGGACATATTGGCGCAGATCTGATTACCCTGTGCTCCATGCTCCGGATCCCCGTATGTATGCACAACGTTCCCGATACCGAGATCTTCCGTCCCGCCGCATGGAACGCCTTCGGCATGGATAAGGAAGGGCAGGACTACCGGGCTTGCCAGACCTACGGACCCCTTTATAAGAAATAAGGAGAGCAAGCATGAGTGATTCTACCTATGAATTTAAGGAAACCTCCGTTCCTCTGGAGTGTTACGAGTGGGATCGGACCTGGATCGCCCATACGGAAAATACCGTTGCAAAGCGGATTTTCTATATCGGAGATTCCATTTCCTGGGACGGAATCCGCGGGGCGGTGCAACGAATCGTAAAGGACGAATTTTACATCGACGCCCTTGCCACCTCCAAAGCGCTGGATAATCCAAGCTTTCTTCCCACGCTGGATTTGATGCTCCGCCAGGTTCGTAAGCCGGATCTGATCCTCTTTAATAACGGACTTCACGGCTGGCATCTGAAGGACGATTCCGATTGCCC
>JAGAPC010000030.1 GCA_017623475.1 Clostridia bacterium | reverse complement strand
GGTATTTTTGAAGGTGTCTGCGGCAGAAGCGGTGGCGGTGATGCCGCCGTTTCCGTTATCGCTGAAGGACACGGTGACGGTTTGGGCGTCTGCCAGGGTGATGCCGTTCACGGCGGTGGATTGGGTCAGGGTATAAGCGCCCAGACGAACCTCCGCGGCGGGGATGGTGATGATAGCATTTCCGTTTTCATCATTGGTTGCGGTGTAAGTGAGCGTACCGTTGGTGAGGGTAAAGGTGATTTCGCCGGCGTTCAGAACCCGATCGGTCAGCGTTGCGGAAAGATTGATGGTCACATCATTCTGTACCACATATTCCGGATAAATAATGATATCGGAAATTTGAGGTGCGTAATAGCCTCCGAATTGGGTCAGGGTAATGGTGTTTTCCCCTTCTTCCAAAGGAAGGTAGATCTTCTTATAAGTAAAGGTAGAATCTTCCTTATTCCCCCAAACCGTGCTGTTTCTGGGGAAGGTTACTTCCTGCGATACAACTCCGTTAACCGAAAGTTGCAATCTGCGGTCGGTGGCAGACCCGGTGCAATACCGGATTGCGGCACAGAAGTCTCCGGCCTTTTCCGAAGAAACGGTATAGGTAACCGATTGGCCGGCTTTATCGTTTCCAAAGTCGAAGTAGTTTACGTTGTTCGGGCTTGTTAATTTGCTGACCGCACCGGAAGAAACCGCATCTTCTGCGGATCCTACGATGGGCTGTTTGTAGGTTGCAAATTGATCTTTTATATCCCGGGCGACGGTGTAAGAAGCAATTTCGTACACGTCAGGGTCGCCGGATTTTTCTCCCGTATTATAATAGCGGAAGGTAATGTGATCTTCGTAGAAATCAATCTTCAAAAATTGAACGACGGAAGGTTCGGCAGAACCCAGGGGTGCGCTTTGGTATTGGGTGCGGTAATAACCCATGGAACCCATGTGACAGGACAGAGCCCCTTCGATGTTCCAGGAGTTGTCTGCGTTTTGGGTCTCGGTTCCGGTGATGGGACGAACCAGTTCAGAGGTGGAGTACCAGGCGTAATAACTGTCTTCGGCATGCAAATGTCCGTAGCAGTACAACACGTTGGGATATTCCTTCAGAGTTTCTTTAAAAGCAACCTCCATCTGATAGTGACACATCAGGATCACGGTCTTATCCTTGCCGATGGCTGCCAGTTGTTCTTCTACCCATGCGACCTGACTGTCATAAATCAGAACGACATCGCCGCTTGCCTGATAGGGGGTGTTGACACAAATGTATTCCATACCGCCGATATTGTAACGGTAGCAGAGCAATTCGTTGAATTTGGAATCGGGGTTCCGCAAAGTAGCGGTAAATTCACCCACGTTATCCAGCATATACCGATCCCAGTCCCCTGCATACATGGTTCCGCCAGCCTTGTTCCCTACTTCGGAATCGTGATTGCCGGTGATGGGAAGAACGACGCCGTCGGTACTGCCTTCCAACATGGTGCTATAAACGGTATCCTGAACGTTTTTCAGAATATCGTTGGTCCACTCGGCAGACTTATCGTTTTGAGAAACGATATCACCGCCCACCAGAACCACGTTGGCGCCGCCGATGGATTTCAGATAATTCACGGCGTTAATGGTACCCTGACGAATGGGGGGTTCCCAAGATTGAATGCCGTAGTCCACGTGCAGGTCGGCAAAGCAAGCAACGGAATACAAGGGGGTCAGACCCGTATTATCGTATTCCTTTTCATTTTCCTGAATGGCGTACAGAGTGAACTCATGACTGGTCGTAGAAGTACCGGAATGCCAACCGGAACCGGTAGTCAGAGCGTTGGAAAAACGAAGATAATAGGTTTTTCCGTCAACGACGGTGTAAATCTTCATGGTCCTACCGGAAAGGGTAGCGTTCAGATTTTGAGGGGTATCGGACAAAGATGCTTCGGTGGCGGAAAGATTCAAATACTTCCCGGCTGCATCGGAATAGAAAACATAGGTTCCGTCTTCATTTTTGGTGATCCGCCACAAACTGTCGGTGGCTTTTTCCAAGGTGGCAGGACGGGGAGCATATTGCAACCCGGTTTCCTTTTCCCCGGCAACAACGCAAACTTCAGCCTTAATACCGGCTTTATCCGTAACGTTGTTTCTGCCGAGAACGTACTGTTCCCCGGAAACGAACTGACGCATGGGACGGACAAAAGATTCGGAATCAGCATCCTGAATAGAACGAAGTCCGAAGGTTGCACTGTTGGCGTTTGAACCCACAACCCAACGACCGTGGTCGTTCGCACCGGTACCACGGGTCAGACGGAGATAATAATTCGTTCCGTCCACCGTGACATAAATTTTAATGGAAGCACCGGAAATAGTGGCGTTCAACGCTTGGGGCGTATCGGACAAAGAAACGCCGGTATTTGTCATGTTCAAAAATTTTCCGGCATAATCCGAATACATAGTAATTGTACTTGTGCTTGTGGCATAGGAAATACGCCACAAACTCTTATGGGCGTCTTCCAACGTGGTGGGAGGTGCGGTAAGAACCAAACTGTTCTTATAAACTTCACCGCCAACCCCGTAAGTAGCATTTGCACTTACGTAAGTTCCGTTGAACCACATCTTCGTTCCTGCCATGGTCAGAACGTATTCTTCCCCCGGAACGAATTTGGCAGCAGTGGCGATTTGCGCAGCCTCGGTTTTAGTGGGGGCTACCCATGAAACAAAACCGATGGCAAAAACCGCAATCAACAAGACTGCCAAAAGAGAAACTCTTTTTTTCATTTTGCATACACTCCTTTTTTTAACATGAAAATATGAATTCCATGATTTTTTTCTTGACATTTTCATTATAACATGTTATAATCAACATGTCAATAAAAAATATCAACATAAAAACATGAAAATATTAACATTTTAAAGGAGCGAAAACGTGGAAGAAAAACTTAACTATGCGGAATTATACCGCAGAACAAACGCACCTTTTGCCATTGACAAAACCAACCGTTCCCGAATCCAAGAACATGTCATTCGTCCTTTTGGCGTAGGATCCATTGAATACATCGTGGAAGGGAAAGGCACGGTGACCGAAAACAATCACACGTTCCAGGTCAAAGCGGGAGACGTATTCATTTTACATCCGGGGCAATATCACGATTATTATCCCGACCCGGAAGCCCCTTGGCACCGCCTTTGGGTGCAAATTTCCGGCTTTGGGGTTCCGGAAGTGTTGCGGATGTACGGACTCTCAAAAACAAACCACATCCCGGACTTCGATATTTCGGAAGATATTGCAAAAATCCGTGAAGTCATCGGATACAACACAGACCCGGCAATCATCGACCGCTACGGCCCCGGACTGATGTGCGAGTTATGTCACCTGATTTCTCAAGAATTGGAGCGCCGAAATTACAAGCAACAACCTTCCCTTGCCCTTCAAATCCGAACCGCCATCGACAGCGTGCCAAACGGAGACATTACCCTGGAACAATTGACACAGGAATTTCAGATCACAAAACAGCACGTCATCCGCGTGTTTAAGCAGGAATACGGCATTACGCCCCACGAATACATTTTGGATCTGCGGGTGGGGATTTCCCAATCGCTGCTGAAGCGAACCAACCTTACCGTGCAGGAAATTGCAACCCAGCTGAACTTTTGCGACGCGGCGTATTTTTCGGAATTTTTCCACAAGCGCGTCGGCATGACCCCCCTGGAATTCCGCAAAAAATATAAATAAGGTAGAGCAAACCCGCCGAAGAACCGGCGGGTTTGATCGTTATCATAAGAGACGCGCAAAAGTTTGGCTTCCCCTGGTAGGGGAAGCTGGCGCCGTAGGCGACTGATGAGGTTGTTTTGGTGGAGAATGTTACTTTTTTAGATCTGTCGAAAGTTTTTTCTTTAGACAATCTCATCCGTCACGGCGGGCGGACACGCCGTGCCACCTTCCCTTACTAAGGGAAGGCTCACGTGGGCGCGCAATTCTCTATTGGACGGTGGAAGGGGTAAGAAACACTCCGTTCCTCTTAAATTTTGATGGAAATTCGGAGTTTTCCGTATAAAAACAGACGCTTTTGGGGTTCGGGAGTGCCGTCGGGGGCGCAGGGGAAGACGGCAAAATCCGAATTGCGCAACCATTGTACCGGCGTCATCCGACCGTAGATTTCCCGTTGCTCCGGCGTCAGACGGGAAAGCAGTTCGTCGCTTTTCAGCAACGTCAAAAGATCCTCCCGATCCGGAACCACGGACTGCCAGGGGGCAGGAGCGTGACACCGATCCTGCAAAAACAGATCGTAACACAACAGCGCGTTTGCCGTCGCAAGCACGTCTCCCTGCAAAACCCGGTTCAGATACCGCGCCATTTGCTCGAACACCCGAGGCTGGGAATGGGAAAGATAAAATTCTCCCTTTTCCTCCAGCTCCTCCGCAAGCCCACGGAAAAAGGCAAACGCCCCTTGGGGAAATGCGTCGATCAAATAGGACAAAAGATGGGTGCAAAGGCCGGAATTCCAATAGCGGTCCAGCATTTTTTCCACGCCCTTCAAGATCTGCAGATCCTCCGGGGAGAGCCATTGATTTTTCAGAATCTCGTAAGGGGGATAGGCGGAATACTCCGCGCCGTCGTCCCGATGCTGCAACGCCGTTCCCTTCAACCGCTTCAAAAATCCCAGCTGCAGACAGTGGGAACGCAGGGCAAACACCCGATTGAAAGACGCTTCAAAGGACGCAAGATCCTCGTAAGGCAGTCCGGCGATCAGATCGGTATGGACGTGACACGCCCCCTGGGAAAGCCGCGCCACGGTCCGGTACAGCCGTTCCGGATCGGTACGGCGGGTGATGGCGGTCAACGTGTCCGGATTGGCGGATTGAATCCCCGCCTCGACCAAAATCATCCCCGGACGGAAGGATTCCAGCAGCGTCAATTCCTCTTCGTCCAAAAGCCACGCGGCGATCTCAAAATGAAAGGACGTAACGCCGTTATCGTGATCCTTCAAATACTGCCAGATGGCTTTGGATCGGGCGCGGTCGAAATTAAAGGTGCGATCGACGAATTTGACCAATTTCACCTTTGCATCCAAAAACCGCTGAAGATCCTGAAACACTTGGGGCAACGAGCGAACCCGCACCTTGCCCTGAACCGAAGAAAGGCAATAAATGCAGGTGTAAGGACAACCGCGGCAGGATTCGTAATACAAAATCCGCTGGCGCAGCGTCTCCAATTCTCCCTCGGCGTAGGGAAAGGGCAGAGTGTCCAAATTACAGATGGGGTGACGGTCGGCAAATTCCCGATATTCCCCTTCGTGCAACGCCGAAACGCCGGGGCAGGACAAACGGAAAAAGGCTTCCCTGGGATCTTTGGCGTCGGCAAGGGCTTCCATCAATTCCCGAAACGTTTCCTCGCCCTCTCCCCGCAAAATTCCGTCAACCCCGGGGTTTTGACGCAAAAATTCTTCGCAATCGTAAGAAACCTCCGGCCCTCCGCACAAAATCAAAGCGTCGGGACGCATCGCCCGAAGATCGGAAAGGATCTGCCGGGTCAATGCGACGTTGAAAATATAAACGGAAAAGGCGTAGATCTTTGCCGGAACCGATAAAATCTGCCGCAAAATCTCATCCTTCGGCTGATTGACGGTACACTCCAGCAGCCGTACCCCATCGGGCGCCGTCTGCCGCAACGACCGAAGCGCCAGAGACGTGTGGGTAAATTTACTGTTCAAAGTAACAAGCAACGTATTCATAACATCATCCTCTCCCCTCTATATTACAATGGGAATGGGGCGATCCTGTGTCAAAAACCGAAAAAAATCTCTGCTTTTTTAAGATTTGGACTTTTTGTCTTGACTTTTTCATTAAAATATGATAACATAAGGCGTAACCACCACAATCCATGCACTCTGAAAAATGAGGTTTATCTATGAAAATATTAAAACACACAACGCACGCTCTCCCCATCCTCGTCCTGACCCTGGCGCTTTTGCTGACCGGGTGCAGCGAGGCGGAAAAAATCCAAAAGGCGTTCGTCCTTTCGGAAACCGAATGCTCCGTCATGGCGGAAGAAACGAAAAAATTAACCTTGGAAAATCGGGGCAACGCCGACGTGGGAGACTACACCCTGGCGTGGATGACGGAAAACCCCGACGTAGCCACGGTAACGGACGACGGAACGGTGACCGGGATCGCCCCCGGAAAGACGAAGATCACCGTGGTGCTGCGCACCGCAAAGGAAGAGGTCTATTTCCACAGCAACGTCACCGTGACGGAAAACACCACGCCTCCGTCATCGATCTCTTTTCAGAATACCGTTTACGCGTTGGGGGAGGGTGAGGTTCTGGATTTAAACGAACAGATCTCCGTTTCCCCTGCAAACGCAGTGCTTCAAGCCTTGACGTGGACCTCGTCCAATCCGTCCATCGCCGCCGTTTCCGGAGGAATCGTATCCCCCGTGTCTCAAGGGATTTCAACCATCACAGCAACGACCGCGGACGGTAAAATTTCCGCATCCTGTACCATTCGGGTGTCGGGAATTACCGTTCCCCCCACCGGAATTGCCTTTGACGAGATCTCCTACGTCATCGTGACCGGCGAAACGCGGAAATTATCCTTCACGGTCGAGCCGGAAAACGCCAGCGGATATTCCATTCTTTGGACGTCCTCCGACTCCGAGATCGCTACCGTTTCCGAGGGAAGCGTGACCGGCGTCAAGGAAGGGGAAGTCACCCTTCGGGCAACCTTGAATACGGAACAGGGCGAGATCTTTGCGGAATGTACCGTTACCGTAGAGCCTGCGCCGGAGGTTTCCGTTCCCGCAACCAGACTTCAGCTGACGCCCACCACCTTGACCATCCCGGAGGACAATGACGGTCCTTTTAAATTCAGCTGCACCGTCTCCCCTGCCAACTGCACCGATCTTCCGGTCTGGACGACGAGCCGTCCCGATCTGATCTCCATCAATAAAAACACCGGAGAATTCACCCTGCTCAAAGCCCCCACCGACGAGCCCGGCTCGGTTCTGATCACCTGCACCGTAGGAGAGCTTTCCAAGAGCGCGGTGGTCTATATCGAACCCCGAAAGCCGGTGTTGGAAATCGCCTTTAACGAAGATTCCGTCCTGTACGATAAAGCCCCCAAAAACACCGTCGAATTGGTCGCAGGGTACGTGGGATCGGAGGATTTGCCCCAAGTCACCTGGTCGTCCTCGGACGTCACCGTGGCAACGGTCAGCGCAGAAGGCGTCGTAACCGGTCTGAAGGCCGGAACCTGCACCGTCACGGCAACCAGCAAGAGCGATCCCACCGTTACGGCAACCTACACCGTCACGGTGGAAAAAGCCCCCTACCTCGCCCTCAAGGTCGGGGAAACCGTCGCCATTGATCCCGCCCTGATCCCCCCGGATCCCATCAATTGGAACTACCTTGAAACCTACGTGGAATTGGATCCGGAAAACCGCACCGTCACAGGAAAAAAAGAAGCGGTCGAAACACCCACCACCGTCTCCTGCTTCTCCCAATCCACCGAAGAATTCTTCCCCATTGACGTGTACGTCTTCCCTGCCGAATAAAAAACGACCCAAAGATTGACGATAATACCCCTGCCGAAAAATTCGGCAGGGGTATTTTTATTTTCCGTTGTACTGACAGGGCTTATTTGAAATAACGGTTCAGAAGTCCTTCCAGACCGCGGCCGTGACGGGCCTCGTCACGAACTAAGTCAAAAAACCATTGAAAATTCAAGGTTTTTTCACATAATCCCACTTGGCTTCCCACCATCCATGCTGTATAATAATAGGCGAACAACAACATTTTCAATACTTGGGAGGGCATTGATAATGGCAAAATATACTGGTGTCACACAAGGCAAGGATGGTTCTTGGTCATATCGTATCAAGAAAAAGGTCAACGGTCAAGTGGTAGATACTCGCATCAAGAAAGACGAGAACGGATTGCCGTTCTTGACCGCCAGAGCCGCCTATGAGGCGAAATTAAAGCACGAGGCAAAACTTGCCAACGGAGAGATAGAAGTCGCTCCTAAGGCACCGAAAGCAACCGTGCAGTATGTCTATGATACATACATGGAATCATCCGAGGCAAAACAGAAAGCACCTGCCACACTGACCAAACAGAGGTCTATGTGGAAGAACCATGTGCAGCCGAAATTTGGAGACATGGACATAAACGAAATCAAGATTACAGACCTTGATGATTTTCTGTTCAATATGTACCAAACCCATTCGTATGCATATACTGAGGGTTTTCTCAAATTCTTTTACCTGCTGTTCGGTTATGCCTACAAACTGGAACTGGTAGACGGCGACAAGTATTACCGAATGTTCGGAGACAGCAAAACAAGACTGTCAATGCCAGTTAAGGAACAGGCAGACGTGGAGGATGACCTCGAGGGTGCAACCGTTTATTCCGATGATGAACTTGCACTCATTGAGAGTTGTTTCAAGAGCGAGGACGGAAACCTGCTGACCGCCTTTTATCTGGGCATTTACTGCGGTCTCCGTATCTCTGAATGCTTTGCACTCAGATGGGAAAACATCAACTGGGAAGAGGGTACAATTACCGTCAACCGCCAGATGCACAATGTCGGTGGTCAAATTACCTTGGCAAAGGTTAAGACCATGACCGCCATTCGTGAGGTTATCATGCCATCATTCCTGCAGGACTATCTGGATTCATTCTATCTGGAACAGAGAAAGCACAAATCTCGTGCAGGTGGTCACTACAAGGACACTGAGCGAGTTTATGACGAGGTTTCAAAGGAATGGATTGTTGGTGGGGATTTCATCAATCGCAGACCCAATGGCGAACTGCTGACCGTGAACAGTATGAAATACTGGTCAAAGTTAATCAAAACAAAGGTCGGCATTGATTTCAAGTACCACAATCTTCGCCACACCTATGCAACACAATGTGCCTTTAACAATGTGAATATGCTCCTGCTGATGAAGATGCTCGGACATAAGAAACTGGACACCACCAAGAAATATTACCTCAATATCGAGGTGGACAAGTACCGTGACAGGGTTCTCAAGACCCTCAACGGTTTGTATGACTTCCACGGCAGAACACCGGAGGACAAACCGCCAGCCGACTTTGTGGAGACCATCGACAGCAAGGGCAGAAGAACCAAATACCGCAAATAACAGAACGGACCCGAAAAGGGTCCGTTTCTTGTTTTATCTGCAGATGATTCTGAACCGGTTCCGCCTGGAAGAGGCAGGGTCCTAAATTACAAAATTCTCTCATATCAAAAAATAATCGCTGTATCGCTGAAATGCTAAAAAGTTTCTGTATATAATATCAGTAATTTACTGTATATAATATCGTTTGGGCGGTCCTCCGATAATTCCACGATTGCAAACCGCAGAATCGCTCTCCGTTTTACCTATATTATGTACAGAAAAAAAGTAATGAGGAAATTTTGTGGTTTACACGATGACCCCAGAATCAAGAAGAGCAGGACCCGCAGGTCCTGCTCCTTAACTGTTCGAGTAAATAAGAATTTATCGTTCTTTTACTATTGAGATAAAATTCTGGATAATCCCTTTCTTTATCATTACAGTTACACCAATAACAATAATCAATGTTGCAATGCAACATATCAAGGCTAAAACACTTATGAGCAAATAATTAAGGACCTCCGAAGAGGTCCTTTTTCTATGGTCCCACACAAAATCCCACTTCAAATCCCACAGCCCCCTAAAAACACCCTATTTCACACACCTAAAATCCCACCTTTTCTCCCACCATCATGCAAAAAGAGTGGTCCGACCGAAATCGAACCACTCTCAAAAGTTTCAGAAAATGCCGTATTTACAAGGGTTTTCTTAACCGAAATATCTCTTCAGAAGACCTGCAAATGCTCTGCCGTGTCGGGCCTCGTCCCGCGCCATTTCGTGGACGGTGTCGTGGATGGCGTCGAGGCCGTTCTTCTTGGCGCAGGACGCCAGGTCGAACTTGCCGGCGGTAGCGCCGTATTCGCAATCGACTCTCCACTTCAGGTTGTCTTTGGTCGTCGCCTTCATGTTGGGCTCCAGATCTTCGCCCAGAAGCTCGGCAAATTTTGCGGCGTGCTCCGCTTCTTCGTAAGCCGCCTTTTCCCAATACAGACCGACCTCAGGATAGCCTTCCCGATGGGCGATTCTTGCCATACACAGGTACATACCGACCTCGGCACATTCGCCGTTGAAGTTTGCCATCAGTTGATCGAAAATGAATTTTTTATCTTCCTCGCTGATGTCGGGGTTGTTCTTTACGGTTTTGCCGTAAACGCCGTATTCGTGCTCTGCGGCAAGCTTTGCCCCTGCTTCCATCACCTTGAATTTCTCGGCGGGAACCTTACAAACGGGGCATTTTTCGGGAGCAGCGTCTCCCTCGTGAACGTAACCGCAAACACCGCATACAAATTTTTTCATCGTAATACCTCCAAAATTTTTTAGGAATGATTCTTAATCTTGACCTAATTATACCAAATATTTCTCTTTTTGTCAAGGGGGTGTTTGTGAACTAATTGTAAAATCTATTTTCCTCTCCCCATTCGACGGAATCCGAAGAAGAAAAAAGCTACAATGGTAAAGAGGTGAAAATCAATGATAACGTATGAAACAACGGAAGGAATCCTGACGGTGTCCATCCTCGGAGAGATCGACCACCACACGGCGGCGGGACTGCGGACGGAAATCGACGGAATCATCAAAAAACATTCCCCCCTATGTCTGATTCTGGATTTTTCCAAGGTGGATTTTTGTGACAGCAGCGGAATTGCCCTGGTGCTTGGGCGGTATCGGCTGATGCGATCCCTGGGAGGATCGGTGGAATTGACGGGGCTTGCAGGGAACGTAAGCCATATTTTTGAAATGGCAGATCTGAAAAAAATCGTCACGATCCATTGAATAAATTCCAAAACGCCCGGAAAAACTACAAGCCGGAAAGGATGATACTATAATATGAAAGAATTAAATCAAATGACGCTGGTATTCGACGCGCGCTCGGTCAACGAAAGCTTTGCCCGCGTGACGGCGGCGGCGTTTTTATCTCAATTAGACCCGACGTTGCAGGAAATTGCGGAAATCAAAACCATCGTTTCGGAGGCGGTAACCAACTGCATCGTACACGGATACGGAGATCAACCGGGGACGGTGCGGCTGAAGGTTCAGATCTACGAAGGGCGGAAAATCCGCATTACCGTCCGGGATCGGGGGAAGGGAATTTCAGACATCCCCCAAGCCATGACGCCCTGCTTTACCACCGGAAACGAGGATCGGGCAGGGATGGGCTTTTCGATCATGCAGGGATTCAGCGATCGGATTCGGGTTCGGTCTCTGCCGGGAAAAGGAACCACCGTAGTGATGGACAAGTACATAGGCGGCAGGGATGAGCGAAGCAGCCTTTGATTGCGCGCCTTTCGAGGGGGAGCTTCCCACCCAGACCGAAGCCCGTCTGATTCAACAGCACGCCCGTCTGGTCACCGCCCTTGCGGGGCGGTTTTTGGCAAGCGGACAGGACTTTGACGACCTGTATCAAGTGGGCATGATGGGGTTGTTGCGGGCGATCCGCAACTTTGATCCGGAGCGCGGAGTCTGTTTTTCCACCTACGCCGTTCCGGTGATTTTGGGAGAGATCCGTCGGTTTTTGCGGGACGATAACGCGGTAAAGGTCAGTCGGACGATCAAGGAAAATTATCTGAAAATCCGCCGTGCCGAAACCGAATTTGCCAACCGCAACGGAGTGTCTCCCACCCTGTCGGAGTTATGCCGGGAAACGGGGCTTTGCCGAGAAGAGATCCTGCAAGCGCTGGAGGGGGTGGCAAAGCCGGTTTCTCTGGAAGCCCCGGTGGGCGAGGACGGAAGCATCTCGCTGGGAGATACGGTTCCGGAAAAGGAGGCAATCGACCAATTCGATCTTTTTGCGTTGAAGGAGGGAATCTGCCGCCTCGACGCAAGGGAACGGCAGATCATCACACTGCGGTATTTTTATTCCCGCACCCAGCAACAGACCGCCGACGCCTTGGGTATGACCCAGGTTCAGGTGTCTCGAAAGGAAAAAAAGATCCTCCAATCCCTTCGGGAGGGATTCGAGGATGGATAAAAGGAAAATTTTTCCTAACATATTCTATTATTTGCATCGCAAACTATTTGCGGTGATACGAATGGATAAGAAAAAAAGTTCTTCGGTGCAGTCAGAAAAGACGCACGACCATGTTGATCCCATTTCGTTAGCCCGTTCCTTCCGGAAAACCCGTGATGACGGAATCCGGTCTGACGTGGACGGAAGCTACACCGGCGTTACACGAGAGGGGGATACCCCAATCCAGGACGTCGATGATCTTTAAAAACGAAGAATGACAGAAAAGAGACGACAATCGGAAACGAAGGTCGGCTCTTTCTGTTTTAGTCCAAAAATTCCGTCATGGATTTTTCCGCATAACGATCGACGAGGGAACGGATCTCTTCCTCGTGGGAAGCAAAGCAGGGCTCGGCGATGGCGTAAACCGTCATGCCGATGGATTTTGCGGTTTTGATACTGTACAGGGCGTCTTCCACCATGATAGAACGTTCGGGGGCTGCGCCCAACAAATCGAGACAGCGGAAATAGGTTTCCTTATGCCCCTTGTTCGTTCCCCAATCCCCGGCGGAAATTACCGCGTCAAAATAGGAATCGATCCCCAGGCAGGCAAGTCCCAAGCGCACCGACGATTCCCGCGTGGCGGAAAAGACCGCCATGGGGATTTTTTCGTCCTTCAAATAGTTCAAAAATTCCAAAACGCCGGGCTTTAATTTCATTTCGGTGCGGTAAAAGTTGTCGATGTATTCCATCGTCTCTTCAAAGGTGGGGCAGTCGGCGTCGGACAACCCGTATTTTTTCTTCAAATATTCCCAATCGGGCAACGCCGCCGTTTTGCATTTTTCAAAATCCCCGTCGTCCACGGGATAGCCCCGCTGCCTCAAAATGGTGGGATTCAGGGTGGTCCAATAGCCTTGGGAATCGGCAAGCGTTCCGTCAAAATCGAAGATCACGCGGGTAATATTATTCATCGTTTGCAACCTGTCTTTCGTATTCGTCCAAGATTCCGAACAATTCCTCCCCGTTCCGAGAGGCAAAGATCCGGTTCTTATATTTTGCGTTATCCCGAAGTCCTTTGATGCACCACGCCACCTGCTTTTTCGCTTCGGCGGCGGCAAGAACCTCCGGTTTGTATTCCAACATCTTTTCGGCGATCCTCCGCCCCATCCGCAACCGATCGAGGGGGATGGGCGCGGTATAAGCTCCGGTCTGCATCAGATCCTTGATCTGGGCAAACAAAAAGGGATTGCCCAACGCCCCGCGGGCGACCATCACGTGATCGCAGCCGGTGGTTTCAAACATCTTCAACGCATCCTCCGGCGTAAAGATATCGCCGTTACCGATAACCGGAATTTTAACGGCGTTTTTGACCCGACCGATGGCAGACCAATGGGCTTTTCCCGAATACATTTGGGATCGGGTGCGGGCGTGCAGGCAAATTGCCGACGCCCCGGCTTTTTCGCACATTTGCGCAAATTCCACCGAAATATCTTCCTCAAAGCCCAGGCGGAATTTGACCGTCAAGGGAGTCGCCCCTGCCGCTTGAACCGCCCCGCGGATCACGGCTTCCGCCTTCGGCAGATCCTTCATCAAGGCGCTTCCGTCGCCGTTTTTGACGATTTTCGGCACGGGGCAACCCATATTCAGATCCACCCATGCGGGAGCATAGGTCAAGGCGTGGGTCACGCCGTGGGCGACGATCTCCGCCTCCGAGCCGAATAATTGAATCCCGCAGGGTTCTTCCTTTTCGCCGAAATACAGAAGATCGGCGGTTTTTTTGTCTTTGTACCAAATTCCCTTGGCGCTGACCATTTCGGTGCAAACACCGTCGGCGCCGTATTCCCGGCAAATTTCCCGAAACGCCCGGTCGGTCACCCCCGCAAGGGGTGCGAGAAACACTTTTCCGGGCTGATTAAAATCCATAGATAACTCTCCTGTTTTTTCGTCATCCCATTGTACCACATCCGACGGAAAAAGTCAAGCAAAAAAGACTTCCGAAGAAGTCTTTTTTGCTCATTCTTCACACGGAATACACAGCACATATCGTGGCAGTCCATCCTCATATTCCCCTCCGGGGAAGGCAATAATTGCATATTCCGACGTAGTATTGTTTTTATAAATAGAGCCGGAAACGTTTGACTCCATTTCCTTTAATCCGAAAATCGTTCCCACGTTTACCGTTTCTCCCACGTAAGAATATCCCTCGGGCAATTCCGTAAACACACTTCCGAGAGAATGTGAGACTACGTATAAAATACCGTTATAACAAAAAAACGGTTGGTGTGCAAAAGGTCCGTCAAGACCGTCGATGAATTCTTCCGTTTCCGAAGCGGAAACGCTGTCATCCTCAAAAGACTCAATGGAATCAGGGGAACAACCTGATAAAATGAAAAAAAGAGTAATGACGATCAATACGATACATATCATTTTTTTCATTTTTTCATCTTTCCCTCACTATCTACTAACCACCTACTGCCAATTGTATATCGCTGCATTATACGAGTAAGAGTAGTTAGTACTACTCGCTGTCGCCGGGACATAGACACCATCCATCGTGAATGATTCATAGTAATCATACCACGGATTCCATATCCTCCAGGTACTACCATACACAAAATTATACCCACATAAAACAACAGCGTGATATCCGTGTTGATCAGTACCAGGAATCGCTCTCTTCATAGACCAATATACAGGTCTACCATTTTCGATTTCCGTAATAAAAGTTTGGTTTACTGTATCTCCTATAAGAATAGGACTGAAACCTTTCAATTGACCATATGCTATTACGTTTGTGCGAGATAAACTATCTGACGATGTCGGTCTTCTGTAAAAAGTCTCCATTACACCCTGAGCAGACACAGAATCCCCTGTAAGAGTACGAACAATAGCCGCCGTAACATACGCTGCACACCAATTGTTACTTCCTTGCGTCTCTGTAATATCTAAATACAGATACCTATAAACATCTCTACTCTGTACAAAGTTTAATTGCAACCCTGATTCTTGTTTTGAATTAACTACCGTATATTCTACAGGGCTTCTCAAACTTGATACAACAGAAGCTGACAACTGAAGATGCTGAGGATATGTATAGAGGACGTACTCCTGATTATTTACGATACCTACTATTTGGCTCCCTATTAAACACAATTTTAGAGGAGTCTCTAAAGATGTCAAAGATGCCAATTCCTCTAATTCCTCTGCTAAAAACCTCGTAATTGCACCACACAAGCCGTTCTCTCCAGGATATGCACGAAACAGATATTCAATAATGCCATCAACCATTACTGGGAAATAAAACACATCGCTTCCGCCACCATAAAAGGAAAATGGGATTCCCACAGAAACAGCACCTAATTCCACAGTTGGATCTTCTGCTAAAATAAAGTGGGGCAAATTCTCCTCTGCAAACTGAATATAATTTTCAGGACAAACCTCCGTGGAAATATACAATCCACTTGGATTGTCATTTGCAGAAGAAACGAAAAATAATACCACAACAAAAGAAATAAATACCATGATAAACAACCATTTCTTTTTCATCGAAATACTCCTTTACTTTCCAATTTTTAAGATGAGGTGCGGTTCAAGGCTTGAATCCACTTATAGTGTATCATAATTTGATCAATTTGTCAATAACTCTCATTTCTTTGACTGTAATAAAATTAACAAAAAACGGGCAAAGTAAGAAACAATTCCCACTCTTTCGTACAAACCGCCCGCAAATCTCCCTGAGGCAAAGGAACGGTTACCGCCGTGTCGGGCAGACAACGCCCCGCCGCCACCGCCGCCGCCAAGGCGGCACAAACGTCGTTTCCTCGAACGTCGGTACTGCCGTCCCGATGACACGCCCGAAGATGCAATTCCTTTTCTCCCCGGGTATAGGCGAAGATCATTTCCGCCCCCTTTGGGAATAGGTGCATCCCGGAAATTTCCTGCCCCCGATTCAGCACCAGGCAATCCCCCGCCGTGTCCAAAAACACCACGCCGTAAGGTACTTGAAAAGACAATGCGGTCAAACGGAAGGGTTTGCAATCGGGCAGGGAAATAAGATCATTTATCAATGATTTTTCAAACCGTAATGGTATATTTTGAGGAATAAAATCCGCCCGGTCAACCCCGACGGTCACCGCCGTAACCCGATCGGTGCAGGTGGAGGTAAGAATCAGGTGTTCCTTCCCGGAATCCTCCTCCCGAACCGTTACCGGACACTCCCGAATCCCTTGATCCCACAGGTATTTCCCCGCGCAACACAAAACCTCCGCTGTGGGAGAAATTTCCCCTCTCCCATCAAACGAAATCAGCGAAAAGCCCCCGTTCTCTTCGGAAATTTCTGCAGAAATTCCGGTATAATTTGACGGTCTTTTCCCAAACAACACCTCTCCGGTGCCGCACCGAACCAAAACGCCCTCTTTCGTTACCATAAAAATCGCTCCTTTCCTGATACAGTATATCGGAGCGACGGGTAAAAAAAGACCTTCCCGAGGGAAGATCTTCAAATATTCAGATCTATAGCAGGAATGAAATTTCCGCTTCGGTCAGCTCCCGAAACTGTCCGGGAGCGAGGGCAGGGTCGAGCGCCAATCCTCCCACGGAGGTACGGTGAAGTCCGACAACCCGATTGGATACGGCGGCAAACATCCGCTTCACTTGGTGATATTTCCCCTCGGATAGGGTAATCGTGCAGGTATTTTCCCCGTTTTTTACGACTCGGCAGGGCAGGGTGGTCTCGCCGTTTTCCAAGGTCATCCCCGACTCCATACGGGGAATATCGTCTTCGGACAAGGGAAGGGCAAGGGTGACGGCGTATTCCTTTTCGGCGTGGTGCTTGGGAGACATGAGCCGATGGTCAAAAGCCCCGTCGTCGGTCAGAAGGAGCAAGCCGGTGGTGTCCTTGTCCAGCCGCCCCACGCAAAAGAGACGTTTGCGGTATTTTTCCGGGAACAGTTTTAAGACGCTCTCCGGGAGATCCTCGGTGGTGCAGACGGTGTCCGTCGGTTTATGGAGCATAAAATACAGATGCTCCCGAAGATCCAAAACTTCCCCGGCAAAGCAAAGGGTATTTTCGGCGGTTACGGGCATATCTGCCTTTTTTACTGTTTTTCCGTCCACCGTTACCAGCCCCTTGCGTACCGCGTCCCGACATTCCTTGCGCCCCTTTCCCGTTGCCATAGCGCAGGCGGCGTCCAATCGCATTCCATCGTCCCCTTTCGGTTTTTTCTGTCCCTATTTTACCACATTTTCGGAGAAATGTAAAGGGAAATTCGTACAAAAATCGAAATATTTCGAAAATCTCTTGATATTTTGGTTTAATTATAGTATAATAGAGGACGAAGCGGGTCTTGCACGACTTTGCCTTGTGAACCATGTCAGGCAGGAAACTGAGCAGCATTAAGCAAACGGCAAGGGGCGTAGTAAGTAACCCGCTTCTTTCTTCAAATCCAACCACTTCTCCTCGGAGGATGATCCATGTACTACGCTTTGTATCGAAAATACCGTCCCCTGTCCTTCCACGACGTTCTGGGGCAGGACGCCGTCACCGAAACCCTGCGGCGGCAGGTGGCAACGGGGCAGATTTCCCACGCTTACCTGTTTACAGGGACGAGAGGAACGGGAAAAACCACCTGCGCAAAGATCCTCGCACGGGCGGTCAACTGCCAAAATCCCAAGGACGGAAACCCCTGCAACGAGTGTGATATCTGCAAGGGGCTTTTGGAGGGCACGCTGTACGACGTGGAGGAAATCGACGCCGCGTCCAACAACGGCGTGGAAAATATCCGTCAGATTCGGGAAGAGGTAGTTTACGCCCCCACGGCGGCAAAGTACAAGGTCTATATCATCGACGAGGTCCATATGCTCTCTGCCGGGGCGTTCAACGCCCTTTTAAAGACGTTGGAAGAACCGCCCGCCCACGCCATTTTCATTTTGGCAACCACCGAAATCCACAAGGTTCCCGCCACCATTCTTTCCCGGTGTCAGCGGTTTGATTTTTTGCGGCTTCCAAAAAAAACGCTGATCGGACAGTTCCGCACCGTCCTCGAAAAGGAAGGAAAATCCCTCGACGAAAACGCCCTGGATCTGATCGCCGAATTGGCGGACGGATCTTCCCGGGACGGACTTTCCATCCTGGACAAGGTCATTGATCTGAAAACCTGCGAAGAGGTGGAAGGCGTATTGGGGGTCATTCCCAAAAAACGGATCTTCGACCTGCTTCTTGCCGCCGCCGACGGAGACGTGGACACCATGTACCGCGCGGTGGAGGATATGTACAACGCCTCCGCGGATCTGGGACGGCTTTGCACCAGCATGATGGACACCATGAAGGACGTGATGATCTTCCGTTCCGCAAAAAATCCCTCGGCGCTTCTGGAAAAAAGCGAGGGAGACGTCCAAGCCCTGACCCAAATTGCAAACCGTTTTCCTCCGGAACGGATTCTCTATTCCCTGCGCATTTTGCAGGAAACGGTGGCGCTTTTGCCCCGCAGTCTGGACAAGCGCGCCGATGCGGAGGTCTGTATGCTGCGCCTTTCCCGCCCCGACCTGCAGCCGGATGCAAAGGATCTTTCCGCCCGTCTGGCGACCTTGGAGCAGCAGCTTTTGGAATTGAAAAAGAACGGGATCCCCGTCAAAGCCTCTTCCCTTCCCGAAACCATCCCCGGAAAATTAACCCCGGCGCCTACGCCGATTTCCACCCCGGAGAAAAAACCGGAGCCGCCGAAAAAAGCCCCTCCGGTCTTTGACGATCCCTTTGCCAATCCCTCCGTTTCTTCCGCAGGAAATTATCGGGAGCCGGAAGAAAAAATCACAGCCAAGCCGATCCCCCCGGCGCCCCGACCGGAATCGGTTCATCAAACTCCCCCGCCTGCAGAAGAAACCTTCGTGGACGGCTGGCAGCCCCTCACCGCATGGAAGGATATTACCCACACCATCAGCCGAGACAGCCACATGATGGGATTTTTGCTGGGAACCGCCTCGGCGGTCTATCAGGGACACACAATCCTCATCCTCGTGGAAGACGTCCGAGATTACAACGAGATCAAATCCCCCGAATATATGGAAAAAATCCGCCAAGCCCTCGTGGAAAACCGCAAGGAGGGCTATACCGTCAAGGTGGAACATTGCTCCCCCGACAAATACATCCCCCACGCAACGATGGACTATTTACAAAAAGAAAATCTCTTTGATTTCGGCGACGACGAAGAGATTCCCGAATATGAAGATTAAGGAGAACCAACCATGAACGTCCGTATCCCCAAACAAAATTCCCAGGCAGAAATGATGAGACAGCTTCAGGAATTCCAAGCAAATTCCGCGAAGATGGAAGAAGAATTGAACGAGCGCGAATACGACGT
Source organism: Clostridia bacterium (assembly GCA_017623475.1). GTDB lineage: Bacteria > Bacillota > Clostridia > Oscillospirales > UBA644 > RGIG995. The sequence goes on along the minus strand of JAGAPC010000030.1, from coordinate 29,503 downwards.
CGCCGCCGGCGGCGGTGCCGTAACGGTAAAGATCAAGGGCACGAAGGAGGTCTTGGAGATCAAGATCGATCCCGACCTTTTGGAAGACGCCAAGGAAGAGCCGGAAATGCTGGAGGATCTTCTGATCACCGCCGTTAACCAAGCCATCGAAACCGTCGAAAAAACCAACGCCGACGAAATGGGCAAGCTGACCGCCGGATTGAATCTGCCCAACATCCCCGGCTTCTGATATGACCTACCGTTTTAATTCTTTGGAAGAATTGACCGAGCATTTCCGTGCGTTGCCGGGCATTGGGGGAAAATCCGCCCAACGGCTGGCGTTTCATATCCTGAATATGCCCGAACGGGACGCAAAAGCCTTTGCCGACGCCATTTTGCGGGCAAAGGAATCGGTCAAATACTGCGCCGACTGTCAAAACCTGACCGAAAACGATCTTTGCCCCATTTGCACCGATCCTTCCCGGGATCAAAGCACCGTTTGCGTGGTTCAGACCCCCGCCGATCTGATGGCGGTGGAAAAAACCCACGGATATAAAGGCTTGTACCACGTCCTGCACGGGGCAATCTCCCCCATGGACGGCATCGGCCCTGCGGATTTGAAGATCAAAGAGCTTTTGCTGCGGGTAGCGGAGCGCCCCATCCGTGAGGTTATTTTAGCCACCGATCCCACGGTGGAGGGGGATGCTACGGCAATTTATCTTTCCAAATTGCTCAAGCCGATGGATTTGAAGGTCTCCCGCCTTGCCTTCGGGCTTCCGGTGGGGGGCGATTTGGAATACGCCGACGAGCTGACGTTGGCAAAGGCAATCGAAAATCGGAGGGAACTGTAAGCGATGCTGAAAAACGACCATCCCATTTCCGAATCCCAGGCGCGGCAGTATTCTCCTCTGACGTTGGCGTACCTGGGGGACGGCGTATATGAGCTTTTGGTTCGGGAAACCTTAGTATTACAGGAAAACCGCCCCAACGGACAGCTGCACCGCCACGCCCTTCAATTCGTTTCCGCCACGGCGCAAAGCGACGGATTGGAAGCGATTTTACCCCTTTTGACCGAAAAAGAAGAAGCGATCTTCAAGCGGGGACGCAATTCCGACGCGGTAGGGCACCGAAACTCGGATGTCATTCAATACAAGCGCGCCACCGGTCTGGAGGCTCTGTTCGGATACCTCTACTTAATCGGAAGCACCGACCGGCTGGAGGAGTTATTTCAAAAAATTTACGAAACCCTTTGCTCTTAAATCAAGGAGAACCGAATGAAACGGAAATTCAAGTTCAAGGATCTGGCGCTGGACGTATTATTTGCCGTAGGGGGCAGTTTTCTTTACGCCGCCGCCATCCGAATGTTTATCGATCCGAACCACATCTCCATCGGGGGATTTGCCGGTGTCAGTTCGGTATTGCATTACCTGTGGCTGTTCCCCATCGGGATTTCCTACCTGGCGTTAAACGTTCCTCTGTTCTTCCTTTCCTGGAAAAAATTAGGAAAAAAATTTCTGATCAAAACCGTTTTTGCCACCGTTTTGGTTTCGGTGTTTTTGGATACGGTGGGCTTTCTGCCGACCTTCACGGAAAACAAGCTTCTTGCGGCAATCGCCGGGGGCGTGATCTCCGGCGTCGGGCTGGGAATCATTTACAGCCGAGGTATGGCGACGGGAGGCACGGATCTTTTGGCAAAGCTTTTAAAGGATTGGTTTCGGGGCGTCAGCTACGGTAAGGTTATTTTGACCATCGATATTCTGATCGTCACCGTCTCCGCCATCATTTACCGGGATCTGTGGTCGATCTTATATTCCGCCATTACCATCTGGCTTTCCACCACCGTGGTCGATACCATTTTAAGCGGTATGGAACGGGCAAAAAGCGTCAGCATCATCACCGACAAAAAGCAAGAGGTTCTGGAGGGGATTTTGCGGGACGTCAACCGGGGCGCCACCGTGCTGGACGCCGAAGGGGGCTACACAAAAACCGGGCGAAATCTGATCTTGGTGGTGGTTCGCAGTTACGAGTTATTCCACCTCAAGCAGACGGTCAAAGCCGCCGATCCCAACGCCTTTTTAATCGTGTCCGAAGCCTCGGAGGTTTTGGGCAACGGATTTCGGATCCACGAGGAAAATAAATAAAATCCAAGGGCAGTTTCAATTTGAAACTGCCCCTGTAAAATTCCACAATTTTACTTTTGTATTTTTGTGGAATTTTTCTAATTGACTTTTTCCGCAAGCCGTGATATAATGAGAATAGGAAATACATGGAAGGAAGTGTCTAGCATGAAGACTATATCTTTAGGATTTGGCTCTGTGCAGAAGTTTCTTTTGAGATTTTCCATTTGGAAAAATCGAATAAAAACAATTTACTAATGCACATGAGCCGAAAAAAGGTTCATGTGCTTTTCGTTTCACTCTGCGTAAAACAAAAAAAGAGTTTAAATCATGAAAAAGACACAAAAATTATTATCTATGCTTTTCGTAGTAGTTATTGTTTTCCATTCGATGATTGCCACTTTTTCTGCCTACACAGTTCCTAATTCACAAAATGGCATATACATATACTCTGATCCCTGTCCTCAAGGCATATTGGATTATGCACTATCTTCATACGGGAAATTTGCAAAAGGGCATATTGATGGAAATGGTATCCAGAATTGTGAAACCGTATTTTTAGGAAGTCCCTTTACCATAGATAACACAAATAGCCAAACCCCAGTATATCATTTCCCCATCTTTTCTGAAAATGAAATCATCGCCACACTATGTATTTATATTGACATGGGACAAACAACGGATATTAATTCTCCGGTATATACAGGAATTGCCTCCCCCTTCATGGTCGAAGAACTAAATGCATTATTATTAAGCAAAGCTCAATCAACCCCGGTCCTCCTTAGCTACAATGAAGACAACACAATTGCGAAGACTGAGATGAGAGAAAACAGAAGTTTATTCGCTACCAAAAATGTAACCACGTCGGAGAAAGTATGTCTTGATATTTCTTCAAAAATTTCACAATTTTCACTTGACAGTTTAGAAGACAATTCTTCCACAAGATCTGCAACACCACCTCGCAAATTTTTAATGTTAAGTTTTGAAGGACCTCAAGGATCAGAAAGTTGGTGTTCTCCCTATTGCTGTGCAGCGATTATTCGCTACTTACGAGGTAGCACAACTTCCCCTACAGCGTGGTCTTTGCTTAATCTCGTTTACGATAACCCTACAAGCACAAGCACCTTTGGACTTGAACAAGTACGTGCCGTAGCAAGGCATTATGGATACTCTCCAGTACACTCCGATACTACTTTGACACAGGCTGCAGTAGTCCAAGAAATCGTGGCAGAAAGACCCATATTCACTGCGATGAACGTTTCTAATTCTACTTCTCGCCATGCAATGGTTCTACGGGGATACGATGTTAATTTGGGTATGTATTCTTTTTGGAATCCGTGGTACACAAGCTATTCAACCATGCAAACCAGTACTATGCGAATTTATGATGCAAATGCAAACTGCTCTTTCACATGGAACGACACCTTTTATAGTTGGTAATTAATGGAGTTGAGACAATGAATACAAAACGCTTAATTTTCTTGCTTTTTTGCACCATTTTTCTTTTTGCACTTGCAGGATGCTCCGAAAATCAAAACGATCTTCTCGGGACGTCCGACGTTGGAAGCACATCGACCTCCGACGTTATTCTAAACTCCTCAACCGATGACGTGACGGTGGACGGCTCCTCGGAATATCCGTGGCGCGTAAGTATCCCCACCGGTCCTACCGACGTAGTTGTTCCCCATCCTTACGTTGTGTTGGGAGAAAAAGAGTATTACGTCCGGAAAGATACGCCGGAAGTAGAACAGATCGGCTCGGAATGGACTTTGGCGGGAACGGTCAACGTGTCGGTTCCGGCAAGTCAGGACACCTACGACGTGGACGCAGACGCAGAGACAATCGTTTCCAACTGTATGCCGAAGGGTTCCAAAGTCTATCAATGGAACTATTATCTCGCCGTGGAATACCAAGATTTCTACGTGATCTTCCAAGACAGTTCCGTTTCATAACGTAATAAAATTTCAGGGGCAGTTTCAATTTGAAACTGCCCCTTATTTTGCATTTTGCATTTTGAATTTTGCATTTTATATGGCGGTTCTTCGGTCGTCGTCTTCCACGAGGATCAAAATTTCTTCTTCCACTTTCGTATTGGCGTTGACGAAGATCAGAACCTTGGCTTCGGTCTCGTCGTGGACGGTAAACTGCCAGCAGATCTCTTCGGAGCCGTCGCCCCCCGGAACCGACACCAAATCGGTGGATTCCACCGTTAGATCGGAGCGAAGCACCTGCAGAGCCTCATCCTTGTTTACCGTGGTGGAAAGATCCCGATCGGGGTTATGGGCAAGCAGGTATTCCATGGCGTTCAAGGTCAGAATTTCGCCGTTATCCAACGCCATCGTGACGGTGATGCGGTCGGAATAGACCAACACACCCTCTTGCCGAAAGGCGTAAACCACCGTCAGGGTATTTTCCGCCGCCGCCCAGCTGACCGGCTCCATATGCTCGTAGCCGAATTCTGCCAAGGCTTCGCTTCCCACGGTCAAGACGTCTTCCACCGAAAGTTTGGACTCCGTCACTTCCCGCAGTTTATTAAATCCATACAGCATCCCGCCTCCCTCGGTGACGGCAACGGAGGTATCGCCGTTGCGGTATTCCCGAAAGGCAAAGGGGGCATCAAAGCGGCTTTCCTCGGTCAGATCCTCTTGCTTGACCGAAAGATATTTTGCCCCGAGGATCTTTAATTGTGCCTTATCCACTTCCTTGAGCGACTTCAGCCATTCCGACGTCCGAGATTCCCGCCAGGCGGAGTGTTGTCCGTCGTAGGTCAGGGGCTTGTCGCCGGAAAAAATATCCTCCAGGGATTCGAATTCGGTCTTTTCTTCCCCCTCCTCGGAGGGAAGCAGTAACTGCTGCATTTCCTCGTAGCCGGGGTTTTCATCGGCGATCCGTTCCGAAAGCATCAAAACCTCGTCTGCCAACTGCCGGGAACGAAGCGCCAGGGTTTTTAAGGTGGATTCTTCCGAATCGGTCAATTCCTCCCCCCGCAGCTGCTTGCGTGCCATTTCCAGGGTGTATTCCCCCACCTGATTCAGAAAGGTCTCCGTGCCCTGCAGACGAAGCTCGTAAATCGGCAACGACTCCAACGCCGTCCGCGCCGAGCCTGCCTCGGAAAAGACCTGCGCCGCCCAGGAAACCGTCTGATAATTTCCGGAAGCGTATAATCCCTTCTGCAGATCGATCTCCAGGTCGGACAACGCCCCCGCCAGCTCCGACACCGATTGCCGCCACCCTGCCGCAACCTCCGACTCGTATTGGGACCGTTGGTTTTTCCGCGTGACGTCCATGGCGATCAGCCCGGCACAAAGCCCCGCCACGGTCAAGGCGGCTAATACGGAAAAGACGGTGAGAGTCGTTTTTTTCATTTTTACATACATTGAAAGTACCCTTCCTTTTTCTTGAAACTGCTTGTACGCTTACGCTTATCCTCTCCGAAAATAAAAAAAATATACCATCTTTTTCTTCTTCCGCAAAAATGCCCTTGCTTTTTTCGAAAAAATATGGTATTATATATAATGTATTATTGTATTTAAGGAGTATCCTCATGAAAAAACGCGTAATTTTTTGGTCTGTTTTGGCAGGGATCGTCCTAGCGGCGGTCACCGTAACCGGGATCATCGTTTACAACAACACCTTGAGAACCATCGACAACGAGTATCTTTATACCCTGGAGGGGCGGTGGGACGGCGCGAGAGACTTTTCCGAAAACATGGCGGCAGTCAAGAAGGACGGAAAATGGGGTTATATTGACAGCGACGGCGTCGTGATCGTCGAGCCGACCTACGACGGCGCCAACTCCTTCTCCGAGGGGCTTGCGGCAGTACAAAGGGGCGGAAAATGGGGATATATTGACAAAACGGGGAAACAGGTCATTCCCTTCACCCTCGATTCCACCTACGCCTTCTCCGAGGGATTGGCGGTATATTCCAAGGGGAATTATTACGGATATATCAACACCGCCGGAGAAACGGTCATCGAAGCGATCTACAGCGAAGCCTCTTCCTTTAAAGACGGCGTCGCCTGCGTGAAAAAGGATAACCGCTACGGATACATCAATCCCGACGGAACTGCCGTTACCGAATTTATCTACGGCTCCAAAACCTCGGCAAGCGAGGGGTTGATCCCGGTCTTTTACGGAGACGCTTCCAAGGGAATCAACACCGGCTATATCGACGTGACCGGAAGACAGATTTTGGATTTTGACTGGTACGATGCTAAACCCTTCTCCGAGGGGCTTGCCGTCGCCTGCTACGAATACACGAAGCCCTACGGCTTTATCAACCACTCCGGCGTGTTCGTCATCAAGCCCGAATGGGATAACGCGGAAGGCTTCGTCTGCGGCTGCGCCCTGGTGGAAAAGGACTTGACCTACACCTACATCAACGCTTCCGGCGAAAGAATTACCGAAAAAACCTACGAAAAAGCCTATTCCTTTACCCGATCGGGACTTGCGCGGGTGGGATATACCTCCGCTACGGGCTGGAAGTTCGGATATATCGACACCACCGGCAACGAAGTTATTGAGCCTCAATACGCCGACGCCCACGATTTTCAGATCGGCATCGCCGCCGTCAGCAACGGCAAAAAATGGGGCTTTATCCGTTCCGATAAAACGGTTCTCGCGGGCATGAAGTGGACCGACGTGGGAGACTTTACCGAGGACGGAATCGCCATGGTAAAATCCGGCGATATTTACGGATTTGTCAAACTGAAATAAGCGTAAAAGGAGACATACCTATGAAAATCGTGGTACTTGCCGGGGGATATTCCCCGGAACGGGACGTTTCCCTTTCTTCCGGAAGTCTGATTGCAAATTCGCTGATGCGCTCCGGACATCAAGTCCTTTTGGTGGACGCCTTTTTAGGGATTGAGATCCCGGAAAACACCGACCCGGACGGCTTGTTCCGCGTTGCGGGAGATCCAGAATACTCTTATAAAATCCCCGAAACCGCCCCCGATATGGAAGCCTTGAAACAGCTTGCATACAAAGGCTCTTTGGTGGGCAAAAACGTGCTTACCCTGTGCCATCGGGCGGATATCGTCTTTATGGCGCTCCACGGCGCGATGGGAGAAAACGGGCAGATGCAGGCGATTTTGGAGGCGGAAAACATCCGCTTTACCGGATCGACCCACGTGGGCTGCGTCCTTGCGATGGATAAAGATATTACGAAAAAACTGCTTCGGGCGGAAGGAATCCCCACGGCGGATTGGATCACCTTGGATCTTCGCAGAGATCCCCTCCCCGAAACGGCACCCCTCCCCTGCGTCGTCAAGCCCTGCTCCTGCGGATCTTCCGTAGGAATCTCCATCGTCCACACGGAGGAAGAGCTGCAACGGGCGTTGGAGGAAGCGAAAAAATACGAAGATCTGATCCTGATTGAAAAAAAGGTTTCCGGAAGAGAATTTTCCGTGGGCGTATTGGACGGCAAAGCGCTGCCCCCCATTGAGATCATTCCCAAAACCGGATTTTACGATTACAAAAACAAATACCAGGCAGGGGCTACGGAAGAGATCTGCCCCGCCCAGCTGACCGAAGACGAACGGGTAACCCTGCAGTTTTTGGCGGAACAAGTCTCCCGCGTCTTGCGCCTCGGCGCGTATTGCCGCATCGACTTTATCCTGGAGCAGACCGAGGGCGTCTTCTATTGTCTGGAGGCAAACACCCTGCCCGGCATGACCCCCAACAGCCTGCTTCCCCAGGAAGCCCGGGCAGCGGGAATTGAGTACGACGAGCTTTGCAAAGCCATCGTCGCCTTAGCGCCTCCTGCAGGAACGGTATAAAAAAAGAGCCGATCAACGGCTCGCTATGAATTGGTCAACCGAGGAGTTTTTATGAAAAAACGAATCTCTCCCCAAACCCGCCTTGCTTTGATCTGCGGGGTGAGCCTGACCGCCCTTTGCGTTCTGTTCGCCCTGATCATCGCCTTTGCGGCGGCACATCCCGATCCCACGCCCCAAACCGCAACCATCCGCAACCCCTTGGACGGAGCGCAGGACGGCGTATCGATGCTGCTGCGGGCAGACCAAGGCAACGACGAATATTTTGCCGCAAACCATTTCCCCACCCTATTGGGAGCAAAGGGCGACGGCGTCAGCAACGATACCGGGCCGTTGCAGGAAAGCCTTGCCCACGCGGGGGAAATCGGCGGAACGGTCTATCTTCCCCAGGGGATCTACCGCATCACGGAACCGCTGACCATTCCGGCAAACGTAACGCTGCGGGGAGATTTTTCCGCCCCAAACTCCAACCTTTCCGACGGCGGAAACACCATTCTTCTGGTGGCAGACAACAAAAAAATGCAGCAATCCCCCTTTCTGACGCTGGAAAACGGAGCGTCTCTCACAGGGATTACCGTCTATTATGAAAAGCAAACGCCGGAAAAGATCATCGAATATCCGGCAACGGTCTATTGCTCCGGGGCAAATTCCATTCAGCAGGTGACGCTTTTGAATCCCTATCACGGCATCTGCATTACCGGAAGCGGAGCCGTAACCGTCCGTTCCGTCTGGATGTCGCCCTTGGATTACGGAATTCTGATTACCGATAACAACGACGCCGTAACGCTGGAGGATTGCCAAATCTCCCCCACCTATTGGCTCAATTACGCCCCCGCCGTTTTTTCCGACGGAAAGGGATATTCCGCCTTGACCGGCTATCTGCATGAAAAAATGCACGGCGTAATTTTGGAAAAGGTCAACGACGTAACCTTGCACCGCATTTCCGTAGAAGACGCCGCCGTGGGGATTTTATACAATATTCCCAAGGAACAGGACAGTATTCTTTTAACGAAAGAGATCAATATCTCCTACACCCACCGCCCTCTTTACGTACAATCTCTGCCCAAGGCGGGGATCTGTATCGAAAGCAGTACCCTGCGCCCCGAAAACGATGCGGGCGCAAACACGGTAGAGATCTGCGAAACGGTGGAAGCCCCCGTGATTTTCTCCAACTGCACCTTCGGGGGACTTCCCAAAACCGTCGTCAAGGCGGACAATCATTCCTTCGTCTCCTTCTATCATTGTAATTTCGGCACCTGGTGGAACGTCTGCTTTGACATGGAAAACGACACCTTCCTTGCCGTCTCCCCCATTTTTAAATCCGCAAACGAAAAGGCGAATTTAGGGAAGAACGCCCTGGGGCTTTTTTACAACGCGCCGTCCATCGAGGAATCCTCTCAGCTACTCTTTTCCGTGTCTGCAGGCGATGCGAAAATCATCGACACCGACTCGGTCGCCGGACTGAAGGACACCCAACGCACCTTTACCAACAAGCCCATCATCAACGCCCTGTCCTACGGCGTTTCTCCCCAATCGAAGGACAACTCCGAAGCCCTGCAAGCCGCCTTGACGGAGGCTGAAAAGAGCCAGGCTACGGTATTTTTGCCCGAGGGGGTTTACAAATTCCAATCCATCGTCACCGTTCCCGATTCGGTTCGGCTGATCGGAGTGGGAAGCTCCGGAGAATACAGCACCGTATTGAGCTTTGAATTACAACGTCAGACCAACCTTTCCCTGGTCGAGCTTCTTCCGGGGGCGTCGGTGGAGGATCTGGAGATCCGACAGGATCAGATCTCCTCGGAATCGGAAAAAACCTACGCCGTGTCTTCTCTGTATCCCGACGTGCGGATTCGCCGTGTCTCCATCACCGCAAACCGGGGCATTTGGCTGACCTCCGCCGGATACGCAACCATCGAGCACGTCAACGCCACGGTAACCCAAACGGGGATCTATCTGCAGGATATGAAAAACGTCACCCTGCGGGACGTGACGGTTACCAGCTCATCCCAGGCATACGACACCGTCGGAATCCTCTTGGAAAACACCTCCGCAACGATGTCGAACCTGCGGGGAGAATTCCTGTCAAAAACCTTGGAATTAACCGGAAAAACAGACCTTTCCGCAACTCTGATCGCCCTACGTGATACCACCGTCGGGATTCAGACGAATCACACCGGCACCGCCCTTCTGACCTGCATCGGATTTTCGGGGGCGGGACAAGGGGGCAACACCCTGTTTTTGCAGGGAATGGAAGACGCAACCGGATCGATTACCCTGCAAGGAATCATCGGAGGCGGATCTGCCCTTTTGGGGAATATGGTCTCGGCGGAGAACGGAGAAATCGAGCTTCGCGCCGGGATTTTCACCACTCCCTTCTCCACCACCGTCCACGCGGAACGGGACGCAAATATCACGGTTTACGGCTGTATCTGGGACACGAACCCCACCTACCACGCCACCGCCACCGGAGGCACCGTCACGTTGGCGGCAAATCTCCTGCGGTCGGACAAGACCTTTGAAGGAATCGAGGGGAATTATATGCTTACCTCCACCGGAACGGAGGACGAAGACGACGAGGATTCCGAAGACGGCGGAAAGATCGAAGACGACGTCAACGTGATCCAGCACACCTACGTTTACGTAGAGCCGGAGGATCCCATCGACCCCGACCAGAATCAAACCCAGCAACCTGAAGAAAATTGATGAAAAAGCGAGAGCCCATCGGCTCTCGCTTTCGTTAATAATGGAGGCTCATTTCGTTGCGCGGGGCGGGGCGGTTTTCCAAGCGAAGCCGATCGGCGATCATGGCGATAAATTCCGAATTGGTGGGCTTCCCTCTCGTTCCGCTGACCGAATACCCGAACAAAGACGTCAGCGTTTCCACGTTGCCCCGATCCCAAGCCACTTCAATGGCGTGGCGGATGGCGCGTTCTACCCGGGACGAGGTGGTTTTGAACTCCTTTGCGATGGTGGGATAGATAATTTTCGTCACACCGTTGATCACGTCCGGATCGGTAATCGCCATCAAAATGGCTCTGCGGACGTACTGATACCCCTTGACGTGCGCCGGGATCCCTACCTCTAATATAATAGAGGTGACCTGCTTTTCCAGATCGGCGGCGCTCACCGGAAGATTGAAAACTTTTCCGCCGTCCTTTTGGGTATGCTCCTCGGTGTAGAGCTGAAGGATCCGTTCCTTTAAAATCTCGTAATCCACCGGCTTGACCATGCAATAATCGGTACCGGCTGCCACCAAATTCCGAATTACCGAAACGGTGGAAAGCGCCGAAAGAGAAATGTAATGAACCTTGTGGGGCAGCTCGATCCGGGACGCGCGGCGGAGGAAGGACAAACCGTCGGACTGCTCAAGCATGACGTCAAATAGAACCACGTGGGGCGTCTGCATGGCAATAATCTCCAACGCCGCGTCTGCGTCTCCCACGCTTCCGACGATGCGAAATCCGAAGTTTTTCAGCACGTTTTGGCATTGTAGCCGGGTTTCGGTCTGACTGTCGAGAATCAGAATTTTGATTTTGTTTTCAGTTTCCATGGTGTTTTCTCCTTGTGTTGTGTGTTTTTCGAGCAAATTATAGCAAATACAAGGAAAAATCGCAAGGGGACTTTTGTCGAATCGGTCTAAAAACCGTTTGACACGGTCCAAAACCCTTCTCCCCAATTCTCCCAAAAGAACTTCAAAATTGCAGGATTCGACTGGCGAAAAGGTACACAAAATGGATTTTTTGGTAAATATTGGAAGAATTTTGACCGTCGATTTTGAGCAAAATCTCCGGGATTTTCTTAAATGTGAAAAAAAACCGACAAATTAAACTTTTGCTCTTGACATCCCTCCCGATTTGTGTTATAATAGTCAACGCCGCATAGAAAAGGTTCCGAAAAGGGTCTTCCCTACCTTCATAGCGAGTCTTAATAAAATGAGGTCTGAAAATGTACGCAGTGTTTGAAACAGGCGGAAAACAGTACAAGGCTTCCGTGGGCGATATTTTGTTCATCGAGAAGTTGAATGTTGAAGCCGGTGAAACCGTAAAGTTCGACAAGGTTCTGCTCGTGTCCGATAACGGCGAGATCAAAACCGGAACTCCCTACGTCGATGGTGCCGTCGTCGAAGCCAAATTGGAAAAGAACGGCAAAGGCAAGAAGATCCGTATCTTCAAGTACAAAGCAAAGAAAACTTATCGCAGACGCATCGGTCACAGACAACCTTACTCCAAGGTCGTCATCACCGCTGTCAACGCATAATCGGGAGGTGCAGTAAGAATGGCTCATAAGAAAGGTGTAGGCTCGACTAAAAACGGTCGTGACTCCGAATCCAAACGACTCGGCGTAAAACGTGCTGACGGTCAGTTCGTTCTCGCCGGAAACATTCTCGTTCGCCAAAGAGGCACCAAGATCCATCCCGGTGTCAACGTGGGCAAAGGCTCCGACGACACTCTGTTTGCTCTGAAGGACGGCAAGGTTAAGTTCGAAAAATTCCAAAAGAACAAGACCCGCGTCAGCATCTTTGAGATCGAGCAATAAGCTGAAAACAAAAACTCCGAACTGCGGTTCGGAGTTTTTTATTTTGCATTTTCTCATTCCCTACTTGCTTTTTTCAAGATTTTATGATATACTGAAGATAGAGAACCGAAAGGAGATATTGGTATGAAATCCTGTCAATTCTGTAATCAACCCATCGAGCAAGCCGCCCTCTTCTGTCCTTACTGCGGACAAAAGCAGGAAACGGCGGAGGTCTCTGCGCCCGTACAGACCGACGAGAGAGAAAGCGCCTTTTACGTCTTCCGCAGAAACCTGCGCCACGAACGGAAATGCTGGAGCATTTTCGGAAAGGTGTGGCTTGGTTTTTGTATTTTCTTCGCCGCGTTGCCCCTTTTGTTCTTCATCCTTGCGGCGGCAACGGAAAGCCCCGAACTGATCTTCATGGGAGTCGCCTACGGATTTTACCCCTTGCTTTTATTGCCGGTCGCCATCGTCAATCTCGTCATGTCCCGAAAAATTACCGGCTACTTAAACACCCTGGAAACCGACCCCAACCCGGCGGTGGATCGGTGCGGCGGGATTTGGCTGATCGTGTTGAGCGCCTTATTCAACAACATCGCGTTGATTTTCGTAATCCTGAACTTCATTCACGTAAAAACGCATAAAGAACTTTTAATGAAATAATGATATTACAAACGGAACGGAAGATTTCTCTTCCGTTCTTTTATTTTGCATTTTGCATTCTGTATTTTGCATTCACAAAAAAGGGCTTGATTTTTGCCGAAAATTGTGATATACTATAAATTAGAATAGTATGCAATCAAACGGAGATTGGTTATGTTTATTGACAGTACGAAGCTTTCTTTAAAGGCAGGAAACGGCGGAAACGGCTGCGTTGCCTTCCACCGAGAAAAATACGTTGCCGCGGGCGGTCCCGTCGGGGGCGACGGCGGCAAGGGCGGAGACGTGGTCTTTCAGGTGGATAAAAACCTGAACACCCTGGAGCATCTGCGCTACACCCACCATATGTCCGCCCGAAACGGCGAGGACGGCAAGGGCGAAAAGATGTACGGAAAATCCGCCGACGATCTTATTATTAAAGTCCCGGTGGGTACGCTGATCAAGGACGCCGCCTCGGGACAGGTCATTAAGGATTTAAGCGACGACGAGCCTTTTATTCTCTGCAAGGGAGGACGCGGGGGCTGGGGCAACCGACACTTTGCCACCCCCACCCGTCAATGTCCCCGTTTTGCCCGACCCGGAATCCCCGGAGAAGAAAAGGAAGTTATTTTGGAATTAAAGCTGATCGCCGACGTGGGGCTGATCGGCTTTCCCAACGTGGGCAAATCCACCCTGTTATCGGTGGTCTCCGCCGCCCGTCCGAAGATCGCAAATTATCACTTCACGACGCTGATTCCGAACTTGGGGGTCGTTCCCGTGGGCGAGGAGCAATCCTTCGTCATGGCGGACATCCCCGGGGTGATTGAGGGCGCCAGCGACGGCGCGGGGCTGGGGCACGACTTTTTGCGCCACATCGAGCGCTGTCGGCTGCTGGTGCATTTGGTGGACGTTTCGGGCGAAGAAGGCAGAGAGCCCATCGAGGATTTTGAGATCATCAACAAGGAATTGGAGCAATTTTCCCCCGAATTGGCAAAGCGTCCCCAGATCGTGGTTGCCAACAAGATCGACGCTTCCATCGAAGAACAGATCGACGAATTGAAGCAATACGTGGAAGAAAAGGGCTATCCCTTCTACGCCATTTCCGCCGCCGCCCACATGGGCACGCGGGAATTAGTCATGGCGATCTGGAACGCCGTCAAGGAATTGCCTCCCGTCAAGGTTTACGAAACGGAATACGTAGATACGGCGGAATCCTTCGACCCCAAAGATCGTTCCATTCAGATTTCCCGGTTGGACGGCAATTATTGGTCGGTGGAGGGAGAATGGCTGTTGCGGATCATGCGGGGAATCAATTTCGGAGAATTCGACCAACTGCAATATTTCCAAAAGATCCTTCACAACACCGGCGTGATCAAGGAATTAGTCAAAGCAGGCGTCAAGGAAAACGATACGGTGGATATTTACGGATTTGAATTTGACTTCGTCTATTAAGGAACCGATATGAAGCTTTTACGGAATTATATCATCGTTCTTTCGGTAATCGCCGCCGTCACCGCAGGGCTGGCGGTTCTGTCGGTTCGGGGATACTTAACCCGACCGGCAATTATCGTCGTCACGCCCGAGGAGCCCACGGCTGTCAGCGTTTCCGCCGTAGGATACGACGATTTGGCACTTCTTTTAACCCATGCCAAAAAGAACGCAACGAAATTGGAACAATCCCCCGAAAGACCCAACGGATACCCGTCCTACGGATTGGAAGCCAAAACCAAGGCAAACCGCCCGGTTGGGACATATTCCCTGGTCGTAATCAGTATGATAAACCGAACCGCAGTATTAGAAGACCTGCAGACCGGAGAATACTACCGGCTTTCCGTTGCGGATTTCGGCACGCTTTTGCGTCACGAGGCGTTTGGGGATCTTACAAAATCGCTCTCCTGCCGTCAGGTTTTGACCGTGGGAGGAGTCGGAGAGATTTCCGCAACCTCGTCAAATCAATACATTTACAGCCTTGAAGGATCCTTCGTTCCCGTTCCGACAGGGGATGAGGAAATGCCTGCCACTCCGCTTACCATGACGGTGGAAGAGGCCGCGGCAAAGCCGAAGATCGAGGCGACGGTTCCTGCCGACGCCTGGTCGCTGACGGTGCAAAAAGACGAAGCGACGGTTGTAACGCAGGATCGGGTCAGTGCCTCGGAGCTGTACTTCCCCGCCGAGCCGGGAGATTATACATATCGGCTGACCGCCCATTGGAATATGACCACCCAACGGGATTGGTACGGAGATCGAAATTATGTCCTTGAAATCCATATTGCAGAACCGGAAACGGAATAAAACCTTTCGGCAGATCCGTCGGGGAACGGTCGAGATCAACACCCTGCCGCCCTACGAACGGGGATTGTATTACGAGGAATTCGTCTGCCGTTGGCTGAAGAAGCGGGGGTATCGGATTCTGGATCGGAACTATTACGGTCGGAGACGGCGGGAGATCGACATCATCGCCAAAGACAAGGACACCCTGGTGTTTATCGAGGTCAAAGCCCGTCGGCGGAATTCGGTCTATACGGCGCTGAAGGCAATCGACCGAAAAAAGCGTCTTTCCCTGATGCTGGTCTCACGGGATTATATCCGCCAGCTGGAACGCTCCGGCATTGACGTGGAGGATTTAAAAATCCGCTACGACGTGGTTGCCCTTGCCTTTGATCGGGAGGGGGTTCCCGGCTGTATTGACCACTACATTTCCTACCTGGAGCCGAAGCATGAACTTATTTGATCTCCATTGTGATACGGCAACGGCGCTGTACCGCAACAACCTTTCCTTTGACAACGAAAAAGCCCACCTCAACGCCAAAAACGTCGAGGGGCATACCGTAATTCAATGCTTCGCGGTTTTTTTGAACGATCAAAAGAATCCCCCCGACGGAATGGATTTTTTCGACGGGGTGGTACGTACCGTTTTCCCCCAACTGCACCGTCCCGGTCTGACCCCGATTTTGACGGTGGAGGGGGCGGGAGTGCTTGCCCGCGATCCAAATTGGATCGAAAAAATCGCCGCCGCCGGATGCAAAATGGCAGGCTTGGTCTGGAACGGAACAAATCCCTTGGCAACGGGCGCCGTCACCGACGACAAGGCAGGGCTTACCCCCTTGGGGAAAAAAACCGTTTTGGAGCTGATTGCACGGAAGATTGCCGTGGACGTCTCCCATCTTTCCGCCAAGGGAACGGAGGAACTTCTGTCCCTTACCGACGCCCCCATCGTGGCGTCCCATTCCAACGCAAGAAGGATCCACGATCATCCGCGGAATCTGTCCGACGAAGCGGCGAAGGAGATTTTTGCCCGGGGCGGACTCGTGGGATTGAATCTTTATCCGCAATTTCTCTGCAGTCATAACGCCGGCGTTGACGATATTCTCCGTCACGCAGAGCATTTTCTCTCTTTGGGAGGAAAAGACGGTCTTGCCCTCGGCTGCGATCTGGACGGCATTGACGAATTGCCGGAAGGGATGAAGGATTTTTCCTCACTTCCGTTGCTTTACGACCGCTTTCGTTCCACCTTCGGAGCAGAGACGGCGGACGATATTTTTTACCGTAACGGAAAAAATTTTTTTGACTATTTTTCTTAAAGGAGCCTTCTCATGGCACTTTACACGATGGCAGATCTGCATCTGTCCTTTTCTACCGAAAAGCCCATGGACGTTTTCGGCGACCGCTGGAAGGATCATCCCGAAAAAATCGCCCAACGCTGGTCGTTGACCGACGGCGATACCATCGTACTTCCGGGGGATTTTTCCTGGGCGATCGACCTAAAGGAGCTGGAAGCGGACATGGCGTTTCTCCACGGATTGCCCGGAAAAAAGATTCTTTCCAAGGGCAACCACGATTATTGGTGGGAAACCATGTCGAAGCTGAATAAATTCGTTGAAAGCTACCCCTCCGTTTCGTTCCTGCACAACAATTCGTACACCGTGGGCAACGTCAGTATTTGCGGAACCAGGGGCTGGACGTTGGAGCCGTCGGACGAGGACGAAAAGGTGCTGAACCGGGAGGTGGGGCGGCTGAAAATGTCCTTGCAACAGGCAGAAAAAACCCCCGTCGTCTTTCTCCATTATCCCCCGCTGTTCGGGGAATTGCGGTGCGAGCCCATCCTGGACGTTCTGAAGGAATACGGCGTCAGGGAATGTTATTACGGTCATCTCCACGGCCCGGGGGCTTCCGGTCTTGCGGTGGAAGGAACGGTGGACGGCATCGACTTTCGGCTGATTTCTGCCGACCACCTGGATTTTACCCCTCTAAAAATTCGAGAATGACCTGATTTTATGCCGATTTTAAGTCATTTCTTCGACAAGATTTCAAACTTTCTTCCCAAAGTATGGAAATATAATAAAATATATGCTATAATATTCCTTACGAAAGATATATCAAGGAGTGCTGATTTATGAAATTAGTGAACAAAACCGAAGTCGAAAAGAACGTAGTCGAGCTTGAAATTTCCGTTCCCGCGGATGAATTTGAAGTTGCCGTTCAGGCTTCCTACCGCAAAAATGCGGGCAAAGTGAACGTTCCCGGTTTCCGCAGAGGCAAAGCCCCCCGCAAGATCGTGGAAAAAATGTACGGCGAAGGCTTCTTCTGGAACGACGCCGTTGACGCTCTCTATCCCGACGCTTACGAAGCGGCCGTGAAGGAAGCGGGCATTACCCCCGTGGATCGCGCCAACATCGAAATTACCGAAATCGCCGCTGACAAGGGCTTCACCTTCAAGGCAAAGGTCACCGTGAAGCCTGAGGTCAACGTGAAGGAATACAAGGGTCTGAAGGTTGAAAAGCCTGCAACCGACGTTACCGCAGACGACATCGCCAACGAAATCGCCGGTTATCAGCGCCGCAATTCCCGTATGATCGACGTGGACGACCGCGCCGCCGAATTGGACGACACCGTAACCTTCGACTTTGAAGGATTTACCGACGGCAAGCCCTTCGAAGGCGGAAAAGCTTCCGACTATACCCTGAAATTGGGCTCCGGTCAGTTTATCCCCGGCTTTGAAGATCAGATGGTGGGCAAGAAGATCGACGAGGAATTCACCGTCAACGTCACCTTCCCCGAGGAATACCACGCCGACGAGCTGAAGGGTCAGCCCGCAGAATTCAAGTGCTGCATCCATAAGATCCAAAAAGAAGAGCTGCCCGAGGTGGACGACGAATTCGTGAAGGACATCAGCGATTTCGATACCCTCGACGCCTTCAAGGAAGATCTTTCCAAGAAGATCGCGGAACGCAAGGAAGCGGAAGCAGACCGCGTCGTTTCCGACAAGCTGGCAGAAGCCGTTGCCGATCTGGTGGAAGCAGACATTCCCCAATGTATGTTTGAAAACGAAATCAACGCTTCCCTCAACGATTTCGCGCAGAGAATGGCTTCTCAGGGCATGAACATGGAACAGTACATGCAGATCACCGGCGCAAAGATGGAGGATCTCCGCAATATGTTCGCCGGCCGCGCACAGGTTGACGTAAAGCTCCGCCTGGCGTTGGAAAAGATCGCCGAATTGGAAGGCGTAGTTATCTCTGACGAAGACGTCAACGCCGAATATGAAAAATTCTCCAAGGAAATGCAGGTTCCCGTGGAACGCATCAAGAGCGACGCCGTCACCGAAAACATCATCAAGGAATTGGCAAACGCCAAAGCCTTTGAATGTGTCAAGGCGCACGCAGAGCTGGTAGCGGAAGGCAAGAAGCCTGCCGCAAAGAAGACCGCCGCAAAGAAAGCCCCCGCGAAGAAGGCGGAAGCAGCGGAAGAATCCGCACCGGAGAAGAAGCCCGCCGCCAAGAAGACCACCACGGCGAAGAAGACCACCTCCACCGCCGCAAAGACCTCTACCGCAAAGAAGACCACCGCAAAGGCTGACGGAGAAAAGGCTGCTGAAAAGAAGCCCGCGGCAAAGAAGACCTCCACCGCTGCAAAATCTACCGCGACCAAATCCACCGCAACCAAATCTACCGCTGCCAAGAAGCCTGCGGCAAAGAAACCTGCGGCGAAAAAAGACGCTGAATAATCCATCGGATTTTCGGCGATACTGAAACAGAACGGACCGGGGACATTCCTCCCGAAGAGGAGTGTCCCCGAATTATCAAAAAAACACAGAACGAACTTACTTATTTTTTGAAGGAGAGATTGCTATGCTGCCGAACAACGCTTTAGTCCCCACCGTCGTGGAACAAACCTCCCGCGGGGAACGCGCTTACGATATTTACTCCCGCCTGCTCAACGATCGGATCGTCTTTTTGGCAGACGAGGTCAACGACGTGACCGCCAATCTGGTGGTTGCCCAACTGCTGTTTTTGGAATCGGTCGATCCCGACAAGGACATCAGCCTCTACATCAACAGTCCCGGAGGCTCGATCACCGCAGGGATGGCGATCTACGACACGATGAATTACATCAAATGTGACGTTTCCACCATTTGCGTGGGCATGGCGGCAAGCATGGGGGCGTTTTTGCTCTCTGCCGGCGCCAAGGGCAAGCGCTACGCTCTTCCCAACAGTGAGGTCATGATCCATCAGCCCTTGGGCGGATTCCAGGGACAGGCGACGGATATCAAGATCCACGCCCAACGAATCCTGGACATTAAAGACAAATTGAATCAGATCCTTGCGGAAAATACCGGCAAGCCCCTGGACGTCATCAAGGCGGACACCGAACGGGATAATTTCATGACCGCGGAACAGGCGATGGAATACGGATTGATCGACAAGGTCATTTCCCATCGGTAATTTTCCTTCATTCTTTCATCCGAAAGGAATCCTCATGGCTAATCAACACAACGACTCCCGCACCTGCTCCTTCTGTGGGCAGCCCTGCACCGGAGAAAAAATGTTTATCGCCGGCATCGAGCCAAACACCTATATCTGTAACGATTGCGTCGATGCCTGCGTGGAATATCTTCAGGCGCTGACCGAAAAGAAGCAGAAGAAAAAGGACGAAAAGCTCCGGCTTACGATGAAAACCCCGGCGGAAATCAAAGCCGCCCTGGACGAATACGTGATCGGGCAGGACGATGCAAAAATCGCTCTGTCGGTGGCGGTCTATAACCACTATAAACGCATCCTGAACCAAGACAACAACGCCGACGTGGAATTGGCAAAGAGCAACGTATTGCTTTTGGGGCCCACCGGGTCGGGAAAAACCTTGTTGGCACAGGTCTTGGCAAAAACTCTGAACGTTCCCTTCGCCATCGCCGACGCCACCACCCTCACCGAAGCGGGGTACGTGGGCGAGGACGTGGAAAATATTCTGCTCCGTCTCATTCAGGCGGCGGATTTTGACGTAAAGGCCGCGGAACGGGGGATTATTTATATCGACGAGATCGACAAGATCTCCCGTCGGTCGGAAAATCCCTCCATCACCCGAGACGTTTCGGGGGAAGGGGTTCAGCAGGCGCTGTTGAAGATTTTGGAAGGAACGGTTTCCAACGTTCCCCCCAACGGCGGACGCAAGCACCCCAATCAGCAATTTATTCCCATTGATACCAAAAATATTTTGTTCATCTGCGGCGGCGCCTTTGCCGGGCTGGAGGACGTGATCCGCAAGCGCACCCAAACCACCGCCATCGGCTTTAATTCCGACGTTACGAGCAAGAGCGAAAACGACATCGGAAAATTGCTGAAACAATGCGAAGCCCACGATCTGGTCAAGTTCGGGCTGATCCCCGAATTGGTCGGACGTCTCCCGGTCATCGTCAACGTAGAGCCCTTGAATAAGGACGCCTTGGTTCGGATCATGACCGAGCCGAAGAACTGCCTGACCAAGCAATATCGGGAGCTGTTCCGCCTCGACGGCGTGGAATTGAAATTTACCGACGGCGCCATTGAAGCCATCGCCGAGCAGGCGTTGGAGCATAAGACCGGCGCTCGGGGGCTGCGCGCCATCGCGGAAAAGGTCATGACCAAGATCATGTATCTGACCCCCTCGGATAAGACCATCACCGCTATTACCGTGGATAAAAACTGCATCAAAGGCACGGGGGATGCGAAAATCACCCGCAAAGAAATCGAACAATAAGAACATCGACTCGAACCGCAAAACCGCGGTTCGAGCCGTTGCCCTTTCTCTCCCAAGAAGAAAACACGAAAAATCAAAGGAAAACAGATATTATGCCCAATCTTTCCAAGGTCTTTGAACAAAAGATCCGAACCCTTCCCCTGCTTCCCTTACGGAATTTGGCGTCTCTGCCGAAGCAGACCATTCATCTGGACGTGGCGCGTAAAATTTCCGCCTCTGCCGTCAGCGCCGCGCTGGCGTCGGACCGTTACATATTTCTGGCGGCGCAAATGGATATTACCGAAGAAGAGCCCAAGCCGGAAGGGATTTTTACCTACGGCACGGTGGCAAAGGTCAAGCAGATGATGAAGACCCAAAACGGAGATCTTCGGGTCATGCTGGACGTCCTCTGTCGGGCGCAGGCGATCACGCTGCCCTATCAGGAGCAGGGGTATTATAACGTCACCGTCTCTCTGATTCCCGAAATTCCCGCCCCCGTGGGCGCTTCCCTGGAACGGGAAGCCCTGGCGCGGCAAGCCCAAAGCCTTTACGCGGAGCTGTCCCAATACGTGGAAAACATTTCCCAGCAACAGATCATGGAGGTGCTTTCCATTGACGATCTGGGATTTTTGGCAGACTACGTTACCCAAAACCTTTTCCTGAAATATCAGGACAAGCAGCATATTTTGGAAATCCTCGATCCGGAAGAACGGATGGCGGAATTACTGCTGATTTTGGAACGGGAGGTTCGGATTGCGGATCTGGAAAACCAGGTGGCAGACCGCACCAAGGAACGGATCGCGAAAAATCAGCGGGATTTCTATATCCGGGAGCAGATTCACGCCCTGGAGGAAGAGTTGGGGGAATTTGACCCCGACGACGAGATCGCCGTTTATACCGATAAGATCAACAAATCCGACGTACCCGACGAAATCAAGAAAAAGCTTCTCAAGGAAGTGGAACGGCTGGCAAAAATGCCCATCGGCGCCCAGGAAGCGGGGGTTTCCCGCATTTATCTGGACACCTGCCTCGACCTTCCCTGGGGCAAATTCACGAAGGAAGAAGTGGAAATTTCCGAAGCCCGCCGCATTTTGGAGGAAGATCATTACGGACTTTCCAAGGTAAAGGAGCGCATTTTGGAAACCCTGGTGGTTCTCAAAAAAATGCCCCAATACAACGGACAGATCCTGTGCCTGGTCGGTCCTCCGGGGACGGGAAAAACCTCCGTCGCCCAATCCATCGCACGGGCAACGGGACGGAAATTTGCCAGAGTTTCCCTGGGCGGCGTGCACGACGAAGCGGAGATTCGGGGACACCGAAGAACCTACGTGGCGTCCATGCCCGGAAAGATCATCGAAGCCATTCGGGAGGCAGGCTCGGTCAACCCGGTCATTCTGCTGGACGAGGTGGATAAAATCGGCAGCGATTACAAGGGCGACCCCGCCTCTGCCCTGCTGGAGGTTTTGGATCCCGAGCAAAACAAAACCTTTAAGGATCACTTTTTGGATCTTCCCTTCGACCTGTCCAACGTGTTGTTCATCCTCACGGCAAACACGGAAGACACCATGCCCCGCCCGCTGCTGGACCGCACGGAGGTCATCGAGCTTTCTTCCTATACCCAGGAGGAAAAAATCCATATTGCCAAGGAGCATCTCATTCCCAAGCAGTTGAAAAAGCACGGACTGACGCCGAAGGAATGTAAATTTACCGATGCAGGTCTGAACGATCTGATCCGCAGCTACACCCGGGAAGCCGGGGTTCGCGTATTGGAGCGCACCATCGCCTCCCTTTGCCGAAAGGCGCTGAAATATTTGGAGGAACGTCCGGAGGAAACGAAGGTCACCTTCAAGCCCGCCAATCTGGAGGCCTTTTTAGGTCCTCGGAAATATCGGGACGATCCCTTATCCCAAAAGGATCAGGTGGGCATCGTCACGGGGCTTGCCTACACCGTCGTGGGCGGAGAGGTCATGCCCGTAGAGGCAACCGTTATGGACGGTACCGGAAAAATCCAGCTGACCGGATCTTTGGGCGACGTGATGAAGGAATCGGCAAACGCCGCCATCAGCTACATTCGCTCCAAGGCAAAGGAGTTGGGCATCGACGGAAACTTCTATAAAAACAAGGATATTCACATCCACGTGCCCGAGGGCGCCGTTCCCAAGGACGGTCCTTCCGCAGGAATTACCATGACCACCGCCCTGGTCAGCGAGCTGACGGGAAAGAAAGTAGATCATAGAGTGGCGATGACCGGGGAAATTACCCTACGGGGCAGAGTGCTGCCCATCGGCGGTCTGAAGGAAAAGACCATGGCTGCCTACAAGGCAGGCATCAAAAAGGTAGTTCTGCCCGCCGCCAATCTGCCCGACCTGGAAGAAATCGACTCGGTGGTAAAGGAAAATATCGAGTTTATTCCCGCCGAGCAGATCGAAACGGTGTTGAACACCGCCCTGATTGAGAGTGAATGACTATGACCATCAATTTCAGTAACGCCCAATTCGTCACCAGCTACTTTGACGGAAAAAAAATCGACCGCCCCAAAAAGCCGGAAATCGTCTTGGTGGGTCGATCCAACGTGGGCAAATCCTCTTTGATTAACAAGGTTTTGAACCGAAAAAGTCTCGCTCGGGTTTCTTCCACGCCGGGCAAGACCATTTCGGTAAATTATTACGATATTGACGGCAAGTTCGACCTGGTGGATCTGCCGGGCTACGGCTTTGCAAAGCGTCCCAAGACCGAGCAAGCCGCCTGGGGAAAGCTGACCGAGGGCTATTTCAACGCCGATCGGGATATCCGCTTGATTCTGATGCTGGTCGATCTTCGCCATCCCCCGTCCAAGGACGACGAGGTGATGTTCGATTGGCTGATGCAGTCGGAAACGCTCTTCACCGTCGTTGCCACCAAAGCAGACAAGCTGAATAAGACCGAAACTCAAAAAAACGTGGAGACCTTGTCCGCAAAATTCGGCATTAACGTCATTCCCTTCTCGTCGCTGAACGGGATGGGCGTGGAGGAATTGCGGCAGATCATCACCGATCTGGTGCTTGCAGAATAAGGCTACAGAGAAAGATATTTCGGCGCGTTGCCCCTGCCGTCGCAGATCATTCGGCGGATCCAGGACGATCCCAAAAGGGCGCCTGCCATTCCGCTTTCTCCAAAGGCGTAAAGGTAATAAAGCCCCTGCCATTGCAGATCCTGTCCCACGTAGGGCAACCCCTTTTTGGGCAAGACCAAGCCTTGGGTAAAGCCGTATTCCTGCTTGATTCGAGGGATTCCGAAGAACATTTCTTCCAATTCCGCCGTCAGATTTTTGTATTTGACCCGGCACACGGCGTTGGCGTCCCATCGACCGAAACGCCCCTCCGGCGTTAAGGCAGAGGTGACTTGCCCCGAATACAGAATCCGTCCGTCGGGGGTGGTTCTCAAGTAGGATAATTCGTCGTGATTTTTAATCAGACAACAATCCTTCCAGCCCCGAAATACCGAAATCGGCTCGGTCACCACCGAAAAAACCGTAACCCGCTGTCCCAACTGCGGACGCTTTTGCAGCACCTCTCCCCCGCGGGCGTCGATCACCTTTTTTGCGGTAATCTTCTTGGTTGACAACCGACAAACGAAGCCGTCGGCGCAGGCTTCAATGGTATCCACACGGCTTCCTTCGTAAATTTCGCCCCCGTGAAGGGTGATCCAATCGGCAAGATCCCGACAAAATTTTACCGGATTGAATTCTCCGCCCCCGTCCTTCATCATCATTCCTCCCACGCAGGGAAAGGAAAATTCTTCCCGACATTCTTCTTCGCTCATCCATCGGCAGTCCAATCCCAGATGATGGCGGGCGTAGTATTCCTCCCGCAAGATCTCCCCTTCCCGACGGGATGCGGTATAGTAAAACTGATCCCGACGCTTGAAATCGCATTTGCTTCCCGTATCGGCGACGATTTTTTCCATCTGCTCCACCGCCGCCAAGGCAAAACGGTACCAACCAACGGCGTTTTCCTGCCCGATCAACTCTTTTAAGCGAAGCAGATCCGGTCCTCCGTCGGCGCTTATAATCCCCGAAGAGAACCGACACGCCCCGTCCCCCACCGTATTGGCGGTAACCACCGTGACGCTACGCCCCTCCTTCAGAAGCTCGTAGGCGCACAAAAGTCCGCTTAACCCGGCCCCGATGACCAAAATTTCGGTCTCCAGATCTTCCTTAACCGACGGATGGGAGGGTAAAAAATCCTCGGGCTGAAAAAAGGGCGAAAGTCCGCTTCCCCAAATTTGATTTTGCTTCATAAAAATTCCCCCTATGGTTTTTCAATTTCATTTTCACCCCGTTCACAGAATTTTATTCAGAAAGGATTCGACCGTGAAGAAAACAGCCCTCTTTCTCATTTCATGTTTTTTCATACTTTTCTTTGCCGGCTGTTCCTCCGGCGGAACCGATTGGGCTCCTCTGAACCTTGCCCTGCCCGACCCGGAAACCGACGCGGCAATTCCGGCGGAGCAGGTCGCCGTGGCGCTTTCCACAAAATCTCCCTTGGGGGGATTGGAAATGACCTTTTCCATCACGGGAGAAAATCCCTCCGGCGTCGTTTCCATCTACAAGGCGGAAAAAGATTATCCCACCACCCTTTCGGGAAAACCGGTACGGGAAGAAAAATTCTCCGATCTGACCGAAAAAATAATGTGGCAGTTCCGCACCCTGCCGGCGGGGGATTATCTGATCGTCTTTTCCGAGCTGAACGCCGCAACCCTGACGAGATCTATCGTTCCCTCCGCAGAAGCTAACGGAAAGATCCTCAACTACCGAAACGGAGAAATTTCCACCGACGGCACTTGCGCCTTGACGTTGCTTTTTATCAAAACCAACGATTCCCCCGAACCGGAGCTGGAAACCTTTGCCTACCCGGTTCCCGAAGAATAATCCCCATCGGAGAAGTATTGTATGAATTATCAAAAACGCAGAAAGCCCGATTTTAACCGATCGGAAGAGATCAATGAAAATATCATCACGGGAAGAAATCCGGTGATGGAAGCCCTTCGCGCCGGGAGAACCGTCGATAAGATTCTGGTGGCAAAGGGAGAACGGGAAGGCTCGATTTTAAAGATCGTTGCCATGGCAAAGGAAAAGGGAATTCCGGTCATGGACGCGGAGCGCACCCGAATCGAGGCTTTGTCGGGAACGGCAGGGCACCAGGGCGTGTTAGCCTTCGTCACCCCCTTTGAATATTCCACGGTGGAAGAGATCCTTGCCCTTGCCGAGGAACGGGGAGAACCCCCTTGCATCGTCCTTTTGGACGGCGTGACCGATCCCCACAACGCCGGCGCTATTCTGCGTACCGCCTGTTGCTGCGGCGTCCACGGCGTAATCATGCCCAAGCACAATTCCTGCGGAATGACCCCCACCTTAATCAAATCCGCCGCCGGGGCAACGGAATACATGAAGGTCGCCCGGGTGACCAACGTTACCGACACGGTGGAGGAATTGAAAAAGCACAATATCTGGGTGTACGGAACCGACGGAAACGCCCCTGCGGATATTTATCACACCGACCTTACGGGGGCTTGCGCCTTCGTTTTGGGCGACGAGGGAAAGGGCATTTCCCGATTGGTGCGGGAGCATTGTGATTTCCTGGTCAAAATCCCCATGAAAGGTCCCCTGGATTCTCTCAACGTATCGGTAGCAGGGGCGGTCATCCTTTACGAATCTCTCCGTCAGAAAGGAGAAAAGCATGGATAAACAAGAAATTGCATTTTTCGAGGAGCAATACAATTCAGTCGTCGCTTCCCGGGATAAACTGCTGATGCGCGCCGGGATCTGCCTCGGCATTACCGCAGTATTCGGGCTTTTGACCGTCTTGCATCTGCCACGGATCGCCATGGGAATTTTACAGTTGATCTTTTCGGTGCTGATCTGGGCGGTCTGTAACGAGGAAATGACCGACGGGCTTCGTTCCTTTTTTAAATTGCGTCCGTCCAACGACAGCTTCAATTCCTTGGCGCTGATCGGCTCGGTTGCCCATTCCGTCTATATGCTGGCGGCAAATCCGCCGGCAGACGAGCATTTCATCGGAGTGGCGCTTTATTTTGCCATCACCCTGTCCATCGCCATGAAATATCTGTACGTGGGGCAGATCATCAAAAACCTCGATCTGATTCGGGATAAAAAGACCTACGCGCTGCAGGTAACCGATCTTTCCCTTTCCAAAAAATATATCCGTCAGATCTGTTCTGCCAATCCCATGGAGGAATTCCCCAACGTGGTCCGCGCTTCCTACGACAGCGATCCCACGGAGAAAAAGAATCGCAGCTTCGTCCCCCTCATCACCATCGGCGTGATCGTGGCATCTACCTTTATCGGGATCGTTCACAGGGGCTCGTTTTTGGTCTCTCTCTTCGCCATGCTCTGTATCTGCGCCTGCTTCTCGGCGGAAATGTCCTTCGTGCTGCCCTATATCATGATGCAGATCCGTCTGCGGAAATTGGGAAGCATTTTGATGGGGAATTATTCCATCGAGCATTTAAAAGAAACCGACGCTTTGTTGATCCAGGACACGGATCTGTTCCCCCCGGAGAACAACGAAATTTTGAAATTAAACCTCCACGACAAGGCAAAAGCAAAGGACGCGGTCTTATACATCGCCGCCCTGCTGAATCGCTCCGAATCGCCCTTGGAAGAAGCGTTTCATAAAAAATTCAACGGGATTCCGGCGCAGCTTCCCACCGTATTGCATTGGCGGGTGGTAAAAAGCCACGGCATTATCGCAAACGTGAACATCGACAACGTACTGTTCGGGAATCGGAATCTTCTGTTGTCCCACAACATTCAGCCCTGGAGCCCGGAAAAAGAGGCGATGCTCACCGCCGCCGGCGTTCATCTGGTGTATCTTACCATCAACGGAAAGATCGCGGCGACCCTGATCTGCCGTTACGGAGAAGATCCGGAATTGAAGAAATCCGCGGAATTGCTGGGCGGAGATTTCCATCTTTTGGTGGAAACCAAGGATTGCAACATCAACGAAAGCATGATCCAACGGAAATACGACCTTTCCCACACCAAAATTTCCGTTCCCGATCCCGACGAAGCGGAATCGGTGGTGGAAACGAGAGAGGAATTGGAGGAGGATCAGTCTCCCCCGGTCATCATCTCCACCCAAAACGCTTTGGGGATTTTAGAATCCATCCGCAGAGCGAAAAAACTGCACAAAACCCTCAATCTTTGTATTACCCTTCAGCAGTTATCCACCCTGTTCGGGTTGATCCTGACTGCCATCGGAATCCTCATCGCCCCCGGAAATCTGTCCTGGCTTTGGGTGTTTGGGTTCAATTTCATCTGGGCGTTGCCTGCAGTCGCCATCGCCCTGTTTCAAAAAGAGTAAAATAACATTTTTATAGATTTCCGAAGGAGGAATCATTTATGTCCGGACATTCCAAATGGAAGAACATTATGCACAAAAAAGAGAAGACCGACGCCCAAAGAGCGAAGATCTTCACGAAGATCGGCAGAGAAATTTCCCTCGCCGTAAGAGAAGGGGGACCCGACCCGGTCTCCAACGCCGCCTTGAAGGATCTGATCGCAAAGGCGAAATCCAACAACGTCCCCAACGACAACATCGAACGCGTCATCAAAAAGGCCGCCGGCGGAAACGACGGTGCAAACTACGAGGTTCTGACCTACGAGGGCTACGGTCCCTGCGGCGTTGCGGTCTATCTGCGCTGCGTGACCGACAACCGAAACCGCACGGCAGGGGATCTGCGCCACTATTTCGATAAATGCGGCGGAAACCTGGGGCAGACCGGCTCGGTCAACTGGATGTTTGAGAAAAAGGGCGTCATCCTTATCGACGGCACCGACGAGGACGAGGATCAGCTGATTGAAGATATGGTTATGGCAGACGCTTTGGACGTAATCTCGGACGAAGGAATCTTCACCGTTTACACCGAAGCGGAGTATATGTCTCAAATCAACGACATGGTGCAGGAGGAAGGTTATACCGTCCTGTCCGCCGAGGTGGCTTACGTCCCCAACAACTACACCACCCTCTCCGATGAGGACGGGGAAAAGATGCAGAAGCTGTTGGACATGTTGGACGACAACGACGACGTCACCGACGTTTGGCACAGCTGGGATAACTAAAAACAATCCGCGAATTCCCATCGCCGATATACCAATTAAAGACCGCCGAGTTTTTCCTCGGCGGTCTTTTTCTGCGCTATGGAATTTGAGATTATTCGGTAATCATCTTACCTTCTGCGTCGAAGAAGTACCAGCCCTTTGCCTTATCGTTGGCAGATTCGTGGATCTTCCAGACATAGTATTTGCCTGCGCCGTAGGTGGTGTAATTTTCGGAGGTGATGATCTTGCCGTCGTATTGGGCAACGTAGTAATTGCCTTCGTACTCGAACAAGCCCATTTCCTTGACTTTACCGTTTTCGAAGTAGTACAGACCACCCTTTTCGGGGTGCTGGTGGATGCCTTGGAGCATCGCGCCGTCGGCTCC
>JAGAPC010000029.1 GCA_017623475.1 Clostridia bacterium | reverse complement strand
CACTCTCCACTCTCCACTCTTCACTCTCCACTCTAAATAAAATCAATCCTTCCCTCCCTCAGCCTCCGCAACGCCGTGGCGCTTCGGGAGACCGACTCTCTCTCGTCGAAGGAACGGCGGACGTAATCCATAACGCCGTCCCTTTGATCCTCCGAAAGCTTGGAATAAAAATTGAAGGCGGTAACGTCGTCGGAAAGCTCTGCCAAAAACGCCCGCAAAACGATTTTTTTCTTCATAAAAAAACACCTTTCTTTCGGTTATACTTTGTCCAAAAAGAAAAGCAGATTCGCTGAAAAAATTTTCTTGTGAATTTTTTTTAAATTCCTTTGTGAAATCTGTACAAAGCAGATGGAAAAGTATTATGAAAAACGCTGAAACTTGTTTCTTTTTCATAAATGCTATTTACTTTTTTGATGGAATATAGTATAATATCATTATCGGATTTCTTTTTCCTTTACTGCAAAGCGAAAGGGAATCCCGCCTACCAAGGGGAACTCTTTTGGGGGGAACGCCATCGACCGCCAAGATGCGATCGTCGGGGCGGAAAGGAGATTAAACAAATTATGCAGTACAAAACCGAAAACATCCGCAATATTTGCCTTTTGGGTCACGGAGGAAACGGAAAGACCTCTTTTGCGGAAGCCTTGCTTTATTATACGAAGGGGACCGATCGACTGGGAAAGATCGCCGACGGCACGACCGTCTGTGACTTTGATCCGGAAGAAACCAAGCGGGGATCCGGAATTTCCGCCGCCCTGGCGCCGGTGGAATGGAAGGGAAACAAGATCAACCTGATTGACACCCCGGGCTACTTCGACTACGAGGGGGAAGTGCTGCAGGGACTGAAGGCCGCCGACGCCGCCGCCATCGTGGTTTCTGCCAAAAACAACCTGCACGTGGGCACGGAAAAGGCTTACAAATACTGTCAAAAGAAGAATCTTCCCAACATCTTCGTCGTCACGAAGATCGATGAAGAAAACGGAGATTTTATGAAGGTATATACCGCACTGCGCCAGCAGTTCGGGATGCGCGTCTGCGCCCTGAACTATCCGGTCATCGGAAACGGAAAGGTTATGGGGATGATCGATCTTCTGAAGATGACCTACCGCACCGTGGAAGGCACCAACGCAAAAGACAATCCTATCCCCCCTGCCCTGGAAGATACCGTCAAGCGTCTGAAGGACGAACTGAACGAAGCCTTGGCGGAAACCAACGAAGCGTTGATGGAAAAATATTTTGAGGAAGAGCCCTTCACTGACGAAGAGGTTCAAACGGCGCTGTCCGTAGGAATTCGCCGCCGTGCGTTGCTGCCGGTGTTCTCCTGCTCCAACCTGACCTTGAACGGTCTGGAATCGATCCTCAACGCCATGGTGGAGGTTCTGCCTTCCCCCACCCCCGCCGCAGAATCGGGCAACGGCGTTTATATCTTTAAGACCGTCGCCGACACCTTCGGAAAAATCTCGTATTTCAAGGTTCTTTGCGGAACGCTGAAATCGGGCATGACCCTGACCGACACCAAGACCGGTCTGGGCGAAAAATTCGGTCACATCTACGTAATGAAGGGCAAAAAGCAGCAGGAGGTCGAAGAACTGCACGCCGGAGACATCGGGGCTGCAACCAAGCTCTCCGCCGCCACCGAAAGCGTCCTTACGTCCGGCGTTAAGCTGGAGGTCGAACCCATCGAATACCCCACGCCCAATCTGAAAATGGCGATCACCGCCAAGAAAAAGGGCGATGAAGAAAAGATCTCCCAAGGTCTTCAGAAGATGATGGAGGAGGATAAGACCTTTACTTATTCCATGGATCCGGAGACGAAAGAACAAATCCTGTGCGGCATGGGAGAAGCGCAAATTGAAGTGCTTTGCTCCCGCCTCAAGACCCGCAACGGCGTGGAGGTAGAGCTGAAAGCCCCCCGCATCGCCTATCGGGAAACGATCCGCAAAAAGGTCAAGGTTCAAGGAAAGCACAAAAAGCAATCGGGCGGTCACGGTCAATACGGCGACGTGTGGATCGAATTTGAGCCCTGCGCCAGCGAAGAATTGGTCTTTGAAGAAAGCATCTTCGGGGGCGCCGTTCCAAAGAACTTCTTCCCCGCCGTGGAAAAAGGATTGCGGGAAGCCACCGCAAAGGGCGTGCTTGCCGGATATCCGGTCGTAGGACTGAAAGCGACCCTGGTGGACGGCTCCTACCACGACGTGGACTCCTCGGAAATGGCGTTCAAAACCGCCGCAGGCATCGCCTTCCGGGAAGGTCTTCCCCAGGCTGCGCCCTGCATTCTGGAACCCATCGGCGCTTTGAAGGTGCAGATTCCCGACGGAATGATGGGAGACATCATCGGCGATATCAACAAACGCCGGGGACAGATCATGGGCATGAACCCCGCTGCCGATCAGGGCTGGACGGAGGTTACGGCGGAAATCCCCCTGTCGGAGACCGCAACCTACGCCATCGATCTGCGCTCCGCAACCCGGGGCAGAGGCGTGTTTACCCTGGATTTCCTGCGGTATCAGGAAGCCCCCGCAAACATCGCCGAGCAGGTCATCGCCGCCGCAAAGGTTACGGAATAAAAATTTTATTCAACACGAACGGGTGTCGGTTTTATAAAAACCGGCACCCTCTTTTTCAGAATTTTCGGGGATATCGTAAAATAATTATATTATTATAGGATTTTCGTCTTGACAAATCAGCGTTTCCGTGTTATAATAAGATGAAAAGGAGGCTTTAAATATATGAAGAAGCTGTTTTATCTATTTTTAGGCTTGGCGATCTCCCTTTCCCTTGCCGCCTGTAACACGACACCTTCGGGCACGGACGTTTCCAATACCGATACGGCGGGAACCGTATCTTCGTCCACGAACACCGATACCGATCAGATTACTTCGAGCGATACGGACACCGGCTGCGCTCATATTTATACCGAAGCAACCTGCTACGAAGCAAAAGTCTGCACCCTGTGCGGAGAGGTTGCCGGAGACGCTTTGGGACACGCTTGGCAGGAAGCCACCTGCACCGAAGCAAAAACCTGCTCCAGATGCGGAGAAACTACCGGAAAGGCTTTGGGACACGATTGGAAAGAAGCCACCTGCTTTACGATGAAGAAATGCAACCGCTGTGACGAGACCACCGGAGACAGACCGGAAGGACATACCTGGAGCGAGGCTACCTGCACCGAAGCAAAGAAATGTACCGTCTGCGGAACCACCTTCGGCACCGCTTTAGGACACGATTGGAAGGAAGCCACCTGCACCGAAGCAAAGAAATGTACCGTCTGCGGCGTTACCTCCGGGGAAGCGTTGGGACATAAGTGGAAGGACGCGACCTGCACCGACCCGAAGGAATGCCTTGAATGTGAGGCAGTTTCCGGAACCGCATTGGGACACACGTTCAAGACTCCCGAAGGAGAACCCTTGGACGCCTGCGCCGTCTGCGGAGAAGATGCAGATTCTTAAAAAATACGTATGACACGAACAGGGTGTCGGGATTACCGACACCCTGTTTTCTTTGTTTTTAAGAGGGTTTTTCGTCACGCCACCTTGTTGATCTGTACCGCCAAAACGGTCACGTCGTCGATGCGGTTCCGCCCGGACTTTTTGGCTTCCCGCAAAATTCCGTCGGCAAGGGCGACGCAATCTCGCGGAATGGGAATCCGATTCAGATACTCGGAAAGCCACTTTTTGTCCTTCCCCAAAACGCCGTCGGAGATCAAAATCAAAAAATCCTTGTCGGCAAGGGTGCAGCGATCGTGCTTCACGTCCGCCTCGTCCAACATTCCCACCGGTAGCGTCTCGCTTCCGATCTCGTAAACGATGCCGTTGCGCAGTACGTAGGTGGGGGCGGCGCCTGCCTTAAACAGATCGCAAACCCCGCTTTTCAAATCCACCGCCGCCACGTCCACTCCCAGGACGGCTTCCTCAGTGGATTCCAGCAAATTCCGGTTCAAGACCTTGAGAATATCCTCCTGATCCAAGCCGTTTTTTGCCAAATTTTCCATAACCCGTACCGCCTTCACGCTCTGACGCGCCGCCTTCGTTCCGCTTCCCATACCGTCGGTAATGGTAAATACGTACCGATCGTCGGCGGTGCGGAATCCCCCCGCCGTGTCTCCGCAAAACAGTTCCCCCTCTTTTTGAGCAAACGCCTTGGCGTAACGAAGCCCGAAGACCGTTTCTTCGTCCGCCCGCAACGCCGCGATCACCTCCGGGAACCGCACGCACCGATCCAAAAATTCCCGGGGCGGTCGCAGGTCGTGATTCCGCACCCCCAGGCGGATCACGTCAAAGGCTTCTGCCGTTTCGGTTTTGAATTTCGTCAGGCATAAAATCCGCTTTGGGCATTTCCGACAGACCGACTCCTCCCCCCGCGACGATTCGGTACTGCCCTGCTTGGTCAGATGAAACCGCGCCCGCTTCCACCTTCCGTAGCCGCCCCCCACGGGCACGGTGGCTTTGGTCAAAAGGGACATGATCCGCCCCGGAATCATCAAAAACAACAACCCGGCAAGAAGAATGGAAATCAACGACGGCATCAGCCCGAAGGAGCGCTCCGTACAAAGCCACAAAATCAAAGATGTTAATAAATAGGATAGGATCTGTCCGTATTTTTCAAAGGGCTTCAGGGCGGCGGACAACAGCGTACCCAAAACCAAAATCAGAAAAAAGTAGATTCGGGACGGCGAAAACAGGCACAAAATCAATCCGCACACCGCAACCGTCGATAAGGTATAGAAAAAATTACACTTAAATCCGACGCACAACACCAGAAATACCAAAGCGATCTGCCCTGCGGTTTCCCAAATCCCCCCGTAGCTCATCAGCCCCAGCAAAATTGCCGACAGGGAGAGCAGGCAACAAACGTACCGTAACGCCGTGTTCCCCAGGGGGCGGGGCGAAAAAGACGAGGCCGCCACGGAAAACAACCACGCCAAGCCCCCACTCAAAAGTCCGTTGAGCATAAACGCCATATTTTCTGCCGGGGTGTATTTGGAAAAGAAGAACCCGGCAAGTCCCCCCAACATCGTTCCCCAAAGGGTAAAAAGAAAATAGGCGAGGGGGCGATTTTCTTCAATAAAAGAGTTCAGCGTCATACGGAAGATCCGAGCCATAAAGCACGACGTTAAAATCCGCAATGCGTCCCGTCCCGAGACAAGATGCCCTGCGAAGACCCCCAAAAAACCGCTGAACGAACCGGCGGTTGCGTAGGCGACCCCGAAGGGCATAATGCCCCGAGCGAGGATGATATTGGAGAAAAGACAGCCTATTAAGGCCTCGAATAAGCGTAAAATCACCGTTTTCGGCGTAATCTCCGCCGTCAGGCTTCGGACTTGTTCCCGAATGGCACATTCCTCCCCGTGGATGATATGCCCATTGTATCACGAGGATGACAAAAAGACCGTCGAGTTTTGGAAAAAGGGAAAAATTCCCTTCGACAAGGTTCGCAAAAAACTTGACAAACCGTTGGTTTTATGATATGATAAAGGCGTATTTTCAGTCATTATCCCGAAAGGAGGGGAACGGTTATGGGAAAACGAGGGCGCAAGACTTCTTTTTGGAGAAAGAATTGTCTCACGCTGATCGGGTGCGGCATTTTGCTTCTTCTGATTACCGCCGCGGTCGTTACCATCGGTTCCCTTATAAATCCTTATCGGAGTATTCTGAACCAAGCCGGCGTTGCGGTGGAAGGGTGTAAACGGAGCAAAAGGGAGCTGACCTTGACCTTTGAGGGCGACGCCTTGGGGATCCTATCCTGCAGAGACGCGCTAAACGCCCTGCGCGCCGAAAAAGCCCCGGACACGGTTCATTGGATTTTATTGCAGCAGGAACAAGAAATTCTGACCGGCACCGTCGAGGCGGTAGGAGATTTACAGAATTCCTCTTCCCCTCGGGTTGAGACGCTGAACGAAGACCTGACCCTGCTGAAATTAAAGTACGAATTGGCGAAAAACGGCATTACCGCCAACGTTCAAGCCGAACCCACCGTCGGACTGACCGGGAAGACCGTCACCGTCACCGTGACAACCGCCCCAGAAGGGTTGACGCAAGCCGCAACCGCCATCCCCGCCGCGGTGGAATCGGTCAACGAGGAAGGGGGCGGCATCGTCCGATACGACGTAATCTTCGCCCAAGAAGAAGGCCTCTTTGCCGCCGCATCCTACGACCTTGCCTACGGCGACACCCTGTTCTCCTCGGCGTTTTATCAAGAATAAACAGGAAAGCCTCTCGTTTTTGCGAGAGGCTTTTAAATGTTACTTTTTTTCAAAATTACCGAATCCTCCCCTTGACAATCAATACTATATGTGATATAGTATTATGTGAAAAGAGGTATCGTATGGATATTCAATTAAAACGAGGGTTATTGGAATTGTGCGTGCTTGCCGCCATCAAGGACAAGGATTCCTACGGATATCAGATGATCAAGGACATGAAGCCTTACGTCATGATATCCGAATCCACGCTCTATCCCATTTTGCGGCGGCTGGAGGAATCGGATCTTCTGACCGTCCGCACCGAGGAGCATCAGGGGCGGTTGCGGAAATATTACGGAATCACCCCTTCCGGGCGGGCAAAATTAGCGGCTTTTTCCGAAGAATGGAAAGAGCTGGAGGCAATTCATCAATTTATCGTAAAGGAGGACGGTTTGGATGACTAAGGAAGAATTTTTATCCCAGCTTCGTACCCGATTGTCGTCGTTACCCCAAGGGGATCTTGACCGTTCTTTGGAGTTTTACAGCGAAATGATCGACGACCGCATGGAAGACGGTATGAGTGAACGGGAAGCGGTGGCAAACATGGGGGATCTGTCCAAAATTACGGAGCAAATCCTTTCCCAAGGAGCTTTGGAAGAAGCGCCGAAGCCCACCGTTGACGTTGCGCCTTCGCCTTCCCGGTACGTTCTTCGCAATCCCTGGGTCGTGGGGCTTTTGTCTCCCCTGCTGCTGGTGTTATGGGCGGTGGCACTCTCCGTCGTCCTTTCCCTGTGGGCGGTAATCGTCGCCTTTTACGCCGTAAACGTCTCCCTTGGCGTGGCGGGCGGGGCGTTGCACGTTGCCGGCACGGCGCTGTTCTTTACCAACGGAATGGGAAGCGGACTTTTGGTCTTCGGCGCCGGGGTGGTGCTGATCGGGCTTACCATCCTTTGGGGTGTCGCCTGCAAATACGCCGCCCTTGGGGTATGGCAGTTGACAAAATGGATCTTCCGCGGACTCGTTGCGATGATTTTACGAAAGGAGAATGCGGTATGAGATGGGGTTATTTCCACGTTGATTACGGCAATTTCCATTATTTTAGGAGGCGTGATGTTGATGGGCGTTGGTTTGGGTATTCTGCAGTCTTCTCCGGAAGAAAATCCTTCCGAATCCGAAGTAAAAATGAAGGTTGATACCATAACCCAGCCCTTTACCTCGGTGCAGGCAGAGGTTTGGGGAGCAAATCTGGAAATTACCCCGTCCGAGGACGGTATCTGCAACGTCACGAGCCCTGCCACCGACAAGGTTTATTACACCGCCACGGTGGAAAACGGCGTTCTGATGCTCTGGAAAACCGATCTGCGGAAATGGTACGAGAGATTCGTTCACTTCTCCTTCCAATCTCCCACGGTCAAGGTATCCCTGCCGCAACAGGAATATGAAGCGCTGACCGTCCAATCCTACAGCATGGACGTTTTGGTGGCGGAGGGGGTTTCCTTTGATCGGGCGTCGGTAACGGCATCCTCCGGGGATATTCAATATCTCGGAGACGCCTTGAGCGAGTTGAACCTTTCCCTGTCCTCCGGAAGCCTGTTCGTCCAAGGGGTTTCCACCGGAAAAATTGACGGCAAAGTAACCAGCGGGCGGATGGAGCTGACCGATATTTCCTGCAACCGCTTGACCTTAAAAAGCACCAGCGGAACGATTGAGGTGCAAAAGGCGGAGGTATCGGAAGCCTGCCATTTTGAGCAAGCAAGCGGACGGATTTCCCTGTCCCACGTACTCTCCCAAGGGCGTCTGAACGCAAAACTTACCAGCGGAAGCCTGCGGTTAGATCAATGCGACGCCAAAGCCCTTTCGCTGAAGCTGACCAGCGGATCGGTGCGGGGCTCCCTTTGCAGTGAAAAATGCTTTTCCGTAAGATCCACCAGCGGATCGGTGGACGTACCGCCTTCCGTTCCCTACGCCGACTTGTGCGAAATCGAAACCACCAGCGGAAGCGTGGATCTTGCCATCGAGCAAAACGATTAAAAAACAAAAAATGAAAGACAGAGAATTGTAACGGTTCTCTGTCTTTTTTTGTGGCACAAAATATGGGGGATATTCATAAGATGGAACAGACCTTTTTCGGGAGGAATTGCATGACGATTTTGTTTGCGGGCGGGGACAAACGCACCCTTTCTGCCCTTGCATATATGAAAAGCCAAGGATTTTCCGTTTGTTCTTATGCCCTTACGGATCGGGTTGCGGTGGACGCAACGTCGATTTCCGCTGTAGTTTTGCCCTTTCCCTGTCTGAAAAACGGACGGCTGAACGCTCCGCAGATCGAACAGCCCCCTACCCTGTCGGAATTGATTGAGGAATTGGGGATTTCGACGGATCTGCCGATCATCGGCGGTCCGATTCCGAACCACCCCTTCTCCAATTACGTGGATCTTTCCCTGCGGGAGGATCTGAAGCTGCGCAACGCCGTCACGACGGTAGAGGGGGCGGTTTCTCTGTTGATTCATAACACCGATCGGGCGATTTTCGGAATGAACTGCCTCGTTTTGGGGTACGGCGCCATCGGGAAGCGGTTATCGTCGGTTCTTTCTTCGCTGGGAGCTTCGGTTACCGTCGCCGCCCGCAAGCAGAAGGATCGGGTCGATGCAACGATGCACGGCTTTGGAGCGATGGACGTGAAGGCGTTGGAGCTTCGGGGCTTTCAAGCCGTGTTCAACACCGTTCCCCACGTGCTGTTGACGAGGGAAATCCTGCAGAATTCCGAGCCGGACGCCGTATTGTTTGAATTGGCGTCCGCCCCCGGAGGCATCGACCGCACCGCCGCCGCAGAATTGCAGCGCACCGTCCTTGACGGGCCGGCACTTCCGGGAAAGGTCGCCCCGGTCACGGCGGGGGAGGATTTGGCAAAAACCGTGATAGACATTCTACAAAACCTTTAACAGAAAGGAAGTGGCACTTCCCTTGGAACGTAAAACCGTCGGCGTTGCCCTGTGCGGATCGTTCTGTACCTTTCGCAGAATTCTGCCGGTGATCCAACAGCTTGCAACACAGTATCAGCTGATGCCGATCATGTCCTTTAATTCTTACAATACCGATACCCGATTCGGAACAGCGGAGG
This sequence comes from Clostridia bacterium, assembly GCA_017623475.1. Taxonomy (GTDB): domain Bacteria; phylum Bacillota; class Clostridia; order Oscillospirales; family UBA644; genus RGIG995. The sequence continues at coordinate 31,647 of JAGAPC010000029.1, read as the reverse complement.
AATTCCGCACCGCCATTGAAGATATCTGCAAACGACCCATTATCCATACCATTTCCGGCGCAGAGCCCATCGGACCGAAAAAACTGTTGGATCTTTTAATCATCGCCCCCTGCACCGGAAACACCCTGGCAAAATTGGCAAACGGAATCTCCGATACCCCCGTCACCCTGGCGGCAAAAGCCCATCTTCGCAACGCCCGCCCGGTGCTGGTTGCAGTCTCCACCAACGACGGACTAACCGGAAACGCAAAAAACATCGGAACCCTCTTGAACACCAAAAACTATTTCTTCGTCCCCTTCGGGCAAGACGACCCCATCCAAAAAGAGGCGTCGCTGGTGGCAAACATGGAATCCATCCCCGCCGCCGCCCACGCCGCCCTGCAAGGCAAACAACTGCAGCCCATTTTAGTATAAATATGAAAAAGGTGCCGGTCTCGGCACCTTTATTTTTATGATACTTATTTTATCACTTTTTTTATCATCCGGGCGGTTTTGGCTGCTCTGCCGTGAGAACGGATGAAAAACAATGTAAATTTCGTTGGATTGCCCTTGATTTTTGAGAAAAATTATGATATAATGGTAGAATAGAAATTATATCAATTTACAGGAGCATCGAAATATGCTGATTAACAAGCTGAACGACGATCTGCGTGCCGCGGCAGAGGCGCTGGGATATCCCACGGAGAAAATTACCGTGACCTATTCCGACCGCCCCGATCTGTGCCATTATCAATGCAACGCGTCCTTTGCGCTGGCAAAGGAGCTGCGGAATGCGCCCATTAAAATTGCCCAGGCGTTGGCAGACAAGTTTACCGAAACATACGATTACGCCAAGGCGGAGGTTGCCGCCCCTGGATTTTTGAATTTTACCGTCACCGACGGGGAATTTTCCGCCCTTTTGAAGAGTCTTTTGCAGGATCCCCGATGCGGCGTGGAAAAAACCGAAAATCCGAAAAAAATCGTCATTGACTACGGCGGACCAAACATCGCAAAACCCCTGCACGTAGGACATCTGCGCAGTGCCGTCATCGGCGAAGCGTTGAAGCGCCTTTCGGTCTTTTTGGGACACGAGGTGGTGGGCGACGTCCACCTGGGCGATTGGGGGACCCAAATGGGGCTGGTTATCGCCGGGTTGGAGGAACGCTTCGACCTTTCCTATTATTTCGGAGGAAGCGGAGAAAAGCCGGAAATCACCCTGGGAGATCTGAACGAGGTATATCCCTTGGCGTCTGCCCGTTCCAAGGAGGACGAGGTCTTTCGGGCAAAAGCCCAGGACATCACCTTCCGTCTGCAAAAGCACGAGGAAGGATATTACACCCTGTGGCAGGATATTTGCGCCATTTCCATCGCAGACATCAAGAAAGACTACGCCGCCTTGAACGTGGAGTTCGACCTTTGGAACGGTGAAAGCACCTGCGACCGATACGTTGATCCCATGATTGATTCCTTCATCCAACGGGGCTTTGCTTACGAAAGCGAAGGGGCGCTGGTCATGGACGTGGCAGAAGAAACCGACGAAAAACCCATGCCCCCCATCATTCTGCGGAAATCCAACGGAGCGCAGATCTACGCCTCCACCGACCTTGCCACCATTCAGGAACGGATGGAAACCATGGATCCCGACGAGATCTGGTACGTGGTCGATGCCCGGCAGGGGCTTCACTTTGAGCAGGTCTTCCGTTGCGCGCGGAAAACCGGAATGGTCAAGGAAGATACCGTGTTGATTCACGTTCCCTTCGGCACGGTCAACGGCACCGACGGAAAGCCCTTCAAGACCAGAGAAGGGGGCACGATGAAATTGAAGGATCTGATCGCCCTGATCTCCGACGCGGCAGGCAAGCAGTTGTCGGAGGGCGCTTTGGCGCAGGACGGCGACGCTCCCCGCAAGGTGGGCTGTGCCGCGTTGAAATACGGAGATCTGGTCTGCAACCGCACGAAGAATTACATTTTCGATATTGATAAATTCGTCCAATTCGACGGAAAGACCGGATCGTACCTGTTGTATTCCCTGGTTCGGATCAAATCCCTTTTGGCAAAGGCCGGAAATCCCGACCTGACGGCAGAATTGCAGATCACGTCCAAGGAAGAACGGGACGTTCTGATGAAAATGCAGCTTTTGACCACCGCCTATAGCCAGGCTTACGCCGACAAGCTGCCCAGCTTTCTGTGCGAAGGGGCGTACGATCTGGCAAACGCCTTTAACGTATTTTACGGAACGCACAAGATCATGAGCGAATCCGATCCGGTGAAGAAAAACACCTGGATCGCCCTGTCCGCCGCCGTAGGAAATCTGCTGGAGCAGACCTTGACGGTTCTTGGAATTCAAACCGTACCGGCGATGTAATTCGGGAGGATGGCGATGAAATATTCTCGCATTTTTGCCCTTATTCTTTCGGTTCTTCTGACGGTCTCCCTGCTTGGGTGCGAAAAAATCGACTTAAGCGGCGGCAAAGACAACGACGGCGGTCACGCCGGTTCTTCCGACGCTTCCGATCCGAATACGCTGACCGTCAAGACCACCGTTTCGGGGGCAGAAGCCTTTCGTCCCGAGGGCGGGGCTTCCCCCAAGGCCGACCGAATTTTGGCGCAGATCGAACGGGTGGAGCAATCCACCGGATGCACCGTTGACGTGGAGTTGGTATCGGAGGAAACGCTTTCCGATCGCTTCCTGCGCGCCTGCCGAACGGGAAAAAAATACGCCGACGTCATCCAGACCGACGCGATGTTCCTGTCCCGATATTACGACGAAGGGTATTTTCTGTCCCTCGACGCCGCGGGGCTGGACGCCTCTGCCACGGGAAGCTTGAAAAAATCCGACGGGACTGCCTACGCCTTGCGGGCAGACGGATGGAACAATCCTCCGCCGACGGTATCGTATCTTTTATTCTACAACGAAAAGCTTCTGACCGACCGCCTCTGCGAAACGCCCTTGGAATTGTACGAGGCAAAGGCGTGGAATTGGGTCAATTTTGAAAAGCTTTGCAGTCAGGTCACCGACGGAGAGGTTTTTGCCCTCGCCCATCCCAACGAGACCGAGACCGACCTGATCTGGGCAACCCTTCACGCCGCCGGGCTGACCTATTTTTCCGACGACGGAAGCTGCACGATGGATTCGGAGCAGGGCTTGACCGGATTTACAAAACTGCAATCGCTTTTGAATTCCGGGGTAACCTATCGGCTGGGATCTTACGAAAATCCCACCGCCGATCCCACCGCAAAGTTGGCGTTTACCAACGGACACACCGCCTTTTTGGTGGGGAATTCCTCCCTGTTGTTCGAGACCGACGACGCATCGGTGACCTCTTGCTTGGGGCAGAATCTGCGGATCATCGGATTTCCGTCCATCCAGCGGAACACGACGGGCGCGACCTATTCTTCCGACGATATTTTTTGCGGCATTACCGCCAAGGCAAACACCGCGCTTTGCAAAAAGATTCTCCCCCTGCTCTTTGAAGCGCCGGAAGGAACCGACCCGAATCAAGAGTTGACGGAGGATTACTTTTATCACGAAAAGGACGCGGAAATTTATTTTGATCTCCTTGCCTCGGCAGACACCGACACGTCGCTTCCCATGGAAGAGAACCGGTCGATCGTGGAAGAATATTTTCTGCAAATCGCAAAGGGACAGCTTTCCGCCAAAGAATATTTAAGCAATCTGCAATCTCTGTTTAATGCAAATAACGAAATCCAGAAAGGAAACTGATTATGAGAGCAATCATTACCGTCACCGGCAAGGACTCCGTGGGAATCATCGCCCAGGTCTCCGCCGCCTGCACCGAGGTCAACGCCAACATCGAAGACATTACCCAAAAGGTTTTGGACGATTTATTCGTTATGGTCATGCTGGTAAACATTGACAACATTACCGTTAAATTTACCGACTTGGTCGATCGGATGACCGACCTGGGCAAAAACAACGGACTTGCCATCCACACCATGCACGAAGAAATCTTCAACGCCATGCACCGAATCTGAAAACGAGGAATCAATCGATGATAAACAACAACGAAATTCTTGAAACGTTACATATGATCGAAAACGAACACTTGGACGTTCGTACCGTAACGATGGGAATCTCCCTCTTCGACTGCTGCGATCCGGATCCCAGGGTCGCCTGTCGGAAGATCGTGGATAAGATCTGCTCCAAGGCGCAAAATCTGGTCAAGACCGGCGAGGAGATCGAAAAGGAATTCGGAATTCCCATCATCAACAAGCGGATCTCCATCACCCCCATGGCGATGATCGCCGCCGCTTCCAAAACCGACGATTACACCTGCTTTGCCAAGGCGATGCAGGAGGCGGCAGACAAATGCGGCGTCAACTTCATCGGCGGATATTCCGCGTTGGTCCACAAAGGATTTACCGAAAGCGATCTGAAATTGATTCGCTCTCTGCCCCAAGCGTTGACCGAAACCAGCAACGTCTGCTCCTCCATCAACGTGGCTTCGACCAAGGCAGGAATCAACATGGACGCCGTTCGGATGATGGGCACGACCATCAAGGATCTGGCGTATCTGACCAAGGATCAAGGCTCCATCGGTTGCGCAAAGTTAGTGGTCTTTGCAAACGTCCCCGAGGATAACCCGTTTATGGCAGGGGCGTTCCACGGCGTGGGCGAAGGGGAATGCGTCATCAACGTGGGCGTTTCCGGTCCGGGGGTAGTCAAAACCGCCCTGGAAAAATGCGACGGAGATTTCTCCGACGTGGCGGAAACCATCAAGAAAACTGCCTTTAAAATCACCCGTATGGGTCAGCTGGTCGCCTCCGAGGCTTCCCGCCGTCTGAACGTGCCCTTCGGCATCGTAGATCTGTCCCTGGCGCCCACCCCCGCCATCGGGGATTCGGTGGCTCACATTCTGGAAGAAATGGGCTTGGAACAATGCGGTGCCCACGGCACCACCGCCGCCCTGGCGTTGTTGAACGACGCGGTGAAGAAGGGCGGAGTGATGGCGTCCTCCCACGTGGGCGGACTGTCCGGGGCGTTCATTCCCGTCTCGGAAGACGCCGGAATGATCCGCGCCGCCGAAAACGGCGTTCTGACCTTGGATAAGCTGGAGGCGATGACCGCCGTTTGCTCCGTAGGACTTGACATGATCGCCGTCCCCGGAGACACCTCGGCAGAGATCCTTTCCGCCATCATCGCCGACGAGATTTCCATCGGCGTGGTCAACACCAAAACCACCGCCGTCCGCATCATCCCCGCTTACGGCAAAACCGTAGGCGACCACGTGGAATTCGGCGGACTGTTGGGCACGGCACCCGTCATGCCCGTCCGCAACGTCTCCCCCGCAAAATTCATCGCAAGAGGCGGCAGAATCCCTGCTCCCATGCAGAGCTTGAAAAATTAAGAGAAGCAAGGGGTGTACTTTTCTTTCTTTTCGAGAAAAGAAAGAAAAGTACCAAAAGAAAGAAAAGCGAAATTCGACGCAATCCTTGCGTCGGAAAAAATCAAATCAAAAAACATCCGGGAGACGCATTTGCGTCTCCCGATACTTTTTATTGATTTTCTTTCTGTTCTCCGCAGTTGCCGGAGCATTGTTTGGAGTAAGGACAGCCGATACATTTGGCTCCTTTTTTCTTTTCTTTCACGATATACCAGACCGCAAGACCGACCGCGGCAAGGATCACGCCGATAACGATATAGGTTTCTGCGCCCATAAGATCTCCTTACGCAGCCTTTACGGCTTTCGCAGATTTCCCTGCAGCGGCTTGCTTTTCTCCGTGGACACACAGAACCGCAAGGATCAAAACGAAGACCGCAACGGCAACACCGCCGCAGATTGCGGGAACAACAGCCAAGGTGGCAGGAGCAGTAATCAACGTACCGACGGTATAGACCAGATAACCCACGGTGTAGCCGATTCCCAGTTGGAATCCGACCGCACCCCAAAGCCATTTTGCACTCTTCATTTCGGAGTTCATAGCACCAATGGCGGCAAAACAGGGAGGCGTGAACAGATTAAACATCATGTAAGCCAGGGCGGCGACTTTACTGATTGCCATAATTCCGGCAACGTCAGCACCGGCACCTTCCATCAATGCCAATTCTTCGGTGTCGATGAGGTTTTCCAATCCAACAAAGCAGACCGCAAGGGTACCGACGACGTTTTCTTTGGCGATAAAGCCGGTGACGGCGGCGGCAGCCAACTGCCAGGAAAGAACGCCGGCGATGGGAACCAACAGATAGGCGATGGGTCCAGCGATGGAAGCGAGAATTGAGGTATCCGCAGATTCCGCAATTTGGAAGGACCAGTCAAAGGTCTGCATAACCTGAACGGCGGTATTACACAGAAGGATAATGGTTCCGGCTTTTACGATATAAGCCCAACCGCGGGAGCACATGGATTTGCAGGCTCTCCACAGAGAGGGAGCTTTGTATTCGGGCAATTCCATGATGAAGAAGGATTTTTTCTTACTGTTGCCGGTGATTTTATTGATCAGCAACGCACCGATAAAGATGATAACGATGCCGGCAAAATACATCAAAGGTCCGACCCACGGAGAATCATCGAAAAAGGCTCCGGCAAACAGAGCGATGACCGGCAATTTTGCACCGCAAGGCATAAAGGGAGCGAGCATGGCGGTGGCTCTGCGTTCCCGTTCATTTCGAATGGTACGGCAAGCCATAACGCCGGGAATGGCACAACCGGTTCCGATAACAAAGGGGATAACCGATTTGCCGGAAAGACCCACTTTTTTGAAGATGGGGTCAAGAACCACGGAAGCACGAGCCATATATCCGCAATCTTCCAACAGGGCGATGAGGAAGTACATCACCATAACCAAGGGCAAGAATCCGACCACGGCGGCAACCCCGCCGATGATTCCATCGACTAACAACGCTTGAACGATATCAGGGGTATTGGTTACCAAGCCGCCCACCCATTCCTGGAACATTTCCAACAGGGTGACCAAGCCGGGGATGGCAACACCGTTTTCAAACTCATATCCTTCCGCAATCCAAGTTCCAAGGGTTGCTTGAGAAATGTAGAAGACCAAGAACATAATCAGGGCGAAGATGGGAAGTCCAACCCATTTGTTGGTCAGAATCGCATCCACCCGGTCTTGGGCGTTCTTTCTGCGGGTCAAGACCTTCCGGGTTTCGACCAACTTAACGATGCCATTGACGAACTTGAACCGTTTCCGGTCGGCTTCTTCTACCGTTACCTTATCGGTCAAATCAATATCGCCCTGCACATAGGGGGCTTTTTGTCTCTTGCCCACTTGAGCCACGGCGGCGGAAATGACGTCTTTCAGACCATCCGCGGTGGTGGAAGTGGTATTGACCACGGGACAATTCAGTTCCGCAGACAACACTTCCGTGTCGATAACTGTTTCTTTCTTCTTATTGATGTCTGCCTTATTTAAAGCAACGACCACAGGGATGCCCAGTTCCAACAGTTGGGTGGTGAAGAACAGGCTGCGGCTCAAATTGGTCGCATCGACGATGTTGATGATGACATCGGGATTTTCATTCTTCACATAAGAACTGGTAATGCTCTCTTCCGAAGTAAAAGGAGACATGGAGTAAGCACCGGGAAGATCGACGGCGATCAATTCTTCCACAATATCTCCGCAATAGGATTTTTTGATGGCGTGTTCTTTCTTTTCTACGGTGACCCCCGCCCAGTTCCCGACCTTTTCATTACTGCCGGTCAGAGCGTTGTACATGGTGGTTTTCCCGCTGTTCGGATTGCCGGTCAAAGCGATTCTCATGAATTTTCCTCCTAATTATAACAGTCTTTTCTTCGTTTGTTTATGTAAAACAGTTTTTGAAAACTGTAGTTACCCTATGCTAACTGGTGGGTAAAAAACAATCGGCTTTCGCCGTCTGTTTTTTAAATCTGAATGGCTTGTGCCAACTGATTATCAATATTATATCTGCCATCTTTGATGGAAACAACACAACCGCCCTTCAAATGGGAGATGACCGTGATCGGCTCTCCGCTGTAACAACCCAAGGAGAACAAGAAGGCGTCCAATTCTTCGTCGTCGGTCTCGATAGCACGAATGATATATTCCGTTCCTTCTTTGGCTTCTCTCAAGGTCATAGCGATCCCCTTACTTATGCTGATTTTTGCGGTTAGCATACCCTAACCGATGATATTATACTCCCATTTCCATGATTTGTCAAGGCGTTTTTCTCACTGTTCACATTTTTTTTACATTTACGGCGTTTCCACTTCTCTCCTGCGGTATTGCGTCGGGGTCTGCCCTAAAAACTTCCGGAACGACCGATAAAAAAACGCCGGATCGGAATACCCGACCAATTCCGAAATCTCCGCAATCGATTTCTCCGTCCCCCGCAAAAGCTGGCAGGCTTTTTCCATGCGTACTTTAATAAGGTAGTCCTGAAAGGACATCTGATTTTCTTTTTTGAAGGTCAGGCTGACGTAGGTCAGGCTCAAATTCATCTCCCTGCTCAAGGCGGAAAGGGATACCGATTCCATATAATGCCGCGCGGTGTATTCCTTGATTTTTCGGGAAATTCTCTCCCCGTCGGTTTCCGAATCCTCTACACCGTTACGAAGCAAGCAGACCAAAAGGCTGACCAGACAGCTCCGCAGAATTTCCTCGTACCCGGGGCGCTTTTCCCGATATTCTGCGTACATTTTTCGAATCAGAGTTCCCACGAAACCGTCCTGATCGTGATAGGATTGCAGGGTGACGCCGTCGGAAAATTTCCAAGCGTCCAGGCGCAGCCAATAATCTTCCAAAATCTCCCGAAGACTTGCGGCGCTTTCCAAGGTTCGGTCAATGAAATGTGGCAAAAACAGGCAGTTTATAATATGAAATTCTTCCCCCGCGATGGATCGGTATCCGTGGGCGTCGTTGCGGTTGATCAGAAAATAATCTCCCTCGGAAAGGATAAATGTCCGATCGTTAATGGTATGCTCCGCCCGTCCCTGCACCACGTAGGCAAATTCGAAAAAATGGTGCGTGTGAGACGGCACGTCCCGATGAACGAATTCACTCAAAAACACGGCGTCCCGCGTCAGCAATTCTTCGTAAGCAGAAAAATTCATACTCCCTCACTTAAAAACAGAACAGAAAAAAATAAAAATCGGCTATTGATTTTATTATAGCATAGTGGTACAATATTGTCAAGGGAATCAAATCAATTTTCAGGAGGTTATTATGAAACAGACTGCAAAATGGATAAAAACAGAACAGAAATACGGAGAAATGTCGCCGGAATTTCGGAAAACCCACCTGCTGAAAGGGAACGTCAAACGGGCGACGGCAACCGTTTCCGCCATGGGCGCTTATAATTTTTACGTCAACGGAAAGAAAGTCGGCAACGCCGTTATGGCACCCTTTTATACCAGCTACGCCAACCGGGTGCAGGAACAGGAATACGACGTAACCGACCTTTTGACCGACGAAACCACCTTCGGCATCCTTTTGGCAAAGGGCTGGGCGGCAGGAAGACTGTGTTACGGCGGCGATCACAGATTCAGAGAAAGCACCTCTCTGATCGCGCATATTTGCATTGAATATACCGACGGCACACAGGAAGACCTGGTTACCGACGAGGGCTGGGAGGTATGGACGTCCCACGTGCTGGATTCGGAGCTGTACGACGGAGAAACCGTCGATCATACCGCAGAAATCAAATATCTGTCCAACGCCTGCATTGACCGCGATGACCACCCCACAATCGTTGCGCAGGTGGGGGAATACGTCACCGAGCACGAGAACGTCGCCCCCTGCGAAATCATTACCACCCCCAAAGGGGAAAAGGTGCTGGACTTCGGGCAAAACATGGCAGGCTACGTGGAAGTGAAGATTCGGGGGAAAAAGGGCGATAAAATCGTTATGACCCACGCGGAGGTGTTGGATCGCGACGGCAATTTCTACACCGAAAATCTCCGCGGAGCAAAGAACAGAAACGTCTATATCCTTTCGGGAGACGGGGAAGAAATTTTCAAGCCCTCCTTCTGCTTCCAGGGCTTCCGCTATATCCGCCTGGACGAATTCCCGGCAGAAATCGAAATCAAAGCGGAAAACTTTACCGCCGTCGCCTTGTATTCCGACCTGAAGCGCACCGGAGAATTTTCCTGCGGAAACGATAAGATCAACCGGCTTTACAGTAATATCATTTGGGGACAACGGAGCAACTTCGTGGATATCCCCACCGACTGTCCCCAGCGGAACGAACGGCACGGATGGACGGGAGACGCCCAGGTATTTTGCCGCACCGCCGCCATCAACTACGACGTGGAAAAATTTTTCCGAAAGTGGCTCGGAGACATGGCGCTGGAGCAATTACCCAACGGAGGAATTTCCTCCGTCGTTCCCCGCGTCCGCCCCTTGGTAAAACGCACCGACTCCCAATGGAGCGACGAGCGATGCGCCACCGGTTGGGCAGACGCTTCGGTCATCTGCCCCTGGGAAATCTACCGAGCCTACGGCAACGTGGAATTACTCCGTCAAAATTTTGACATGATGAAAAAATGGATCGGCTATATGCGAGGCTTCGGCGACGAAGAATTTCTGTTCCTCGGAGGACGTCATTACGGAGATTGGCTTGCCCTCGACGCCGGAGACGGGGTTTACGTGGGCGCAACCCAGACCGATCTGATCGCCTCGGCGTATTTTGCCTATTCCACGAGCCTCGTCATCAAGGCAGGGGAAATTTTGGGTGAGGACGTGAGCGAATATAAAACCCTTTATGCCAACGTCCGCAACGCCTTCCGCGCCGCCTTTATGAAGGACGGGCTTCCCTGTATGTACCCGAAGGGCGACGCTCTTTCCACCGAGCGCACCGTCAAGGGATTGACCCAGACCTCCATCGTTTTGGTGTTGTATTTCGGTCTTTACGAGGAAGACGAAAGACAAGGACTGATCGACAAGTTGGCAGAACTGATCGCCGAAAACGACGGCAGAATGACCACCGGTTTTTTGGGAACGCCCTACATCCTCCACGCCCTTTCCCAAAACGGAAGAAGCGACTTGGCGTACGACCTTTTGTTGCAGGAAAAATCCCCCTCGTGGCTCTTCTCGGTCAACCAGGGAGCAACCACCATCTGGGAGCATTGGGACAGCCTGAAGGAGGACGGCAGCTTTTGGTCCACCAAAATGAATTCCTTCAATCATTACGCCTACGGCTCGGTCTTCGATTGGATCTTCGGGGGCGCTCTTGGGATCATGGTAGATGACGACGGTGCCGGCTACGAGAAGATCACCGTCTCCCCCATCCCCGACCAACGGCTGGGCTTTGCCAAGGGCTCTATTGAATCGAGACAAGGCAAAATCGAAAGCTATTGGCGGTATCTCCCCGACGGCAGGGTGCGGTATGAGATCACCGTTCCAAAAGGCACGAACGCCACCGTCAAGCTGCCCGGAAAGGACGCCGTTTCCGTTTCGGGAAAAACCTACGTGGCAATCGGATAAAAAAGTGAACCGGAAGATTCTCTCTTCCGGTTCTTTTTTTATTTTTCTTCGGTTGCAATCTCCACGCAGAATCCTTTATGACCGCAATGGGGGCAGGTCAGCTTCCGGGTGTTGGGGGTATGGTTGGCGAAAAACGCCTCCTTGAACGTGGGCTTGAACACGCGGTTGCATTGAGGGCAAATATAATCCACGCTTTTGAAATAATAGGCGGACAGCCAGATCGCCCCTAAAATCAAAATGACCATTCCTGCCCCGAACCACCACCAATTTCCGGTATTCACGGCGTAGATCAGGGTTCCGATTTCGATTGCTTCTAAAGCCAATCCGACTCCCAGCATGATTCCGCGAACCTTGTACAGATTTTTTTTATTTTTCATTTGTACCGCTATGTCGGTAATGGAATTTACGGAAAAATCCTTGACCTTTCCCAACCCCCGCCGTAGCTGCTGAAGCTGCTCAAGCCGTTCCTTTCGGTCGTCCATCTCCTTCTGCAGAATCGCTTCCTGTTGGGAAAGCAACAGAGAAAACACCTTTTCCGGCTCCGGTTCGGAAAGCAGCTGGGCGATGCTGTTCAACGGTAGATCCAATTCCCGAAGAAAGCATATCTGCTTCATCCGTTGCAGATCCTCCTCCGAATACAACCGCCGTCCCCCTTCGCTCAAGGCGCTGGGGCACAGAATTCCCCGGTTGTCGTAATATTGAACCGTCCGTACCGTGACACCGCACAGTTTTGCCAATTCTCCCGTAGTGTATTGTGACATAGCATTCACCTCCTTGCCCCTATTATAGCACGTGACCCAACGTCACGAGCAACCCCTTACCCGGGACACTTCACAAATTGTTCAAAAAGTCGGCAGAAAACCTGCCGACTTTTTCTTATTGTTCCACTCTTATCTCTGAACTCGTCCGCTTCCGTCGCCGCCGGCCAATTTTTCCACCTCGGATACGGAAACGCGGTTGTAGTCACCCTCCACGGAGTGTTTCAACGCCGATGCCGCAACGGCAAATTCGATGGCTTGCTGGGTATCTTTGCCCGACAGAATGGCGTAGATCAAGCCGCCGCCGAAGGAATCTCCACCGCCGACCCGGTCCACGATGTGCAGATGATAGGATTTGGAGAAGCAGTAATTTTCTCCGTCGTACAACATCCCCGCCCAATCGTTGTCGCTGGCGGAAATGGAAGAGCGCAGGGTGATGGCGACCTTTTCAAAGCCGAATTTATCCGCCAACTGCTTGGCAACGGATTTATATCCCTCGTGATTCAGTTTTCCGCCGTAAATATCGGTACCTTCCGCTTCGATGCCAAAAACGTCCTTGGCGTCTTCCTCGTTGGAAATGCAGACGTCCACATATTTGCAAAGCTCGGACATGGTGGCTCTTGCCTGATCCCGCGTCCACAATTTACCCCGATAGTTCAGGTCACAGGAGATTTTAACTCCCTTGGCTTTTGCCGCCTTGCAGGCTTCCAGGCACAGATCGGCGACGTTTTGCCCCAACGCCGGCGTAATTCCGGTAAAGTGGAACCAATCGGCGCCCTCAAAAATGGAATCCCAATCGAAATCTCCGCATTGGGCTTCCGCGATGGCGGAATGGGCGCGGTCGTAAATGCAGACCGATCCCCGCTGGGAAGCGCCCTTTTCCAGGAAATAGATGCCTACGCGGTCTCCGCCCCGTACGATCTTGGAGGTGTCAACGCCGAAATAACGCAACGAGTTGACCGCCGCCTGACCGATGGCGTGCTTGGGCAATTTGGTAACGTAAACGCTGTCCATTCCGTAATTGGCAAGGGATACGGCGACGTTGGCTTCCCCACCGCCGAAGGTGGCTTGCATCACGTCATTTTGGAAGAAACGGTAATATCCGTCGGGGGCAAGGCGAAGCATAATTTCGCCGAAGGTTACGATTCTGCTCATTTGTTTTCTCCTTCCATTTTATCCAAGGCTTCCTTGACGAAGAAGCTGCCGCCGATGGCTGCAATCTTGTCGAAAGCCAAAAATTCGTCGATGTTGCTCCGATCCACGCCGCCGGTGGGAATAAATTTCACCTGGGGGAAGGGGGCAGACAACGCCTTCAACGCCTTCAGACCGCCGTAAACGTTGGCGGGGAAGAATTTGACGGTGGTAATGCCCAATTCCAGCGCCTGCATAATTTCCGTGGGGGTGACGCAGCCGGGGTAATAGGGAATCTTCTTTTCATTACAAATGTTTGCAACGGCAACGGAAAGCCCGGGAGACACGATAAACTGCGCCCCAGCCTCCAACGCGGCGTTGCACTGTTCCGCGTTGATGACCGTGCCTGCCCCGATGGACATTTCGGGATAATTTTTGCAGGCGTAGGCGATCGCCTCGGCGGCACAGGCGGTACGGAAGGTAATTTCCGCACAGTTGATGCCGTTGTTTTTCAGCGCGGTCAGGATCTTGTCGGTTTCGGACAGTTCCTTGATAACCACTACGGGAACGAATTTTTCCATATCAATCACACTCCTGAATATGCGGAGAATCCGCCGTCGATGGGCAGGACGACTCCGGTGATAAAGCCTGCGGCTTCATTGTTTACGAGGAATAACAGACCGCCTTCCAGCTCCTCGCTCTCCCCGAAGCGTCCCATGGGGGTGGCGGCAAGGATCTTTCCGGTGCGGGGGGTGGGGGTTCCGTCTTCGTTGAACAGAAGCTTTGCATTCTGCTGGGTGGAGAAGAACCCGGGAGCGATGGCGTTGACCCGAATCCCAACCTTGGAGAAGTGGACGGCAAGCCATTGGGTAAAGTTGGAGATCGCCGCCTTTGCTCCGGAATAGGCAGGGATCTTGGTAAGAGGAGTATAGGCATTCATGGACGAAATATTCAGAATATTGCATCCGTCTCTGCCTACCATCTGACGGGCAAACGCCTGGGTGGGAATCAGCGTCCCCAGGAAATTCAGATTAAAGACGAATCCGACCCCTTCCGATTCCAGATCAAAGAAGGATTTGGTGTCAGCGTCGATATCGCCCAATTCAAAATATTCCTTGTCGGTGGTAGCGCGGGGGTTGTTTCCGCCCGCCCCGTTGATCAGAATATCGCAATTCCCCAATTCTGCGGCGATTTTATCGGCAACGGCGTAGCAGACCGATTTATCCAGCACGTTGCAGCCGTAGGCTTTTGCAACGCCTCCTTCCGCCACGATCTCGTCGGCGTAGCCTTGGGCGGCCTGCTCGTTGATGTCCAACAGAGCCACCTTCGCCCCTGCCCGGGCAAGAACCTTGGCAAAATAACTGCACAACACTCCGCCGGCGCCGGTAACCACGGCAACCTTGCCGGTCAGATCCGTATTCAAGTCGTTTTGCTTCATGAAATCTACTCCTTAATCCTCTCTATTTTATCATTTCGGACGAGCTCTGTCAATCCGGATTTCGATACTGTTTATCCTTTAAACGATCCAGCATATCCCAGCATCCCAGCATATACATGATGCCCAGCGCCCGGTCGTACAATCCGTAGCCGGGACGGACGGTGCCCGGACCTTCGCCCCAAAGATGCCGACCGTGATCGGGGCGGATGTACCCCTCGTAGCCGCAATCGTGGTAAGCCCGCAGGATTTCCAAAATTCCCGTATCGCCGTCGCAATCCCGATGGCTGGCTTCGGAGAAATCTCCGTTTTCAAAATGCTTGACGTTGCGGATATGGGCAAAGGCGATGCGGTCACAATGCTTGCGGACGATTTCTGCCACGTTGTTGCTCGGATCGGCGTTCAAAGAACCGGAGCACAAGGTCAAGCAGTTGTACTCATCATCCACCATCGACAGGAATCGGGCGATGTTTTCCTCGTTGATTAACAACCGGGGCAGCCCGAAAATATCCCACGGGGGATCGTCCATATGGATCGCCATTTTAATATCACATTCCCGACAGGTGGGCATGATGGCTTCCAGGAAATATTTGAGATTCGCCCAAAGCTTTTCGTGATCCACGTCGGCGTAAGCACGGAACAGCTCGTCCAGCTTCGCCATCCGTTCCGGCTCCCAGCCGGGGAAAGACATATGATATTTTTCGGTAAAATCCAAAATATACTTTGCCATGGCGTTGTAGTCGGTCTGGATCATCCCTTTTTCGTAGAACAGCGCCGTAGAGCCGTCCCCCACCGGATGAAACAGGTCACTTCTCGTCCAGTCAAAAATGGGCATGAAGTTATAGCAAATGACCTTGACGCCGAATTGGGAAAGATTGCGGATGGTCTGCTTATAATTTTCGATATAGCCGTCCCGCGTGGGAAGTCCGATCTTGATATCGTCGTGGACGTTGACCGATTCCACCACGTCCATGTTGAACCCGTAGGGCGCCAACTGTTTTTGAACCTTGGCGATTTCCTCCACTTCCCAAACCTCGCCGGGCATCTTATCGTGCAACGCCCAAACGATTCCGGAAACGCCGGGGATTTGCTTAATGTCGGAAAGGGAAATTTTATCGTTCCCCTCGCCGTACCAACGGAAGGTCATTTGCATGGGAGATCCTCCTTATTTTAAATTAAAATAGCGTTTTGCGTTATTGTAGCAGATCCCTTCGACGATCTCGGAAAGAGTCTTTTCGTCGTTGGGATATTCGCCGTTTTCCACCCATTGTCCGATCAGCTGACACAGGATCCGACGGAAATATTCGTGGCGGGTATAGCTCAAAAAGCTGCGGGAGTCGGTCAGCATTCCCACGAAATTTCCCAAAAGGCTCAGGTTGGCAAGGCTCGTCATCTGATCGATCATGCCCTGCTTGTTATCGTTGAACCACCAGGCGCTCCCGTGCTGGATCTTTCCGGGCACGTCCGGTCCCTGAAACGCGCCGAGGACGGTGTCAAGCATTTCGTTATCGCCGGCGTCGAGGCTGTAAAGAATCGTCCGGGGCAGAGCGTTCTTTTCGTTGAGCGCGTCTAACAGTTTCGCCAGATTTTCGGTGCAGTTGCTCGGTCCGATCACGTCGAAACCCGTATCCGGACCCAGACGGCGGAACATGGCGGAATTGGGATTGCGCAGGCAATTATAATGCAGCTGCATCACCCAGCCGAGGCGATAATATTCTTGGGCACAGAAGATCAAAAGATCGGTCTTTAAAATCTCGGTCTCTTCCATCGAAACCGACTGACCGGCAAGCCCTTTTTTCACGATTCCGTCCACCGTTTCCCGATCGGCGGGACGGCAGACGACGTAATCCAGACCGTGATCGCTGGCGCGGCATCCGTGGGCGTCAAAATATTCGATCCGCTTGCCCAACGCCTCTTTTAAGGGATCAATTCCGTCGATGGCAATCCCCGAAACGGAAGACAGGGTCTCGATATATTCCCTCCAGCCCGCCTTGTCGATGTTCAACGCCTTGTCGGGACGGAAGGAAGGAGCCACGGTGGTCTTCATGGCAGGATCTTCCGCAAGCTTTTCGTGCCATTCCAGAGAATCAATGGGATCGTCGGTGGTGCCGATAAAGGCGACGTTGCTTTGGGCAATCAGCCCCCGAACCCCCATGGAATCTTCCGCAAGCTTTTCTTTGGTCAGATTCCAGACCTCCTCGGCGGTCTCGCCGTTCAAAATCCCGTAATATCCGAAATACCGCTGCAATTCCAGATGGCACCAATGGTACATGGGATTGCCGATGGCTTTCGGCAACGCTTCGGCGAATTTCTGGAATTTTTCCCGATCGGACGCGCCGCCGGTAATATAATGCTCGTCCACGCCGTTGGAGCGCATAATCCGCCATTTGTAATGGTCTCCCCCAAGCCATACTTGGGTAATGTTTTCAAAGCGGCGGTCTTCGTAGATCTCCTTGGGAGAAACGTGGCAATGATAGTCCACGATGGGCATCGAAGCGGCGTGACCGTGATACAACGCCTTTGCCGTTTCGGTGGTTAAAAGAAAATCCTTGTCCATAAATGGTTTCATAAAAATACGTCCTGCCTTATCATCTTCGTTTTCTTACATTATAACATAAGCGAAAAAAAAATGCAATAGAATTTCAAACGGAATCATTGTATTTTCTGCCGCGTTACCGCCGCACGGATTCCCGATATTCCTTGGGAGTCTTCCCCGTTTGCTTTTTAAAGATCTTGGAAAAATACTGCACGTCCACGATCCCGCAATGCAACGCGATGGTCTGCACCTGCAGATGGGTGGTTGCCAAAAGGTACGAGGCTTGCTTCACCCTCTTTTCCCGGATATATTCCGAAACGGTCTTCCCCGTTTCCCGCTTGAACACCGTTGCAAGGTAGCCGGGAGTTACGTTTTGCTGCTCTGCCAGGGTGCGCAGGGTCAGATTGGCGGAAAGATCGGAATCGATCAAAAGTACCGTTTTCTGCACCAGCAACGAATAGGCGTTCATGGAATGTTTCCGCACCAACCGACAGTAGGCACGGAACATTTCCCGCATCAGAAGGGACGTTTCCGACAAAGACGGCATTTGCTCGATCTTCAGCGCAAAATCCGACGAGACGTTATCCAGATAGACCGGATGCACTCCGCCGTTTTCCGCCGCCTTGCGCAAGAGCGTATTCATAATAACGCAGTAATTTTTCGCGTTCCGCAGAAGGTCGGGGGTTCGTTTTTCAAAGGGATTTTCCGAGAAGGAGGAGATCAGCTGGCTTTCCTTGTGCAGCTGTCCGAGGCTGACCGCCCGCATCAGCTCGTTTTCAAACTCGTAGCGCTGCTCCATCGCCTTCATGTTGACCAAAATACCGTCAAAATTATCACTGCGCGCCGTTTCGTTGATGGGCGATACGGGAATCGAATCTTCCCGGTTCACGTCAACGATGGAAAAGGAGGGACTGTTCCAGATCCGTTCGCAAAAGGTATTCAGCAGGATGAACAGCCGGCTCCCTTCGGGCAGGCATGGAATTGAGGAAAAATACTCGTTAAAATACCGCTGAAATTTCGGAGGAATCTCCATCTTTTCCGCTAATTCCAGCACTTGAGACGGAGACAATTCCCGATCCAGATACGGTCCGATAACCAGAACCGTGGAATCCTTTCCGTCGGGCAGGAGAAGATAGGAATAGCAACGGTGCAGCCCGTCGGCGGTTTTATACAAGGTATGGGATGAAATCTCCCCGAAAAACTGCCGAACGCTCACCCCCTCCTCCGCAACCCGAAAAAAGGAAGCGGATTCGGAAGAAAATACCCTATTGACCGAATCGGTCAGGGAGACGGCGCGGGCAGGAATATGGCATTTACAAAAAACGTCACACAGAAAGCCCAGCTCCCGTTCGTAGTCGTGCCCCATACCATTCTCCCATCAAATTCCGTAATTTTGGAAAAATTTATAGTTTTCCCAACCGATATTACCATTATATCACAGTTTTTAGTCAATTACAATAGGGATTTTTGCAACAAGATAAAAAAAATACAAACTTTGTGTAAAATAATACTCACTAATTTTCTTAAAATACTTTATACTATTATTAAGGATATTTTCGTGTTTCATCCCCATCACGCTGTAAATTTTTTTTAAAATTTAAATATGTATGAAACGAGGAATGACAACCATGGCAAAAGAAAAACGTTTGGATGCCAACGGCGTACGCAAGTTCGGTATTTTGGACAGCGTATCCTACGCAGCCGGCGACTTCGGATGTAACATGAGCTTTGCTCTGAAGGGCACGCTTACCATCTTCTGGTCGCAATTCATGGGTCTGGGGGACTCACTTTACGCACTTCTTCTTATCTTCGTGCAGATTTGGGACGCCATCAACGATCCGCTGATCGGTTCGATGATCGACGCAGACCGCCGCAAGTATAAGAGAAACAAATTCCTTGCCTACATCTGGGCAGGCTCCATCGGGCTTTTGGTTGCGGGGGCACTCTGCTTTATCCCCATTCCCAACGCACCCCACATCATCAAGGTCATCGTGTTCCTTGCAGGGTACGTCATTTGGGACGCCTTCTACACCGTGGCAAACGTTCCTTACGGCTCCTTGCTTTCCCTGATCTCCAACGACGTAAAAGACCGTGCTTCCCTTTCCGCATGGCGCTCCGTCGGTTCGATGATCGGAAACATGGTTCCCATGGTAATCCTTCCCTTCCTGATCTGGAAAGACAGAGTTGACGCCAACGGCAACCCCGTTTTGGACGAAGCCGGCGACGTGATCAAGGACCTTCAGGGCTACAACGTCTTCTGGGCGGCGTTGATCATGGGCGTTTTGGGATTCATCTCCTTCCAATTCATGATCCGCACCACCAAGATCCGCGTTGATACCAACGTCAAGATCAACGAAGCTACCGAAAAATTCAACGTTTTCAAAGCCTTTGGAAATTTCATAAAGAACCGTCCCGCCGTGGGTGCTACCCTCGCCGCCATGGGAATGTTCATCGGAATGCAGGGGGCTGCCACCGCCGTTACGGTTCTGTTCCAGACCTACTTTAAGAACCCCGAAATTTCCGGCGTGATTCAGTTGTTCTCCATGATTCCCATTTTGTGCTTCACGCCCTTCGCCCGCAAGGCAGTGGCAAAGTTCGGCAAAAAAGAACTGTGCGTCTTCGGATCTCTCTGTTCCGTGGTTGCAGGGGTTGGCTTGGTCGTTCTTCCCATCACCCCCGATACAAAGGGACTTGCCATTTACATCGTATGCCAGCTGATCTACAACCTGGGGCTGGGCATTTACTCCACCGTATCCTGGGCGCTCATGGGCGACGCCATCGACTACAACGAATGGAAAACCGGAAAGAGAGAAGAAGGCATCGTTTACTCCCTCCACTCCTTCTTCCGGAAATTGGCACAGGGTGCCGGTCCTTCCATCGTATTGGTCATCATGGTTGCCTTGGGCTACATCGGAGAAAACGGCGGTGCTCAAACTGCAGAGGTTGCTCTGAATATGCGTTACCTGGTTGCGGTTCTGTTCCTGCTGAGTGCCGTTTTGGAATTCATCGGACTTGCGGTTATCTACAATTTGGATAAGAAGACCCTTGCCAAGATGAACGCCGAATTGGGA
This sequence comes from Clostridia bacterium, assembly GCA_017623475.1. GTDB lineage: Bacteria > Bacillota > Clostridia > Oscillospirales > UBA644 > RGIG995. The sequence continues at coordinate 11,320 of JAGAPC010000029.1, read as the reverse complement.
CGGGGCGAAGAAGAAATCCCGGCTCCCGTCGTTGCAGAAGAATAATTTTACCCTGTAATTTTCCGGCGTCCGACGGTGTGTTTCTTGTCGGACGCCGTATTTTAGAAACGATAGAACCCATAATAAAGGAAAGAAAGAAAGAAAGGGTGTTCTCATGAGAACTGTTTTGAACTTTAACGCAAATTGGGCCTTCGCCAAGGAAGTTTCCGAGGCCCAAAACGCCGTCAATCCCCAATGGGAAACGGTCAATCTTCCCCACACCTGGAACGCCGTGGACGGAATCGACGGCGGAAACGACTATTTCCGGGGAACCTGCTGCTACGTCAAGTCCTTTGCAAAAGCCGATCTTCCCCGGGGCGAAGAATTTTATTTGGAGCTGCAGGGCGCAAACTCCACGGCGGACGTCTATCTGAACGGCAAGCATCTTGCCCGTCACGACGGCGGATATTCCACCTGGAGAGTAAACCTGACCGAAGAGATTGCCGACGAAAATATTCTTTCGGTTTTGGTGGATAACGCACCCAACGATCGGGTTTATCCCCAAGTGGCAGACTTTACCTTCTACGGCGGACTGTACCGCAACGTCAATTTGATCGCCGTCGAAAAAACGCACTTTGATCTGGATTATTACGGCGGCCCCGGCATCGCCGTCACCCCCGTGATGAACGGAACCGATTGCAACGTGGAGGTTGCGGTTTACGTAACCGAGCTTCAGGAGGGCGACAAAATCTCCTACACCTTGACCGACAAGGAAGGCAACGTGGTTGCGGAAACGGTTTGCAACGATACCAAAGCCTCCTTCGTCATCGCCGACGCCCATCTGTGGCACGGACGCAAGGATCCCTATCTCTACACCGCAAAGGCAGTTCTGCTCCGGGGCGAAGAAGAAATCGACGCCGTATCTGCCCGATTCGGCTGCCGTTCCTTTGAAATTGATCCCGATCGCGGATTTATCCTGAACGGCGAAGAATATCCCCTGCGGGGCGTTTCCCGCCATCAAGACCGCTGGGGTATAGGCAACGCCCTGTTGCCCGAGCATCACGAGGAGGATATTGATCTGATCCTGGAGGTAGGCGCCACCACCATCCGTCTTGCCCATTATCAGCACGATCAATATTTCTACGATCTGTGCGACGAAAAGGGCTTGGTTCTGTGGGCAGAAATCCCCTACATCTCCAATCACATGGCAGGGGGCAGAGAAAATACCATTTCTCAAATGAAAGAATTGGTTGTTCAGAATTACAACCATCCCTCCATCGTCGTGTGGGGACTTTCCAACGAAATTACCATGTCCGGGGCGAAGGATCCCGACCTTTTGGATAACCACTACGTTTTGAACGATCTGGTTCACGAGATGGATAAGACCCGTCTGACTACTATGGCGTGCGTTTCCATGTGCGATATGAACGAAGAATACGTTCAGATCCCCGACGTGGTTTCCTACAACCATTATTTCGGCTGGTACGGCGGAAACACCGACATGAACGGTCCTTGGTTTGACGAATTCCACGCAAAATTCCCCAAAAAGCCCATCGGCGTCAGCGAATACGGATGCGAAGCCTTGAATTGGCATACCTCCGATCCCCGCCAGGGCGACTACACGGAAGAATATCAGGCGTATTACCACGAAGAATTGATTAAACAACTCTTTACCCGTCCTTACATTTGGGCAACCCACGTGTGGAATATGTTCGACTTCGGCGCAGACGCCCGTGCCGAAGGGGGCGAAAACGGTCAGAACCACAAGGGTCTGGTCACGATGGATCGGAAATATAAGAAGGATTCCTTCTACGCCTATAAGGCTTGGTTGTCCGACGAGCCCTTCGTTCATCTGTGCGGAAAACGGTATATCGACCGGGTGGAGGACGTGACAAAGGTCACCGTTTACTCCAATCTGCCGGAGGTGGAACTGTTCGTCAACGGCGAAAGCATCGGTAAGCAGACCAGCGAAAACCATTTCTTCTACTTCCAGGTGAAAAACGTGGGAGAATCCACCCTGAAAGCCGTCGCAGGCGATTGCACCGACGAGAGCACCCTGCGGAAGGTCGATGAAATGAACCCCGACTACGTTCTGAAGGAAGTGGGCGCCGTTCTCAACTGGTTCGACGTCACCGCCCCCGAAGGACGCTTCTCCCTCAACGACACCCTGGAAGATATTATGGGTTCCTTCCGCGGAAAACTGTGGTTCACGCGCTTTGCCGCAAAACTGATGAAGGGCATGAGTGGGAAGAAGAACGGCAAAAAAGGCGGCGGATTTGAAATCAAAGGCGACGGCATCATGAAAATGTTGGGCGGCTTTACCGTCCTGCGCCTCACCACCCTGGTCAGCGCCATGAACATCAAATTCACCAAGGAAGAGCTGCTGAAAATGAACCGCCAGCTCAACAAGATCAAAAAACCCAAGAAAAAGTAAGTCCAAAATATAAAAACATCAGGTGCTTGTACGTAAATACAAGCACCTGTTTTCTATTCCCCGACGGATGAAATCCGTCGAATGTGGCTTTTTTCTTCGGTTCCTTCTTTTTTCTCCCGAAAAAAGAAGGAACACCGCCTCCTCGCCTCAATCCTTTTCCGCTTCGGAGAGAATGGTTTTGTAGGTTCGACGGTCGGTTTTGCGAAGGATTCGCAGCTGGTGAATCATAAATTTCATCAGATCGCCCTCGTTGACCGATTGGAAGACCTGCTCCGTTTCCCGATAGGGAATGTCGTAGGCGTTGCAGATTTTCAGAAGGCTGTCGGGAGAAGGGGTGACCGGGTTTCCGGTACGGGGGTCGTATTCCTTCTCGATGGCGGAAAGATAAGTATGGGAAATTCCGATATTCGCCGCCGCTTCCCGCAACGACCAACCTCGTTCCATGCGGGCTTCAAAAATGCGTTCTCCGAAGGATTTCATGTCAGTCCTCCCGATGTTGGTCGAGATTTTTCAAAAAGGATCTGCGATAGATGGGGGCAATTCCGTGCTCCAAAATCTTGCGGTAATGCTCCTTGGTGGGATAGCCCTTATGCTTTTCCAGCTCGTATTGAGGGTATTGCAACGCCAATTCCTTCATCATCCGATCCCGGGAAACCTTGGCGATGACCGACGCGGCGGAGATGGAGGGGCATTTGGCGTCCCCTTTTACCACGGCAACGGCGGGGATATTTAAGCCCTTGGGGATGCGGTTTCCGTCCACCAAGGCAAAGGAAGGATTCGTATGCAACGCGTCCACCGCCCGGCACATGGCAAGGTAGGTGGCGTTCAAAATATTATAGGCGTCAATTTCTTCGGGGGTGGCGATTCCCACACCCCAAAGGCAAGAAGCGGTAATTTGTTCGTACAATTTTTCCCGCTTTGCTTCGGACAATTTTTTGGAATCGTTCAAAGGGGAAACATCAAAATCATCGGGAAGAATCACGGCGCCGGCAACTACCGGACCGCACAAAGGTCCTCGTCCGGCTTCGTCGATTCCGCAAAGACCGGGATAATCTGCCCGATAGGGTAATTCAAAATCCCAAGTCATGCTTCAACCTCGGATTCTTCTTTTTGATCGGGGCGTTCCAGGGTAATCCGACCGATTTTTGCCCCGCGGAATTCATCCAACAGAGTGATGGCGGTACGCTCTTCGTCCACTTCGCCACCGCTGACCACAAACCCACGTTTGCGACCGATCTGCAAAAACAGATCGTAAGCCTTGGATTCCAATTCGGTCAATTTATAACGGGCTTTCAATTCTTCGGGATAATATTTTGCAAGCATAGCCACCAAAATCAAAGACAATCCTTCCAAATCCAGGATGGTATCTTTGATGGCGCCGGTGATTGCCAACAAGGCGGCGTCGGATTGATTTTCCAACTTCGGCCACAAGATTCCGGGGGTGTCTAAAAGATCAATTCCTTCTGCCAAGGGAACCCATTGTTTTTTCTGGGTCACCCCGGGGCGATCCTGGGCTTCGGCACGGCGCGCCCCACAAAGGTTGTTGATAAACGTGGATTTCCCCACGTTAGGAATCCCCAAAATCATAACCCGAGCGGTGCGGGCGACGATGCCCCGTTTCCGATCCCGTTCCGCCTTTTCCCGGTATGCTTCCCGAATGGCGTTCAAAACCGGCTTGCGGTCATCTTTGCTACGACTGTTCCCCAAAAGAACGGTATATCCCAATTTGCGGTAATATTCCGCCCATTTTTTATTTTCGTTCGGGTCTGCCAAGTCGCTTTTATTTAAAATCAAAATTTTCGCTTTATTCCCGATCAATTCAGCAATATCGGGATTTTTGGACGCGGTGGGGATGCGGGCATCGACCAATTCGATGACAATGTCCACGTTTTTCATGGTATCAAGAATGATACGGCGGGTTTTCGCCATATGCCCGGGGTACCAGTTAATATCCATAAATCACACCTCGCTTATTCGCAAAATCCAAAACTTTCCAAGGGCCAGAACCGTAAAATCACGCGACCCGCCAACTGACCGATCTCCACGCAACCCAAATCTTCATACCGGCTGTCGTGAGAAATGCCACGGTTATCCCCCAAAACGTAAACGCATCCGGAGGGCACCGTAATGGGGTTTTGGGTGGAATGAGGAATGGTTCCCATCCCTTCCAAATAAGGCTCGTCCAACAACACATCATCAACGTAAACCCGATAGGTATCGGGGTCGATGTACACTTTTTGTCCCTCCACGGCAATAACCCGTTTGATCCACAATTCATCCTTCCCGTCAATTTCGGGTCGGAATACCACAATATCGCCCTGTTCGGGGGTATAAAACAAATCGGAAATAATGTATCGGTCCCCATCATACATGGTGGGAAGCATGGAGGTGCCCTCCACCACACCGGTGCGGCAGATCAGCGTCAAGACCAAAATTGCCGCAACCAACGCGCCGACGACGATCTCCACGAATTCCACGAGGGGAGAAACGGCGCTTCCCGGCTTTCTTCCCGGTTTTTTCTCCGCATTTTTCTGATCGGGAAGGGGTTCTTCCGCGATTCTTCTGCGGCGTTGGGGAATCTCCTCCATCGGGAGGTAAAAATCCTCCGTGACGGTCAGTTCCGCCGCGGCGGATTCTTCTGCCGGTTCTTCCTCGGCAGAAACCGACGCTTCCGGCGAAATGTTTTCCAAAACGGATTCTTCCGAAGGCGCTTGAACGGAAATTGCAAAGGATTCGGGAAGGGGATCCTCGGCAGACGCTTCTTGGGACAAGGAAATTTGATGGGCAGGCTCCCAAGCGCTGCTTTCCCACAGGGGGATCTGCTCCTCCGGCGCGGAAATTTCCGCAAAAAGGGGCATTTGTCCCTCTTCCGCCTCCGATTCCTCGGAAGGCTCGATCGCTCCGACTACCAAATCCGATTCGGGTGCTTCATCCTCCGAATGGGGAGCAAGATTGATATTTTCCTCGGTCATAAATCTGCCGTCCTTTCTGTAAAATACCGTCGGATAAGAAAAAACAGTTCATAGAAAACGTGGATTTCCTACGAACTGCTTCTCTCCTGTTCGATGAAAAAGGAAGAAACTTACAGAAGTTCCTTAACCTTAGCTGCCTTACCGGTTCTGCTGCGCAGATAGTAAAGCTTCGCACGACGAACTTTACCGCGGCGAACCACTTCAACCTTAGCAAGGTTGGGGGAATTGACGGGGAAAGTTCTCTCCACGCCGACGCCGTAAGAAACCCGGCGAACGGTAACGGTTTCAGACACACCGCCGTGCTTTTTCGCAATTACGGTGCCTTCGAAAACCTGGATACGCTCTCTGGAGCCTTCTTTGATCTTCACGTGGACGCGGACGGTGGAGCCGATTTCAAACTTGAAGGGTTCTTCCCGAAGCTGATCCTTGGTGAAGTTGTCAAGAATTACGTTGTTCATCTCTCAGTACCTCCTGATATAATGTCAAGATAAATAAGACGTTCGTGCTGAGGGCAGAGGACCGTCCGAATCAAGCAACAGTTATTATACCATAAAAAATAAGGAATTGCAAGCAAAAGTTTCAAATTTTTCCATTGTTTACAAAAAGTTCATTTATTTTACGGAAAACAAATCACAGAATTGCCTCACATTGGAGATTGACAAGGACGGCGTTTTGTATTATAATAGTATGGAACACACCATCCGCCCGAAAGGACCGTCTATGAAACCACGTTTTATCGCTTCGGGGATCCTGCTTGCCCTTTGCCTGTCCCTGTGCGCTTGCACGGCTTCTCGTAAAAACACCCATCTCAAGGGGAAGAAAACCGAATATACCGACACCATCGCCTGCGCTGACGAAGCCTGGGGCGGTGTTCAAATCGTGGAATCCGACGGAACGTACACCCTGAAAAATCAAAGGGCGCAGCTGGAATTTGATAAAAACACCGACGATTTCTCCCTTTCCTCCCTGCAAACGGGAGAAACGATCCTGCAAAGCACCGTCAGCACCTATCTGACCGCCGCCGACGGAAAAATCGGGCAGATTTCCGGGGGAAACGAGGGAGTTTATCAAGGGAATTACGGCGTCAGCCATTCCCGCACCGATTCGTCGGTCCGCTTCCCCGCAAGTCCGTCCGACGCAACGGTTTTGAAGGAATTTGACTTGACCGAAAACGATGCAAAAACCGCTTTCGCGGCGCTGAAGCACGAGGCTTCCCAAAACGAGGACGGAACGGGACTGAAGATCACGTCCAAGGGGGCGCTTCGTTCCCAATTCGGCGCCCGATCCCTGAATCTTCCCCTGGGGACGGCAGACCGCTACTACCTTTCCGTCACGCTGAAGGCGAAGGATATTTCGGGGCTGAAATGCTATTTTTCCACCTCGGACGTTCCCTTGACCGAGGACACGTCGCTGGGAACGCTTCCCCTAACTGAAGCCAACGGGCAGGAGTTTATTACCCTGACCGCAGAAATCAAAAACGACCTTTGGACGGGAACGCTGCAGACCCTTCTGTTTCGCCTTCCGGAGGGAGAAGCCGGGTCGGTGGAAATTTCCCGCATCGCCATTTTACAGGGAAACGACCCCTTGACCGAGCAGGCCGCCGACACCCATTGGACGGTTTACGCCGATCGGATCTACTTTGCCCAATCACTCAAAATTGATCCTGCGGATTATACCTCGGCGACCACCGTAATTTCCCTTCCGAAAGCCAAATGCAGGGAGATAATCTCCACCGATGACGCCGTGGCGCTGAAGCTGATCGACGGCTCGGTTTTTGGCGTGGTTCGCCCCGTGGCGGGAGCCTTAAGCACGGAAGAAGCCGATGGGGAGATCCGACTGATCTTGCGTTGGGATCTTTCCCAAGCCAACCCCTCCCTCGCCCTGCGGATCTACTTAAATTATACCGAAGATCTTGCGGAATTCCATCAAATCGCGGAGGAAGAACGCAATCCTCTCACGGCGGAAGACTTCACGCCGGAGGGGGCGGAATTGGAGGGATACGACGCCAAAAACGGACTTTACCGCCTGAAGCCCACCGGGGAAAGCGTCACTCTGTCGGTCAAAAAGAACGACCGCACCCTGTATTTCTACCTTCCCCCGACGGAAGATACCGGATGGAGCCTTTTGGATCAAAAAGGAAACCGCCTGCCCATCTTTGCGGGAACGGTCTTTCCCATCCGCGCAACGGAGAAACCTCTGACGGTACGGCTGGTGCCGGAAACCAAAACCGAAGCCGTCGAGCCACCGTCGTTCTTCGCCGATTCGGGGCTTTTGGAGCAATCCCGTTCCTACGCGGTGCTGAACGGACTTTACGCCCAAAGCACCACCGTCTATGAAGCGCCCGACGGCGATTATTCCCTTTCCCTGACCGCCACCCGCCTGCAGGACGGAATCACTACCGTCTATGACGTGGAATACACCTTCCACACCCGAACGCAGGTTGCCGATCTTCGCAGGGCGTTTCCCCTGTTTTCTCTGGACGCCGACTTTGAATTTGACGAATATTTCTACCTCAACGGAGAAGATCAAACGGTAACCGTTCCCGTCGGCGCGGAGGAATTTTCCTATTTGGGCGCCATGCCCTACGTGGGGATGAATTCCGACGGAAAATCTGTCGGCTGGCTGATCTCCAACGGACGAATGACCGCTGACGGAATCCCCTCCACCGCCCTCACGTGCTTACGTTACGAAGCGCCGGGCAAGTTGTACCTTTCCTTCGACCAAGATGAAATTACCTTCGGAAAGGGAGACACCTTAACCGCCCAAATCATCCGTCGGGATGGGGGATCTGCCGACGAAGACACCCTGAAAGCCCTGCGGGACGGCGGAAATTTCCGTCTGATTCAAACCGAAACTAATGAAACGAAATCCTTCACCGTCGCCGGAATGGAAGAAAAAACGGTGGTGCAGATCGAAGGCTTTGACCGCTACACCTTCCCCAAAATAACCGCAAACGGAGAAGCCTTTACCCCCGAATACCGCGTTTACGTGGATCAAAACGGATATTACGGCTTTGCCTTTTCCGTTGCCGACGGAACGAAATTGGAACTGAAAAAATAAAAGCGGCGTGCTTCTTTTCTTGGGAAGCACGCTTTTTTCGTTTGTGCGCGTTATCGGCACGGCACCCTGTCTGCGACAGGGTTGCCATCGGCAACGCCGATGGCTGCCGAACGCCCCCGCCCGGGGGCGTTCGGCGCCGTGCCCCCTCACGGTTCTCGGAAGATCCCCAGATCCGGCGCCCAAAAGGTAAAGGCAAAAAAGGAAAACATCCACACAAAAAACACCACCGCAGAAAGGATATTTTCCCCCTCGCTCTCTTCCCGTTTTGAAGAAGCAATCCGCCGTTGCAGCCAAAAATACAATGCGTCTGCAACAAAATACAACCCGATATCCACCCACGCATACCGCTGACCGATCACTCCGCTATAGGTGTAATACGCCACGGGGATAAACAACAGCGCCAAACTCAACGCCCATACCCGGGAAGCAAAAAACCGAGGCTCTTTTTCGCCCAAAAAACCTTCGACGATCCACCATAGGATCACCGAAAAATACAACAGCTTCAAATGCTCCCAAATACTTTCATTGATCGGGAAAACCAACCCTGCAATCGCCGTTTTTCCTAAAAAATCGTAAGCAAAATGGAACAACGTTCCCAAAACGCCCACGAACAAAAATCCCCAAATCTGCCGCAAAACCTCTTTTTTCATTTTTCGTACCTCCATGTGTAATATCATTATACGAAAAATGACCGTCAAATATTTGTCCCCGCACAAAAAATAAGACAGAGAACGAATCGGTTCTCTGTCTTTCTTTTTAATCAATGGTAATTTCCGTAAGCTCCTTTTGGAACAAAGCCCCGGTAAAATAGCAAGGCTTTCCGCGGTAAGGCTTTTCCATCGTCAGGTGACAATGCCCTGCAAAAAATCCCCGAACCAGCGGCTCGTTGACCAAATAATCAGTCACTTCCCGGCTCAACTGAATTTCCTCTTCGGAAAAACCGTACCGCACCATGTGGTCGTGGCAATCTGCCGTAGCATACATATCCAACGCCGCATTTTTCGGCATATGCAGGGGCGTATGGGTAAAGATCAAAATGGGATATCCCTTTGCCACCTCTTCCCGGAACCGCTTGTACTGCACCTCCGACCACGCAAAGGTGGCGTTATCCGCGGTAATCACGTTCACACCGCCGACAATTCGACTGTCAAATCCAATATCTGCGGAGAAAATCGATTGCAACTCGTCCCACATTTCCTTTTTGGAATCCCGATGCTCGTGGGTGCGCACCTCGTGGCGATGCATCTGGATATACTCGTGGCTTCCCAGGGTAAACATGAAATCCCTGCCGGAAAAAATCCGCCGCATCTCGTCGTAATTCGCCTCGGAAACGCAGTCCACCACGTCCCCCGTCACCACGGTACAATCAAATTCCTTGCCGTAATCCATCGCCTCTTCCAGCAATTCAGAGGGCGAACGTCCGGACACTTCAAATAGAGGTGCCCGCTTTGCAGTAAAGCTTTTATGAGCATCACTTTCGTGATCGTACGCCAAAAGAATATGCACGTCGGTCAGATGCAAAATCCGAACCGGCTTTTCTAATCCAAAATGCAACGAAACCTTATTTGCTTTCCACATAACAAATACCTCAATATACGGCAAACACAAACGTCCGCCTGATTTACATCAGTATAACAAATTATCCGCGCCCTGTCAACCGTTCCCCCCGAAACTTTTCTAAAAATTTACATTTGGATAGAAGCGTGGGAAGTTATTCTTTTCTTTTTCCGAAGAAAAAGAAAAGAACCAAAAGAAAAAGCAACCCCCGCCGAATTCTTCGGCGGGAAAATTTTTCAAACGACATCCCTCGACAGATATTGACATATTCTCAATTTCATGATATAATATGGTTGCTGTACAATTACATATCCATGTCCATTTCTGGGAAAATACTAGTTAAAAAGTGTTTTCTCTCTTTTTACTATCCCGGAAATGGAAAAGTAATTGTGCAGCAACAATGAGGGAAATGCACTTTTTGTGCGACCTCATTGAGGCCGCACTTTTTTATTGCAAAGACGAAAGGAGGAAACGAAAAAGCAACAGGTGTGGTCTACTCTTTTCAAAAGACTCAACATAGAAAGGAAACTTAGCCATGGAAAATGAAGTAAAAACAAAAAAGAAGAAAAGCATTTTTAAGAGATGGTGGTTTTGGGTAATTATTGCTGTTGTTGTTATTGGTATCATTGGTGGTTTAGGTGGTAATAATGAAACGCCTATCGATACGGACACAGGTAGCACTCTTACTCAGAATTCAAACGAGTTGTCGCAAGATGATGGTACTGCAAATAAAGAACCTTCAACAAATAAAAATGAATCCTTATCCTTTACTTTAACTGCAGGTAAAGCAGGTCAATATGGAAAAATGATTTCTTACAACAAAGGAACTGAATTCGAAGAAAATTTTTATGCCTATTATATTCCAGCAGGTACATACACTGTTACAAACAAGGGCAAATACATGAGCCAAGTAAATGTTTATAGTAATTCAATTCATATAACATCTGAAGGATGGGAAGAGCCTGCTGAAACATTTGATGTCAAACTGATCGATGTTAATAAATCAGATACGATTACGATAGAAGAAGGACAACATATTGAAATTGCAGAACCTTCTACTTTTGAGTTTAAAAAACAATGATTTACAAAGCATAGCGAGTCCTCATTGAGACACACTTTTTCATAAAAATTAAAAAGAAGAGACGATCATATAAATCGTCTCTTCTTTTTGGGTATGAAAAAAGAGAATGTCGGCATCGCCCTATTTTCCCGGGCCGTCTCCAGCCAAGTATTTTCAGCACCTAAGAGCTTAACTACCGTGTTCGGAATGGGAACGGGTGGAACCTCTTCGTCATAGACACCGACTATTCTCTTCAAT
>JAGAPC010000028.1 GCA_017623475.1 Clostridia bacterium | reverse complement strand
TAGTTCTCGAATGCACCGGTTTCTACTGCTCCAAGGAAAAGAGCCAGGCTCACATCAACGCCGGCGCGAAGAAGGTCGTTATCTCTGCTCCCGCGGGCAAAGATCTTCCCACCATCGTTTACAGCGTTAACGAAAACACCCTGACCAAGGAAGACACCATCATTTCTGCTGCTTCCTGCACCACCAACTGCCTTGCTCCCATGGCAAAGGCTCTGAACGATTACGCTCCCATCCAAAGCGGCATCATGACCACCGTTCACGCTTACACCGGCGATCAGATGATCCTGGACGGTCCCCACAGAAAGGGCGACCTGCGTCATGCCCGTGCCGGTGCTGAAAACATCGTTCCCAACTCCACCGGTGCTGCAAAAGCCATCGGCTTGGTTATCCCCGAGCTGAACGGCAAGCTGATCGGTTCTGCTCAGCGCGTTCCCGTTCCCACCGGTTCTACCACTCTGTTGGTTGCCGTCGTTAAGGGTAAGGACGTTACCGTAGAAGGCATCAACGCCGCTATGAAGGCTGCTGCTTCCGATTCCTTCGGCTACACCGAAGAAGAATTGGTCTCCAAGGACATCGTCGGAATCACCTACGGTTCTCTGTTCGATGCTACCCAGACCATGGTTGCCAAGGTTGACGACGATACCTATCAGGTTCAGGTCGTTTCCTGGTACGACAACGAAAACTCCTACACCAGCCAGATGGTTCGCACCATTAAGTACTTCGCTGAAATCTGAGTTTTCACAACAAGTAAACACATTAACCCCCACCGATCGGTGGGGGTTTTGTGCGTCTTAAAATAAATCGGAGTGGCTTCCTACGCGGACAAGCATCAAAACGAGAACGTCTTCATAAACCTTGTAGATCAAAAGCCAATCCGGTTCAACGTGACACTCTCGACAACCTTTATAATTCCCGGATAACGGGTGATCCCGAAATTTTGGCTCCAATTCCTTTCCCTCCGAAAGAAATCGAATCACTTCAAACAGCTTATCAACGTCTTTGCCTTGTTTCTTCGCCAATTTAACGTCCTTTTTAAATTGGCTGGAAAATTGAACGTCATATTTCATAACTCAAGCGCCGCCTTCAGATCTTCCATGCTCTGATACCGGGGGGCGTTCTCGTCATGAGCAAGCCGTTCCCCTTCCTCGATGGCTGCCATCGTCACCTCGTTGGGAACGTGCAATCGGATCTCAAAGGGGATGGCGTTTTCCCGAATTGCCTGACGAAGAAAAATGTTGACGGCAGAACTTAACGTAAGCCCCAATTCAGAAAATAACTTTTCCGCAGCCGCCTTTACTTCACTGTCGGTTCTAATATTCAAATTAGTATCCATAAAAACACCTCCTTCTTTATTCTATGCTTATTATACCACATAATGCGCACATTGTCAATACGTTTGAATGTTTTAATTATAAAAATGGAATTATGATCTTTTTTTACGATAAAAAACGCTTCTACGGAATCTGCCCCCACCGTTTGGCGGAGGCAGTTAAGAATTACATTTTTACAAGATATTTCGAAAATTACGTCATGCAAGAATTTCTTTTACGATTTTGCCCATGGCGTCGAAATTTGCTTCCATCTCCCCTGCCAATTTCAGCTGGGTTCGGCATCTCACCAGATTGTGTCCGTCGTATTTCGTGGCAAAATAGGTGTCTCCGGAAAGATAATCGGTTAAAAACCGCATCCCGCATTCCACCGTCATCAGGTACGCCCCGTAAGGAAGAAGGGTAGCCTCTTTTTCCGTGATGCTTTCTTTGACGGCGGTGCAATATCCCTCCGCGTACGCACGGAACAGATCAAGATCAAAGTGAACCTTGGAAAGATCGGTCTCGTCCTCCGCCGCCGTAGAAGCGCCGAAGCGGATGGAATCTCCGAAATCGAAGAGCATCGAGCCGGGCATAATGGTGTCAAGGTCGATAACCGCCCGCGCCCGATTCGTTTGGGCGTCCATGAGAATGTTGTTCAGCTTCGTATCGTTGTGGGTTACCCGAAGGGGAATCGAACCGTCGGCAAGCCCCTCGATCACCGTTCCGTAGGTATCCTTATGGGAGAGGAGAAATTCGATTTCGGGAGCGCACTCCTTGGCGCGGTCAAAGCAATCCTCCGCCAACGCCTTTTTAAAATGTTCAAAGCGGTTGGGGGTATCGTGAAACCGATGAATGACCTCCGTCAGACGGGAGGCGTCAAAGCCTGCCAGATAATTCTGGAACTCCCCGAAGGCGGCGCCGGAATTTTTGAAAACCTCTCGGTCCGACACCGTTTGATAGGTTACCGTGTTTTCGATAAAATCGTAAACGCGGTATTTCCCGCTTTCGTCACTGTAATAGCAGTTCCCTTCCCGGGTAGGAACGACGCGAAGGGTTTCCACCCCCTTCTGATCCAGGTATTGCGTAACGGAGCAAATATTTGCCATCAGCCCTTCCGTATCGGGAAACACGTTGGTGTTCATTTTTTGCAGAATATAACGCTTTTCGTCGGTGGTCACGAGCAGCGTGAGATTGATATGCCCCTCACCGTAGGGCTCTACGGAACGAACCGTTCCGCACAGGGCAAATTTTTCACAAACCGATTTGTAATTCTCCATTGTCAAACTATCCTTCCTACAGGTAATACACGACTATTATAGCATATTTATGGAAGAAAAGCAAGCATTTTTTTATTTTTTAATACTTTTTGATTTAGGTTTTTTCCGGGGATTCGCCGTCTGCCGACGCAGACTTCCTCACTCGGCGACCCAATGCTTCGCATTCGGTACCCGCCCTCTCGGGCTTGAATCGAATCGCGTTCGGCTGGGATCCGGGGATTCGCCGTCTGCCGACGCAGACTTCCTCACTCGGCGACCCAATGCTTCGCATTCGGTACTCGCCCTCTCGGGCTTGAATCGAATCGCGTTCGGCTGGAATTCGGGGATTCGACCTGTTCTGCGGAACAGGCGGGGTTCGGCTCTGGGTGTCCCCCGGACACCCATTCACTCCCGAACCCGTTCGAATCCCCCATTCGATTCCAAACCAAAATAAAGTACCTGTCCAAAAGGACAGGTACTTTATTTTGGTGGAGCGTAGGGGATTCGAACCCGAACTGTACCATTGATACTACATTGTTTTCCTGAATTCGTGGCAGAATTCGTGGCAGAATTTTATTCATTCTTTTTGGTAGAGGTAAAATTCTTAATCATATCGTAAACCCCGGTAATCGATTTCCCAAACATTTCATAAAGGCCGGTAGATGCGAGACCGGAGACGAGCCCGGACAAAAAAATTTCCGGAGAAAATTTCCATCCGGCATCCCATATTGCCAAAAGGACACCTAACACCCCCACAATGAGGGGAATAAATTTATTGAGCCATTTGGCTCGGATTAAATGTTTGATGATGTACCCGACGCAGAGGCAAATTGCCAACACGACGAGTATGATATACTTTTGCAAAAATTCCATAAAAAATCCTCCTTAAATTTTAAATCCAAATTCAGTGATCATCATCGTGAGTGTCTTGAGTCCAATACACCCGTCTTCTTTGAGTCCGGTGCGTCGCTGGAATTCCTTCGTCCAAGCTTCAGTATTTTCTCCGAAGTAATTTCCAAGCACATCGTAAGCGTTACGCTTCAACACAGAAGCGTAGGCAGGAAAAACGTCCTTCCAGAACTTGTTGATTTTTTCAACCTCGTCTCCCCTGTCTCCTATCAAACCGTACCGTCAGATACGCCCGTTCCACAGGATCCGTTTCCGCTTCGATCTTTGCTTGAAGCTCTTTTTTGCGTTGTTCCACAGAACTTTTCAAAAAAGCCTCGTTACGGTCAAGCATTTCAAGAATCATGTCCACGCTCTGCCCATGCGTCGGTGCGTCTTCCGAAGAAAGAAACTCTTTCAAGCCACTACGGAAGGAACTAACCTTATCCAACATCGACATCTGCCGAAGCTCTGCCCATTCCTTGGAATTTTGAATTTCTTGAACTCTCCGTTCCATTCTCTGAATAAACTGTTCCTCAAAGGCATCTGCCGTCTGCTTTGTAATACCCGACCGCTTCAATTCTTCTTCTACTTCCCGTTCTGCAAATCGCATACGGGTTTCCAAAAACTTGATGCGGTTGGCATAGTTGACCGTGTCAAGGTTTAAGGCATACAAGAACGAAGCCACCGATTTTTGAAGTCCGCTTTTTATGTGGATCTTCTTCGTTGGCTTCGTTAACATCTTATTCAGCGTTTCCGCTTTCTTCCGAGCCTTTTGTTTCAACTCGGTCACTCGCACCCGTTCCATCTTACCACGTTCGATCTCGTCCCGATTCTGCCGCCAGGCGGTCAGTTTTTCCCGCTGAACGAAATCTTTCACCACCGGCGCCGTTGTAATGAGTTGCATGGAGCGTCTCACTTGGCTTGCCAAAATGGTTTCCCGGTTCCGTTCTGTCAGAAGTGCGTCCATTTCGGAAGAAACGTAGGGTTTTCCGTTTTCTCGGTCGTGCCGCATTTTCAGAATATTCTCGGAAAGGCTTCGCACTTTTGCCTCGTGCTTCTTCAATTCCTCTTCCTTTTCCTGATAATCTTTCAAATGCGCTGCCAGCTGGTCTCCCCCACGCTTGGAAAAATCTGCAGTTTTCAGATCTACGTTTGCAAGAATTTCACGGGTGGAGTTTAGTTTGCGTTGTTCTTTTGCTTGGTCCTTTTCAACAAAGGAAGATTTTCCTTTATTACTTGACCGCAAATGTTCATCGCTTCTTGATGCGTCATGTCCTCCCGGAACCGATTCACCATGTCCCACATCATGTCTTCCGTTACGGTCATCTCGCAAATTGCGAATATTTCCTCTTTCGTCATTCGAAAGTGCTTCAATATTCCCATAAAATGTTTCAACTGATGATCTGTAAGCGCTGTCATATCTCTCTACCTCCTCGTAGCTTCCGGTAAACACTTCAAAGTAACCATCTTCCATGGCTTCAATTAGATGATATCCTTTACCGGCTTCATATACGACCTTTCTATCTCCCGGCTTTGTCCTGTCGCTGTGCGCCCATTGAAGAGCAACGGTCGTATATTGATTATACCACGAATTCTTCTTTTTTGCAAGAGGGTATTTTTTCGCCTGCTCCCGGACCTCGGAATCCCCAAGTTTCCCATCGGCGTCCTGATAGTTCCGGGAAGCATCGGTGAGAGCCTCGGCAAACATCTCGTGGAACTCGGAAAGAACGTCGTCCATCTTCTGCAGATACTGTGCCTCGGTTCTACCCTTGTAATTGGCGTAGGCGTTTCGGATCCGCTTCAGAACGTTGGCAAAGAAATCTTTAATCTTCTGCGCCAACCCCTTATCGGTCTTATTCAGTTCTGCCAACTTTTGGGCGGCGTTACTGTCCAACAACATACGTTCGCAGGCGTCGGCGACCAACTCGCTCATGGCGTAGTCGTAGTCCGTGGTTTTCAGTTCCGCCATTTTCTGATGGACCAGCTTGTCCGTAGAAACACCGTGCTCGGCATATTCCTTCAAAAGGAAATTCGCAAACGTCTGGTATTTTGCCGGAGACCAATCCTCAATGAAGTGAACAAGTTCGTGGGAAAGAGTAAACAGAACCGATTCTTCCCCTCTTTCGATCTTCGCAATATCCAAGTGAATACTTCCGTCTTTCGGATCATACCAACCGTTGGTTCTTGCTTCTCTCGAATCCTTGGGAGCATATTGAGAATTGTAGAAGTAGACCGTATTCCCGATGGCTGCGATCACAGTACCCGCAAATTCAATCTCGTCCTGTTGCTTCTGTGTCAGATCGTCCAGGTTGATCCGCTCGTCATAGAAAACTTTGCCGGAGGACTTGACAATCGGCTCTTTTTGTGTTATACTATCATCAATGCCAGCCGATATATAGGGTTTGTCAACACTGTTTTTTGTGTTCTTACGCCGTTCGGTGGCATTTTTTTGTACATAAATACTGTGTACCCAGAACTTATTCTTCTGTTGAGACTTTTTAATACTCAACTTAAGAACAACCGAGGAACCATCGATCTCCGTTTGATATTCAATGTAAGCGAAATTCTTATTAAAATCTTTCGAATCGTGTTCGTTTGCGACATCATCATTCACCAGCTTACCTTTCTCTATGGCCTCATCAATGTGACGAATGGTAGCAAGTTTTGCAATACGAATGAATCGCCCCCTTGACCCAAAATTCTTGTGGTCAAATGTCTCCTCGATCCCAGAACGGTTGATTTCAATTTCCATAAGCTTTTACATCAAAACCGCTCTTCGTTTCCTCGGAGTTTTCCGTTTGGGACAGTCTCTTTTTCCTTGCATAAGATTTAACGTCAAATCCCATCGTCTATCTCTCCTTGTTTACCACATAGAAATTACTCTGTTTGTTCCTACAATCGGAAGCGTTGTATTTTTCTGTTTTTCCTTCGACCGATATTCGTCGTACAATTCTGCGGCGTAATCTTTGTCGATCAACTTATTGTTAACAAGACCATTCAGATATCTTTCCAAGGCACCGTCGCCTTTTTCCGCAAAGGAAACACAATCATTCAAAATGCTGCTTACTTCGGACGGGCTTAAATAGTCCGGAGCAGTGACTTTGCCGGAAGACCCCGCCGAGCTCTTTTCATAGTCAAAAACGTCTTGCCGGTATTTGTTGTCAATCCCCCGCTGTTCTTCGCTAGCGTCAAATTCCGATTGCCAATGAGCATTCTGGATCTGATCTTGTTCCACGTCGTGATCGAAAACATCTTGCCGATATTGATTATCAATGCCCCGCTGTTCTTCGCTGGCGTCAAATTCCGATTGCCAATGAGCATTCTGGATCTGATCTTGTTCCACGTCGTGATCGAAAACATCTTGCCGATATTGGTTACATCCTTTCAAATTTTTATACGTTTAGGATTTTGTGACATTCTTCCAACACCCGTTTCGCCTTGGGAGAAACCAATACACCCCGAAGGGTTCGAGACATTTCCGACGGCGTTACGTGAAGCCCTCGCTCCCGAAGTTTCACGATAAGGCTCTCTTGGGTAATCCCCTGCCGCCACATCATTTCTCGCATATCTTGATTAGCCAATCTTCGCACCTTCCTTTCTTGACTTTTTTCGATTTATATGTTATACTACGTTTAGGAAACATTGTGTTTCCTGTTTGTGGTATCATTATATCACAAAATTTTTGGGAAGTCAATAGTTTTTCCCGATTGTTTTGTGATTTTACAAAATGTTCACAAAATGATTGTGAGGAGATTTCATGTACAATAGAATCAAAGAACTTTGCGACGAAAAAAAAATATCTCCATCAAGACTTGCCGTAACTTTGGGTTTTAGCAAAAATCTCTTTGGAGAATTAAAATCTGGTAGGGCAAAATCCCTATCAATGGATAAGATAAATAAAATTGCCGATTACTTCGACGTATCACCCCAATATCTCGTATTCGGGGAAACAGAAAAGTCCGCCATTGAAGACGGACTTTCTGAGAACAGAAGGAAACTTATTCAGTTTGTGGAAACTGTTCCCGAGGACAAGGCTGAATTGGTTCTTCGAGTAATGAAGTCAATTTTGGAAGGCGATTGAGAATCTTGTCAACCTCCTCTTCTGTAAGCGACGACACGAAATCAAACAATTTTTCTTTCATTAGGACCAGTCTCCTTTCGGTTAATTAATTCGACAAAAAATGTATTTTCTGTCAAATTAATTATAACAGATAACAGACTCAAAATCAACAATCCTCGTGAAAGTCCGAATCCTCGGCAAAGTCAAAAAAATTTATTCGAGACATCTGAACAGAAAAAAAGGAGCCTCTGGATTATTATGTTAATTGCTTTTCTGATAATATTCTTCGTAATAAACGAATTAGTAATTTCAACCGCAACCCATCAACAGCTTGGATTTAACCCTTACCCTTTTGGGACAACCATTCTTTGCATGATTATTCACGCAATTATGTTGGTGGTCTGTATCTGGTATTGCGGATGGATATTTGGAATACTTCTATTCCTCTTCCACCTGTTCGCCTTCCCTCATTCAACAATAGGATGGATTCTAAATTCTCCATCACTTTTTTATAGTCCGGAAAAGATGTTAGGACTCTGTAAGAGAGAAATTGCCCTTCTACCAGTCGCAATAATCACACTTCTTGCTTTTACCATCATTTCATTTTTTGCAACGCCTTACAAGGCATTGTATGAGTTCGCAAAAACAACGCCACTATTTTTAATCATTGCAGGAGCTGTTCTTGTTCTCGGGTTCATTATTAGAAGTATTATTTCTTACAAAATATCAGCTGACGAAAATTTTTAAGAGTTCCCGAGAAAAAATATTTCCCCCGTCGCCTTCACCTCGGCGATAAAATAAAAATCACCCCTTCGAAAGGGAAGGAAAGGATTTCCTTATGATCGAATACAACGTGTATTGTGACGAAAGTTGCCACCTGCCCGACGGGAACGATATTATGGTTTTAGGTGGCGTTTGGTGTCCGAAATCGAAAACAAGAGAAATCAACGACAGAATTCGAGAAATCAAAGCTCGACACGGAATATCTTGTGAAGTAAAATGGACAAAGCTTTCAAATGCTAAAAAAGAGTTGTTCAGAGATATCATCGACTATTTCTTTGACGATGATGATTTACACTTTAGAGCCCTGGTTGTCGACAATAAAAACGAAATACTCCACACGGAATATGGGAGTACGCCGGATGACATGTACTATTATTTATATTTCGATATGCTAAAAAACATTATTGCTCCGGGGAATCGCTACCATATATATTTAGATATCAAAGACACAAGATCTAAATCCAAAGTAAAAAGATTAAAAGACGTATTGAACAACACAACCTATGATTTCTCACAAAAAACCATCGAAACCTTACAAGTCGTTCGCTCTCACGAAATAGAGATGATGCAAATTACAGATATTTTAATTGGAGCAATAGCGTATACCTGCAGAGGGTTGGCACACACTGACGCAAAAAATGAATTGATAAACGTCATTAAAAGAAGAAGCTCCTATGAGCTAACACACAGCACACTCCCGCTGGAAACAAAATTCAATATCTACCACTGTTGGTTAAATAAGCGAGGAGAAGGTTAATGTACTGCGAAAAAATTCCTGATCCGATCTTTCTTTCGGATTGCGATGGCGACTGGGAGAAATACGAAGACACGATTTATCAGATCTTCAAAAGTGATATGATAGATCATAGACCGACCTTCAACGGGAAACCTGTTGATATCATCCACGAAAAAATCTACAAAAATAAAGAGAGATCTTTTTGGCACATCATTTCCGAAGGGAACGGCGACTTTGACAGACTCCCAAAGATGGAACGTTGTGAAAAGGTCGGATGGGTGAAGCCCCTAATCTTGGACGATGGAAACTGCGAACATTACAAACTGTGGATCCGGCACCATGATCAATCCAAGAAAAACCGTTACTATATTTGGTGTACCGATATTCAGTATATGGTAATCTTGGAAGACCGTCATTCGCATTATAAGTTGATTTCCGCGTTCAACGTGATGCCATACGCGGTTAAAAAATATCAAAAAGAATATGAGGGCTATATAAAAACGAAAACGCCCACCTAAAGGTGGGCGAAATCTCAACTCATCCTACACATGGACAGGTGAGTAACGTAGCTACATTATCATTATATGTACAAAAGTTCTTTTTATTACCTCTTTTGTACCTTCATTATAGCATAAATTTTTCAAAAAATCAACCCCCTCCCTGACTAAAATAATTCGAAAAAAGAAAAATAATTTTACGAAAATGTAAAAACAAGCGTACTTTGTTACATTTTCGTAAACTCGGATAAAAATTCGCCACTCCGAAAAGGAGAAAACACCTGAAACAAAGATTAAAAGACAAAATCGACCTCTGAAACTTACCGGCAAGTTAAAATCTTCATCAGAAAGGAGCCGACTATGGCATACAAAATCGAAACACTTCCCTCCGGCTCCAAACGGATCCGGATCAGTTATAAAGATGAGTTCGGAAACTACAGACAGAAATCCGTTACCGGAAAGACCGAAAAGGAGGCCCTGCAAAAAGCCCTCCAGTTTGAAGAAGAAGTGAAGCATACCGAATCGCCGGACGGAATTTCCGTAATCGACGCCGTAAAGGAATATATCAACCTGAACCGCCACGCCCTCTCTCCTACTACCATCAGCCAGTACGAAAGTATGGTAAAGAACCGTTTTGAAAACCTGAAAAACGTCTCCGTGGATCGGATAACGGATCGTATCGTGCAGAACTGGATCAATGACATGATCCTACGCGGGCTCTCTCCAAAATCGATCAAAAACACCTACGCCCTCCTTCTCCCCGCTATCCAGAGATACACGTCCTTCGTCCCCCGGATCTCTCTTCCCCAGACTCGGGAATTCATCCACCAATACCCCCAGGACTATGAGGTTGAAAAGATCATCGCCGCCGCACAAGGAACCCCATTGGAACTCCCGATCCTCTTGGCCGCCTTCGGTGGAATGAGAATGTCCGAAGTCCTCGGCTTGAAATGGAGCGACGTCAAAGACGATCATATTATTGTCCAACGGGCGAGGGTCTATGTAGACGGATTTGAGGTAGAGAAGATTACCAAGTCAAGATCCGGTACCCGATATCTCCCCCTCTTCGCCCCGATCAAGGACGCACTGGACAAAACCGACCGAACCGGAGACTATATCGTAAACCGAACCGCCCGCAGCATCAAAAAACGGTACGAGACCCTACTCAAGAATCTTGATCTTCCACCCTACCGATTCCACGACCTACGCCACCACGCCGCCTCGGTCGGTGCAAAACTCGGGATCCCCGACGATTATATGAAACAGTATATCGGGCACTCCACTGTCAATATGCTCAAACGATACCAACACCAAATGGAATCTGCGACCTCCCAATACGCCCAGACACTCAACACATATTTTTCCACCAGGAACAAATAAAAATAACCCCGGAGATCTGTTCTTCAAAAAGAACCTCTCCGGGGTTTTCGTGTCAGAATTCGTGTCAGAATTTGCCTTCAATATGTCATAATATCGTACAATAATTCGAATTATTTTTCGCCTTACCGAAAAGGCATAAAATCCGCAAACCCTTGCAAACACAAGAAAATCCCGGAATCGTTGAAATTCCGGGATTTTCTCTCTTGGTGGAGCGTAGGGGATTCGAACCCCTGACCCCAACACTGCCAGTGTTGTGCGCTACCAACTGCGCTAACGCCCCGTATGAAAATAAGCAATCAAAGCAAAAGACTGACTGAAACGGCAGTCTTTTGCTTTGGCGGAGATGGAGAGATTTGAACTCTCGCGCCGGTTTCCCGACCTACACCCTTAGCAGGGGCGCCTCTTCACCAACTTGAGTACATCTCCGTACTCCCGACTGCTGATACTCGTATATTATACCCGATTTTGCATTTTTTGTCAAGGGGTTTCCCCGATTTATTTGTGACGTTTTTTTAAACATACGGAGATTATTTACAGGAACGAAAATCCTTGGGGGAGCACTTTTCCGCTTCCCGAAAAATACGGTTAAAATAGGTTACGGTGTTAAACCCCGAAGCAAGGGCAATTTGCAAAACGCTGTCGTCCGTGGTCAAGAGCAGCTCCTTCGCGTGGGTCAGCCGCAGAGAATTCAAATATTGCCGAAAGGACATTCCGACGGACTTTTTGAAAATACGCCCGATATATTTTTCGTTATAATGGAACATTCCCGCTAATTGGGTCAGATCCACCGGATAAAGGTAATTTGCCTTGGCGTAGCATTTCATCCGTTGCACCAAATATTCCGCGTGATCGGTTTTCCGTTTGGAAAGGGGTAAGACGAGACGAAGATATCCCGCCACCGTCTCCGCTGCCCGACGGCACTCCAACGGCGTTGCAAAAACCGTTTCCCCGTCAGGCTGTGCGTTGGACACGAAAAAATAGGGGTTGGTCGCCCTTTGATCGGGCAAGGGATGGGAATTGCCCGCGTAAACGACGCAGACGATCTGACCGTCGTATTCCACGGGAACGCAATATTCATAAATTCCGTGAATACAAAGCCCTCCGAAGGGACGGCGGGTACGCAACGCCTTTTCGTTTGCCCATTTTTTGCACCGCATACAGCGGGTATATCCTCCGGGACGGCGCTTGGCTTCCTCGCAAAAGGGGGAAGCGTGGATCATGTGAGCATAGCTCAACGCCAAAAAGTCACTTTCGACGGGAGAAAAAAACCATACGCTTACGTGCAGACCCGTTCCGTATTCGATGGAAAGAATCAGATCCTCCAGCGTTCCGTACACAGACATAAGACACCCCTCTCCGACAACCTTCGTTACTATCCGTCAGTATAGCATAAAATCGTCTCAAACACAATCAATTATATCATAAATGTTTCTTTTGTGAAAGATTATATTTCAAAAATGCAAGAAAATGTAAAAAATCTATGCTATAATAGAATAAACTACAATGCAAAGGACGTTTTCTTATGAAACAGTATGAGCTTATCGTCGTCGGAGGCGGACTTACGGGCGTTGCAGCGGCAATCAGTGCGGCGCGGAACGGAGTCAAAACCCTTCTGGCAGAACGCACCGGATGGTTGGGGGGCGCGTTATCCAACAACCTGGTATTCCCTTTTATGCCCTGGTGGACGGTCATGCCCGACGGATCGACCAAGGACTTATCCGACGGCATTTTTACCGAAATGCTGCAACGGGCAAACCAATACGGGACTCCTCAAAAAAGAATCGCCTTCGATCCGGAATATTTTAAGCTGATTTTGGACGAAATGGTCAAGGAGGCAGGGGTTGACGTTCTGTTTCACGCAAATCTTTGCGACGTAAAGACCGAGGATCGTAAGATTCAATCTCTGACCTTTGCCGTAAAGGGCGGATTTTTGGACTTGGACGCAAAATATTTTATCGACGCCACCGGGGACGGAGATCTGTTTGCCTTTGCCGGGTGTGAGTATCAGTTAGGCAGAGATTCCGACAATCTTTGCCAGCCCATGACCACCTGCTTCCGTCTGTACAACGTGGACGTGGAGAAATTCCGCAAGGAAAAGCCGGAAATGCAAAAATTATACAAAGAATACCAGGCGCAGGGGAAAATTACAAATCCCAGGGAAAACCTGTTGATCATGGACTATTTCGGTCCCGGCGCGGTGCATTTCAATTCGACCAGGGTAACCCACAGAAATCCCACGGATCCCTTTGATCTTTCCGAGGGGGAAGCCGTCGCGCGAAAGCAGGTATTTGAAATCGTCTCCATGCTGCGGGGAAATTTTGAATCCTGCAAAGATGCAAAAATCATGTCCATTGCCCCGGAAATCGGCGTTCGGGAAAGCCGTAAGCTGAGGGGCGTCCACCTGTTGACCGAGCAGGAATTGAAGGATTGCACCGTCTTTGAAGATTCCATCGCCTTGGGGAATTACGATATCGACATTCACAACCCTGCAGGAAGCGGAACCAGCCATTATTACTTCAAGGACGGCACCTACTACACCATCCCCTATCGGTCGCTGTTGCCCAAGGAATTTGACAATCTTTTGGTGGCAGGTCGGTGTCTTTCCGCCACCCACGAAGCCCAGGCGTCGGTCCGCATCATGCCCATCTGCGCCACGATGGGACAAGCGGCGGGGACGGCGATCGGCGTAATGAAGAAAACGAACACGAACGCTCACGAGGTGGACGTGAAGGAGATCCAACGGATTTTGGAAGAAGCGGGCGCTGCCATCCGATAATCTTATAAAATAAATATTCCCACTGCAGTTTTCGTTGCAGTGGGAATTTTACGTTTTAGTCTGCGTCGGTGGGTGCGTCGTCGGTATATCCGGGAAAATCCTCGTACCGATCGAACTGCAGGGGCGGAATTTTATCCTCTTCTTCCATGGGTTGCAGCAGGGGATCGTTGGGATCTGCGTCGGTGGAAAATGCAAAAATCAAAAGATTAAAGGCAACCAAACCGATCATCAGATAAACGCCGAAGGAGGTAAAAATCTCCTTTAACGCAACTTTATTCGGCGTGATTTGAGGATCCGGATCTCGGCGGGGGTAAAACAAGAGCAACGCGGCGGCGATGCCGATGACGAACCCGATCAGAATTAAGAGGTTGAGGTAAGCGGTAAATTCCCGATCCCGAATGAAAATCCACCACAAAGAAAGGGTAATCTGGCTTGCGGCTTGAAGAACCATACAGCACCAGACCGAACGGATGCGGAGATAAAACCATCCCAAAAGGAATCCGATGGCAAAACGCACTGCCATACGGTACAAATCCCCGTCACAGAGGGCGTAGGCGATCCCCGAAACCAGGACGGCGGCGAAGCGGTTCTCGTCCTTCATGGCGCGCAGGGCAATTCCACGGAAGGCGACCTCGTAAGCAAAGGAATAGAAAACGGTGGATAAGACGACGTAAAAGACCGTTTCCCCCGCAGAGCTTCCCAAATCGGGGGAAACGACGGCGGTGTGAACTCCATTCCCTTCCAAAAAAGAAAGCAGCAATTCCATCAATCCCAAGGCTCCCAAGGTTAATCCGGCGGCGGCAAAAAATCCGATCACGCATCGGGCGATGGGATGCACCGACCGGGGAGCTTCCCGAAAAATCGGCGATAAAGGATCTCTGCAAGCCTTTAAAAATACGAAAAACGGCAGAAAAACGGCAAGGGCTTCCGCAACGACGGTCAACGCCGTTGCCACGTAATAATTCAAATGAGGGGCAGCAAGGGATGCCAATCCCCCCAGCCCAAAACGAAGAACCCACACGAATGCGGTTACCACAAAAATTCCGCAGTACAGATCCCGAAGCCGTTCCCGATGGGCGGCCTCTTCAATGGTCAATTCCGATTTCTTTTTCATCATTCAAAATACCTTTCAGGTCGTCTGTCTTCAGTATATCACAATTCGTCTGATTTTGCAAGAGGGATAACGCATTTATTTTATAAAAAGTACCGGGAGGCACGCGGTTGCGTGCCTCCCTGCTTTATTTTATTTGATTATTCGGTAATCATCTTACCTTCTGCGACAAAGAAGTGCCAGCCTGCCTTGATGTCGCTTGCAGATTCGTGGATCTTCCAGACGTAGTATTTGCCGGCTCCGTAGGTGGTGTAGTTTCCGGAGGTGATGATCTTGCCGTCGTATTGGGCAACGTAGTAATTGCCTTCGTATTCGAACAAGCCCATTTCCTTGACTTTACCGTTTTCGAAGTAGTACAAACCGCCCTTTTCGGGATGCTCGCAGATGCCTTGGAGCATCGCGCCGTCGGCTCCGAAATAATACCAGCCGGTGGCGATTTCGCTGGCGGATTCGTCAATCTTCCAGACGTAGTACTTGCCTGCGCCGTAGGTGGTGTAGTTTTCGGAGGTAATAATCTTGCCGTCGTATTGGGCAACGTAGTAATTGCCTTCGTACTCGAACAGACCCATTTCGGTGGGCTTGCCATCGACGTAGTAGTAGCCGTCAACGATGCCGTTCTTCAGGGGGATGATGACGCCGTTTTCGTCGAATTC
>JAGAPC010000027.1 GCA_017623475.1 Clostridia bacterium | reverse complement strand
TCTTAACCACTTGACCAACGGGCCGTTTGGTAGCGGAAGCTGGATTTGAACCGGCGACCGTACGGGTATGAACCGTATGCTCTAGCCAACTGAGCTATTCCGCCATATGCTTGCCGCTTCATTTTTCGGCGCTCGAATATTATACTACATTTTCGACACTTTGTCAATGGCGAAAGTGTGATATATTTGAAACGAAACTGTGAAGCGGCGGTTTTTTATTCGTAAGTCTGTTCGTCCAGGTAGGTGGAGAGCAGATCCGCCGTGTAAAACAGCAAAGTTTCGGGGTAATCGGTGTTGACCTTTTGCAGAAGCCCCCGATACTCGTAATCTTCTCCGCCGTAGGGACCCATGTGGTAATAAATACACAATTCCTCCTGGGGCGTTAAGCGGAGGAAGGATTGAATCATCCGAATGGAACGGTACGAGTGGGGAAGAGGCGGCGACACGGTTTTCGTATTCGACCAAACGTCAACCTGCTCCCATTTTCCGTTGATTTTGCGGTTTCTTTGTTCCAATACGTAGTAATTGCACTTGCAAATATCGTGGAGCAGCGCGATGACGATCACGCTCTCCTCCGAAAGCTCAATTCCGCGCATATCCAGCAATTTTTTAAAGCTTTCATATACGTTTAACGTGTGGGCGAGAAGCCCGCCGATGCAGTTGTTGTGATATTTCGTCGAGGCGGGGGCGGTATAAAAATCGGTTTTGGTTTCCAGATAGTCAATCAACGAGTCGATTCCCTTTCGGTCCACCGATTTCAGAAGATCCAAAAAGACCTTCTTATTTTCTTCCATAGCTTCCGGTTTATACATAGGTAGCACTCCTTATCGTTGTCTCGTGATGCAGATTCCCGTGGGCAGGGTGGTAAAGGTGTAGCCCTGCTCCTTCAATCCGGAAATGATCCGGGACAGGGAAGCGTTTGCCCGCTTGTTTTCCGTAAAAAGCACCACGCAGGTTTTATAGGTGGATTTCAGCGTTTTGGAGGAACCCTTCAGGGTGGTGGAAACGATCGTGTCCACGTCGGTCTCCGTGGCGTTTTTCGAGTCCACCGTCCAGTCGTTGACCATAAATCCTTCCGACTCCAGCCGGGCAAGAACCTTCTCGAAAAGCGTATCGCTTCCGGTGTAACGCTCGAATAAAATTTCCGCCGTCGCAGTACCGCCGGGCATCCGAACCAAAACGGGAGATTCCCCGGTAATTTCTTTTACCATATCCCGGCAGGCGTACAGATCTTCAAAATATGCTTCCTCGCTGGAATAGATCTTCTTCAGATCGTCCGAATAGGAACGGATTCCGATTTTATGCCCCGATTCCCATGCGGATTTCAACGCGGCGCGTAAGGTCTCGCTGGATTTTAAATTCGTCCCGACGACGAAAAACGTGCCTTTTAACCCGTTTTTATCCAAGGTCTCAATTACGTCAACGGTGTTTTGGGAAAAGCCGCCGTCAAAGGTCAAAAACGCCGTGGGGGTGGTTTTGTAATTCTCCCGGCTTTCCAGCTGGGACAATTTGTTGGATTTATCCGCCTTTTGCGTCGTCAGCTCCTGTAAACGGGCTTGAAGATTTTCAATATCCTGACGGTAAGTCTCGGTCTTCTGTATGACGTCCTCAAATCCGCCGATGTTTTCGATGGCGGTTTTTTCTTTGAAGCATCCGAAAATCAGCAAAACGGAAGCCAAAGCGGCGACGAAGGTAATGAATACGCTTGCAAATCTCATGCCGTCACCTCAATTTCCGTTCAGGGCGGAGATCTTTTTATCCAATTCGTTGATCTCCCGCGTGATGGCGTCGATTTTCGATTCCAGCTCGTTTTTCTGATTCTTAACGTCGTTCAGCTCATCCATAACCGTTCCGTATTCCTCCGGTCTGGACTGATTCTGATTTCTCAATCCGGTATAGCGAATGAGAAGACCGATCATCAATATCAAAAAGAAAAGGGCGATTCCGGCAAAAACCAAATCAACCTTCTTTTCGTGCAAAAATTCTCCTTCGGACTTTCTTTTTCCTCGGTTCATCGTAAGGCTCCTTTCAGGGAATGTGATGTTGACGGATGTCTGATGTGTTTCTTTTTTACCATTATATCACATTTTTCTTTGAATTGCAAGTCCCTTTTTCAGTTTTTTAAATTCAAAGCGTAACGGAGTTAATTGTGACAAAAAACCGATTTTATTTCGAAAAACATTGACAAAGTAGTGAAAATATTATATTATATATATGTATATGTTAAATTCACCGAATTTTCAAATACAGAGAAAATACTGTTAGGAGGTTGATTCCCATTAGTCCCACCGAAATCATTATCGCGGTTGTTGCCGTTGTGATATCGATCGTTATCGGATTCCTTATCGGTATGTCCTACCGTAAAAAGATTGGGGAAGCCGCAATCGGTTCCGCCGAAGAAAAGGCGCGCAATATCATCAACGATGCCATTAAAACCGCAGAAACCAAATCCAAAGAATCCTTGCTTGAAGCAAAAGAAGAAATTCACCGCAACCGTACCGAAGCGGATCGGGAGATCCGTGAGCGCCGTGGCGAACTCCAGAAGATGGAGAAGCGCCTTGTCCAGAAAGAAGAAATGCTGGATAAGCGAGAAACCTCCTTCGTTACGAAGGAAGAAAATCTCGACCGTCAGATGAAGAAGCTCGAAGCCCTCGAGACCGAAAAAGCCGGTATTATCGAACAGCAACGCAAAATGCTGGAGCAAATTTCTTCCATGACCGCCGATCAGGCGCGGGCGTATTTGTTGGAAAGCCTTCAGAACGATCTGAAGCACGAATCCGCCGCCATGATTAAGGATATGGAAGCCCGCACCAAGGAAGAAGCCGAGGTTCAGGCTCGTGAGCTGATCTCCCGCGCAATTCAAAAATGCGCGTCGGATCACGTTTCCGAGGTTACCGTTTCCTCCGTCACCCTGCCCAACGACGAAATGAAGGGGCGTATTATCGGACGGGAAGGACGTAACATTCGTACCCTGGAAAATCTCACCGGCGTCGATCTGATCATTGACGATACCCCCGAAACCATCGTTCTTTCCAGTTTTGATATGGTTCGTCGGGAAATTGCACGCATCGCCCTGGAGCGTCTGATTCAGGACGGACGTATCCACCCCACCCGAGTCGGTGACATGGTGGAAAAGGCGCGCAAGGAAGTCGATCAGGTCATCAAAAAGGAAGGAGAACGGGCAATCTTTGAGACCAACGTTCACGGAATTCATCCCGAATTGGTTCGCTTGCTCGGTCGGATGCACTACCGCACCTCCTTTGGTCAGAACGTTTTAAATCACTCCATTGAGGTTGCTCATTTGTCCGGAATCCTTGCAGGTGAGTTGAAGGTTGACGTCAATGCGGCAAAGCGTGCCGGACTGCTGCACGATATCGGTAAGTCCGTGGATCAGGAAACGGAAGGCTCTCATATTTCCATCGGCGTTGATCTTGCTCGGAAATATAAGGAAAACGAAAATATCGTTCACGCCATCGAAGCCCACCACGGCGACGTGGAAGCAAAAACCGTCCTTGCCGCCATCGTTCAGGCTGCGGACGCCATTTCCGCCGCCCGTCCCGGTGCCCGCCGTGAAAATATCGAAAACTATATCAAACGCCTTGAAAAATTGGAATCCATCGCCAACGATTTCAAGGGCGTGGAAAACACCTACGCCATTCAGGCAGGGCGTGAAATCCGCGTCATGGTTCGTCCCGAGGATATCAACGATGACGATATGGTGATCCTTGCCCGCGACATTGCAAAGCGCATTGAAAGCGAATTGGAATATCCCGGTCAGATCAAGGTTCACGTAATCCGTGAAAACCGCGCCATCGAATACGCGAAATAATCATTTAACCATAAGAATCCCGAAGACTCGTTCTTCGGGATTCTTTATTTTGGAAACAAAGTCGAAAACATTTTTTTTCTTTTGTCTGTTCCTTTGACAAATTCCACTTTCCTCGTGCGATATAATAAATTCGGGAGGGACGATCATGACCGTATATCTGGATCTGGCATTTCTCTTGGGAACGGTTTTGCATGGAGCTGTATTTCGGCTGACGTTGTTGCTTTTGGATCTACGCCGTCCCCGATGGAGGCTTTGGATTGCCGTATTATGCTCCGGGGGATCTTCCGCAATCCTACTGATTCCTCAGATATCTGTACTTATTCCGATCATGATCGGATGCTTCTCGTTGCTGCTTCTTTTTTGGGGAAAATCCTTTTCCGGAACCTGCCGGAATATCCTGACGGCACTTGGTGTCACGATCCTTTACCTCGGCGTATTTCTCGTCGTGTGCGGAGGTATATCCGACCTTTCATTCGTGTTTTTTGAAGGCGGCGGATACTTTTTACTTTCTTTCGTATCATCCTTATTTTCTGCATTTTTATCTTTTGGGCTGGGGTTGATCTTCGTAAAAATCCGCAAAAAGCAAAAGGGGAAGCTTTGTTGTGATTGCACGATGTCGTTGGAGGGAATTTCCGTTCCCCTTCGCGCCTACGTCGATACGGGAAATTTTCTTACCGATCCGGTCAGCGGATTGCCCGTGGTTATCCTTGAATTTTCCGTCTTGCGGCGGGTGTTTGGCGCGGATTTTCCGTTGCCCATGACCTATGATTTTGCGGAACGGTTTTCTTCCCGTGCAAGGGTGATTCCGTACCGATCCGTTTCCGGAGACGGACGGATGCTGTCCGGATTCGTTCCCGATTCTTTTGCGGTCAACGGTGTTCCGCAAAGGGTCGTCGTTGCGGTGTCGGAGCGCAACCTGGAAAGCCGCGGGCGATTTTCGTGCATTATCGGTTCAAATTTATCAGGAGGAGAATGAGCCATGAATTTTCAATCTGTGTTACAAAAACTGTTACGGTTATTAAAAAGAACCGGATGGGAAGAACAGGGAATTTTTTACATCAATGGGAGCGACGTTTTGCCGGCGCCCTTACCCTATGAAGAAGAGCAGGAGCAGGTATCCCGGTTAATTGCCGGCGACGTTTCGGCACGGGATACGTTGATTGAACACAATCTCCGTCTGGTGGTCTATATTGCCCGTAAGTTTGAAATTTCCACGGTTTGCTGCTCCATTGAGGATTTGATTTCCATTGGTACGATCGGGCTGATCAAGGCGGTCAACACCTATTGTCCGGGGAAAAACATTAAATTAGCCACCTATGCCTCTCGGTGCATCGAAAACGAGATTCTGATGTACTTACGCAAAACCGGAAATCTGCGCAACGAAATTTCCATCGAAGAGCCCTTGAACGTAGATTGGGACGGCAACGAGCTTCTGCTCAGCGACGTGTTGGATTCCGGGGGAGACGAGGTGGGAAGGGAGATCGAGCGCGAGGATGAAGCCGCCCTGTTAAAGGCGGAGGTCAGCCGTCTTTCTGCCCGATCCCGACGGATTATCGAATTGCGGTACGGATTTTCCGGAGGGCGAACCTATACGCAAAAAGAGGTTGCCGATCTTCTCGGAATTTCACAGTCGTACATTTCGCGGCTGGAAAAGAAGATTTTGGGCAACCTCAAGGAAAAACTGAAGGAAATCGGTTAATGCTTTCTCGGATATGCCAGAATTTTTTTCGGCTCTCCGAACTTTATACTGTAATAGGTGTTGAAAATTTCGGTAAAATTGCAAAACGACAGGGAGTCAAAGCGACGGGAGTCCGGAATATTTAACTCTTTGCGAAGCAGCTGCTCCGTTCTGGGCGTCCAGGACGATTCGATAAAGCGCAACATGGAGCGCGCCACGATCCGAGGCGAATATCCGTATTTTTCCGATAAATGCAGATAAATCTTTCGCGCTCCGCCCCATCGGTGCAGATCCTCGTCAAAATACATCATGTAGAGTGCCTCCTGCAAAAGAGGCGCTCCTTTCATGTTGCAGCGAAATTCACATTCCCGAAAAATTCTTTCCAGGTTCTCCACCGTGCTTTCCTGCAAAGGAACCTTTACCTTCACGTATTTGTTGGTGGAAAGTCCGGGGATCTCCATCGTCATGGAAAGGTATTCCTTCGGGCAAATATATTCCTTTACCGGATTTAATCCTTTCATTTTCTCTCTGATTTCAAGAGATTGCTCCGTCGGATATACGGTAATGATTTTGTAATGAATTTGCGATTGATACGCGCGGATATCTGCCGGAGAAATGTCGGCTTCATAGAACAGCTCCGGCTCGATGATCAGCGTCGTCGGACGCAACCGCTTCAAAATTCCGAACAGATCCTCCGCCCGCATGGAATGGGCGACGTTGTGCGCTCCGAAGGAGAGACACATGGCTTGATTGATCTGCGTAATGCAACGGGGACTTGTGAGAATGGCAATGCGAAATTTTTTCTTCATGATAGATTTTCCCTTTTCACAACAATTCCCCATAATATTACCACTTTTTTCCTTTTTTGTCAATGGCAAGCGTTGACAAATCAAAGCAAAAGTAGTATAATACAAAAAAAGAACGCAAGGAGAAAAAGGATGAAAAAGGTTAAAATCATCGTCATGCGAAGATCTGTTTATCCCGATTTGATGGAGCAATACGAAAATCCCATGGAGCATTCCTGTGATATGGAGATCGGTCAGATCTTTATTGCAAATGGCTGGGAAAAGCCGAAGGGATTGTGCAACGCCGCGTGGGAATGTATGTCTAATTTCGTCATGACTCTTGCCCACGGAGGCGGAAATTTCTATGACGGCTGGATGAAAAACGAAAAATCCGCGATGATCTCTTGCAACGACGGTTTTCGACCGGTCAGTTTTCTTTTGGAAGCCCTGGATGAAGACTCAGAATAAATTCAAAAACCGCCGTGATTGGCGGTTTTCGTTCTTTATGCTTCGATTTGTTTGCTTAGAATTTGCGCGGCGGTGGAAAGCACCTTTATGTCCGATTCGCTCGGCGCGTTTCCCATGTCGGGAATCAGCATGATAATGGCGCCGACGGCGTCGCCTTCCAATAAAATCGGATTGACAACTCCCGAATACGCCTTATCCAAATCTTTGCAAAGGGTTTTCCGTTCTTCGCCGATTTTGTAAACGTACTGTCTTCTCTGTTCGATCAACGCTTCCGTTTCCGGGGAGATGCGCTTATGGAGAAGCTCCCGACGCGCCGTTCCCGCGGCTGCCACGACAGAGTCTTTATCAACGACCACTACGTTATTTCCCGTTACCTTCGCCACCGTTTCCGCATAATCGCTTACCGATTCGTTCAATTCCCCGATGGGAGAATACTTTTTGAAAATTACGCCCCCCTCGCTGTCGGTGAAAATCTCCAGCTGTGCCCCTTCGCGGATGTGCATGGTTTTACGGATTTCCTTGGGAATTACGATTCTCCCCAAATCGTCGATCCGTCTTACGATCCCTGTTGCTTTCATATATAAAATCTCCTTTTCAGTCTTGTTGTGATGCTATTATTTGTAAATTGAGGGGATTTATACTTAAATTATTGTGGCATATAAGAAATTCTTCTTGACAGAATTCCTACGGTTTGGTATAATGAAGACAAAGAATGAAAAGGAGTGTTTTATGACTTCAAAAAATAAAATCCGCGCATTGTCCCTAATTTCACTCTATCCGTTGTTTTCGACCTTTTTGATGACCTTGATCTGGCAGATCTCCCAAGAGTATCTTACGCCGATTCTGGGTGGATATTATTTTAAATGGGTGTTTCTCTATACGGAAAACAATTCGGATTGGCTGAGTGAGCCTTATTTGTCGTTGACGCGGATTCTTTATTTTATTTATCTCGGATCGTATCTTCTGCTACTCGTTCTGTCGCTTCTTACCCTATTCCGCCGCCGCGGGAAAGCGGTATGCTCCTGGTGTATCTGCGGCTTGTGGCTTGCCGATTGCGGATGGATCGTCCGGGACATGGCGGTGTCCGGAATCCGTTGGCAATTATTTATTTTATTGGCAGAGCACCTCGTATTTATCGCCTTAACGCTCTTTCTTTCGATCCTGTATTTACGAGTAAAAAAGACCGATCCCGATCTGTTTAAGGTGAAAAAGCGTCGGAGCAGAGTTTACCGAAAGCGGTTTCAATAAAACAGTTCAGCGGCAGGAAGCATCCTTGCCGCTGATTCATTTTAAAAGAGCGTTTCGATCAGTTTTTCGGTATATTTGTTCAGCTTTTTAAAATCCATCGCTTCAATATAAAATTCTTCCAGATCATCGTGAAGCGCCTTTTCCCGTTTCAGGGAATCCAACGCCTCCGCCAGACAGGTGGAAATCAACTGCTCTCCGCCTTTTAAGCGTTCCTTTGCAGAACCGTCTATGGTGCAGAATCGGTTCAGATGAATTTTATAGGCGTTTTGAGGCTCGAAGGTATGAAGCTTGTTGGACGTAACGAAGCCGATTCCCGATTCGGGAAGCACCACGTGTTGAGGCTCGGCAGGGCAGAGGGGATCGTAAAAAACGTAAACCTGCTGTCCCAATTCCGAAATTTCGTCCAATACGGCTTCTAAAAACAGATGTGAAATGTGGTAGGGATCCTCCAAAACGTAAACCTTTTCCGCCAGCGTATAGACCGTGTCGCGGTTAACGACGTATCCCTGAGGCGTGATTCCGGATAAAAACCGCGGATAAAAGATCCCTTCGCCCTTCTGCTTTTTTGCGTGTCGTTTCAGAAAATCCCGCGCAAAGGTTTTCATTCGTTCCCCGTCCGTGTTCGGGAGAACCGTTGCCCGAATATCGTCCAACCCTTTCCCTGCCGCGGAAAGATATCGGTACGCCCGGGAGAAACATTCGCTGATTTTTTCGGAAAACTCCTGAATTTCCGAAAGCGAGACCTTCAGCTTTTTTTGATCCCAGAATTGACCGGTATAAAGGATTTCGTCCTTTGCTCCGGGAAATTTCGGCTCGGTCAGATGGGGCGGCGTTCCATCTACAACGCAGAGATTTTTTCCCGGAATACGAATTCCGTCCAACGATTCGGCGTCGGAAGAACAATAGCAATATTCTACGAAAAGTCCACGCTTTACGGCTTGTGCGGCGATTTTTTTCATGATACCGCTTTTTCCGCTTCCCGGTCCTCCTTTGATCACGATGGTTGAAAGTTTGCCTGGAAACGTGGCGTAGAGCGATGCAAAGCCGTCTTTCGAGTTTGCTCCAAGGAAGGTGCGGATGGTTGTTCCGTTCATGATTTCAGATGCCTCCGTGGTGTTTTTTCATTTTCATTATATGATATTTTTTCCTTTTTGGCACAAAAACCATCAAATCCCTTTACAAATCAGCGAAAATGTATTATAATGTATTTGTGGATATGTAAAATTTTCAATAATTCGGAGAGTGATATGACCAGATGAAGCCGATTGATTTTTCCTCTTCAACCCCGGCGTATATGCAATTATACCAGTCCTTTCGTGACGATATTATCAGTGGAATTTATCCTTACGGTACGAAGCTTCCATCGAAACGAATGGCGGCAGAGCAGTCCGGCGTCAGCGTGATTACCGTCGAGCACGCCTATGGGATTTTATGCGACGAGGGATATTTGCAGTCCCGTTGCCGCAGCGGTTATTTCGTGGTATATCGCTTGCAGGAATCCTTTTCCGTTCCCTTGTCTCAACCCGTTCCATTTCCTACTTCTCCCACGGTGGTTTCCGAGGACGCGCTATCTTTCTCTACCCTTGCAAAGGCGTATCGCAGGGTTTTAGCGGAATATGGCGATCGTCTTCTTTGTCGCTGTCCCAATACGGGTTGTGAGGAATTGCGGCGTGCGTTGTCTGCCTATCTCGCCCGCAGTCGGGGGATTATCGTATCTCCGGAGCAGATCGTCATCGGTTCGGGATCGGAATACCTCTACGGGCTTGTGGTTCAGCTTTTGGGGCGCACCCGCCGTTACGGCGTAGAGCATCCGTCCTATGAAAAAATTCTTGAGGTTTATCGGGCAAACGGCGCTTCCTGTGACCGTCTGACTATGGGTAAGGACGGTATTTTGAGCAGCGAGCTGTCCCGTACCGATGCCTCGGTGTTACATATCACGCCGTTCAACAGTTATCCTACCGGGGTTACCGCCTCTGCGTCGAAGCGGCACGAGTATATCCGATGGGCAAATAGCCGCGACGGAATTATTGTGGAAGACGATTTCGATTCGGAATTCACCATGTCCTCCAAGGCAGAGGAAACCGTCTTTTCGTTAGATCCCCGGCGGGTTATTTATATGAATACCTTTTCCCGCACCGTCGCTCCGTCCATTCGGGTCGGGTATATGATTTTGCCGGAACAATTCGTCGGCTTATTCGGGGAAACCTTGGGAAAATTCTCTTGCACCGTTCCGGTTTTTGAGCAGTATCTTCTTGCGGAATTGATTGCCAACGGAGACTTTGAACGGCATATCAATCGGGTGCGCAGAAAGCGTCGGAAGCAAAAATAGGATATTTTTGTAACATCTTGTTTATTTTGCTTCCATTTCCTTAAAAATTATGCTATAATATAATGTAATACTCGGATCGGGGAGGGATGGCTTTGTCAATTTTCAAAAGTCGGCGCCGTTGGATTTACGGAGCGTTATTTTTGACCTTGGCTTTCGTTGAGGTGTTGGTTGCGTTGTTCGTCCGCGATGCCTTCGTCCGTCCCTATTTGGGCGACGTTTTGATCGTCATTTTGCTTTGCTGCTTTATCCGCACCTTATTTCCCAAGGGAACGCAATTTCTTGCCCTTCACGTATTTCTTTTTGCATCGGTCGTTGAAGTTGGGCAATACTTTAATTATGCGGCGTGGCTCGGGCTGGATTCGATCCCCTTTTTCCACGTTCTTTTGGGTTCGACCTTCTCCGCCGCGGATCTGGTTTGCTACGCCGTCGGTTGCGGTGTGTTTTTTGCTGTGGAAAACGTCGTTTTGTCATTTCTTGAGAAAAAACCGACTGCCTGATTTTGAATTTTGTATTTTAAGGAGGAAGCGCCGTGGATCGTTTTGAATTGGCATCAGAATATAAGCCCACCGGGGATCAACCGAAAGCCATCGAGCAGTTGGTCCGCGGCTTAAAGGATGGAAACAAGCGCCAAACCCTGTTGGGGGTTACCGGTTCGGGAAAAACCTTTACGATGGCGAATATTATCGAGCAGATGAACCGTCCCACGCTGATCCTTGCCCACAATAAGACGTTGGCGGCGCAGCTTTGCTCCGAATTCAAGGAATATTTCCCCAACAACGCGGTGGAATATTTCGTATCCTATTACGATTATTATCAGCCGGAGGCGTATATTGCCCACACCGATACCTATATCGAAAAGGATATGAGCATCAACGACGATATCGACCGCCTCCGCCATTCTGCAACCTCGGCGTTGTTTGAACGCAGGGACGTCATTATCGTTGCAAGCGTATCCTGTATTTACGCCTTGGGCGATCCGGAATCCTACCGTTCTCAAGTGGTTTCCGTGCGGGTGGGTCAGATCAAAAACCGCGAAGAATTTTTGCGGGAATTGACGGCAATTCATTATACCCGAAACGATTTTGATATCGCCCGGGGAACCTTTCGCGTCCACGGTGACGTCGTTGAGATTTTTCCGGCAGACTCGGAAAAGAGCTTTATCCGCGTAGAGTTTTTCGACGATGAGATCGACCGTATCTCCGAAATTGATCCGATTACCGGAGAGTTGATCTGCCGCTACGATTATTACGCCGTATTTCCGGCGGTTCACTATTTGACCACCCCGGACAAAATGGACAAGGCGATTGAAGAGATTTTGCGGGAAGCCGAGGAGCGCGCCGCCTGGTTTACGGACCAGGGGAAACTGATTGAAGCGCAACGGATTACCGAACGAACCATGTACGACGTGGAATTTCTGAAGCAGGTAGGCTATTGCAAGGGCGTGGAAAATTACTCTCGCATTTTGGAGGGGCGCGCCCCCGGTTCTACTCCCCATACTCTTTTGGACTATTTCCCTGACGATTATCTGATGTTCGTGGATGAATGTCACGTTACGCTGCCCCAGGTTCGGGGAATGGGCGGGGGAGACCGTTCCCGAAAAACAAGCCTCGTGGATTACGGATTTCGTTTGCCCTCTGCCTTTGATAACCGTCCGCTGAATTTTGAAGAATACGATGCCCGCGTCAATCAGGTCATCTACGTGTCCGCCACCCCCGGAGAGTTTGAACGCACGAATTCTTCTCAAATCGTCGAGCAGATTATCCGTCCGACCGGACTTTTGGATCCGGAAATCTCCGTGCGCCCCACGGAGGGACAGATCGACGATCTTTTAAGTGAGATCAATAAGCGCGTGGCGAAAAAGGAACGGGTTTTGGTCGTCACCGTCACGAAGAAATTGGCGGAATCCCTGGCAGATTACTTGGGAAAGATGGATATTCGCGTCCGCTATTTGCATCACGATATCGAAACCCTGGATCGGATTCAGATTCTGAAGGATCTGCGCAGCGGAGATTTTGACGTTCTCGTTGGAATTAACCTTCTTCGGGAGGGGTTGGATCTTCCGGAAGTGTCTCTCGTTGCAATTCTCGATGCGGACAAGCAGGGCTTTTTGAGAAACGAGACCTCTCTGATCCAGATCATCGGCCGTGCCGCCCGAAACGCCGAAGGAAAGGTGATTATGTACGGAGATTCCGTCACACCGGCGATGGAGGGTGCGATCCGTGAAACCGAGCGCCGCCGTGGAATTCAGATGGAATACAACAAAGCTCACGGAATCGTGCCGAAGACTATCGTGAAAAAGGTCGATCAGAGTATGACCTTTTCCACCGTTGCCAAGGATATGGAAAAATTGGAGAACAAAGAGATCGACGGAGCGAAACTGTCTGCTGACGAGCGCCGCCGCTTGATCGAAACGCTGTCGAAGGAAATGACCGACGCCGCAAAGATTCTCGACTTTGAATACGCGGCGAAGCTTCGGGATGAAATCCGCAGGCTGAAAGGAGTAAAGTAAGATGGTAGAAGAGTTGGTAATCCGCGGAGCGCGGCAGAATAATCTGAAAAACGTAGATCTGACGATCCCCCGGGATAAATTCATCGTTTTTACGGGGCTTTCCGGTTCCGGAAAATCCTCCCTGGCGTTTGATACCATTTACGCGGAGGGGCAAAGACGGTACGTGGAATCCCTTTCGTCCTATGCTCGGATGTTTTTGGGACAGATGGAAAAGCCCGACGTTGACAGTATCGACGGTCTTTCTCCCGCCATTTCCATCGACCAAAAAACCACCTCGAAAAATCCTCGCTCCACCGTCGGTACGACCACGGAAATTTACGATTATCTCCGTCTTTTGTACGCCCGCATCGGCGTTCCCCACTGTCCGGTCTGCGGAATCGAAATAAAAAAACAACCCCTCGATCAAATCGTTGATCGAATCATGGAATACCCCGAGGGAACGCGGATTCAGATCCTTGCTCCTGTGATTCGGGGACGGAAAGGGGAATTTGCCAAACTGTTTTCCGATTATCGGAAGCACGGCTTCGTCCGCGTCCGCGTCGATGGAGTGATCTGCGATCTGATGGACGAAATCCCCCTGGAAAAGAACAAAAAACATAATATTGAAATCGTCGTCGATCGTCTTTCGGTTCGGGAAGACGTCCGCCGCCGTTTGACCGATTCCTGCGAAACGGCATCCCGCATCAGCAAAGGCTTGGTTCTCGTTTTTGACGGAACGTCCGATCGGATGTTCTCCCAGCGGTATTCCTGCCCGGAGCACGAGCTGGGGATTGAAGAATTAACCCCTCGGATGTTCTCCTTCAACAATCCCATGGGTGCTTGTAAAACCTGCAGCGGAATCGGGTATTTGATGCGGATCGATCCCGATCGGATTCTGACCGATCCTACCAAAAACATTATGGACGGCGCCATCAGTGCCATGGGATTCGGTGGAATTACGACGAATTCCTATCTCTTAAAAACGATCGCCAATATTTACAAATCCCACGGGGATAATCTCAGCACTCCCATGAAGGATCTGAATCCGGAAACGGTTCATGACGTATTGTACGGTTGCGACGGCTTTG
Organism: Clostridia bacterium; assembly: GCA_017623475.1. Taxonomy (GTDB): domain Bacteria; phylum Bacillota; class Clostridia; order Oscillospirales; family UBA644; genus RGIG995. Next base: position 14,204 of record JAGAPC010000027.1, on the reverse strand, counting down.
AGGGGATCATCCCCACCATCGAACGCCGTTACAAGGCAACGTCCAGCCCTTACGTCAAGGCGGAATACGAATCTTTGATGAGCAATAAGCCCTGCCCCGATTGCCACGGCGCACGGTTGAACGAGCTTTCTCTCGCCGTTACGGTGGGCGGATTGAATATCGACCGATTTTGTCGCCTTCCGGTGGCGGACGCCCTGGATTTTATCAACGGTCTTGCATTGTCTCCTCGCGATGCGGCGATTGCCGACCTGATCCTGAAGGAGATCCGTTCCCGCCTGGGCTTTTTGAAGAGCGTCGGGTTGGATTATCTGACCCTTGCCCGTTCCTCGGGTACGTTGTCCGGCGGGGAATCTCAACGAATCCGCCTGGCGACCCAAATCGGTTCTTCTCTGACCGGAGTTTTGTATATTTTGGATGAGCCGAGTATCGGCTTGCACCAGCGGGACAATTCCAAATTGATCGAAACGCTGAAGCAACTGCGGGATCTGGGAAATACGCTGATCGTCGTAGAACACGACGAAGATACCATGCGCGCCTCCGATTGGCTGGTGGATATCGGCCCAGGACCGGGGGTTCACGGCGGAGAGGTCGTATATTCGGGCGAATATGAGGGGATTTTGGACTGTAAGGAGTCGATTACCGGAGAATACCTTTCCGGTCGGAAATCCATCGAAATCCCGAAAAAAACCCGTCCGATCCCCGACCGTTTTCTGACGGTGCGTAACGCACGGCAAAACAACCTCAAGGGAATCGACGTAAAAATTCCCATCGGCGTTTTCACTTGCGTGACCGGTGTTTCCGGTTCGGGAAAGTCCAGCTTAATCAATGAAATCTTCTATAAAACGCTGGCGTCTTCTTTGAACCGCGCCCATGAAATCCCCGGGGAGTGTGACGGCGTTGACGGTCTGGAGCACGTGGATAAGGTTGTCAATATCGACCAAAGCCCCATCGGACGCACCCCCCGATCCAATCCTGCAACCTATACCGGAATGTTTACGGAAATCCGAGAGCTGTTTGCCGCAACCCCCGATGCCAAAGCCAAGGGATACACCGCAAGCCGCTTTTCCTTTAACGTGGACGGCGGGCGTTGTGAATCTTGCTCCGGGGACGGTGTAACGAAGATCGAGATGCACTTTTTACCCGACATTTACGTTCCCTGCGACGTCTGCGGCGGAAAGCGTTACAACCGGGAAACCCTGGATATCAAATTCAAGGGAAAGAGCATCTACGACGTGCTGGAAATGACCGTGGAGGAAGGATTGAAATTCTTCGAAAATTTCCCCTCTCTGCGGCGTAAATTACAAACTCTTTACGACGTAGGATTGGGTTATATCAAAATCGGTCAATCTTCCACCACCCTGTCCGGCGGGGAAGCCCAGCGGGTAAAGCTGGCAACGGAATTGAGCAAGCGCTCCACCGGGAAGACCGTTTACGTTCTCGACGAACCGACGACGGGGCTTCATACGGCGGACGTCCACCGTCTTATCGACGTGCTGCAACGCCTGACCGATGCGGGAAATACCGTAGTCGTCATTGAGCATAATCTGGACGTTATTAAGGTTTGCGACCACGTAATCGACCTGGGACCCGAAGGGGGAGACCGAGGCGGATTCATCGTGGCGGAAGGCACGCCCAAGGAGGTTGCGTTATGCCCTCAATCCTACACGGGACACTATCTGAAGGCCTTATTGGAGAAATAATATGAACGGTGAAACGACCTTGAAGGTCATCGCAAGGATTCAAAGCCCATTCCCCGGAAAGTTTGGAATTCCCCGTCAAAGCGGTCGGGTTCCGCAAATTCTTTCCCGCATCGTTTTTGAGCCGGAATATCGGAACGCCGACGCCCTGCGCGGATTGGAGGGCTTTTCGCATCTTTGGCTTTTGTGGCAGTTTTCCGAGGCGCAACGCGAGGGTTGGTCGCCTACGGTTCGTCCGCCGCGCCTTGGGGGAAATCAGAGAATGGGTGTTTTTGCCACCCGATCTCCTTACCGCCCCAACCCCATCGGTCTTTCTTGCGTTGCGATCAAAAACATCGTCCTTTCCTCTCCGGAGGGTCCGTATATTGAGGTTTCAGGCGCGGATTTGATGGACGCAACGCCCATTTATGACATAAAACCCTATCTTCCCATGGCAGACTCCATTCCAACCGCAACCGGCGGATTTGCCGAGCCGGTAAGGGGATATTCTTTGGAGGTTCAGGATCCCGACGGTTTATTGACGGGGATTCCTGCCGAAGATTCCGCGCTGATCCGTGCAATTCTTGCGGAAGATCCCCGTCCCTCGTATCAGACGGACGCCGATCGGGTCTATTCCTTTGAATGTTCCGGGTATCATATTTCCTTCCGCGTGGAAGAAAGCAAAATAATTCTTTGTAACCTTAAATGATACAATGATTAACGGAAAGGTTCTTCTTATGAGTTACCGTATTGTAAATAAAAAGCCTTTAAATTCCTTCGTTACCATGATGGATATTGAAGCGCCCCTCGTGGCAAAAAAAGCGCAGCCGGGGCAGTTTATTATCCTTCGGGTGGACGACGATGGAGAACGGATTCCCTTGACGGTCGCAGGGTACGATCGGGAGGCGGGCACGGTTCGGATTATTTTCCAGATCGTCGGTGCCACTACCGCCGCGCTGAACCGAAAGAATTCCGGAGATTTTATTTCCGATTTCGTCGGACCTCTCGGGAATGCTACCGATCTTGAGGGGAGAAAAAAGGTCTGTATCGTCGGCGGAGGCGTGGGTTGCGCTATCGCTTTGCCCGTCGCCCAAAAATTGCATGAAATGGGCTGTGAGGTTCATTCCATTATCGGTTTTCGGAATCGGGAATTGGTTATTTTGGAGAAGGAATTTTCCGAGGCATCCGCAAAATTGACCCTTATGACCGACGACGGCTCTGCCGGTCGAAAGGGGCTTGTGACCGAGCCGTTGAAGGAAGCGTTGGAATCGAGAGAAAATTACGACGAGGTAATTGCCATCGGGCCTTTGGTTATGATGAAATTCGTCGTTGCAACCACCCGACCCTTCGGGGTGAAGACCACCGTTTCCATGAATCCGATCATGATCGACGGCACGGGGATGTGCGGCGGCTGCCGTCTGACCGTGGGCGGCAAAACGAAATTTGCCTGCGTGGACGGTCCGGATTTCGACGGCTTTGAGGTGGATTTTGAGGAAGCGATGAACCGTTCCAATATCTATAGCGATTTTGAGCGCCACGCCTATGAAAAGGATTGTAATCTCTTCCGCAAGGAGGTGGAGTGATATGCCCAATATGGATCCGAAAAAAAATCCGATGCCGACCCAATCTCCTGGGGTTCGCGCTCATAATTTTGAAGAGGTCGCTCTGGGGTATTCTCCCGATACTGCCCTGCAGGAAGCGGCGCGGTGTCTGAACTGCAAAAATATGCCCTGCGTCGCCGGTTGCCCGGTCAACGTGCAGATTCCTCAATTTATTCAGAAGGTCAAAGAGGGGGATTTCGAGGGGGCTTATCAGATTATTTCCGAATCCTCCAGCCTGCCCGCGGTCTGCGGGCGCGTTTGCCCCCAGGAAAATCAATGCGAACGGAAATGCGTTCGTGGAATTAAGGGCGAACCGGTGGGGATCGGACGTCTGGAGCGCTTCGTCGCCGATTGGCACAACGATCATAATCCCGATTCCGTTTCTCCCGTAGAATCCAACGGACATAGGGTTGCGGTGGTGGGTTCCGGTCCTTCCGGGCTTGCCTGCGCCGGAGATCTGGCAAAAAAAGGATATGAAGTGACGGTTTTTGAGGCCTTGCACGTTCCCGGCGGAGTTTTGGTTTACGGAATCCCCGAATTTCGTCTTCCGAAACAGATCGTACGCAAAGAAGTGGAAACGTTGAAAAAGCTCGGGGTTAAAATCGAAACCAACGTGGTTATCGGAAAAACCTTGACCGTCGATGAGCTTTTTGAAATGGGCTACGAGGCGGTCTTTATCGGAAGCGGCGCAGGATTGCCCCGTTTTATGGGAATCCCCGGCGAATCTCTGAAGGGCGTGTATTCCGCCAACGAATATTTGACCCGCAGTAATTTGATGAAGGCGTACCGTTCGGATTCCGCAACGCCCATACAATCCGCAAAACGGGTTGCGGTGGTCGGCGGCGGAAACGTGGCGATGGATGCCGCCCGCACGGCGCTTCGCCTGGGAGCAGAAAAGGTGTATATCGTCTATCGCCGCAGTATGGACGAGCTTCCGGCGCGGAAGGAAGAAGTGGAACACGCAATGGAGGAGGGAATTGAATTCCGTCTTCTTTGCAATCCCAACGAGGTTTTAGGATATTTCAATCCCGACGACAAGCGGGATCCGAAGAACGGAACGGTCATCGGACTTCGTTGCGTCCGCATGGAATTGGGGGAAGAAGATTCTACAGGACGCCGCAGTGCCGTAGAAATCCCCGACTCTCAATTTGACTTGGACGTGGACTGCGTCATTATGTCCATCGGAACAAGCCCCAATCCCTTAATCAAATCCACGACCGACGGCTTGAAGGTAAACCAAAAGGGCGGTATCGTGGTTGACGAAAGAGGGCTTACCAGCCGTCCCAACGTCTATGCCGGCGGAGATGCCGTAACGGGAGCCGCAACGGTAATTTTGGCGATGGGGGCAGGGAAGACGGCGGCAAAGGCAATCGACGAGGCGTTGACTTGATTTTTTTTGAAAGGTTTTTTTATGAAAATCGGATTGGTTTTGGAAGGCGGCGGAATGCGGGGCGTATTTACCGCCGGAGTCTTGGACGCCTTTTTGGAAAAGGATCTCAACGCCGATCTCTGCATCGGGGTTTCTGCCGGTGCTTGTCTTGCCTGCAGTTATCTTTGTAAGCAGGTCGGGCGTGGCTTTTCGGTCATGACCGATTATTTGGATGACAGGGATTATTGTAGTTTATCCAGCCTGATTCGTACCGGAGATCTGTTTGGCGCGGATTTTTTGTATCACAAAATACCGGAAGAGCTTTACCCCATCGACAATACCGCTTTTTTGAACGGAAAAACGGAATTTCACGTCGTCGTTACCAACTGTACCACCGGAAAGCCGGAATACCCCCAAATCTCCGATATGCTTCGGGACGTGGATTACGTTCGGGCGTCCAGCTCGTTGCCCCTGCTGGCGCGGACGGTGGATCTGTACGGAGAAAAATATTTGGACGGCGGGGTTTCCGATCCGATTCCGGTACAAAAGGCGTTGGATATGGGATGTGATAAGACGATCGTCGTTCTTACACAGCACCGCGGTTTTCGCAAATCTCCCGAAAAAACGATGCCGTTGATTCAGTGCAAATACCGAAATTATCCCAATCTCGTCCGGGATATGCGGGTTCGCCATCAGGTTTATAACGATACCCTGGATCAAATCGCTTCTTTGGAGCGTCAAGGCGAGATTTTCGTTATCGCTCCGGAGGAACCGTTGAAGATCCGTCGCACCGAAAAGAATCGGGATCTTTTAAAAAACGCCTATCGGAACGGAAAAGAAACCGCGTTGCGCCTTTTGCCCGCGTTGCGGACGTATCTGACCGAATAAAATTTTCCCCGGACGTTCGTCCGGGGAATAGTATTGTCCGTTTTATGGTACAATGCTTGTGATATAATAGAGTCATAAAAGAAAGGGAGATGTTTTTATGACTTTATTTTTAATCGTATCCGCCATCGTTCTTTGCAGCGTTTTATGGGACAGTACGGAGGATTTCCGCCGTAAGCTTTTCCAAGAACTTGGCTTGTAAGAAAAAAAATGGAGGCTGTTATTTATCATAACAGCCTCGTTTTTTTAATACATGGGGTGTTTTTGGCAGATCTCCGCAACGCCGGAGAGGATTGCGTCCTTACTGTTTTCAAAATCGCGGACGGTCAAATCAATAAATTCCGCAATTTTCAGCATTTCTTCCTTCCCAAAGCCGCGGGTCGTAACGGCGGGAGTACCGATGCGCACCCCGCTGGTGACGGTGGGCTTTTCCGGATCTGCGGGGACGGCGTTTTTGTTCAACGTGATGTGAACCTCGTCCAGGCGGTGTTCCAGCTCTTTTCCGGTTACCCCCGTCCCGCGCAGGTCAAGAAGCATCAGGTGGTTGTCCGTACCGCCGGAAACCAATTTCAGCCCCTTGGACAACAACGCCTGTGCAAGGGTTTGGGCGTTTTCTGCGATTTTCCGCTGATATTCCTTAAATTCCGGCTTCAGCGCTTCTCCGAAGCAAACGGCTTTTGCGGCGATGACGTGCATCAACGGTCCCCCTTGATTTCCGGGGAAAATCGCCTTGTCAACGGCTTTCGCCAATTCTTCTTTACAAAGGATCAGACCGCCTCGGGGACCCCGCAGGGTTTTGTGGGTTGTGGTCGTCACGATATCTGCGTAAGGAACGGGATTCGGATGAATTCCGGCGGCGACCAACCCGGCGATGTGCGCCATATCTACCATGAAATACGCGCCCACTTCCTTTGCGATGGCGGAGATTTTATCAAAATGAATGGTTCTGGGATAAGCAGAAGCGCCGGCAACGATCAGCTTCGGCTTACATTCCTTTGCGGTTTCGAGCATTTTATCGTAATCGATATAGCCGTTTTCATCCACGCCGTAGGGGACGAACTTATAAAGTTTGCCCGATGCGTTTACCGGAGATCCGTGGGTCAGGTGCCCGCCTTCCGCAAGGGACATCCCCATTACCGTGTCTCCCGGTTGCAGAACTGCGGCGTAGGCTGCCATGTTTGCCTGTGCGCCGGAGTGGGGCTGAACGTTTGCGTGTTCTGCGCCGAACAATTCCTTTGCCCGGTCTCTGGCGATATTTTCAACGATATCCACGTATTGGCAACCGCCGTAATAACGGTGATCGGGATATCCTTCCGCATACTTATTGGTCAAAACAGACCCCATCGCCGCCATAACTGCAGGAGAGACGTAGTTTTCGGACGCAATCAGTTCAATATTGTCCCGTTGTCTTCCCAGCTCCAGCTGCATCGCAGAAGCGACCTCGGCGTCGAATTTTCCGACGAAATCAATGGTGTCAAGGTAATTTTCGTACATAATATCCTCCAAATTATTTATGATAAAGACGTTTATTTTGATATTGAGGCTCGCAGGTCAGATTCATCCCCAATTTGCGGAAAATATCGCTATCGACGGAGGAAAGAATGACCGTTGAATGGGCTTCGCATCCGGTAAGTTTGGGGAGCATCTTCATCGCTTCCGCCGCCGCAGGGTTCGTGTTAGCGGAAACAGAAAGGGCAATCAGGGTTTCGTCGGTATGTAGGCGGGGATTGTGATTCCCAAGATTTTTTACCTTCAATTCCTGGATCGGTTCGATGACCGAGGGGGAGATGACCTGCACCTCGTGGGGGATTCCTGCCAGCACCTTCAGCGCGTTCAGCAGGCAAGCGGAAGACGATCCGAAGAGAGGAGACGTGCGCCCCGTAACGAGGGTTCCGTCGTTTAATTCGATGGCGGTTGCAGGTGCGCCCGTGGATTCTGCCCGAAGCAACGCCGCCCGAATGCAGGCGCGGTCCTCCGTGGAGCATTCCGCCTGATTCATAATCAGTTCCTGCTTGTAAACCTCATTTTCGTCGGCAACACCGCTTCTTTTTCTGCACAGGGTGTTGTAGTATCTCCGAATAATCTCATTTCGAGCCGCTTTTTTGACCGTATCATCGTCCGCGATGGCAAATCCTGCCATGTTTACGCCCATATCCGTGGGAGAATGGTAGGGAGACGTGCCCGAAATTTTCTCAAAAATAGCGTTCAAAACGGGGAAGATTTCAACGTCACGGTTGTAATTGACCGCGGTTTTTCCGTAATGCTCCAAATGGAAGGGGTCGATCATGTTTACGTCGTTCAGATCCGCCGTTGCCGCCTCGTAAGCAAGGTTGACCGGATGTTTCAACGGAAGATTCCAGATGGGGAAGGTCTCGTATTTTGCGTATCCGGCTGAAACGCCCCGCTTGTTGTCGTGGTATAATTGGGAAAGGCAGGTTGCCATTTTTCCGCTGCCCGGTCCGGGGGCGGTAACAACGACCAAAGGACGCGTCGTTTCGATGTAATCGTTCTTTCCGTAACCGTCGTCGCTGACGATCAATTTCGTATTGGAGGGATATCCGGGGATCGGATAATGACGGTAAACCCGGATTCCCAGGTTTTCCAACCGTTTCTGGAATGCGTTTGCCAGGGGCTGGGAGGCGTATTGCGTGATCACGACGCTCCCCACGAACAGACCGCACTCGGTAAAGGCGTCGATCAACCGCAGAACCTCCATATCGTAGGTGATCCCAAGGTCACTTCTCTTTTTGCTCTGCTCGATGGATGAGGCGCTGATTACGATAACAACCTCCGCCTGATCCTTCAGCTGACGGAGCATACGGATTTTGGAGTCGGGTTGAAATCCGGGCAACACGCGGGCAGCGTGAAAGTCGTCAAACAACTTCCCGCCGACCTCAAGATACAGCTTTCCCCCGAAGTTGGAAATCCGTTCCTTGATATGCTGGGTTTGCAATTTCAGATATTCCTCGTTGTTAAATCCGATCTTGTCCATGCTTTTTCCCTTTGGGGCAAACGTCCCGTCCTTTACTTGGTTTAAATACACGATTTAAAAAATCAATATTATTATACCATATTAAGCTATTTTCTTCAATAGTTCTTTTCGACAAAAAACGGAACATTTGCGATAACTCCTGTTTTAATATCATAACGCCGAGAGACACGCGATTACGTGCCTCTCGAATTTCAATTTCGTTTATTCGTATAAATAGATGCTGCCCGTAACGCGGGAAACAACGACATCTTTTAATATTTCTATGTTGGGAACTTTAGCACCGTTTTTTATAAAGTATCCATCACAACACGAGAAAAAAGAGGCTTCTCTGCCAACTACGGTCGTAGTTTCGATAAAATCATATCGGTCGTTTTCCGTGTCGGTATAAGCGTACGTTTCTTTTGACAGATCCAATTCAATATCAACGCTGACCTGCGTTGCTTCAATTTCAAAGGCAACGCTTGTATTGTTAAAATCAATGATTTTTTGATAGGATTCTTTTAATCCTACGTATTGTGTGATGCGCAGATTCTCAGCTTCGTTAAAATCATTTCTCAGCCATTCCGTTTTTTCATAAATTTCAAAATATTCGTTCCAATTTTCCAATGTAATGTGAATCTCGGTTAAATTCGTATGAAGCTCCCCGTCTGCATCGACGTATTGCTCCTGCTTCATCCTTCTTCCAATTCCAGATTGTGTTGGCATATGGCAGCACACTGTCAGCAAGCATTTCCGTGGTGTAAGGGTAATTCTGAATAACTCTTTCACAGTTATAGTGAACGATACATCTGACAACGATTTTCTCAAACTCCTGCATTGTAAGAACTGCATCTTTTCGGTAATCGTGAGAACCTCTCTCTTGAAAGTCTGGCATTATTACACCTTTACCTTTTAGCAGGTCTTTGTAAGAGTTCTGCACCAAGTCAAACAATTTCTCAACCGTGCCTTTCAATTCAGGGCGATAAGAAGGAAGATTAACCAAGGTAACCCCAAGTTCTGCAATCTGTTCAAAGGTCTGTCCTTTGTATTCAGAACCGCCATCTGTGACCATAACAGCAGGAAGTTGGTTTACTGCCCACTGTTCAGAAGTAATAAGAATCCCCATTTTTTCGCATAAAGCAACCTTATCTTCTAAGATATTGAGCATCAATGTCTGCAAAGAATAAGTGCCACCTTCCCATAAGAGAGAGTATCCAAGGCACAATGAAGTATTAGCATCACAGGCAATAACCAGAACTGGTCTGCCTACAAGTTGCCCAGATTCATTAACCAAATAGATATCGCAGGTCGTTCCGTCAAGCATTGCTGTTCCAATTGCAGGTGCGAATTCCTGCACACCGTCACCAAGCAAAGGTCTTTTGTTTCGCTGATAATCTTTGATACCGTCCCTACTGATATAATAGTTCTCCATCTTTCTGTGTTTGCGATAGAAATATCTGAACTGATTGTAGGATGGATATTCAGGGAGTAACACTCCATAAGCATCACAGTATTTTGATTTGAGCATCATTGCATAGGCAGTCGGCAGTGAATTCTGATTCCTTGTATAGAAGAACTTGTTCAATGCCCATCTCATATTCTTCTGGTCTTCTGTCAACTCTTTTTCTTTGGATTGTTTTGGTGCTAATACTGCCACATCCTGATAGACCAGATAAGAGCATAAGAAGGAGCGAATGCTTTGCTTGCTCATACCGAACTGCTTAGAGGATTTTTCAATCATCAGGTTTCGCTTGGGAACATCATCTACAACAGAAACAGCACCGGCAATCATCGTGTATCGTTCCTGTGCAATCTTACGGTCAGCAGGAGACAGGTCTTCCATATCGGGAAAATCAGCAGGTATGCGGTCAATGAGTTCTCCATTGCCAAAAGAAGAAACAGGATAGAATTTCGGCATCGTTTTCTTTATGCAATCAATAGCAAGAACTCTATTCGCTTCAATGCTAAGAATGCGATAGATACCGTCCTCAGTTTTAATCAGGTCATTCTTCTTCATCTGATGATTCACCTTCTTCCACAACAATTGCCCAATCTGTAATTCCTCGCCTTGCCCAATATTTTCTGCTTGCATCAAGCAGTTTGCAGGTTCGGGGCAGAGAGAGTTTCTTGCGAAAAACACACTCACGAACCATTAAGTCACCGTTTGTTTTGGTGCAGAGAAAATCGGTTGTAAATTCTCCGTCTTCCAGATTTTCAAGAAGCACATTACATTTGATGACTTCAACATTCTTGTCTTTGTCCAGAACATCTGCATAGGCAGTCTGGATTTTGTCGTAGGTACGAGCAATCTCTTCACACTTTTTGAGTTTCTTTTTTGTGCAACGGTCTTTGATTTTTAACGGTCTCATACTTTTCTCCTTTTCCGAAAAATCTCCCGAAAAACACATTTTTCGGGAAATGACTTCCCGAATTTATATTTTTCGGGAAAATCAACCTGTCGCTACAATAAAAAACCACACTTCGCACCGATAATACCTGCCATTTTGTTTCTTTTTGGACTTTGCAATTCCCGAAAAACTTGTTTTTCGGGAATAACTATCTCTCGCCATTTTCCTTTTAGTTTCATCAAGGCAAAACTTTTTATCCTTTTCCTTTCTGCATTTCCTCTGCATTTTTAGTGAAGACATCTCCACTTTTGGCAAGGATATTTCTCGTCCAAACCGTTCTTTTTTCCTTTTTTCAATCAAGAAAATAAAGTGAAAACAAAGGCGATTGGCAAGGATTCTTCTTCACGAAAAGAGAAGAAAAGGTCGAAAATATGCTGAAAAATAAAGGTTTTTGGCAAGGATAGGTCTAATCTTGCAAAAGGTTTGTGGTCAAGGTCTCTCTTGCGACAAAAAAAGAAGACCTTGGTCATCGTTTCCGATGACACAAGGTCTTCAAAATTACTATATTGTTTGCTTTTGCAGTGAATTATCTAATCGGGAAAGGATAAAGAAAATTGCCCCGAAGAGGATAAATCATTTTTGCTGAAACATTTGGGATTATTCCCACTCGCTTACGAGTTCTTTCCCACAGTTACTTTTCGCCTTATTTTGGGCTAATTTCCGTGAGATTTCTCTCGTTTTGCTTCGTTTTTCTCTGTATTCTCTGTGTTCTCAGCCCGTTTGGTACTGTTTTGGTATCAAAGTTTGGTATCAATTTTCTGAAAAATCGGCGGAGAAAAAATCCGTTATTCTTTTTGAGTAATTGATACTTGGCTCTGTACTACAGTTCAACTGGCTTTGATGTTTGGATACAAAGAGGTATGTAAAGGTCGTGCTCCTTTTATGAGCATACTCATTATAACACAAATTCTGCAGAATTACAATTATCTCGTCAAAATTTATAATCACCACAAATGTAACTTTTCTGCGAACGACAAAAAGAGCCTGCAGCGAACTGCAAGCCCTTTTCATAAGGTAGGAAGTATTTAGTTTTTACGACGAGGTTTCAGAACGTAATCGTAACCGGGATGACGGCATCTGTCGCAGGGGTCCTTTTCTTTCTGGAACGGGTCTCGGCGGCTGATGATGTATTCGTTGCTGTCTCTGTATTCATCCAGGCAACGTCTGCAGAGACGGGTTTTCGACACTTGTAAACTGAATAATCCACCACAAACCGCATAACTGCGGCTTTTTTTATGTCAAATTTTTAAAAAAATTATGTTGTATATGTTGTACGCGGTTGTATTTTATGGTATAATAAGGTATGAAACTTAATTATGACAGAAAATCAAAAGACCCTACCTACTTCATTCAACTTGGAGTACGTAACGGTAAAAAGACAACTACAAAAAATGTAGCCCGAATTGGAAAGCATTCTGAACTTCTAAAGATTACCGATGACCCGCTCGCCTATGCAAAGGAACAGGTCAAAAAATACAATGAGGAGTATAAGAAAGAAAACAAGGTTTCTTTGGATATAAAAGTTGATTTTGCTGAAAAGATAAAGGCTACTGATTCACTCACGTCGAAAAGTACACAACTGAATATCGGATACTTCTTCCTACAACAGATTTATCATGAACTGGATATACATTCTTTTTTCAAAAATGTAACTTCCGATATGAAAATTGAGTTTGATCCCAATCTGGTAAATCGCTTCATGACGTATTCCAGAATTCTGAATCCGGATTCAAAACTTGGGACACACCAAAACCTCGCTCATTATTATGAACAGCCCGATTTTGATTATGTACATATTTTACGCACCATGGATATCATGAAGGAACACTATGAAGAATATATCAGCCACCTTTATGAGAAAAGCTGCAGCATTGTAAAGCGTGACACTTCTGTCTGCTTTTATGACTGCACGAATTATTATTTCGAAACGGAAACAGATGATGAAGATTATGTGGATGAAGTAACAGGGGAAATTATCAAAGGATTACGTAAATATGGACCAAGCAAAGAGCATCGTCCAAACCCGCTCGTGGAAATGGGACTGTTTATGGACCGGGATGGAATTCCTCTTTCCATGTGCATCACATCTGGCTCAGATAATGAACAGACCACTGCAATCCCTTTGGAACAACAGCTTACTAAGATGTTCAAAGGGAAAAAATTCATCTATTGTGCAGATGCCGGTCTCGGTTCTTTTAACATCCGAAACTTTAACTCCATGGGTGGTCGTGCATTTATTGTAACACAGTCTATTAAAAAGCTGTCTAACCAGCTAAAGGAAGCAGTATTTAACGACTGTGATTACAGACTACTGTCAACAGATGAGTCGGTTACACTGGAACATATGAAAGATTTTGACCGGTTTGACAAAAAGAACGAGGGCTTATATAACGACAGGGCATATAAGATTCTTACTGCAGACAGAGCAATCGATACCGGTTTATACGAAGAAAAAGTTTGTAAAAACGGAAAAGTGCGAAGCGTAAAATCCAAAGCAGTTTTAAAACAGAAAATCATTATCTCTTTCTCCAGAAAAATGATGGAATATCAACGATACATCCGCAACCGCCAGATTGAAAGAGCAAAAAAATTACTTAAAAATCTGGATCCGGAAACATATAAAAAGGGACCTCATGATGTTACACGTTTTATTAAACGTACTTCATCCACAAAATCCGGCGAAAAGATAACTGACCGTTATGAAATTGACCAGAGTGTCATTGATGAGGAAGAAAAATATGATGGATTTTACGCAGTTTCCACAAATCTTGATGATAGTGCAAAGGATATTATTGAGATTAGTAGCAACCGATACAAAATCGAAGACTGCTTCCGGGTTATGAAATCAAACTTCTCTGCAAGACCTGTATATCATCAAAAACGCGACCGGATTATAGCACATTTTATGATCTGCTATACTGCCCTTCTCATATACCGGATTCTGGAGAAGAAACTAAACCTGAACAAAACGCATTTTACAATTGATAATGTAATAGAAACATTGAACAGTATGGAAGTAGCAAACATTGAAGATATGTGTTATATGTCAACCTATACAAGTTCTCAAGTTTGCACTGCACTAAATGCGATTATAGACCTGGGATTAAATAAAAAATACTATCAGCCGAAGGAACTGAATAAAAAAATTAAAAATATTTTGCAAACTTTAAATTCCTGAAACCTTGATATTACAGGCTTTTTCAGGTTTTTTCTTGGGTTTGAGCATAAAATTTCCCTTAAAATTTCCCTTACGAGAAATTTTAAGGGAAGGTTTTTTGCATAAATGCTGTTGAT
>JAGAPC010000026.1 GCA_017623475.1 Clostridia bacterium | reverse complement strand
TTACTACTACGCAGGCCCCAACGGCGTTCTGGTCACCGGTAAGTACTACGCTTGGAGACTCAACGAAAACTGCGACATTACCACCGGATGGTACTATTTCGATTCCACCGGTAAGCTGGTTGATTCCGGTATCGTGGACGGCTACTATTACGTCGATGGCAAGCCCACCGAGATGGGTCTGTTCGAGTACGAAGGTAACTACTACGTTGCTCAATACGACGGTAAGATCATCAAGGCGCAGGAATACTACGTCTGGAAGATCGACGATTCCGCCAAAGACGCATTCGCCGAAGGTTGGTATGAATTCGACGAAAACGGCGTCATCATCCCCCTGAAGAACGGCATCATTGACGGCTACTACTACGTCGATGGCAAACCCACCGAAATGGGTCTGTTTAAGTACGCCGACGGCAACTACTACGTCGCACAGTACGACGGTAAGATCATTACCTCCGAAAACTACACCACCTACGGCGCAGGCAAGTATTACGTTTGGAAGGTTGACGAATCCGCCAGCGAAATCGCCACCGGCTGGTATTATTTCGGAGCCGACGGCGCGATGCTCCAAGGCATCTGCGAGCACCCCGAAAAGGGCGGCCTGTACTATTTCGAAAACGGTAAAGTTAAGGAAATGGGCTTGTTCGAATACGAAGGCAATTACTACGTTGCCCAATACGACGGCAAGATCATTACCTCCGAAAACTACACCAACTACGGAGCCGGCAAATACTACGTCTGGAAGATCCATGAATCTGCAAGCGAAATCAAGGCAGGCTGGTATTTCTTCGACGCAGAAGGCAAGATGATTACCGAATAATCCAATAAAGCAAAACAAAACCGGGAGGCACGCAACCGCGTGCCTCCCGGTAACTTTTCGGGACGGGCAGGATCAATCCTTCGTTTCCCCTTGACATTTTCGTAAAATTATGGTATCATAAAACCATCTTACGGTTGGAGGACTTATTATGATAACTGCGCAGGTCATCAGCGTATTGCTTTACGTTCCCTTCGTGCTGGCGGCGATTATCACCGGCATTATTTATTGTATCAAAGGATATAAACAAGGGTTGTACCGGGCGTTGATCTCTTTGGGGGTTACGTTTTTGTCGGTGGGGTTAAGCCTTTTGCTCTCCCGGCTCTTGTCCCTTGCCCTGTCCGGGCTGGTGGCAAAATTAGTGCCCCGGGATTTGTTCGGGGAGATGGGAAGCCTGCGGGATATTTTGGTGTCCCTGTTGTCGGGGCTGGTGCAGTCGGGCGTGGCGATTTTGCTGTTCGGCTTGTTTTTGCTGATCTTTTTGATCGTATTGAAAATCGTTTGGAATCACATTAAAAAGGACGCGCTTCTTCCCAAAAACAACGGTATGAAATGGGGCGGCCTGGGGGTTCGCCTGGTTGATACGGTGATCGTGGCGTTTTTGCTTTTGGTTCCTCTTTACGGCACCCTGGCAACCTACGTTCCTCCGGTGGAATCGGTAATCAAGATCACCGAAGGATCCGACTCCGCTGCGGCGGAATACCTGTCTGCGGTTTCGGAAAACGGCATGGTCTCTCTGTACAAGGGCGGTCCTTCCACGTGGATCCAGGGCGGACTTGGAACCGTGAAGATCGGCGACGTTTCGGTGAACCTGAAGGACGTGATTGACGTTTCCGGCACCGCCGTTGAAAAATTCAGCAACCTGTCCACCTGTAAGGATCGGAAGGAGCTGATGGCTGCCATTAGCGATATCAGCAAATTTTTGCGGGACGACGTGGTGGAAGAGGAATGGTTCTATTCCGTGATGAGCGAGGCGAAAAACGCGCTTCTCCCCGCCTTGGATACCTTGAGCGAGGAAGAAAAGGTCATTATGGAGCAGGTGTTGAAGGTCTTTGACCTTCCTCAGGAGCAGTTTGCTACCAGCGGTGTTGCAATTTTGGATTTCGTTAGCTACGCGGTGGATAGCGGGGCTGCGGATTTCCTGGAAACGGGAGACCCCGAAGATCTTCCCGATGATTTTCCCGACAAGCTGAAGACGTTGGTGGAAGGGGACGAGGTCAGTAAGTCTCTCATCATCAGTATGGTGCAGGATTCCTTCATTGACACCGAAAAGCAGGAACAGCTTTTACAGGACGCCGCCACCGCCGAGGAACAGGAAAAGGTTCTGAAGGAAATCAAGGACGAAGCGGCAAAGAAGGCGGAAGAATTTATCGATCAATTTTTGAATGAAGGCTTGAGTTCCGGGAATGAATAATTCGAAAGGTGATTTTATGTATTATATCGGAATTGATTTGGGCGGAACGAATATCGCCGTTGGGATCGTTACCGAGGACGGGAAGATCGTAAAGAAAATTTCCGTTCCCACCGGTGCGCACCGCCCCTTTGAAGAGATTTTTCAGGATATGGCGGATTGCATCCGCAAGCTGCTTTCCGAAACGGGAATTGCGGAGTCTCAACTGAAATCCATCGGCATCGGCACCCCCGGCTGTCTGGACACCAAGCAGGGGATGTTGATCTTTGCCGGGAATTTTAAGTACGGAAAATTGGTTAATTATCGGGAATTGATGCAGAAGCATTTTGATCTTCCCGTTTATATCTGCAACGACGCCAACGCCGCCGCCTTGGCGGAAGCAAAGGTCGGGGCTGCCAAGGGAATCGACAACGTGATGATGGTCACGCTGGGCACCGGCGTAGGCGGAGGAATCGTTATCGACGGTAAAATTTACGAAGGTCATTTGACCGCCGCCGGGGAATTGGGGCATATCGTCATCGTCCACGAGGGAGAATATTGCACCTGCGGACGGAACGGTTGCTGGGAAGCCTACGCGTCGGTCACCGCTTTGATCCGACAGACCAAAGAGGCTATGGCAAAAAATCCCGATTCCATCATGAACGAAACGCCCCTGGAAAAGGTCAACGGCAGAACCTCCTTCGACGCCGCGAAACGGGGAGACAAAGCCGCCCTGGAGGTGGTTGCGAAATATCAGGAATATATCGCCGACGGGCTTGCCAATCTGGTCAACGTCCTTTGCCCCGAAATCATCGTGGTCGGGGGCGGAATCTGCAAAGAGGGGGATTACCTGCTCGGCCCCGTCAATGAAATGATGCAGAAGCGTGTCTTCGGTGCAGGGCTTCTTCCGGAACGGAAGATGGTCGTGGCGCAGTTAGGCAACGATGCGGGTTTGATCGGAGCCGCTTTGCTCCATGCGTGAGTTAAGGGTCGGAAAAAACGACGACGGATTAAAGCTGGAAAAGTTCATGGCGCGAACCTTCCGCACCATGCCCCCCGCTTTGATCCGCAAGTACATCCGTTTAAAATGCATCCGTGTCAACGGCGTCCACGGAAAAGCCGACACGGTGCTGCAGGATGGGGATTTGTTGAAATTCTTCATCAGCGACGAATTTTTTGAAAAAAAATCTTCGGTGGATTATTCCCGGATCACTCCCGATTTCGGCGTGGTTTACGAGGATGAAAATATCATTTTGATGAATAAGCCCGCCGGATTGATCTGTCAGCCTGACGATCGGGAAACCTACAATACCCTTTCCAATCAACTGATTTCTTATTTGATAAAAAAAGGGGAGTACGATCCCGAACAAGAAAACGCCTTCGTGCCGGCGCTCTGTAACCGAATCGATCGGAACACCCAGGGGATCGTCATCGGCGCAAAAAATTCCCAGGCGTTACTTCTTTTGAACGATAAGATTAAAAATCGGGAGATCGACAAAGGGTATCAATGCCTGGTCTTCGGCTCCCCTCAACCCTCCGCCGCGGATTGCACCGCCTATCTTCGGAAGGACGCGGCGACCAATACCGTTACGGTTTCCGATCGGAAAAAGGAAGGGTTCAAGGAAATCCGCACCGCCTATCGGACGGTTGCCACCGACGGAAAAATCTCCCTTTTGGACGTAACCCTATATACCGGACGCACTCATCAGATCCGGGCGCACCTGGCGCATTTGGGATATCCGCTTTTGGGCGATACCAAGTACGGCACGGCAAAAAGGAACGAAGGGTTCCCCTTTCGGTTTCAGGCGTTGTCGTCCTGTCGGCTGACCTTTTCCTTTGCCGACGAGGGCGGAGTGTTGCATTACTTAAAGGGAAAGACCTTTACCGTTTCTCCTTTTTTTGCAGATTGGGAAATCTGTAAGGATCTGATCAAAAAGAATTGAACGGCCCGGCAGAACCGGGTCGTTTTTGCAAGGAGCATTATATAATATGGAAGAGAAGCGCATGACCGCATCGGGGATTCCGGTATATTTTTATCCGAATCCGGCGTTGCATGGGTTTTGTCTGTCGTTGTACGTTCGGGCGGGATCGTTGTACGAGCGCGCCGAAGGGAACGGCGAGACGCATTTTATTGAGCATATGGTTTTTCGGAACATCAATTTCCGGATGAAGGGTGGACTTTATCCCTTGCTCGACCGTTGCGGACTGTCCTTTAATGCGGAGACGTATAAGGAATTCGTTCAGTTTTACATCGTCGGGGCAAAGGAGCATTTCGCCGACGCGGTGACGGTCTTTTCTCATTTGTTTGATCCGATGGTTTTGCCGAGAGATCAGATCGATCCGGAACGAATGCGGATCAAATCCGAAATTCGGGAGAGCGACGAGGAAACGTCCCTCGATTATTTTTCCGACGGAATCGTTTGGAAGGACACGTCCCTTGCCCGTTCCATTTTAGGCAGAGCCGGAACCCTGGATCGGATGGGGAGCAATTATTTAACCGACGCCGCGAAACGGATTTTTTCTCGGAACAACCTTTTCTTTTATATTACCGGTGCCGTGGTGCCGACGGATTTGGATCGTTTTTGCGCCGCCTTGTCCGCCCCGGTGGAAGCAACGGTTCCCGATCGGGACAATACGGCCCCTCTTCCCAAAGATTTCGGAAATCGTCCCCGGGAAATCTTCGTAAAAAACAGCGAGGAAACGGTGGTTCGGTTTTCCTTTGATTTTGATCCCACACGGTATTCCAACGCCGAACTGATGCTTCTGTACGATATTCTGTTTTACGGCGAATGCGGAAAGGTTTATCGGGAACTGTCGGATAAAACCGGATTGATTTATTCCTTCGATCCTTGCATGGAGCGTTATCGCAACGTGGGCGTATTGCATCTGAAATACGAGGTGCGCCCGGCAAATCTGTATCGGTCGGTGGAGATCGTCTGCGAGATTCTTCGGGGATTGAAAGCCGGATTGACCGACGAGCTAGATTACGTCCGTCCGTTGTATTTGGACAATAGCGGGCTTCTCTTTGACAACGCCGAGGAATTTAATTGGAATCGGGCGTACGAGGTGCATATTCTGGATTGCCCCTATCCCGATCACGCTGCCCGAAGCAAAGCCTTCGCCGAGGTTTCCCCCCAACGAATTTCTCAAATAACAAAAGAAGTTTTCCGCACCTGCAACCTTACCCTTGCCCTAAAAGGGAACAAAAGGCAGATAAAAGGCGAGGATTTGCTCAAAATTACCGATATTCTCGGCTGATTTTGCCCGAAATTGTGACGTAAAAAAGAACTTTTCGCCTTCTTTTTAATCCAAAATGGTATATAGATCGAAAAAACCTTGGAATTCCAAGGTTTTTTCGATCTATATACCATTTTGGATTAAAAAGAAGGCGAAAAGTTCTTTTTTACGTCACA
>JAGAPC010000025.1 GCA_017623475.1 Clostridia bacterium | reverse complement strand
CATATGCTCCACGAAAAGCCTTCCCCTAGCAGGGGAAGGGGGACCACGAAGTGGTGGATGAGGTTGTTCTTGGTGTAACGTTATTTAAATTCTTCGATGGTTTGAAATGATTTTTTACGCAAAAAACATATGCTCCACGAAGATTTTCACGCCGATGGCGATCAGGATGATTCCGCCGAAGAGGGCGGCCTTGTCCTTCATGACCGCACCGAATCGTTTCCCCGCAAAGGAGCCGAAAAGGCAGCAAAGCGCCGTTACGACGCCGATGAGGGAGACGGCAAAGTAGGGGTTGGTGTTTGGAAACGCCACTGCCAAGGTAACTCCCGCCGCCAAAGCGTCGATGCTGGTCGCTATCGATTGGGTAAAAATCATTTTGTACGTAAAGGGCGCCGTGTCGCAGGCAATTTCGGGATGCCGAAGATTTTGGATGGCTTCCGCGAGCATTTTCCCGCCCAAAAATCCCAAAAGAACCAGGGCGATCCAATGATCCACCACCTCCACGTATTGGCTGAAGGTTGCCCCCGCCAAATACCCGATGAGGGGCATCAACGCCTGAAATGCGCCGAAGCTGACCGAGGCGATTACCAATTTTTTCTTTTCTTTTTGATAGCAGATGCCGTCGGAGACCGATACGGCAAAGGCGTCCATGGACAATCCCAACGCCAGCAGGAAGACCTGAATCAATTCCGTCATAATAAAAAATCCTTCGTCAGTTTTTGTTTTCTTTGATCAGTAATTTTGCGATCCACGTGCGCTTGACCTTCAACGCTCCTTTGGGGCAAAATTCCTGGCAGCAAAAGCAACGGATGCAATTTTTGCGGTTGATGATCGGTTTTTTGTTTACCATTTCGATGGCTTTTGCCGGGCAGATTTTAAAACATTCCCTGCACCCGATACACTCGTCGGGGTTCAGCACCGGTTTCGACGCCAGGGCTTTGTCCATAAAGGTGGAGGAAATTCTGCCGAAGAAGGTGTGGGATTCCTTGTTGAACCGCAAACTGTGGGTGGTCTCCACCCGTTGATAATCGGGAACGATAAAGGGCTTCCAATCCCCGACCACGTCCAATTCCTCCGGGGTTTTGGGGATTAGCCCCCGCCGTACCGCCGCCTGAAGCGTGGGAACGTCTTCCGCCTTTAGCCCGATAAGATCCGCGCCTATGAGATCCGCGGCGTGGGGAGAGTCCGAGGCGATAATAACGCCGATCTTTCGGGGCGTTCCCGCCGTCGGTCCGTTTCCTTCCATCCCCACGACGCCGTCGGTGATGGATAAAATGGGTTTGAAATAATCGTTTAAATCCAGAATCATGTCGGCAAATCGGTCGGGATCGGGATAGCGGTAGTGATATTCCGGCTTTGCCGTGCCGGGAACGACGCCGAACATATTTTTCGCCGCCCCACTCATCGCCATCATGCCGTGGGTCTTTAATTTGCAGAAATCAACGATGGCGTCGGCGTGATCCAGCCACCCGGTGTAGGTAAAGGCTTTTGCTTCCTTCGCGTCGGGGAAGGAGGCGTCTTTGATCTCAAAATCCCGATTCAATTCCCCGCCTGCCTCTTCCACCGCCTTCATCCCGGTAACTCCGTAGATGCGGTCGAGATAAACCTTCGTATATAATCCTCCGGGACTGTCTCCGACGATGACCCTTGCGCCCCTTTCCTTCAAAAGCTTAACCAAAGCGCACAAAAGCACCGGATGGGTGGTTGCCGCCGCCTCCGGCTTTAAAAAGGTGACCAGATTCGCTTTGACCGCCACGGTCATGCCGGGGGTGACCCAATCCAATCCCCCCAGGGGTTCTAACGCCTGTCGCAGGGCGGCTTCGGCTTGCGTCGGATCGTAGCTGTTGCAGGGAACGACGGATACTTTCATGGCAAATCTCCTGTTTTTTGATACGTGTAATATTATAGCACAGTTCTTATTATAATGCAACCGTCTTAACAAAAAAGACGAAATTCCGCCGGGTACTCCCCCTCTCTTTTCGGCTTTTTTCCGACTTTTCCGTAAGACGTATTGACGGCAGGGTGCTTTCGTGCTATAATAAATGATGATTTATTTAAAAATAATAAGACGGAGAAACGAATCATGTGGATTGCAGACGGCTGGAACGATTTTCAGGTTTTGGACGCTTCCGGCGGAGAAAAGCTGGAACGGTGGGGGAATTATACCTTCGTCCGCCCCGATCCCCAGGTAATCTGGAATACGGAACGAACCCATCCCGCGTGGAAGCACCCCAGCGCCAGCTATTCCCGATCTTCCTCCGGGGGCGGTCATTGGAACGGAAAAGAGATTCCCATGTTCCATATCGGCTATAAGGATCTGACCTTTCAGATCAAGCCCATGTCGTTCAAGCATACGGGCTTGTTCCCCGAACAGGCGGTCAACTGGGATTGGGCAAGGGAGCAGATCCGCAACGGCGGCAGAGAGCAGCCCCAGGTTTTAAATCTCTTCGCCTATACCGGCGGCGCGTCGGTGGCTTGCGCCAAGGAAGGGGCAAAGGTCTGCCACGTGGACGCCTCCAAGGGGATGGTTGCGTGGGCAAAGGAAAACGCTCAGGCGTGCGGATTGGATAATATCCGCTATATCGTCGATGATTGCGTCAAGTTCGTTCAGCGGGAGATCCGCCGGGGAAGACGGTACGACGGTCTGATCCTCGATCCTCCCTCCTACGGCAGAGGTCCCGACGGCGAGGTATGGAAGCTGGAAAGCGAGCTGTACGGTCTTTTGGAGCTGTGCGTGCAGGTGTTAAACGACGATCCGTTGTTTTTGATTCTGAATTCTTACACCACCGGGCTTTCCGCCGGGTGCATGGAATATATGCTGGGGTGTACCGTTGCCCGCCGCTTTGGGGGGAAGGTCACCGCGTCGGAAATCGGACTTCCGGTAGGGGATACCGGATACTGTCTGCCCTGCGGAGCGACCGCCCGCTGGACGAAATAAAAATCTTTTTATGTTCCCGAAAGGAGGGGAATTTCCGTGGCTGTGATTGAAGCAAAGAATATATCGTTCCGCTATTCCGCCGATACCGAGCCGGTATTGAAGGACGTTTCCCTGACCGTGGAACGGGGAGAATTCGTCGCCATTCTGGGACATAACGGAAGCGGGAAGTCCACCTTTGCAAAGCATTTGAACGGAATTTGCATTCCCGACGACGGCAGGCTGACCGTCTGCGGTCTGGACGTGACCGACGAATCGGATCTCAACGCCATCCGCCGTAAGGTGGGGATGGTCTTTCAGAATCCCGACAATCAGATTATCGCCTCCGTCGTGGAGGAAGACGTCGCCTTCGCCTTGGAAAATCTTGGAATTCCCCACGAGGAAATGCACCAACGGGTCAAAGAAGCGTTGGAGGCGGTGGATATGTCCCATTACGCCACCCACGCCACCTATAAGCTGTCCGGGGGACAAAAGCAACGGATTGCCATCGCAGGCATCCTTGCCATGCGTCCCGACGTTTTGGTTTTGGACGAACCCACCGCCATGCTCGATCCCAAGGGACGGGCAGAGGTCATGGAGGTTTTGCATAAATTCCACAAGGAGGGGATGACCGTCGTTTTGATCACCCATTTCATGGACGAGGCCGCCCAGGCGGATCGGATCGTGGTGATGAACGAAGGGGAAATCCTTTTGGACGGAACCCCCCATTACGTATTTCAGAACGCGGGGCTTTTGTGGAGCATCGGATTAAACGTTCCCCAAAGCACCGAGCTGATGTTTTTGCTGCGCAAGGAAGGGTATAAGGTTCCCTTGGCGGTGCTGACCGAGGGAGAATGTATCTCCGTGTTGGACGATCTTCTTGCGGGACGCATCGGAAAGGAGGACGTATGAGTAAGCCGATTCTTCGGGTTGAAAATCTGACCCAGGTTTACGGGGCGGGCACGCCCTTTGAAAAAACCGCCGTCAATCACGTTTCCTTTTCCTTGTACGAGGGGGAATTTATCGGGATCATCGGGCATACCGGCTCGGGGAAATCCACCCTGATCCAAATGCTCAACGGGTTGATGAAGCCCACCTCCGGCACGGTTTTTTTCCGGGAAGAGGACGTTTGGGCAAAGAAATACGACCGCCGCACCCTGCGCGCCAACGTGGGGCTGGTGTTCCAATACCCCGAATATCAGTTGTTTGAGGAGACGGTGGAAAAGGATATCGCCTTCGGTCCCCGGAATATGGGGCTTTCCGAGGAGGAAATCGCTCTTCGGGTGCAGGAGGGAATGCACTTTACCGGCCTTTCCGATAAATTGAGAGAAAAATCCCCCTTTGAGCTGTCCGGGGGACAAAAGCGCCGGGTTGCCATCGCCGGGATTCTGGCGATGCGCCCCAAGGTTCTGATCCTTGACGAGCCGACCGCCGGTCTGGATCCCAAGGGGTGCAACGAAATTTTAAGCAACGTTCGGGATTATCAAAGGGAAGAAGGGGCTACGGTGCTTCTCGTTTCCCACAGTATGGAGGACGTTGCCGCCCACGCCGACCGGGTTATGGTGCTGGAAAAGGGAAATCTCAAAATGCTTGACGATACCCGCACCGTCTTCGGCAGAGGGCAGGAGCTTCTTGCCATGGGGCTGAACGTCCCCCAGATCACCCGGGTTTTTCTGACGCTGAAGGCGCAGGGATACGAAAATCTTCCCTCCGTATTGTCACCGGAAGAGGCGGTTCGCAGCCTTGACGCTTTGACGGGAGGTGCGAAATGATCCGTGATATTACCTTGGGGCAATATTTCCCCGGCACGTCCTTCGTGCATCGCATGGATCCCAGGGCAAAGATCCTGTTGATGATCTGCTACGTGGTCACGCTGTTTTTGGCAAAGACCGTGGCGGCGTATCTGTTTTTGCTGGTCGCCACCGCCCTGGTGATCGGGCTGACCCGCATTTCCTTGAAATTTTACCTGCGGGGATTAAAGCCCCTGTTGTTCATTATGGCGTTTACCGCCCTTCTGAATATGCTTTATTCCGACGGAGAACCCTTGTTTACCTTTTGGGTTTTCTCCGTTTCCTGGGAAGGAATTCTGAACGGAATTTTTATGATCGTCCGTATCGTGATGATGGTGCTGACCATGTCGGTTCTCACCTATACCACCTCCCCCTTGCTCCTTACCGGGGGGCTGGAACGGCTGATGTTTCCCTTGACGTATCTGCGCGTTCCGGTGCATGATTTTGCCATGATGATGACCATCGCTCTGCGGTTTATCCCCACCCTTTTGGAAGAAACCGAAAAGATCATGAACGCCCAAAAGGCGCGGGGCGCGGATTTTGAAAGCGGCAGTCTGGTGCGTCGGGCAAAGGCGATGATCCCCATTCTGATCCCTCTGTTCGTTTCCGCCTTCCGCCGTGCCGAGGAATTGGCGGTTGCCATGGAATGCCGTTGCTACGACGGAGATTTTAAGGGAAGAACCCGGTTCGTGGAATACCGTTTTTCTTGGCGGGATCTGGCGGCGCTTCTCTTCTGCGTTGCCGTTCTCGGCGTAACGCTGGCTTTGAATCCGGTGGTGCTGATTCGGGGGGTCGGGCTATGAAATATCTGATCCGCCTTTCCTTCGTCGGCACTGCCTATTGCGGCTGGCAGACCCAAAAAAACGGACCTTCCGTGCAGGCCTGCGTCATGGACGCCGTCCGAAAGATTTTCGGGGAGGTTTCGGAATTTTCCGGCTGCAGCCGTACCGATTCGGGCGTGCACGCCGTGGATTTCTGCGTTTCCTTTTCCGTTCCGGGACAAATGCCCTGTGAAAAACTGATTTTGGCGATGAACGCCAATCTTCCCAAGGATATTGCCGTTCATTCCGCCTGCCCCGTATCGGAGGACTTTCACGCCCGTTACAGCGTGAAGAAAAAGGAATACCGTTATCGGATTTATACCGGGGCGGTTCGTTCTCCCTTTTTGGAGGATCGGGCGTGGCACCGTCCGGGGGAATACGATCTGGATCTTCTGAACAAGGCCGCCGAAGCCCTTCGGGGAACCCACGATTTTCGCTCGTTCATGGCGGCGGGAAGCAAGATCGAGGATTGCACCCGCACCGTGTTTGACGCCCGTTTTGAAGCCGACGGAGACGATTTGTATTTTTACGTTTCCGCCGACGGATTTCTCTATAATATGGTTCGCATTATGGTCGGGACGCTGACCGACGTCCCCCGCCGCTTCTCCCCGGAGGATATGGCGGAGATCTTGTCCGCCAAGGATCGTTCCCGCGCCGGCATGACTGCCCCCGCCCACGGTCTGTATCTGTACCGGGTGGAGTATTAAAACAAGAAAGGAGTGACGCTTATGAATAACGAAACGAAAAAGACCATCCGCCGTTTGGATCTGACCCGGGGGGCTTTGGTTTTAACGCTGATTTTGTATATTGCCGTCGCTCTGATTATCAATTCCTCCTATCTTACGGTGGATCGGCTGATGCGTCTTCGTTCGAACGTCGTGTACGCCTTGAGCAATTCGGGGGACACCCTGCAGTACGACGGGGAAGAAGCCGTGGATCTGCAGCTGTTCCAGGACGGCTACGTTCTTTTGACCCGAAACGGAATTACCGTCTGCGGCGTGGACGGAAATATTTACTCCTCCCATACGCTGCAGTACAAGCAGCCTGCGATGAAGGTCTGCGGAAAGTACATCCTTTGCTTTGACCGAGGGGGCACGTCCTGGAGTCTTCTGAACAGCTTTCGGGTTCTTTGCTCCGGAACGGAATCGGCCGATATCATCAACGGCGCCGTGTCGGACGACGGATATTTTGCCATCGCCGCGGAGCGAACCGAATACAAGGGCTGCGTTACCGTGTATAATACGAAGGGGACGGATCTTTCCCGTTGGAATTCGGACAGTTATCTGATCGACGCCTTCTTTACCTCCAAAAACCGCCTGACGGTGGTTTTCGTAGCGCCGGAGAAGGAAAAAACTCACACGGTATTTACCGTCTTTAACTTTAAAAAGCCCGCCTCGGAAGGGGTTGTGACCGCCCAGGATACCTTCCCCCTTGCCCTTGCCCAAAAGGAAAACGGGGATCTTGAGATGCTTACCGCCACCGGCGCCGTTCGGTTTGACGGAGAAAAAACGGTCCCTTCCTTTACGTATCCGGAGCCTTCTCCGCGGCTTTACTGTCAAAGCGACGGCGGAACGATGGTCTCCTATCAAACCACCACGGGAACGGTGTTGGTTCAGGGCTTTTCCCCCGAGGGAGAAGAGCGCTTCTCGTTGGAATATCCGTCCCTGGTTTCCCTGGGATGCACGGACGAATACTATTTTATCCTTACGGAAACGAATCTGTTCGTTTTGGACGCGGAGGGAAGCAAGGTGCTGGAGCAGCCCAACGTGGGCTATTCCAAGCTCCTCGTATCTCCCGAGGTATCGGTTCTCGTCGGCTTAACCTCCATCGAGCGTCTGGATCTGTCAACCCTTCCTTAAAAGAGGAATTTATATATCACACCTAACGTCAAATCAGGAGGAATTTTTATGGATCTCGCAATCAGTACCACCCTTGACCTTATCATCGTGGCAATTCTTGCCGTCAGTATTTTTCTCGGAATCCGCCGAGGGCTGATCCAATCCATCATCAGCCTGGTGGGGAGCATCGTCGCCTTGGTTTTGGCGTTGATCTTTTCCGCTAATCTGGGCGTTTACATTGACGCAAACTACGTCAACGCTCCCATGCGCAGCTGGGCGATCGACCAGCTTTCCGCATCCGCCGAGACCGTTTCCGCCACCGAGCTGGATTTCGACGATCTCTTTGCCAATCAGCCGGAATTCTTTACCGAAACCTGCGATTTTCTCGGAGTTGACGTCAACGAAATGGCGGCACGCTACGAATCCATGAAGACCGAAGGGGTTGAACACGCCAAGAGCGCCATCATTACCGAAATGGTCGATCCGTTGTCGGCGTTGATCAGTCGGGTTCTCGCCTTTGCGGTGATCTTCCTTGCGGCGATGATCGCCATCGTGGTCATTTCTCTGTTTTCCAAATTCCTTACCAATCTTCCCATCATCCGAAAAATGGACAAATTGGGCGGCGGACTTTTGGGCGCCGTTACCGGAATTTTGATCAGCTTTATCGTAGTTGCCATTATCGCCACCGGTTCCAAGTACCTGCTTCGGGATCGGAGCCCCGCGGAATTGGAAGAGATCAAAAATAAGACCGTGGTTTATAAGGTGTTCTGCGATTTGGATCCGTTGACGCAGCTTTTTGAAACCAAAGCGGATTAAATTATCGCCTTTTGAAGAGGCGAAAAATCCCATGATATTCACCGAAAACGACGTTTTCACACCACAGAAAGGTAGTACCCTATGCTTTGCAGCAGATGTAAGAAGCGATCCGCCGTCATCTTCGTGACCAAGATCGAAAATAACGAGACCGTCAACGAAGGGCTGTGCATCAAATGCGCCAAGGAGTTGGGGATCAAGCCCATCAGTCAGATGATCGAACAGATGGGCATTTCCGACGAAGAATTGGACGATATGTGCGAGCAGATGAACGGTATGATGGGCGACGGCGACGGCTTTTCCGCCCCGTCCTTCGACGGCTTTGAGGAGGGGGGCGCCCAATCCATGAACCTCTTCCAAAAATTGATGAGCAACCTAACCGGCGGAATGCAGCCCCCGGCGCAGGCGTCCGAAAACGGCTCGACCGAGTCCAAAGAAAACGGAAAGAAAAAAGACAAGAAAAACAAAAAACAGCCGGAAGGCTCAACGCACAAATATCTGGACGCCTTCTGTCAGAATCTTACGGAAAAAGCCCGCAGCGGCGCCACCGATCCGGTCATCGGACGGGAAAGTGAGATCTTACGGGTTTTGCAGATTTTAAATCGGCGCACCAAAAACAATCCCTGCTTGATCGGAGAGCCGGGCGTCGGCAAAACCGCCATCGCGGAGGGTATCGCCCAAAGGATCGTTTCGGGCAGCGCGCCGGCGAAGATCGCCCAAAAGGAAGTGTGGCTTCTCGATCTGACGGCGTTGATTGCAGGGACCCAATTCCGCGGTCAGTTTGAAAGTCGGATCAAGGGGCTGATCGAAGAGGTCCGCCGGCTGGGGAACGTTATTCTGGTCATTGACGAGGTTCACAATCTGGTCGGCGCCGGGGATTCGGAAGGATCGATGAACGCCGCCAATATGCTGAAGCCCGCCCTGTCCCGGGGAGAAATTCAGGTCATCGGCGCCACCACCCTGACCGAATACCGCAAGCACATCGAAAAGGACGCCGCGTTGGAACGGCGCTTCCAGCCGGTCGTGGTCAACGAGCCTTCCATCGAGGATTCGGTGCAAATGCTTCAGGGGATCAAATCCCGCTACGAAACCTTCCACCACATCCAAGTGCCCCAATACGTTTTGGTCAAGGCGGTGGAGCTGTCGGAACGGTACGTGACCGATCGGTATCTGCCCGACAAAGCCATCGACCTGTTGGACGAAGCCTGTTCCAACGCCACGCTGAAGCATCCCATCTATGAAAAAACCTTTTTGGCGGAGCAACGGCTGACCGAATTAAAAGAAAAGCTACAGGAATTGGAAGGGAAGGAAGAGCCCACCCAGGAGGATTTCGCCGCCATCGCCACCGCAAAATCTGATTTACTGCGCGCCGAAGGGGAGTACGACGCCCTGGTAGCCGAACGCAACGGCGTCACCGTCACCCTGGACGATCTTGCCCTGATCATTGAGCTTTGGACGGGAATTCCGTCGTCCAAGATTCGGGAACGGGAGCAAAATCAGTTGGCGCGGTTTGAAGACGTTCTGCGGTCGAAGATCAAGGGACAGGAGGAGGCGGTAACGAAGGTTGCCGACGCCGTCCGCCGTTCCAGGGTTGCGTT
Organism: Clostridia bacterium; assembly: GCA_017623475.1. Lineage (GTDB taxonomy): Bacteria > Bacillota > Clostridia > Oscillospirales > UBA644 > RGIG995. The sequence continues at coordinate 29,276 of JAGAPC010000025.1, read as the reverse complement.
AGTTCCCCGAAAACGCCCCGTTTCCTTTATCTTTACCGGTCCTACCGGCGTGGGGAAAACCGAGCTGGTCAAGGTCCTTGCCAAGGAGCTGTTCCATTCCCCCGAAACGCTGATCCGTCTGGATATGTCCGAATTTATGGAAAAACATTCCGTTTCTCGGATCATCGGCGCGCCTCCGGGGTACGTGGGGTACGACGATGCGGGTCAGCTGACCGAAAAGGTACGCCGCAAGCCCTATTCCGTGATTCTTTTTGATGAAATCGAAAAGGCACACCCCGACGTTCTCAACGTGCTTTTGCAGATCCTCGACGACGGACGGATCACCGACGCCCACGGAAAAACCGTTTCCTTTGAGCATTGTATCATCGTCATGACGTCCAACGCCGGATCTCATTCCAAGGCGACCTCCGCCGGGTTTAACCGTTCCTCCGAGGAACTGTCTGCGGAACGGACGAAAAAGGCGTTGTCTGAATTTTTGCGTCCCGAATTCCTGAATCGGGTGGATGAAATTATTACCTTCCGATCCTTGCCTATGGACGTATTCCCCGACATCGTTCGTCTGGCGCTGGAAGACCTTGCCGCCGGGCTGAAGGAACGGGAGATCGGATTTGAATGTACCGACGAGGCAGTACAGCGTTTGGCGGAAAAATCCTACAGCGCCGAATACGGCGCCCGAAACGTCCGCCGGGTGGTTCAGTCCGAAATCGAAGATCGGGCGGTGCGGATTCTGTGTGAAACCTTCGAGATCCCCCAATCGGTTTCCGTTTCCGTCGCGGACGGAGAAATCCACGTTTCCCTTTCCCTGAAGTAATTTTGGCAAGGGAACATGGCAAAACTTTTAAAAATTGCCTGCCCCTCTTGACAAACAATACAAAATTCGCTATAATATTGACAGAATATCATTCAACTCAAAAGGAGAGTATATGTCTATGAAAAAGTTTCTCACTCTTTTCCTGACTCTTTGCCTGTTGGCTTCCTTTGCGGCTTGCTTCGCAATTTCCGCCAACGCAGAGGAGGAAATTAAAGTATCCGTCGGTAGTGCCTTTGAATGGAACGACAATTCCGGGGATGCAAAAACCCAGATGGCCTGGCACAAGTCCGAAGGCAAGAGTGCCGACGGCTTGTGGAAGTATCAGTATTATTCCTTGAAAAAGGGCTATAAGGACATGGTTGCCTTCGGAAAACAATTCGCCTGGAGCAGCAAAGCCACCGGCGACGACTACGGAATCGGCTATGCCCGCGTTGGGGAATACGGCTTGTGGTTCCACCCCGGTTATGCGGCAGACGCCGTTAAGGTCTTTACCTGTCCCTCCGGCGGTACCATCCAGATCTCTACCGAAATTGCCCGGAAAAACGATCTGAAATCCGGTACGACCGCCAACGGTACGTCCTTTGCCATCTACGTTGAAGATCAAATCGTTCCCATCGACGGTCAGGATTATATAACCCTCGTTTCTACCGAGCCCCAACAGATCGACGTGACCGTTGACGTTGCCAAGGGACAACAGGTTCGTATTCACATCGGCGCCCTCGGCGATCAGTCCTCCGACGGTGTCATTATGAAAAACGTCATTACTTATAAGTCGATCAACGACGAGGTTGCCGGAGAGGTTTCCGACAAGACCTTGACCGACGGCAGACTTGACAGCTCGGAAGGTATTCCGACCCTCAAGCCCAACCAGGGTGGAAACAACAACAAGCTTCCCACCAAGGATGACGGCGGAATGTCCGTCGGCGCCATCATCGGTATCGTTGCCGGCGTCGTTGCCGTTGCAGGAATTGCCGTTGTGGTCGTCATCGTTTTGAAGAAGAAAAAGCAAGACTGATTTGATTTGAAAACTGCCGGAGTGAAAGCTCCGGCGGTTTTTTTAACTTTTTCGCGAAATATCTGCGAAAGGTATTGCATAGTTTTCTTCAAGATGTTATAATAATGTTCATAAAATTCCGATTCCAAAGGAGATAAATTCCTATGTCCTGCCCGAAGACGTCCTTTGAACAAAAGATTGCAACGCAGTTTTCCTGCGTCGCGCCGTGCCATCGGTCCGAGGTTCGGTGGTGGATGGCGGCGGGTACGCACACCGACGAAACCATCAAGGAAGAGATCCGCGCCATGCACGACGCCGGATTCAGCGGCGTGGAGCTGTGTCAGCTTGCAGACAAGACCATCCAGGAAGAGATCTACGGTTACGGAAGCGCCCAATGGGAAAATGACGTAAAGCTGATCTTGAATACCGCCTTGGATCTGGGGATGTCCGTTTCTCTGACCTCCGGCGCAGGCTGGAGCACCGCCAACGTACCCGGGCTGGATCCCGATTCCCAACAGGCAAATCAATGCGTCGTCCTTTTGACCGAGGAGCTTGCCGCCGGGGGTGTTCGCTCCGGCTTGCTTCCGACCGACCAACGCCTTCGGGAAAAAGCGAAATTTATCGGGGCGGTTGCGGTTCAGAAGGTGGCGGAACAGGTCTATTCTTCGGAAAATTTCCATATTCTTACCCCTCTCGTCGTGGACGGCACGCTCCAATGGAGCGCCCCCAAGGACGGAGATTACACCATCATGTACTACTTTGCCCAGGGGACGGCGCAGGGCATTTCCCCGGCAGTAAAACGGGCATATACCATCAATTACTTTGACCGCCGCGGATTTGAAGCGTTGCGGGAATATCTGGAACAAAACGTCTTAAACGACGAAGAAATCAAGGGAAAGATCAAAGCCGGCGACGTTCAGTTTTTCATGGATTCGCTGGAATATACCTGCGGAGAAGGCTTTACCAGCTGGACCGAGACCTTTGCGGAGGAATTCCAAAACCGCAAGGGGTACGATATTCTGCCCTATCTGTACCTTGCAAAGGACGCGCCTGATACCAGCATTTGGGGCTGGAGCGATAACGCAGACCTGCAGGGTATCTACACTTTGACCGATCCTCGGCTTGCTACGAAAATTTTAAACGATATTTACGACGTTCAGACCAAACTGTACGTGGAGGAGTTTATCAATCCCTTCCGCGCCTGGCTTCACACCCACGGAATTACCTTGCGGGTGCAGATCTCTTACGGAAAAAATCTTGAAATTTCCGAGCCCATCGCCGCCGTCGATTACCCCGAAGCGGAAAACCGGAATCAGAAAAACCAGGTGGATATGTACCGTCTGTGGAGTGGCGGATCCCACCTGCAAAATAAGATGCTTTCTTCCGAAACCGGCGGATTGGCAAATTCTGCGTACAACTACACCTACCAAAAAAATCTTCAGGAAGCCTACGACCTTTACGCCGCAGGATACAGCCGCATGATCTGGCACATCTGGGCGTCCAACTACGGTCCCGTTCCCGTCTGGCCGGGGTACGAGGGGGGCGATCGGAAAGAGGTTTACTACAAATTCGGCAAGCGGGAGCCGTCCTTTACGGAATATTCGGAATTCAACGACCATTTGGGACGGGTTCAAGCGTTGCTCCGTCAAGGGCGCGCAGGGGTGGATCTGGGCATGATCTACACCAAATACGGTCAGCATTTGGTCTATACCGATCCCGAGGATTGGATGCACACCCACCGACCCATGTTCTTCCCCTCCACGGCGTTGCAGGACAACGGCTACACCTACGATTATCTTTCCCCCGACCTGTTGACCGCCGACGGCGTTTTCTTCGACCAAGCGTCCAAAACCTTGGAATTGGCGGGATACAAAGCCTTGGTGTTGTGGCAGAGGGATCTTTCGGTCTGCGGTGCGGAAAAAATTCTTGCCCTCGCAAAGCAGGGGCTCCCCCTGGTAATCGTGGACGGGGCTGCCGTCGATTCGCCCTATCAAGGGGATGAAAAAGAAGCCCTGTTCGACCTTGTTTCGGAATTGAAAGCCCTGAAAAACGTGGTTTCCGTTTCGGATGCGGATGGTGTTCTTGGCGCTCTGAAATCTATGGGAATTTCCCCCTACGCCGGCTTCCGTGCGCCGAATCAGCAGCTTTTGACCCAAACCCGCAGAGACGGCAACGACCGCTATCTCTTTGCATACAATTACTGTGACGGATCGTTGCACACGGCGGAAAATGTTCCCCACGGGGATCGGATCAAAACCGAGCTTGCGGCAGACGGAATTTTTGTTCCCTATGTGATCGACGCTTGGAACGGCAAGGTGCAAAAGATCGCCGCCTACCGTCACCAAGACGGGAAGACCTTCTTTGAAATTTCCCTTAATTACGGCGATGTTGCCTTGTTCGCATTACAATCGGCGGAGCAGGAGGAATTGCACGTGGACGCCTGCGCAGGGGTCTATGAAAGCGACGGAAAATTCCTTTACAAGGCAACGGAATCGGGCGAATATTCCTTCCCCCTCAACACCGGCGCTACGGTCAAGGGCATGGGAAGGGCGGAAGCGCCTTACGAGATTACCGGCTGGGATCTGACGGTGGAATCCTGGACGCCGACCGATCTTTTGGAAACCCGCACCGAAACTCTGTTGGGTGTGACCACCAACGAATACGCCTACAAAACCGAAAAGACCGAAATCAACGTGACCTTGGACACCCTCACTCCGTGGGACAAAATCGACGGCGTGGGCAAAAATGTTTCCGGGAAAGGGTACTATCGGGCGACCTTCCCCTGGAAGGGAACGGCGGATGGGGCGTATCTGGATTTCGGAAAACTTACCCAAAGCATGAAGGTTTTCATCAACGGCAAAAAGACCGACGACGTGAATATGAACCGCCCGACGGTGGATATTTCAAGCCTTCTTCACACCGGCGAAAACGTCATCGAGATTCAATACAGTTCTAATCTGAACAACCTGCAGCTTTCCAGGGGCGTGATCCGGGAAGGAGTTTTACCCTCCAACTTCCTGGGCTACGACGTAAAATACGAAAGCTACGGCCCTCAAAAGGCAACAGTTGTACCTTATACCGTCATTGAACTTGCATAAAAAACTGGGTTCTATCAAAACGATAGAACCCAGTTTTTTTGCTTATTTTTATTCGCAATCTACGGCATTGAAATTCAGTAAATCCAAAATGGAACAGTTTAAAGCCTTTGACAAATAGATAAGTTCAATATCTGTAATGAATCGTTGACCCGATTCCATTCTTTGGATGGCGTTTTTATCTACGTCCAGCCCAATTACTTGCAACCGATCTGCAAGTTTACGTTGAGAAATGTTTAGACTTGTACGGAATTTTGCGATGTTTTCGCCACAAACATTATTTTTTCCACTTTTAGTTTTATTGATAAACATTTTTCTTCTCCATTTTGACATTTAGTGCTTGACATTTTCTTTATTATATGCTATAATATGCATATAAATGACATTCACTAAATGTCAAAATTAAAAGAAAGGAGACCTTGCATGGCAGATATGGGTACAAAAGAGGCTGCCGAAAAATGGGGTGTCACGCAAAGAACGGTTCAAAATTGGTGTAGAACAAAGAAAATCACACCGCAACCGACGCAAGATGCCCCCGGTTCTTCATGGCATATAGAAAAAGATGCAATACCCCCGATGCGAAAGAAATAAGAAAATAAGAAAGGAAAAGTAAAAATGAAAAAAATAGTTTCGTTCTTTTTATTGGCAGTTTTGGTTCTTAGTTTGGTTATATGCTTTTCAGCTTGTGGAGGAGATTCTTCAAGTTCTTCTTCGTATTCGTATGAGCCTGATCCTTTAACTCAAAGCGAAAAGGAAGATGTTGCGGAAGATAAAGCGTTGGAGTATATTTCACAATTTCCTCTTTTTCGCGGGGATGGAACAAAGTATAAAATTGGTTCAAGAACCTCTAAAAGTGATGGAACAGTGATTGTAAGGGGGCAGCTTTTAACGTATGACTCATATGGAAACTATTCCGATAGATATACTTTTACCTGTACAGTTTCTGTTGGTGATTACGGCTTGGCAGAAGTAGAGGATTTTGATTACGATCTTCAGTAATGATAAAGAAGGGAGACCGTCTGTTTTGCGGTCTCCCTTGCCCATCAATAACTTTTAAAAGAAACTTTTCGGCAGATTGTAATGATCCACCCGTTATGCGGGTGGATCATTGTTATACTGATTTTGTTTGAGTTTAATTTCTTTCCTCAAGAGGATTAAGAGGATGAAGGCAAGGCTTGCGGTCAGGATGTTTACCCCGGTAAAGTTGAACCAGATTCCGTCCAATCCAAAGCCCCACAGTCCGCCCAAAAGCACGATCGGGAAGACGAAGGCGCACCCCACCGAAAGGATCGTTGCCTGCAGCGGTTTTCCGATGGCGCTGAAATAACTCTGCGTGGAAACCCCAAACCAACGGAACAAATAGGCAAGGCAGAACAGACGAATGGCGTGGGTCGATAGGGTCAGCAGGGTGGTGTCGTCGGCGTTGACGAACCAGGAGGCGATCACGTCGGGGAAGAAGAACAGAATGGACGTGGAGATCAACCCGATGATTGCCGTTCCCACGTAGGAGGTTTTTGCGATCCGCTTGACTCTGCCGTAATTTTGCGCTCCCCAGTTGTACCCCAAAGCAGGGGAGAGGGAATCGGCGATTCCATACAAAAGGGGCCAGCAAAGATCGCTGGAATACATCAGCACCGCGTAGGTGGCAACGGCGGTTTGACCGCCCGTTTCTCCCAAAATCTGCACGCCCAAGGTCATCAGGGAGATGTTCATCAAAATCGACGTAATCCGCCCCGAAACGTTATTTAAAAATACCGGAGATCCGCAAGCGACGATCTGTTTTATCATGGCAAAACTGAATTTCGGCTTGACGAATTTTAAAAGCGCCTTTTTCGTAACGAAGGGAATGAGCGCAACAACCGAACAGGCGCACATGGAAAGGGAGGTTGCAAGGGCAGACCCCACCACGTCCATCTTGCATTTCAATAAAAAGAAGGTCAGAAGCCCGATAGTTAAAAGGTTCGATCCGACGTTGATAAACATACTTGTCTTTACGAATCCGCTGATCCGTAAATAGTTATCCATTGCAAAAAAGATGGTTGCCAAAGGACTGCACAGGGCTACGGTGCGCAGGTACCGTACCGCCGTATCCAAAAGCAGATCGTCTGCCCCCATCATGCGGGATAAGGGCTCCGCCGCAAAGAACATGACGCTTCCCATCAGAACCGAGGCGAGGAAAATCATCAGCACCGAGCAGGAGAAGATATTGTTGGCGGTTTTGTGATCCTCCCGACCCAGGGCGATGGAGATGGGGGCGGATGCCCCGACCCCGATCAGATCTGCCAGGGAAAAGTTGATCATGACCAAGGGCATGGCGATATTGATTGCCGCAAAGGCTCCTTCGCCCAAAATCTGCCCGATAAAAATGCCCTCCACGATGCTATAGACCGACATGGCAAACATACTGATCATGCCGGGCAGGGCTACGACGAAAAACAACCGCCAGGGGTTCATTTCGGCGTACATTTTTTCTGTGTTTCGTTGCATATTTATTTTTCCAATGCTTTATAAAAGTAAAAGTGAAATTTCTTCCGGTGCGCTTACCAAATATTCCGGCTTTGCTTCGGTCAGCTCTTCCAAACTGCCGTAGCCGTAGGTGACTCCGACGGCGTCCAGCCCGAAGGCGTGCGCCCCCTGAATATCAAATTTTCGGTCGCCCACCATGATTGCGGTCTTCGGATCGACGTTGGCTTTCTCGATGACGTACCGCAGAACGTCTTCTTTCTTCGACCGTATTTCGTCCATGGAAGCGCCTCCCACGAAATCGAAATAGGGGAGAAGATCAAAGTGCTTTAAGATGGTCAAGACGAATTCCTCCGGCTTTGACGATGCTACCAAGAGGGTTTTTCCGGCTTTTTTCAAGGCGTCCAGCATTTGGGGAACGTGGGGATAAACCTCGTTTTCAAACAATCCCTTCCCCCGAAAATATTCCCGATATACGTCCACCGCTTCCAGGGCTTTTTCCTTGGAAAATCCGTAATATTTCATAAAGGAATCGACCAGCGGCGGACCGATAAAAGGGTATAATTCCGCCCGATCGTTCACGGAGATTCCGTAGCGGTTCAACGCGTATTGAACCGATTTCGTAATTCCCACCCCCGGGTCGGTCAAGGTTCCATCCAAGTCGAACAGAACCGTATCGTATCGCTTCATGCTTCTTCTCCGTTCGTCCGCAGCTTTTCCGCCTGCTCCGCGGTAATCAAGGCGTCGATCATCTCGTCCAGATCTCCGTCCATAAAGGACTGAATTTTGTACAGCGTCAGCCCGATGCGGTGATCGGTCACCCGCCCTTGGGGAAAATTGTAGGTGCGGATGCGCTCGCTCCGATCCCCCGAGCCCACCTGCGAACGGCGTTGGGAGGTGATTTCCGATTCCTGCTCCGCCCGCTTTTGCTCCAAAATGCGGGAACGCAGGATCTTCATGGCTTTATCTTTGTTTTTGTATTGGCTTCGCTCGTCCTGGCAATCCACCGCAATCCCCGTGGGAATGTGAATGATTCGGATGGCGGATTCGGTTTTGTTGACGTGCTGACCGCCGGCGCCCCCGGAACGGTGGGATTCGATCAGCAGATCCTTCGGATCAATCTCAACGTCCACGTCTTCCGCCTCGGGCAAAACCGCCACCGTTGCCGCAGAAGTCTGAATCCGACCTTGGGATTCGGTTTCCGGCACTCGTTGCACCCGGTGAACTCCGCTTTCAAACTTGACCCGACCAAACGCCCCGGTTCCTTCCAAGGAGACCACCGCTTCTTTGATGCCCCCCAAGGTCGTCTCGTTGACCGACAAAATCTCTGCCTTAAATCCTCTTTTTTCCGCGTACATGGTGTACATCCGAAGCAGCGAGCCGGCAAACAACGCCGCCTCCTCGCCGCCGGTTCCGGCGCGCAATTCCAAAATGACGCTTTTTTCATCGTCCGGATCCTTGGGAATCAGCAAAATCTTTAATTTTTCTTCGGCGATTTTCATCTGCTCCCTGGCTTCCAGCCACTCTTCCTTTGCCAGGGCTTTTAATTCTCCGTCGTCGCCGTTCATCAGCTCTTCCGCGTCGTCCGCTTGTTTGCTCCATTTTTTCCATTGGCGGTACTGCTCCACCAATTCCTCGGTTTGCTTTTGTTTTTTCGTCAGCTCCCGCAACCGATTGGGATCGGATAAGACGGCGGGATCGCAGAGCAATTCCTCGTTTTGAATATAATTTTGTTCGATCTGTTGTAATTTCTCAAACATAAACGAATTCCTTACCGTTTTATTTTCGTGTGGTGTATTTTTTTACGGTGATAAAGATCCGATCCTTTCGGCTGTGTCCGCCGATTTCGGAAAGAACGATCCGTCCGTGTCCCCGAAGAGAGATGACGTCCCCCTGCTCCACCGACGCGGAGGGGGAATCGGTCTCGATCCAATTCAGCGATGCGCCGCCCTTTTTGATCAGCTCGGTCATTTTCGTCCGCGCCATACCGAAGCCCTCTGCCGCCACGCAATCCAGGCGCAAGGACGGGACGGTAACGGTTTTTTCCTCGTGCTCCGCCTCGGGGATCTCTCCGATCTCACATTCCTCCGGGCGAAAGGCCTTCCGTCCCGCCTTCGTGAAATTTTCCAGCAAAAACGGAGCGATGGACGTATCGCAGATCAGCTTGGGCGGTTCGGTTCCGGTCAGAATGTCGCCGATCTTCTCCCGACGGATGCCAAGTCCGGTCAACGCCCCCAAAATTTCCGGATGCACCGGATATTCTCCCCGGGTCTTCAACGCCAATACGGTGATGGGATATTTTGGATTTATAAACCGATTCGGTATAAAAACCCCCATTTTTCGTTCGGCATTTTCGTAGCCGCCCCAAAGTTGAAAATCCAAAAAACCTACGGACCGTGCGGTTTTTAACGCAATCATCTGTTGCGCCGGAGAAAGAAAATCGGTATAAATCGGGCAATTTCTCTTTTCGCAAAGGCGCGCCGCGTCCAAAATCCGCGCAATCAGAATTTTTTCTTCTTCCCCTTGGGGTTGGTTGTTTTTGAAGGTCATGGGCGTTTCCGTTCCGTTCCGTTAAAATGGGTAAAAATCAATCCGTTGTTATTATACCATATTCTCCTGAAAAAGGCAAGAGGGACGGGCGTTTTTCTTTCAGAAACTCCGCCGAATGGGACAAAATGTTTAATTTTCTGTGGAAAATGGAAAAATCGACCCTTTTCCCATTGAAAATCGGGAAAAAATGTGATATGATAAAAGCACGTGAACAGATTGATTTTCAGAAAGGGAGACCCCTATGCTAAAACTAACGAACATCGTCAAGGAATACCCTGCCGGCGGCGATAAGGTCGCGGCGCTCCGCGGGGTGTCGGTGGAATTTCGGAAGAACGAATTCGTCGCCGTTTTAGGTCCTTCCGGCTGCGGAAAAACCACGCTTTTGAATATTATCGGCGGATTGGATCAATACACCGACGGCGATTTGTCCATCAACGGCGTTTCCACCAAAAAATACAAGGATTCCGATTGGGACGCGTACCGCAATCACTCCATCGGGTTCGTGTTTCAAAGTTATAATCTGATTCCCCATCAGTCGGTCTTGAATAATGTGGAATTGGCGTTGACCATTTCCGGGGTGTCCAAAAAGGAACGCCGCGCCAGAGCCGTGGAAGCCTTGAAAAAGGTGGGCTTGGGCGATCAGCTGAAAAAACGCCCCAACCAGATGTCCGGCGGTCAGATGCAGCGGGTTGCCATCGCCCGGGCGCTGGTCAACGATCCCGAAATCCTCCTTGCGGACGAGCCCACCGGGGCGCTGGATTCGGAGACCAGCGTGCAGGTTATGGATCTTCTCAAGGAGATCGCCCACGACCGTCTCGTGATTATGGTAACCCACAACCCCGAATTGGCGGATCAGTACGCCACCCGTATCGTCCGTCTGCTGGACGGAAAGATCATTGACGATACTGCCCCCTACACGGCAGAAGCTCCTGCGGCAGAACAACCGAAAACAAAAAAGAAGACCCGAAAGCCTTCCATGTCCTTTTTCACGGCGCTTTCCCTGTCCCTGAAAAATCTGCTGACCAAAAAGGGACGCACGGTGCTGACCTCCTTTGCGGGCTCCATCGGGATCATCGGAATTGCCCTGATCTACGCCGTTTCCCAAGGGATGACCGCCTATATCGACGCGGTGCAGGAGGATACCCTTTCTTCCTACCCCTTGACCATCGAGGCGACCAACGTGGATCTGACCACGCTGATGGAAACCTTTATGGGTATGGCAAGCAATACGGGAGACGACCACGATAAAAACGCCGTTTATTCCCAATCGGTCATGTTTGAAATGATCAACGCCATGAACAATCTGGAAACCACCGAAAACGATCTGGTGTCTTTCAAGGAGTTCATTGATAAAGAGTTGAGTGCCGAGGACGGAGCGTCCAAATTACAGGAGGCGCTTTCCGGCGTTCAATACACCTACGATCTGAGCCTTTTGGTCTATACGAAAAACGTGGACGGCAATATCATTTATTCCGATACCAGGGAGCTTTTATCTAAAGCCATGGCGGAAAATTTCGGCATGGATATGTCCTCGATGATGGGAATGGGAAGCATGTCCTCGCCCCTGTCGTCGATGGCGTCCATGTCTCCCGGCGCCTCGTCCATGAATCTGTGGACGGAGATTCTGTCCGGGAAGGACGGAAGTCTGATCAGCCCCGTGGTAAAAAATCAGTATGAGATCATCGACGGCGGCTCTTGGCCCACCGCCGCCAACGAGATCGTTCTCGTGGTCGATAAAAACAACGAGCTGGACGATCTTACCCTGTACGCTTTGGGCTTGGAATCGGAAGAGACCATCAACGCCCTGTTTGACGCGGTGCTGGAGGGAAACGAGCTGGATATTCAGCAAAAATCCTGGTCGTATGAAGAGCTTCGGGAGATGGAATTCCGTGTAATTCTCAATTCCGATTGCTATACCCTCGATCCGAAAACCAACACCTATACCGACCTGCGGGAGACTGAAGCGGGGCTTCGTTATCTGTACGACAACGCCCTTACGCTGAAGGTGACCGGCATCGTCCGTCCCCGGGAGGAGGCGTCTTCCGCCATGCTGACCGGGTCCATCGGATATACCAAGGCCTTGACGGAGTTGGTGATTGAAAAGTCCAAGGATTCCCCTGCCATTCAGGCGCAAAAGAACGACGCCCACACCGATATTTTCACGGGGCTTCCCTTTAAAGAAACGGCAGGAAGTTTGACCGACGAGGAAAAGGAAGCGGAATTCCGTTCTTATATCCAATCCCTTTCCGAAGCAGGCAAAGCCGAGGCTTACGTGAAGATCATGTCCATTCCCTCGGAGGAATATCTGACCAACGCCGTTGCCCAAGCCATGGCAAACGTTACCAGGGAAACCATGGAAACCACCCTGTTGAACACTCTGACCGAGCAGATGGGCGTCAGTAAGGACGAGGTTTCCAATTATATTTCTTCCATGAGCGATGAGGATTTGACCGAGTTGTACAAGCAGATGGTGACCGAGGGCATCAAAATGCAGTATGCCGCAGGGGTTCAAAAGCAGTTGGCTTCGATGGATCCCGCCATGCAGGCAGCCGCCCTGGAATTGGCGCTTCCCGCCTACACCACCGCCCAATGCGCCTTGTATTACGAGGAGGTTTTGGTCTTCTCCGAATCTTCCTACGAGGCAAATCTGATCGAATTGGGATCTTTGGATCTGGACGATCCCGCAACGGTAAATCTGTACGCCTCTTCCTTTGAGAACAAGGACGTCATCGAGGAGGTCATCGCCGATTATAACGAAAACGTCGAGGAACTGTCCCAAATCCGCTATACCGATTACGTCGGAATCATGATGTCGTCCATTACCACTATCATCAACGCCATCACCTACGTGCTCATCGCCTTCGTTGCCATTTCTCTGATCGTTTCGTCGATTATGATCGGGGTCATTACCTTGATCTCCGTGCAGGAAAGAACCAAGGAAATCGGCATTTTGCGCGCCATCGGGGCGTCGAAGCGGAACGTGTCCGGTATGTTCAACGCGGAAACCATGATTATCGGGTTTGCATCCGGGTTGATCGGGGTTGGGGTTACGTATCTGTTGTGTATTCCCATCAATCTGATTTTGAATTTCCTGACCGGAATTGCCAACCTCAAAGCCATTCTCCCCCTGCCCGTTGCGGCGATTTTGGTGGCAATCAGCGTCCTTTTGACCTTGATCTCCGGCATCATTCCTTCCCGATCCGCCGCCAAAAAGGATCCCGTCGTCGCTCTGCGGACGGAATGAAAATACGAGGTGCGATATGAAGCTCAGCGTGTGGTCTGCCTATTATATTGACCTGTCTCCGGAAGACATGGTGCTGGAGTTTGAAAAATACGGCTATAAGCATTGTGAATTTTCCGACGAGCACTCGATCGTTCTCATGGAACGGGGCGATCCGTTGGAAGAAGGCAAAAGGTTCCGCGCCTTTGCGGATCGGCATGGGATCTCCTTCTCCCAGGGGCATCTGCTGCTGCGGGCAAGATTGCGGGATTCAGAATGGATCTCCCGCCTGAAAAATCAGTTGGATCTTTTTCGTGGCATGGGCGTCCAACGTGCGGTGTTGCACAGTGACGGCATGACCGACTGCCCCGAATTAAGCCAAGAGGAGATTTTTCAAATCAACGTCTCCGCCCTGCGGGAGCTGACCGACTATATTGCCGACACGGACATGGTCATTTGCCTGGAAAATCTTACGGCGCCCCTGAACAGCTACGCAGAAGACCTGACGGCGCTGATCGACGCGGTGGGCGACGCCCATTTGGGGATCTGTCTCGATACGGGACATTTGAATTTAAAGGAAAACGCCGATCAAAAAGCCTTCATTCAAGCCGCCGGAAAACACCTCAAAGCCTTGCACCTTGCGGACAACGAGGGGGAACGGGATCAACACATGATGCCCTTCGGCAAAGGAAAGGTCAACTTTTTTGAAGTGGTTACCGCGTTGAAAAAAATCGGCTACGACGGACTGTACAATCTGGAAATTCCCGGGGAACGCAAAGCACCCCTGCCCATTCGGGGCATGAAGCTGGAGTACCTCAAAAACGTCTTTGCCTATTTGGATCAGGAAACGAATTGTTAACGATGAACAAAGAGAGATTCCCCCGCAACGGCGGGGGAATCTCTCTTTAAAAATGATTATTCAGAAGCGAAGGTCTGCCATTTTGCTTCCAACTCCGTATAGGCTTCCACCGGCCAAAGGGCGTACCTTCCGTACAGCTTCCAATATTCTGACTCGGAACCATGGCTTGAATAGAGTTTAATCGGACCGCTGACAATTGCCGCATATTGGTCGGATTCCGCCAGGGGGTATTCCAAGGGAAAGCGGATGGGAATCAATTCTTCGGAATCGGAATTCAAATCCCGGCAAAGGTAAATTTGATATTTTGATCCGGTAGCAACTGTGACGAATTCTACCAATTCAATTCTGGAGAGGGATCTTTGTTTTTTTGCCGCATCGCGAAGTAATTCATCGCCTCTTAATCCCTCGTGCTCCGATCCTTCCCGGGTTAAATATTTCGGGCTTTCCGGATTGATATGATCTTGAATGAATTGATACAATTCTTCCTCATTGTTCGGAACTTTCCCATTGACGTGATTTTCCGGTTTACCGTGGTACAGGGTAAAGGCGGAAAAATCGTATAAGGGGAGATAAATATCTCCCATAAGAACATAAGAATCGGAAAAGGCGGAGACATACCGTCGAAGAACCAATAGGTAGTCGTTATTATATTCAAAGTTCAAATCTTGTGGGCTATAAACGATGTCCGTTCCTTCCACTTGGCAGGGACCTTCTGATAAAGAAAAGGAAACGGTTTTATTTCGTTCATCACCAAGAAACCGTTTTTTAACGAGAAACTGTACGACCTCGCCTTGATTGGTTTCGCGTGTTCCATTACACGTTCCGATTACAACGTCGGTCGCATCGTGAAGCATTTCTTCAAACGCTCCGTAGTAGAAGGTGATGGGGAGTCTATTTGAAGTAGGGATTTCATCGGAATTTTCCGTGGTCGTGCCGTCCGGAACTTCCGTCGGCGCACAGGCAGTCAAAAGTATTGTTATTATCAGCAGTAAAATAAGAGACAGACGCTTTTTCACAAAAATCCCTTCTTTCTTGTATCTTCTACTTTCATTATAACACGGGCTTTTGTCCCTGTCAAGACCGCGCTTTATACAAAAAAGGTCTTTGAAAAATGTGCAAAACGACAAACTTTTGGGTACTTGCTTTTTTTTGTTTCTTGTGCTATAATAGAAGCACCCAGGAAAAAGAAGGGAGAAACACCGTTGATTCGTTATAATTACCACACCCATACCAATTTCAGCGACGGAAAAAATTCGCCGGAAGAGGTAATTCAAGCCGCCATAAATTTGGGCTTTACCTCCATCGGGATTTCCGACCACGCCTACACGGATTTTTGCACCCATTGGGTTACTCCCCGGTCGCGGATGGACGAATATATTGAGGTTCTTTATCAATTAAAAGAGAACTATGCAGACAAAATCAACGTCTTCGTCGGCATCGAGCAGGACGCGTTTTCCGACCCCGTTTCCGAGAAATTCGAGTACGCCATCGGCTCGGTGCATTGGGTGAAAAAAGGAGAAAAATATATTGCGTTAGACGCAAACCGAGAGACCTTGGAACACGCCATTGAAACCTATTACGACGGGGATGCGGACGCCTTGGCGGAAGAATATTTCGCGTTGGTTGCCTCTTACGCCGCCGATCCCAAAATTTCAATCGTCGGTCATTTTGATCTGATTACGAAATTTGACGAGAAGGGAACGCCCCTGTTCCGTCCCACCCCCCGCTACACCGCCGCCTGGCAGGCTGCCGCAAAGAAGCTGCTGGATGCCGGGAAGATTTTTGAAATCAACACCGGCGCCATTTCCCGGGGGCATCGGACGACTCCCTATCCGTCGGAGGAAATTTTGGCATTTTTGGGCGAACACGGAGCAAAAGCCATCCTTGGCTCCGATTCCCACAGCGCCGACACTCTGGACTGCGCCTTCCTTCAGGCAGAGGAGCTGGCAAAGAAATACGGAATTTTGCTGGTTGATTTGTTTTAAATGAAACGCCGCATGGAAACGCTCCATGCGGCGGATTTTTTTATCCTTTATAATCGCTCATCACAATGGTAACCTCGTGTCCCACGGTAATGATTTTATATTCGTAGCCGTTCAAGCCCAATTTTTTCGCCAAGGCTCCGGCGTTTTCCTGCATCCATTGGTAAGGATCGGCTTGATGGGTTAAATACGCCCGGAAGAAATACTCGTCTCCGTGCTTGATTGCCCGTTTTACGACCCCTTCGATGGACAAGGCGGAGAGCCGACCGTCGGTTTTGACGAAGAAATTCTCCTTGGTTTCGGTGCAATTTGGATAGGTATATCCCAGCTGCTCCAAAACATGATCCTCGGTGATCCATTGGGTGGGAAGATTGAACCAGGTGTAGTGCATTTCGTCTTCCGTCGGTTCTCCCGCGTTATCCCAGGTCACGTCAACGTGATAATAGCTTTTGTCGATTTTTACGATGTTCCAGGCGTGTCCTTCCACGACGCCCGTGGTGGGGTTGCTGGATTTGCCGAACACGAACAACGTTTCGATGCCTACCGATCGGCAAAGGTGCTGGAACGCCTTCGTGATCCCCTCGCACACGGCGGCTCCGTTGACCAAAGCACCGTAAGCGTTGTGGGCGTTTTCCGCCTCCCGGTAATTACAATGGAGAACGATGCGATCGTGAAGGACTTTTTCAATCTCGTATTGCGTCATGGAAGCGTTGATGCCCGCAAGAAGCCTTTTTGCGGCGGAATCAAAGGATTTTTGCGCCTTGGGCAGGTCTTCCTTCGTAACGATGTAGGCGGGGACGACCTTGGTCACCTTGTCGTTTTGATGATAATACTCAAAGCGGTCTCCCAGCCAAAAATATTGGGGATAATCTGCCTGGAAGCAGTACCAAACCGTATTTAACTCTTGTTCGGAGATCCCGGCAGACAGGGGGATTTCTTCCTGTAATTTTTCGGCGCCTGCAACCAATTCCCGATAGGTCTTGACTAAATTGCTTCCGTTGGATTGCTTTGCAAGCCACCGGATCCCGAAATAATTTTCCGGATCAATGGGGGAAATATCCGTTTGTACGGATTCCTCCGGCGTATCTTCCGGCTTCGTGTCGGTAGAAACGGTGTCCGACGAATCCGTGGAGGACGGCAAATCGGTTGCGGTGGAGGTGTCCGTGACGGTGTCGGTGACGGTTTCCGTATTCGACGGACGGTTGTCGGTGGACGTCTCCGTTTTCGTGTCGGTGTCCGTTGCGGTGTCCGTATTTTGAGAATCGGTCGCCTGCTCGGTTTCGGAATCCGACGGAAGCTCCGCAGAAGAAATATCCGTGTCCGAATCCGAGGAACCGTCCGTAGAAGACGTCTCATCGGTCTCGGAGGATGTATTCGTGACGGAATCGAACCATTGCTCCGTTTCGGAATCGGAAGAGACGATTGTGTTTGAATTTTGCGTCTCCGAATCTCCAAAAACCTCCGTCTCTCCGCACGCAGAAAGGCAAGCGGCGATAGATAATATTAAAATAGGGCAGAGAATTTTTTGAATCATAGGGCGCATGATCTCAGCTCCTTATATCTCTTCGGGACGGGTTTCGTAAAAAAACTTTTTTCGCGGCAGGAAGCTCCTCGTATATTGATGGCAGTATGTGAAATGAAATAAATCCACCCACGCCCGCAGGCACTTCACGATGCGTAGCATCGCTTCACGCACCGAAGGTGTGCTTATCGTGCCGCAAGGCACACTTAGTTTGAAAAAAAGAGAAGTATAACGGTGCGCAACTATAGGTAAGAAAAGTGAAAAGTATACCAAATCATTTTTTCTCGGATAAGAAGGTTTCGAGATTAATGGTGTGATGATATTTGACGGATGCTTTTTTATCTTTTTCGATCATGAGTGTTGTGAGATCAATTTCGTTAATTGCGGCAATGGCGACAATATAGTGTATCATATCTACAAGTTCAACACCCAATTGCTCGTGCAGGTCGTTTTCGTCAGAGGCTTTACGGCCGGCTCGTTTATTCAACACCTCCGCGACCTCTCCAATCTCTTCCACCAGCTTCATAAACATACTTTGTTCGGTTGCCCAGCCGCAATATCGGTTTGCCAAATACGCCTGTAAATCATCTATTGAAATTTTCATTTTGTGTTCTCCTTTGCGGTGTTGATGGAGGAGATGAGCATAACGCGAATGCTTGTGCAAGCAGAATCAAGAGCCTTATATTCATTTTCAGATATGTAATTTGTCTTAAACAGCAATTCCAACCAATAACCTGTTTCGTTTGCTTCCTTAAGTGCGATTTGTAGTTTTGCAATAAAGTCCGCTTTTCCGTGGGCATATTGTGCTTCGCGGATATTAGCACCGATAGAAGTGCCACTTCTGCCGATTTGATTGGATATGATAGATTCGCGTTTTTCTTTTAGATACTTAACAAGGTTGATGATGGATACTGCGAAATCCATAGACTGTGTTCTTAATTTACTTTCAGACATAATGACACCTCCAATTTGAATATATTGTATCATAAGCGCGGTAATTAGCAATCTTTTGGTGAAGTTTGGCTGCGCCAAGTGAAGCAGCGGCAATGCCGCTGTGAAGCATTGTGCTTCGCACAACGTGAAGTTAAGTGTGCCACCCACGCCCGCAGGCACTTCACGATGCGTAGCATCGCTTCACGCACCGAAGGTGTGCTTATCGTGCCGCAAGGCACACTTAGTTTGAAAAAAGAGTCTTTTGTCTGGTAAACAAAAGACTCTTTTTTCATGGTGCCGGTGGTGGGGGTCGAACCCACACGGTATCGCTACCACGGGATTTTGAGTCCCGCGCGTCTGCCAGTTCCACCACACCGGCGAATCAACGTTGTAAGTATATCATATTTTTGGGGATTTGTCAAGAGTTTTTTTGCCGTTTTTTTATTTATTTCAAATTTTTCTTTCGGTTCTATTCTTTTTCACGGATTCATATCTTGTTTCAGGGATGTCCACGGGACGCGATACGGCATGAAAAAAGAAAGGATGATAACGATGGAATCCAACCGGACGTTTCTTGGGGCGGCGGTTACGGTCTTTGCCGGATATCTTTCCGGGGTAATTACGGTGCTTCTTCGAGGAGTAGAAAATGGAGATCTGGTATTGCAATATCTGAATTCCCAGACCGAAACGAATTGGCTGCGCGCCTTTGGGGCAGGGCCGTTGTACGTGCTTTTGGTCTTTTGCTGCGGCGTGTTTCTCTTCGGCTGGCTGGTTGCGTTGCCGCTGGTCTTTTATAAATCCTACGGCTTGGGATATACGGCGGGGTTGTTCCTTGCCGTCTATGGCGCGAAAGGCTTTTTGCCCTTGGGGTTGTGCGTGTTTCCCTCTGCGGCGGCGGAGTGCTTGCTTTTGATTCGTGCCGCCCGGGATGCGCTGCCCCTGTCTTTCTCCCTGTTTCGGGGGTGGAAGGGAGATACGACGCCCTTTTTTCAGGATTTGAAGCCGTACTTTCTTCGGTCGCTCGTTATCGTTCAATGCTCTTCCTTCGTGCTTTTGTGGGATCTGTTCCTTTCTCCTCTGATTTTATCCGGAATTCGGGATTTGTTGTAAAAATCGGGAAATTCCGCACAAATCCGTGTTTTCTCTTGACAGTTTCTTCGGAATTTGTTATAATGGGGATATGACGAATGCGGAGGGATTATTTTGAGTATATTTCCGAATTATAACAAAGAAGGCAAGGGCGTCACCAAAGCCGACGTGTCCGGAGAAACGTCGTTAAAGCGGTTTTTTACGGAATTTCTTCATCGGTTCTGGCAACTGATCTTACTCAATCTGCTGTACATTCTTGCCTGCGTACCGATTATCACCATCGGACCTGCCACCGCGGCGATGAATTACGTTTGCCGTAATTTTTCCCAGGGAAAGCCGGTGTTTTTCTTTACGGATTTCATCGAAAAATGTAAGGAGCATTTTAAGCAGGGCTTCCTGGTCGGGTTGATTCAGCTGGTCTGCGGCGCGTTGCTGGCGGGATCGTTTTTCAGCTGGACGGATGAAGCGCTGAACGTGTCGGGAGGGTTTCGCACCGCCGCCGTCGTCGTTTTGTTCGTTTTCGCCTACCTTTTGTTTTTTGCTTCCTTTTATATTTACCCCATGATGGTTTCCTTTGATCTTACGGTCAAGCAGCTGATCCGCAACAGCGTGATCCTTGCCATGACGCAGCTTTGGCGGAACGTCGTGATGTTTTTGGTCTTTGCCCTGCTGGTCGTGCTGACCTTCCTGTTCTGGCCCTTGACCTTCCCGGTGGTTCTGTTCTTGGCGTTTTCGGTCATGGCGTTCGTTTCCAATTCTCTGGTATTCCCGGTGTTGACGCGGTACGTGGCGTCTCCCGACGCGCCCGAATCGGAAGAAAC
This sequence comes from Clostridia bacterium, assembly GCA_017623475.1. GTDB lineage: Bacteria > Bacillota > Clostridia > Oscillospirales > UBA644 > RGIG995. The sequence goes on along the minus strand of JAGAPC010000025.1, from coordinate 8,937 downwards.
CGTTTCCGAAGAAGAACAAGCCGAATAAGCTTGAATAAAACAAGTCCTCATCTCATAAGTATGGGATGAGGACATTTTTTTAAGTGAGGGTCACGGTATGATAAAAAGGGTTTTGTCGGTGCTTTTGTGCGGAATTTTTGCCATCGTTGCGGGGTTGCCTCTGTCTGCCTCCGGGGTGGAAAGCGGAGCCGTCGGAGGGAACGTGGCGGCGTCGGGAACGCTGAATTTGGACGCAAAGGGCGCCATTCTCATGGAAGCCGAAACGGGAACGGTGTTGTACGAATCGGAATCGAAGAAAAAATTATATCCCGCAAGCGTCACCAAGGTCATGACCATGCTTTTGATCATGGAAGCCCTGGACTCCGGGACGGTGACCGAGGACGATTCGGTGACCGCCTCGGAAAACGCCTGCTCCTACGGAGGCACCCAGATCTATCTGGAGGTGGGGGAGACCATGACCCTTCGGGATCTTCTCAAATCCGTTGCCGTCAATTCTGCCAACGACGCGGCGGTGGCGTTGGGGGAATATCTTGCGGGGAGCGAAGCCGCTTTCGTGACGCGGATGAACGAGCGCGCCCGTGAGCTGGGGGCGGAAAACACCAATTTCGTCAATCCCTGCGGACTTCCCGACGAAAATCATTATACCTGCGCCTATGACGTTGCGTTGTTTACCAAGGAGCTTTTGACCCATCCCCACATTCTCGATTATACGGGGATTTGGATGGATTCTCTGCGAAACGGCGGGTTCGGGCTTGCCAATACCAACAAACTGCTGAAAACCTACGACGGCATGACCGGAATGAAAACCGGTTATACCGAAGCCGCGGGGCATTGTCTTGCCGCCACCGCCACCCGGGACGGAATGTCTCTGATCGCCGTGGTGTTGGGGGGAGAGACGAGCAAAGGGCGGTTCGCTTCTGCCGCTTCTCTGTTGGATTACGGGTTTGCCGGATATACGGTCGTCCACCGTTCGGTGGGGGATCTGTCGGATATTCCGGTCAATCGGGGGAAATCCGATACCGTTTCGGTTGCCGCCGAGGGAGATCTGACCTTGGTGGTGAAAAAATCCGAGGCTTCCCGCATCGCCCTGGAAATTACGGTGGAGGAGACGCTGCAAGCCCCCGTTTCGGTGGGGCAGGTGGTGGGAACGGCAAAGTTTATGTACGAGGGGGAAGAGGTTCTTTCGGTTCCCGTCGTTGCCACGGAAACTGTGGAGAAAGCCGGATTTTTCGATTATTTCAGTCAGATGGTCGATTGGTTGCTATAACGGAAAAACGCCGCAAATCACAAGATTTGCGGCGTTTACTTTTTACTGATTTTCCCGATCGGCATACGTTCGGGCGGCGGTTTTCAGCAGCGTTGCTCCGATCACCGAGATCCCGATGATGAAAAAACCGGAAGCGTGTGTCAGAAAAAATGAAATCATACCTTCCCTCCCGATTCTATTCTTCTCCAAAGAAGGAATATTATCCGGGGGATCCAATCATTTGGACGCAGTTTCGCAGTAGATACAACGGTAGGTACGGCTTTCCGGATCGGTCAGCTTGAACACGTGCTTCAGCTCCTGCTCGGTGGAGGTAATGCACCGGGGATTTTTGCATTTCAGCACGTTGGTCAGGGTTTCGGGAAGATCCACCGTCTTTTTCTCGATCAGAACGCCGTCCTGGATCACGTTGACGGTGATGCCAGGATCTACGTAGCCCAAAATGTTCAGATCGAGGTCAATCTGGGCGTCGATCTTGATGATGTCCTTTTTCCCCATCTTGCGGCTGTTGGAATTTTTGATGATGGCGATGGTGCAATCCAGCGTTCCAAGCCCCAAAAGGTCGTAGATCTCCATGCCCTTTCCGGCGGAAATGTGGTCGATGACCAGCCCGTTGCGAATCGAATCAATATGCATCTTATTCCACCTCCAGCAGTTTTAAGATCAAAGCCATGCGGACGTACTTTCCGTTCAGAACCTGTTTAAAATAGCAGGCGCGCGGATCGTCGTCGATCTCCACGGAAATTTCGTTGACCCGGGGGAGGGGGTGCATGATGCTCAGATCGGACTTTGCATTCTTCAATTTTGCCGGGGTAAGAATGTAGCTGTCCCGCAGGCGCAGATAATCTTCCTCGTTGAAGAACCGTTCCCGTTGAACGCGGGTCATGTAAAGAATATCCAATTCGGGCAGTGCTTGTTCCAGATCGGTGGTTTGGACGTATTCAACGCCCGCCTTCTTCATGCTTTGCTTGACGTAGCTGGGGACCTTCAGCTCCTCCGGGGAGATCAAAACGATTTTCACGTTTTTGTACCGGCACAAAGCCCCGATCAGAGAATGGACGGTTCTGCCGAACTTTAAGTCTCCGCAGAAGCCTACGGTCAGACCGTCAAAGCGTCCCTTTTCCCGGGAGATGGTCAAAAGGTCGGTCAGGGTCTGGGTGGGGTGATTGTGTCCGCCGTCTCCCGCGTTGATGATGGGGATTGACGCCGCTTGAGACGCCACGAAGGGAGCACCTTCTTTGGGGTGGCGCATGGCGATGATGTCCGCGTAGCAGCTGACGGTCTTTGCCGTGTCCGAGACGCTTTCGCCCTTTGCGGCAGAGGAAGATTGGGCTTCGGAGAATCCCAAAACGCTTCCGCCCAATTCGTACATCGCCGCCTCAAAGGAGAGACGGGTACGGGTGGAAGGCTCGAAAAACAGCGTCGCCAGCTTCTTGCCCCGGCATTTTTCGGAATACTTTACCGGGTTTGCAATAATGTCGTTGGCGGTGGCGATCAATTCGTCGATTTCCGCGGGGGACAGGTCGAGAATATCAATTAAACTTCTCATGCTTTTGCTCCGTTGACGGCAAGATAATTCTTGATTCGGGTGACGTTTTCTTCGTTGGCGGGATCTTCCTCCAGATATTCGATGATATCGTACACGTCAACCACCGAATAGACCGGGAAGCCGAACTGTTCTTCGATCTCCTGCATCGCGCCCTTTTCGGTCTGTCCTTTTTCCTTCCGATCCACCATGATAAAGGTGGCGATGACCTTGGTATCCTCCAGATGGCTCAAGATCTCCATGCTTTCCCGAATGGCAGTGCCGGCGGTAATGACGTCCTCGATGATGACGATCTCTTCCCCTGCCTGGGGAACGTAGCCGACGAAGGTGCCTCCTTCGCCGTGATCCTTCACTTCCTTGCGGTTAAAGAAGAAGGGCACGTTCAGACCGTTTTTGGAAAGGGCAACGGCGGCGGAGATGGAAAGGGAGATGCCCTTGTAGGCAGGTCCGTAAAGAACCGCTTCCTTTTTGCCCAGCTTGTCAAAGTAAGCCTTGGCGTAGAATTCGCCCATTTTGGTGATCTGGTCGCCGGTCTTGATCATGCCGGCATTGACGAAATAGGGGATCTTGCGACCGGATTTTGCGGTAAAATCCCCGAACTTCAAAACTCCTGCGCCTTGCAGAAATTCAATAAACTCTCTCTTGTAAGCTTCCATGTTTATACTCTCCTTTAATCGCAGAATTCGTTAACGCAGCGCTCGTAAGCGGCTACGGGATCTTCGGCGGCGGTAATGGGTCTTCCTACCACGATGTAGTCCGAGCCGATCTCTTTCGCCTGGGCGGGGGTCATAACCCGCTTCTGATCGCCGATATCTCCGTCGGCAAAGCGGACGCCGGGGGTAACGGTAACAAAATCTTTCCCGCAAGTTTCATGAACTTTTCCGGCTTCCAGGGGGGAGCAAACCACCCCGTCCAATCCGGCAAGCTTCGCATTGTGGGCGTAGTGCATCACCACGTCGGCGATGGGCTTTTCGATCCAAAGATCCTTTTCCATGCTTTCCTGGTCGGTGGAGGTCAGCTGGGTGACGGCGATGAGCAGGGGACGGGTTCCGTCGGGACGGGTCAGCCCCTCGATGGCGGCTTCCATCATGCGGCAGGTTCCGGCGGCGTGGAGGTTGGTCATGTCCACGTCAAGACGGGAAAGCACCGCCATGGATTTTTTCACGGTGTTGGGGATATCGTGGAGCTTCAGATCCAAAAAGATCTTATGCCCCCGTTTTTTGATTTCCTTCACGATGGAAGGACCTTCCGCATAATACAGCTCCATGCCGATCTTCACGAAAGGCTTTCTTCCGGTGAATTTGTCCAAAAAGGCAAAGGTTTTTTCCGCGCTGTCAAAGTCACAGGCGATGATGACGTCTTTTCCCATAATATATCTCCTTTAAATCCAATTTTTCAATGTAATTATGCTTGACCGATGATATCGTTCAGATCTTTGATGCCGTATTTTTCCATGACCTTCGGCAGATTTTCGATGATGTTTTTGCAGGCGTAGGGCTCGATCAGATTTGCCGCCCCCACCTGAACTGCAGTTGCTCCTGCGAGCATCAGCTCGATGACGTCCTCCGCGGTGGTAACGCCCCCCATTCCCACGACGGGGATATTGACGGCGTGGGCAACCTGATAGACCATCCGAACCGCCACAGGGAAGATGGCAGAGCCGGAAAATCCGCCCATTTTGTTGGCGATGACCGGCTTTTTTGTTTTCAGATCGATCCGCATCCCCAACAGCGTGTTGATCAGACTGATGCCGTCCGCCCCTGCTTCCTCACAAGCCTTTGCGATGGAAACGATGTCGGTGACGTTGGGGGAAAGCTTGATGATGACGGGCTTTTTCGTTACTTTTTTTACGGCGCGGGTTACCTCCGCCGCCGCTTCGGGCGACGTTCCGAAGGACATTCCGCCTCCGTGGACGTTGGGGCAGGAGACGTTGACCTCCAGCCAGCCTACCTGGTCGCATTGATCCAATTTTTCGCAGGTGGCGGCGTAGTCGGGAACGGAAAATCCGCTGACGTTTGCCATGACCGGCTTATGGAAGCAGGTGGCAAGGCGGGGCAATTCCTCCGAAATGACCTGATCGACACCGGGGTTTTGCAATCCTACGGCGTTGATCATGCCTGCGGTACATTCTGCGATCCGAGGGGTGGGATTCCCGAATCTCGGCTCCAGGGTCGTACCCTTGAACGAGAAGGTTCCCAATATATTGATATCGTATAATTCGGCAAATTCATAGCCGTAGCCGAAGGTTCCGCTGGCGGGGATGATGGGGTTGTCCATCTCAATTCCGCAGAGGTTGACTTTCATGTTTACCATATAATCTCCTCCTTCTCCAGCACAGGACCGTCCTTACAGATCCTCTTGTTGCCGTATTTGGTCTTGCAGGAGCAGCCCATACAAGCCCCAAAGCCGCAGCCCATCCGTTCTTCAAAGCTGAACTGTCCGGAAATTTCGGTGGCGTTGTACAACGCCTTTAACATCGGCTCCGGTCCGCAGGTGTAGAAATAGGTGGCGTCAATGCCGTCCAAGGCGTCGGTGACGAACCCCTTCACGCCCTTCGATCCGTCAGCCGTCGCCACTCGGACGATACAGCCGATGGCTTTGAATTCTTCTTCATAAAAGATTTCGGATGCGGTGTTGAAGCCCAGAATCACGGTAACCGATTTCCCTTGGGCGATGAGATCCTTCGCCAGCAGGTACAGAGGGGGAACTCCGACGCCGCCGCCCACCAACAGGGGACGGTCGCCCGATTTGGTTAAATCGTAACCGTTTCCAAGCCCGGTGAGAATATCGATCTGCGTGCCGACGGGCATTTCGCTCATGTCCTTCGTGCCGCCGCCGACGATCTTGTAAACCAGTGTCAGAGTGTCGCCCTGACGATCACAGACCGAAATGGGACGGCGCAGATAACGCCCTTCGATTTTCAGATTGACGAACTGACCGGGACGGGTAATGGCGCTGCAATCCCCCGTCAGGGTCATTTTCATAACGTCCTTGGTCAGCGGAATATTTTCCGTGACGGTAAAGATGGATTGGATCATAATTGACTCCTTACGCATCGATTGTAGAAATACACAAAGTGGTTTCTTCCAAAACGTCGAGCAGAACCTTTACGGTGTCCAGGGCGGTGAACAGGGTCACGTTGTATTCCGTGGCAAGCTTACGGATCTGACCGCCGTCGTTGTTGTCCGTGTCGGTGGATGCGGGATCTTTGGTGTTGATGACGTAGGCGATGTGCCCCTGGCGCAGTGCGTCGGGAATTTCTTCGCTTCCGTCACTGATCTTCTTCAGGGCGTGGGTGCGGATTCCGTGTTCCTTCAGGAATTTTGCAGTACCCTCCGTCGCCTGGATGTTAAAGCCCAGGTTGTAGAACCGTTCAATCAAGGGCAGGGCTTCTTCCTTGTCCTGGTCGGCGATGGTGGCAAAGACGGTGCCGTAATTCTGCAGGTGCATACCGGCGGCCTGCAGGGCTTTATAGCAAGCGCGGTTCATCTTGTCGTCGTAGCCGATGGCTTCCCCGGTGGACTTCATTTCGGGGGAGAGATATGCGTCCAGTCCCCGGATCTTATTGAAGGAGAAGACCGGTGCTTTTACGTACCAACGCTTCTTTTCGTCGGGATAAATATCGAAAATGCCTTGTTCCTTCAAGGTCTTGCCCAAAATAACCTCCGTTGCAATATCCGCCAGGGAATATCCGGTGGCTTTGGACAGGAAGGGAACGGTGCGGGAGGAACGGGGGTTGACCTCGATGATATAAACGTTATCGTCCTTGTCAACGATAAATTGGATATTGTAAAGCCCCACGATTCCGATGCCCAATCCCAGCTGCTTTGCGTATTGCAGGATCGTTCCCTTGACCTTGTCGGAAACCGAGAAGGTGGGATAGACCGAAATGGAGTCCCCGGAGTGAACGCCGGTGCGCTCCACCAATTCCATAATGCCGGGGACGAAAACGCTGTGACCGTCGCAGATGGCATCTACCTCGACTTCTCTGCCGGAGATGTACTTATCCACCAAAACCGGCTTGTCCTCGTCGATTTCAACGGCGGTTTTCAGGTAATGCTTCAACTGTTTTTCGTTGGCAACGATCTGCATGGCGCGTCCGCCCAAAACGAAGGAGGGACGAACCAGGACGGGATATCCGATTTCGGAAGCGGCCTTGATGCCGTCCTCCATGTTCGTAACCGCCCGTCCCTTTGCCCGGGGAATATTCAATTCGTTTAAGAGATTTTCAAAGGCGTTGCGGTCTTCCGCCTTGTCGATGGCGGCGCAGTCGGTGCCGATGATCTTGACGCCCCGATCGGTCAAAGGTTGTGCCAGGTTGATGGCGGTCTGACCGCCCAGGGAAGCGATGACACCCACCGGCTTTTCAAATTCGATGATATTCATCACGTCCTCGGGGGTGAGGGGTTCAAAGTAAAGCTTGTCGGCGGTGGTGTAGTCGGTGGAGACCGTTTCCGGGTTATTGTTGATGATGATGGCTTCGTAGCCGGAATTTTTAATGGTGGTTACGGCGTGGACGGTGGAGTAGTCGAATTCCACCCCTTGTCCGATACGGATGGGACCGGCGCCCAAAACCACGATCTTTTTCTTGTCGGTAATGACCGAAGCGTTTTCTCCGGTGTAAGAGGAGTAGAAATAGGGGATATAAGCGTTGGTGTGGCAGGTGTCCACCATCTTAAAGACGGGGAACAGGTTGATCTCTTTCCGGAACTTGTAAACGTCCAGCTCGCTGCACTTCCACATCCGGGCGATGTATTTATCGCTGAAGCCCATCTTCTTTGCGGCGCGCAGGATTTCCTCGTTGCGGACGTTTTCCTTCAGGGTTTCTTCCATATCCACGATGCGCTTGATGGCTTCCAGGAAGAAGGGAGTGATCTGGGTAATTTCGTGGATCTGCTCCACCGAAACGCCGTGATAGAACAATTCGGCGATGGCAAAGACGTTGTCGGAACGGAATTCCTTGATATAATCAAGCAGCTCTTCCACCGACATATTGTCAAACTTGGAAAGATAGATGTGGTTTGCTCCGATTTCCAGAGAACGGATGCCCTTCAGCAGACATTCCTCCAGATTCGAGCCGATGCCCATGACCTCGCCCGTCGCTTTCATTTGCGTGCCCAATTTGTTGGTGGCGGACGCAAATTTATCGAAGGGGAAGCGGGGCAGTTTTGCGATTACGTAGTCCAGCTGCGGCTCGAAGGCGGCGTTGGTGTTGGCGATTTTGATATCCTCCAACGCCATGCCTACGGCGATCTTTGCCGTAACCCGCGCGATGGGGTACCCGGACGCCTTGGACGCCAAGGCAGAAGACCGGGAAACCCGGGGGTTGACTTCGATGAGGTAATATTCGGACGAATGGGGATTTAACGCAAACTGTACGTTACAGCCTCCTTCGATCTTCAGTTCTTTAATGATCTTGATGGCGGAATCGTTGAGCATCTTCAGATCGTGATCGTTCAGCGTCATGATGGGCGCGACCACCAGCGAGTCCCCGGTATGGACGCCGACGGGGTCGATGTTTTCCATGCCGCAGATGGTGATGGCGTGGTCTTGAGAGTCCCGCATAACTTCAAATTCGATTTCTTTGTAACCCTTGACGGATTTTTCGATCAGAACCTGGTGTACGGGAGAAAGCTTGAAGGCGTTCAGTCCGACCTCGATCAGCTCCTCTTCACTGTACGCAAAGCCTCCGCCGGTTCCGCCCAGGGTAAAGGCGGGGCGGAGAACCACGGGATAGCCGATCCGATTTGCCGCTTCCTTTGCCTCTTCGATGTTGTAGGTGATCTCGGAGGGAATGACCGGCTCGCCGATGGATTGGCAAAGCTCCTTGAACAGCTCCCGATCCTCGGCGCGTTCAATGGATTCGCTGGACGTTCCCAACAGTTCCACCTGACATTCCCGCAAAATGCCCTTGCGTTCCAGCTGCATGGCAAGGTTCAGACCGGTCTGACCGCCGATGCCGGGTACGATGGCGTCGGGACGCTCGTAGCGGATGATCTTTGCGATATACTCCAAAGTCAAAGGCTCCATATAGATCTTATCCGCAATCACCGTATCGGTCATAATGGTTGCAGGGTTAGAGTTACACAGAACAACCTCGTAACCCTCTTCCCGCAGGGCAAGGCAT
>JAGAPC010000024.1 GCA_017623475.1 Clostridia bacterium | reverse complement strand
CCTATTGCTTAGAAGGCAATTGCTCTATCCAGTTGAGCTACGGATGCGTGTATGGAGCGGATGACGAGAATCGAACTCGCACGACCAGCTTGGGAAGCTGGGGTTCTACCACTAAACTACACCCGCACGTCAATTCAGCCTTACTATTATATCACAATTACCCCTGTTTTTCAAGGGGGCAAAAGGGAATTTTTTGTGACATATCCGCCCAAAATTCCTTTAATCCCGAAATTCCGTAAGAAATGCCCGATATCGGCGGGGGAGATAGGAATCCTGCAGCCGTCGGCTTTCCCGGGCGGCGATGGCGACCGATCGGTAATATTCCTTCCATAATGCTTGAAAGACCTGCTCCGGCGGGGAAGACGGACAGGGGATTTTCTTTTCCTCCTGCAAAATCTTCCATTCCGTTCCGTTGTAAATTCCGTACAAGGAGCGCTTGCAATCGTAGATCAAAAAGGATTGACCGTCAAATTTTCGGGAAAAATAAGGCACGAGAAAGGGGAGAATATTGTTGTCCGGGGCAAATTCGGCGAAAAACAATCCCGTCGGGCTTTGGGAAAAGCGGAGCGATGCCAACAGGCGGTTGATTTCCAGCGTGACCCGTGCGGTCATGTCGTAAAAATTCATGATACGCGGGTCTTGATAGCGGGTTTGCACGCCGCTTCCGTATTTGAAAACCGAAAGGATCCAATAAAACAGGATTCGGTTTTTTTCCGGATTTGCGGATGCGTAGGCGTAGGTCAGCTGATGCAACCCGGAAATCCCCATGCGGGCGCAGATCCCCCGTTCTACCCGCAACGCCTTTGCCTCGTCGGGCTGTACCGTCACGATTTGGGACATCAGGGGCGGTTCGGAGAGATTGCCGTCGGTGATCAGGTCGGGCAGGGCTTTCTCTTTGTACGCCCGAAATACGGCGGAAAGAAATCCGTTCAGCCCGCCGGAATATTGATAAATCAGCACGCCTTTTCCTCATTTCTGTGTTTTTTTCGAACATCAGTTCGGATATATTATAGCACACTTGTTCGAAAAATGCAAGAAGGAAAGGGGATATTTCAAACATATTTACGATTTTAGGGAGAAAAATCCAAAATCAAACCGAATAAAAATCGACGAAAAACAATAAAAATAAAAGAAAACGAAAGAAAATACCACGATAAATTAAAACGAACCATTGTTTTCTGACCTTATTTGACCTTTTTGCGGGTTGCAATTTCTCCCCAAAAGGTGTATAATAAAATCACAAAGGTCAAAGATGGTCAAAGTCAAACTTTGACGAAAGGAGTGTTCTCTATGAAATCCAGCGATCTGATCGCCGCCTTTTTAATGGACGCCTTGGAACGGCAGGACGGCGCGTTGGAATTGCAGCGCAACGAGCTTGCCCAGCAGTTCAACGTGGTTCCCAGCCAGATCAATTACGTCATTTCCTCCCGCTTTACGCCGGAGCGAGGGTATCTCATCGAAAGCCGTCGGGGCGGCGGGGGATATATCCGCATCCGTCGGGTTCGAAGCGATAAGCGGACCCATATCATGCACGTGGTCAACGCCGTGGGAAAAAACATTAACTGCTTCAATACGGATCTGTTTTTGAAGAATATGTTGGATTACGGCTATCTTTCGGCGGAGCAGGCCCGTCTGATCCGCGCCGCCGTCTCGGAAAACGCCCTGTCGTCCCTGCCTCCTGCGGTACGGGATTTCGTTCGGGCAGATATTTTCAAACACATGCTTATTTCCGTCGCATCGGAATAATAATGGTAAAAAGGAGTAATCGTTATGCTTTGCGAAAATTGTAAAAAGAATACCGCCACCACCTATTTCAAGCAGACTGTCAACGGAAAAACCCGTGAAGTGTTTCTCTGCTCCGAATGTGCCGCCAAATTGGGGCTTGGAGATTCGATGATGAATTTCGGCAACTTCGGCTTCGGCTTGAGCGCCGTGTCCGATCTTCTCGGCACGTATTCCGCGCCCGCCGCCTCCCGCTGTCCCACCTGCGGAATGACGCTCAAGGAGGTTTCCGCTTCCGGAATGATGGGCTGTGCCGACTGCTACGATTCCTTTCGGGATTATCTGCAACGGCTTTTGCCTCGCATTTCGGGGAATAAATCCCACACCGGAAAATCTCCCCGCGCATCTGCAGAGAAGCCGGAGGATGATCTGACTGCACTGAAGGAAAAATTGGCGCAGGCAATTCAGACCGAAAACTTTGAAGAAGCCACCGTTTTGCGGGATAAGATCCGTGCGCTGGAATCTCAAAATCAGGAATAAAGGAGGGCAAAAGGATGAAAGATAACAACGAAAAACGCATCGACCCCAACATGGTGGTCTCGTCTCGGATCCGTCTTGCCCGCAATCTGAAAAAATATCCCTTCCCCTCTCGGCTGACCGACAAGGCCGCCGCGGAAATGAAACAGGAATTGCACGGACTTCTGACCGATTATCCCGAAGAATCCTTCGATTTTTTGGATATGAAAAACGTTTCCTCCGTCCAGGGGGGCGCGATGATGGAGGAGCATCTGATTTCCCCCGAATTTGCAAAATCCGGGGAGCAAAGCGCGCTTTTGCTGGGACGCAGTAAGCGGCTTTCGGTTATGATCAACGAGGAAGACCATCTTCGGATTCAGGCGATGGCGCCCGGCTCCTGTCTGGAGGAGCTGTACGACGATATCAACACCCTGGACGATTATATCGATGGTAAGGTGGAATACGCCTTTTCCGAAAAATACGGATATCTGACGGCGTGCCCCACCAATCTCGGTACGGGAATCCGAGCGTCGGTCATGCTCCATTTACCTGCCTTGACCCGTCGGGGATTGATGGATCGGGTGATCCATTCGGTTTCCCAGGTGGGGATCACGGTTCGGGGCTTGTACGGAGAGGGAACCCAAGCAGGGGCTTGCCTTTACCAGGTTTCCAATTCCGTATCCCTGGGCATGAGCGAAAAGGAAACGGTAAAGCTTCTCAACCGCATCGTCGCTCAGATCTGTGATTCGGAAAAAACCGCCCGGGAGCATCTGTATTCCGAATTGCGCACCCAGGACGATCTGTTCCGTTCCTACGGCATTTTGAAGGAGTGTCGGATGCTGACGTCCGCCGAATTCCGCGCCCTGTATTCCAAGGTTCGCCTTGGGGCGGAGCTGGGATTGCTCTCCTTGAATTTGTCCGACCTGGATCGGTTGTTTATCGAATGTCAGCCCTACAATCTGATGCTGACCGGGGACGCCCAATCGGACGGAGAACGGGATCAGCGTCGGGCAGAGCTGGTTCGGGAACGGTTGAAATAATCTGATTTTTTGATTCACACGACGAGAGGTGATTTTGATGTTTAATAATTTTTCTCAAAAAGCAACCATGGCGCTGAATTTTGCTCTGCAGGCCGCCCGTGAGTTGGGACATTCCTATATCGGTACGGAGCATCTTTTGGTGGGCTTGGTTCAGACCGAGGACAGCGTCTCGAAAAAAGCCCTGTCCGACGCGGGTATTACGGTGGAGGGGCTGATCAGCCGCATCGCCGAATCGGTGGGTACGGGAACGCCCTCCAACGTCTCGGGGCAGGATATGACTCCCCGCATGAAAAAGATTTTGGAGCAATCGTATTTGGAAGCCCGCCAATTAGGGCATAATATCATCGGCACGGAGCATCTGCTTTTGGCGCTTTTGAAGGAAAGCGACTGCAAGGGCGTGGAGATGATCGAGGCCGAGGGGGCGGACGCCCGGGAGATTGCCGCAGAGATCCTGGAATTGCTGGGTGTCGTTCCGTCCAATTCCCAGAAAAAGGGAAACTCCCCGAAAAAATCCGGTGGAAAAACCCCCGGGTTGGATCAGTACGGCGTGGATCTGACCGAGCAGGCAAAGGAACGGAAGATCGACCCGGTCATCGGGCGCAGCGAGGAAATCGCCCGAGTGATTCAGGTTTTGTCCCGCCGCACCAAAAACAACCCCTGCCTCATCGGAGAGCCGGGGGTGGGGAAGACCGCCATCGCCGAGGGACTTGCCCAACACATCGTTGACGGCGCCGTTCCCGAAATGCTGAAGGATAAGCGGGTCGTGACGCTGGATATTGCGTCCATGCTTGCCGGCTCGAAATACCGTGGGGATTTTGAAGAACGGTTGAAAAACGTCATCGACGAGGTAAAAAAAGCCGGAAACGTCATTCTTTTTATCGACGAGCTGCACGTTTTGGTCGGCGCAGGCTCGGCGGAGGGGGCGATGGACGCGGCAAATATCTTAAAGCCCTCCCTTGCCCGGGGAGAAATTCAGGTCATCGGGGCAACCACCCTCAACGAATATCACAAGAACATCGAAAAGGATGCGGCGTTGGAGCGTCGCTTCCAGCCCATCGTCGTGGCGGAGCCCACCGTGGAAGACGCCATCGAGATTCTGAAGGGATTGCGGGATAAATACGAAGCCCATCACAAGGTTCGTATTACCGACGAGGCCATTGAGTCTGCCGTCAAATTGAGCAAGCGTTATATTCAGGATCGGTTCCTGCCCGACAAAGCCATTGATCTGATGGACGAAGCCGCCTCGAAAATCCGTATTTCCAATCTGACCTCTCCGCCGGACCTGAAGGAAAAGGAAGAGGAAATTGCCCGCCTGGGCGCGGAAAAGGAGGACGCGGTTCAAAATCAGAATTTTGAAGAAGCCGCACGGATTCGGGATGAGGAAAAGGCAAAAAAAGCGGAATTGGAGGATCTTCGCAAGAAATGGAGCGAGGAGGCTGCCGGTCGGGAATTGACCGTCGGCGCGGAAGAAATCCAGGAAGTGATCTCCCAATCCACCGGAATTCCCGTCCGCAAGCTGATTTCCGAGGAGGGACAACGGCTTTTGAATATGGAATCCATTCTTCATCAGCGGGTGGTGGGGCAGGAGGAAGCGGTCGTTGCCGTTTCCCGCGCCATTCGTCGGGGCAGAGTGGGATTGAAGGATCCCAAGCGTCCCATCGGTTCGTTTTTGTTCTTGGGTCCCACCGGGGTGGGGAAGACCGAGCTTTCCAAGGCGTTGGCGGAAGTCATGTTCGGGGATGAAACGGCGATGATCCGCATTGATATGTCCGAATATATGGAAAAGCACACCGTTTCCCGTCTCATTGGATCGCCTCCGGGCTACGTGGGCTACGACGAAGGGGGACAGTTGACCGAAAAGGTTCGCCGCAAACCCTACGCAGTGGTTCTCTTTGACGAAATCGAAAAGGCGCACCCGGACGTATTCAACGTGATGCTGCAGGTTCTGGACGACGGTCAACTGACCGACGGACAGGGAAGAACGGTCGATTTTAAAAACACCGTGATTATTATGACCAGCAACGTGGGCGCGAAAAATATTGCCGAAAAGAAAAAGCAATTAGGCTTTGCCCCCACCGAGGGAGAATTTACCCGCACCCAGGAGGATATTCGGGAAAGCGTGATGGGCGAATTGAAGCACACCTTCCGTCCCGAATTCCTCAACCGTATTGACGATATCATCGTCTTTTCTCAACTGCGCAAGGAGGATATCCGTCAGATCGCTCTGCGTCTGACCGAGCAGGTCACCAAGCGCCTGTCCGAGATGGGCATTTCCCTTACCTTGACCGACGAAGCGTTGGATCTGCTGGCAGACAAGGGCTTCGACGTCTCTTACGGCGCAAGACCCTTACGCCGCGCCATCCAGACGCTGGTGGAGGATCCTCTGGCAGAAAAAATGCTGGGAGGAGAATTCGGCAAGGGGGACGCCGTTACCGTCTCCGTGTCGGAAGAAAAAATCGTCTTTGCCAAAGAATAAATAAAGCAATACGCTCCCTGCTTCAGGGAGCGTTTTAATCTTGTTTTTAATACCGTTTTGGTTTAAAGCCGTGCCAGGAAGGAATCAATGGCGTCGTCGGAAGAAAGATCGGGGTTTTCCACGGGAGATTTTTGAATCATCCACAGCTCCGTCAGCTCGCTTCTGCTTCCGGGGGCAACGTCGCACAGGGGCGCCAGACTTTCGATTTCGATAAAGTTGGGGTTGGTGTAGGTCTCAAAGGAGCAGCCGTTGTCCGGATACACGGCGTCGGGATGATGGGTCATGTGGAATTTCGTGAAAACCTCGCCGTTGAGAAGATAATGTACTTTTCCGCCCTTCAGATCAAAGCCCAGCTTGAAGGGGGTGGTGGCGGTGGGATCCTGCCGCAGGGTGACGTATTTGTTCATCCACGTTACCCGGTCGTCTCCCAGGTTGGTGTAGGGCCAGACCATAATGGTGCGGTTGGAAAGAAGCCCCGTATCGTCGGTGTTCATGGGAATGATCTCCGTACCCCCCTGCGCCGACACGGTCAGCCCCCAAATGGCAAACCGTAACGGTTTATCTCCGATATTCGTAACCCGCATGGTTACCAAAAGGGCGTTTTCCTTGTCCTCCGGCAGGGTGACGATCATTTCCTTGAAGACGGAATTTTCCATTTCAAAGGGTGCGAAGAAGGAAACGGTCTTGCCGTCCGGTTCTACTCGGTATTTTACCGGATCCAAATCGGGATAGTAGGTTTCGGGGTACGATTCGGGGGAGAGCCAGATTCGGTGTCCGCCTAAATTTTCCCACTTTTTCCCTTCGCCGAAAAAGTCTTCGAATTTTTGGTCGGTCACGCCGCCCAGTAATTCCCGATCGTCCTGCATGAAGTTTTGACCGCCGATCAACCCGAAGCGGATGATTCGGGGACCCACGTCCACGGTGACGTAAGCCTCCACCGTGCCGTTGTCCAGGGCGACGACCTTTCCAAAGTCCTTGTAGCTTTCGATTTCTCTGACGTTAATCATAACAAACTCCTTTATTCGTAAATATCTTCACAGATCCAGGCGTCGAATTCTTTCTTTGCCCGGGTCAACTCGTCGTTGGTTCGTACCGTCCATCCGATGGGGAACGCCTTCCAGAAATCTCGGCAGAGTCGGAAGGCAACCGTTTCGGGATAGCGAATGTCGTAGGCGATAAAGTCGGGTTTCGCGATGACGTTCAATAATAGGTTTTTCACCGCAAAAAGTTGCAATTTATTGCCTCCCTCCTTGTGCTTGAAGAAATCGGACGACAACTGCCCCCGAAGGATATTCGGGCGGTTTTTCCGCATCCAATCCAACACGAAGGGATGAAAGGATTCCACGCAATAGCGCCCCGCGTAATCGTCTAAAATCTCAAAAGCCTTGGGGCAGACCGAAAGATCGAAGCCGGGAATTTTCATTTCGATAATCAGGGGGATTTTTCCATCCACCACTTCCAAAACCTGCTTCAGGGTGGGGATGCCGTCGGGCTGACCGTTCAGGGACATTTTCGACAGCTCTTCCGCCGTGTAGTCGATAACCCTTCCGTCCACGCCCGCCACTCGGTTCAGGGTTAAATCGTGAAAAACCACCACCTGACCGTCCTTGGAAAGCTGAATATCCAACTCGATGCCAAGTCCCCGTTCCACGGCTTTTTCAAAGGCGCGCAGGGAATTTTCCGGCACGGTCTTTCCGTGTAATCCCCGATGCGCGTATTCCACCCCCACGAAATCCCGGTAGGCAGGGCGGTGCTTGGGGGATCGGGGTTTAATCAGAAACAGGAAGATCAAAAATAGTACGCAGAAAAGGGATAGGATTCCGGCGGCAAGATAAAGCCAGGTCATTCCGCATCCTCCTCAAACTGTTCCATGACGTTCTTTTTCGGCGCGGGTCTGGAATCTCCGTGCTTCACGAACAACATGGTGACGAAGGACAGGGCGACGAAAATCGCGGCGTAGGGGAAGAGGCTTGTCATGGCTACGTTATCCATAAACAAGCCCGAAACGGTGGGGGTCAGGGATTGGGCTGCCATAGACGCGGTGTAGTAGTATCCGGTGTATTTCCCCACGTCGGCGCCGGTACACATTTCCACTACCATGGGGAAGGAGTTGACGTTGATCGTCGCCCAGGCAACGCCCGCAAGGCAGAACATGATCGACATCAGCCAGGAGGGGGTGGATGCGGTAATGAAGCATCCGCCGAAAAAGGCGGTAAACAACATCACGATCCCTGCCAAAATCGTCTTTTTCCGTCCGATCTTCGAGGCGATCATCCCCACGGGGAGATAGGCGATAATCGCGGCAATATTTGCCAAAAGCAAGGTGGTGGTGGCGTCCTTGTCCAATACGTTTTGGGCGTAAACCGTATATTTGGACGTGACGGCGTTGTATCCGAAAAACCACAAAACGATAGACGCCAGCATGAAGATCAAACTGCGGAATTTTGCCTTGTCCAATTTTTTCTTCGCACCGATTTCGGGCTTTTCTTCTTCCTTATCAATCCCCAGACGGAGACTTTCTGCCTGCATTTCCGCCACCCATTTGGGCTCCTTGACCGTCAAAAGGAACAGGATCAAGGCGGTCAGCATCAGACCTCCGACCACCGCGTAAACGCCGGTATAGCTCATATAGGCGTTCTTTACCTTGGAAATCGCCAGCACAGAACCGATCCCCAGGACGATGATTCCCCCGGCGTTCCCCATCAGGTTGATTACGGCGTTTGCTTTGGAGCGCAAAGGCTTCAGCGTTACGTCGGGC
The DNA here is from genome assembly GCA_017623475.1 of Clostridia bacterium. Taxonomy (GTDB): domain Bacteria; phylum Bacillota; class Clostridia; order Oscillospirales; family UBA644; genus RGIG995. The sequence continues at coordinate 36,084 of JAGAPC010000024.1, read as the reverse complement.
ATCAGCGCGACGGCAGGGGTGCGGAAGGTTGCCATGGAAAGCAACAAAAGCAACAAAATACCGATAAATAAAATCAGCGTCGTGGGGCTTTGCGCGGTTACCGAGGCGGCACAGGCCTGTCGGGCAGGAACCACGTGGCGGGTGTAGAGATTGACCTCCACCTCTCTGCCGAAGCTGTTTATCTCCGTGGTTTTGGATTCGGTGGTCAGTTGGGAGAATTCTTCCCTGGTATATAATTCCGAAAGCTTGAATTCCACCCCTTCTGGCGTCTGCAAAACCGTATCTTTTTGCTCGTCGTAAATAACTTCCATCGTGGCAACGTCGTTGATTTTCGTGTATTTTTCAATGTTTTTCAACTGTACGTTATCTGCAACGGACAACAAAAGCAAAAAGGTGACCGCCAGGATCGTTCCGGTGCGGACGAAGGGGGTGCGCCGTCCGCTTTTTCCCTTGTGTCGGTCGGAAATTCCCCCGAACAAAGGCAGCATAAACAACGCCAGAATGTTGTCCAGCGCCATGATAATGCCCGACGCCGTCTGGCTCATGCCGAATTTGCTGGTCAAGGTCATGGCGATGGTTACGTCGTAGATCTGCCAAAAGGCACAGATCAGGAAAAAGGCAAATCCGACGAGAATGGTGCGCTTGTAATTCAACTTCATAACAAAGCCCTCTCTTGAATCGTTATTTTTGTGTCTTTTATATTATCCAACGATTACCAATCTATTATACCATATTAAGATCGGTTTGTCAATTTCCGGAATCACTAAAATGTAAAATATTTTTCACAAATACCCCCTTGCATTTTTATCCGATATGTGATATAATAGTCAAGCGTCAAAAAGTGCTGGTGTAGCTCAGCTGGTAGAGCAGCTGATTTGTAATCAGCAGGTCGGGGGTTCAAATCCGTCCACCAGCTCCACCATCTTTTCTCTTTTTCTCGCTGAACTGAATATGGGCGAGTTCCCGAGTGGCCAAAGGGGGCAGACTGTAAATCTGTTGCATCTTGCTTCGGTGGTCCGAATCCACCCTCGCCCACCAAACAAAAGAGACTTGCTGTCGCAAGTCTCTTTTGTTTGGTGGAATGAAGCGTTCCCTTGCGGGAATATGAAGTCGCTAACGCTAATGAAGCAACCTTCGGTTATGAAGTATGCCTACGGCACGATGAGGGACGCTTCGCTTCATAAATTCGCAAAGCGAATTTGCATCATGGGGGCAAAGCCGCCGCTTCATATTTGCGAAGCAAATGCTTCATTTATAAATCACTGTGTTTATGACATACTAAAATTTGAAGGCAGGTGCTGATATGCGAGACGATAAATTATCCGTTCAATCTATGGACTTCGCCGTATCTATGATAAACCTTGTCAAGGAACTAAAACTCAAAAAGGAAAACATAATTTCCAATCAAATTGGCAGAAGCGGCACTTCTATTGGTGCAAATATCCGCGAGGCACAATACGCCCACGGAAAAGCGGATTTTGTTTCAAAACTCCAAATAGCTCTTAAAGAGGCTAATGAAACAGGTTATTGGCTTGAACTTTTATACAAAACGAATTATATTGATGAATCAACCTACAAAAATCTTGATTCGGCTTGTACAAGTATTCGAGTAATGTTGATTGCATCAATAAAAACCGCAAAGACTCACAAAACCACCCCCGAAGCCCTGTAAAACCTTCTCTCCGCAGGGATGCGAAGCGAGGTTTACGGGACGTTCAGAAACAGAGGAAGCGATGTATTTAGATAATTTTGTAATCGGCACGGAATACGAAATTCCGGGGGCTGAAATTGAACGGAACGAGATGCTGGACTTTGCCCGGCGCTACGATCCCTTTGCCATTCATCTGGACGAGGAATACGCCAAAAATACCCGGTTCGGCGGGCTGATTTCTCCCGGTCTTTATTCCTTTCTCGTGGTGTGGAAGCAGTTCGTGGATCTGGAATTGTTCGGCGATGAGCTGGTCGCCGGAAAGTCAACGAAAGTTGAATTTGTAAAACCGGTCTATCCCGGGGATGTTTTGTCCGGAACTGCTCGGATTATCAACGTCACCCGTCGGAACCGATTCAACGGAATCGTTGAAATTTCAATCACGATCCGCAACCAAAAAGGGGAGACGGTTCTCACCGACGTCACCGAGGGAGTTGTCCGTTGTCGGATTTAAAATTGCTACAATAAAACAATCTATATTAAAAGAAAAAACGACTGAATATTCAGCCGTTTTTTTTGTTTTTATCCGTTCTTCTTTTCGGTTCTTCCGATGAGGTAATCCGCCGAAACCTGATAAAAATCGCACAGCGCAATCAGGTCGTCAATTTTTAATTCCGCCCGCCCCGATTCAATGTGGTTGTATCCCTGCTGCGATTTGTTCAAAAGCTTCCCTAACTGCGCTTGCGTCAGGTCTCGGTCTTCCCTCAAATTTCTCATTCTGACTCTGTAATCCAAAATACCCGTCCTCCCTGCGATTCAAAAATTGTGACGTTTCTTTGACTATTGTATCATATTCAATTTTTGAGTATTGACTTTTACTCAAAAATTGAGTATAATAAGGTCGAAAATCTGCAGCAACAAATACCTACTATGCGCAAGCATCGACCCGTAGGGGTGCAAAATGGAGATATTACCGTAGATTCTTGCGGAAAACGTATTTGCACGGTTGTTTCTTTGTTTTTAATCGACGTCTCTTATCGAGCAAAAACAACTTCTCCCTATTTTGTCATTTTTAGCAAGTTTTCCCCTTTGCTATTGACTTTTACCGTTGTATGTGCTACAATATATTATACTATTATGTATAATAAGCGTTTTTTCTCGTCGTTTGTGCGCCTTGCAAGATATCTTTTGTTTCGCGGCAAACGACATAATGCAAGGATTGAGGATTGAAACGAATGAGTAAAAAGGTTGCGTATCTGATTAGTTGCTCGGATCATTACGCGCATCGATTGCACGTTGCGGATAGTTATTTGCGTAACTGTGGGTACGATACGGTTTACGTTACGTCAGATTTTGATCATACGTCCAAACAGCCCTTTCAATGTAGCGTTTCCGGTTGTGTTCAGATTCACGCGCGTCCTTATCTCAAAAATCTTTCTTTGGATCGAATTCTTTCTCATCGGGAGTTTGCCCGGGATACCTTTCGTTATTTGGAAACCCTTGATCAGCTGCCTGCCGTCGTTGTAGTTTTGATCCCACCGAATTTCCTTGCCCATTATGCTGCAAAATATAAGAACAAGCATCCGGAAGTAAAGCTGATTTTTGATATTTTTGATTTGTGGCCGGAGACGTTCCCCTTCGGAAGATTGAAAAAGCTTCTTGCTCCCGTATTTCGGATATGGGCTTGGGTTCGGGATCACAGCTTGCACGCGGCGGACTTTATTACGACGGAATGCGATCTGTTCCGTGAAAAACTGAAATTACCCAAAGAGAAATCCGCAACGGTGTATTTGTGCGCAAAGCCTCTCGAAATTCCCCCCATTCCCGCAGTTCTTCGGGAAGATGCGTTGGATCTTTGCTATTTGGGCGCGATCAATAACGTTATCGGGATTTCAGATATTTGTCAATTGATCGAGCAACTTGTAAAAACCAAACCGGTGACCTTGCACGTTATCGGCAAGGGAGAACGTCAACGGGAATTCATCGATGCCGCAACGGCAGCCGGGGCAGAAGTCATTTATTACGGTGTCATTTACGACGACGCCGAAAAACAAAAAATCTTAAGCCGCTGCCATTTCGGATTGAATATTATGAAATCCTCCGTCTGCGTCGGCTTGACCATGAAGTCTATCGAGTATTTTCGTTTCGGATTGCCCATCATCAACAACATTCCTGCGGACACTGAAAGAATGGTGGAAGAAAACGATATCGGCGTTCAGGTTGGAGAGCGTTGTTTTGAGAGAATCTTGGGGTTAACTGTAGAACAGAATGCTCTTTTGCGTAAGAACGTTGAGAGAGTGTTTAATTCTATGTTTCTGGAGCGCAATGTTTGCGAACGCTTTGCCTCTTTTTTAAATCTTATTTTCGGAAAGGATCGTTGAAGCGTGCTTACAAATCGAATAGATGTAATTATTCCTTTGTACAACAGAAAACATCTAATCCCGGATTTGATTGAAACTTTGGAAGGGCAAACTTATCGGAATTTTCGTGTCATCTTTGTTGATGATGGTTCTTCCGACGGAACTTTTGAAGCTTTGCAAACGATGTTGGAAGACGTTTCCTTTTCAAGTTTGCTTCTGCATCAAGAAAATAAAGGTCCTTCTGCAGCGAGGAATGAGGGGATCAAATACGCTACGGCAGAGTGGATCGTGTTTACGGATAGTGACGATGTTTTAAAGGCAGAGTATTTGGAGTTCTTGCACGGTGCGGTTGCCGGAAAAAACGTAGAGATGGGTTTTTGCCAATTAGAAGTGATTCCTTTCGGTAGCAAAAAACAGTTGACGCCGGCGGGAATTCTTGATTGCAACGTTATATCTGCGTCAGAAGCGATGAAATTTCATTACAGTCAATGGATTGCACCTGTTTGTCTGATTTTAAATCGAGAATGGGTCCAAAAAAATAGATTAAAGTATGATGAAGGATGTCGGTACTGCGAGGATTTGATGTTTATTACGGAATGTATCGATTCTGCAAATTTCACGTGTAAGGTTTCAAACTCTTTGTATGTGTACCGCACGCATGAAGGCTCCTTGCTTCGTAGCAGTGATACTGCAAAATATATTGATGGCTTAAAGGGATTTAGTCATCTTGAGTCTAAAATGAATCAAAGCGAATCAGAGGCCGCCCGCGTATTTCGCAATATGGGGAAAGCGCGGTTCCTTTTGGGGATTTTACGGAAATCGGCGTTGCAATTTTCCCGGAAGGACTTTCTTGATTTCTCCAAAACCGTGAATTATAAAGATTATCATTTTCAGATCAGAAATCTTCCGACAATGCAACGGCTCGCCGGGATTTTATATTCTTTTTCAAGAAACCTCTTTTATCTTTTTACGAACATCTTTTTTGATGATTAAGTGCTTATAGGAGACAGCTACATGAGAACGATCGCCTTTTATTTACCGCAATTTCATGCGATTCCGGAAAATGATGCGTGGTGGGGTGAGGGATTTACCGAATGGGTAAACGTGAAAAAAGCAGAACCCTTATTTGAAGGACACAACCAACCTCGAGTTCCTCTGGGTGAGAATTATTACAACCTTATTGACCCTGAAGTTATGAAATGGCAGGTTTCTCTCGCAAAGGAGTACGGTGTTTACGGATTTTGCTTTTACCACTATTGGTTTGATGGTCATATGCTTTTGGAGAAACCGGTAGATCAATATCTTGCTCATCGAGAAATGGATCTTCCGTTTTGCATTTGCTGGGCAAATGAACATTGGACGAATGCTTGGGTTTCCGGAGAGCAAAAGGTCCTGATCGAGCAGCGCTATGGCGGGAAGAAGGAATGGGAGGAACATTTCAATTACTTGCTTCCGTTTTTTAAGGACGATCGCTATATCTGTAACGATGGTAAGCCTTTAGTCGTTATTTATCGTGCGGAAATAATTGATTGTCTGAATGAAATGTTGGATTATTGGCAAGAGCTTGCGAAGAGTCACGGATTCCCCGGTTTGGATTTTGCATATCAGCATATTTCTTTTGATTTACAAGAAAACCGTGATGATAGCCGCTTTTCTTATAATATCGAGTACCAGCCGGCGTATGCTATTAACGATTTGAACAACAGCGGATATAAATTATTGCGGGATATAAAGAGAAAACTCGTTGATCGTTTGGATCTTATCGGTTTTAAATTGATGGAGAAGCACCCAAACAATATTTTCACCAAGGGATACAAAGTCCTTTGGGACGGGGTTCGTAACATTCATCCCCAAGGGTTGATTAAGCAAAGTTACGATGAGATGTGGAACGCCGTATTAAATCATATCCCGGAAAGTGAAAAATGTATTCCCGGAGCTTTTGTTGATTGGGATAATACGCCAAGACATTCCATGCGGGGAAGAGTTTTTATCGACGCCTGCCCTGAAAAATTTGAAAAATATATGAAGCAACAAATTCTGCGTGCGAAGAAAGTATATCACAAGGATATGCTATTCCTGTTTGCGTGGAACGAATGGGCAGAAGGCGGTTATATGGAGCCGGATGAAAAGTTCGGCTACGGCTACTTGGAAGCGCTGCGAAATGCTCTTATTGCTACGAACGAGATGCCGTGATGATTTTTTCATTTTGGAGGAAGTAATATGCAATGGGTTTGGGATAAGGCAAAAAATCAGGCGGAGAAATTTTCATTTTTCTCATTTTGCATCATAATGGCGAATGCCGTTTTGTTTGGAACAGGGAATTTTACTCACGAACTGAATTTTAGTATTTTCAGTGTGTGTATTCTGCTGACGATCTGCTTTTTTGCCTTTTCTATCGTGAAATGTGCCAAAGAAATTCTTCGGAATCTTTATTTTTGGTTGTTGATCGGGCTGGGAATATCTGTCTTGGTTTCTTGTTTTGTTGGTATGAAAAACAACAATAAAGCGGAGTTTATAAGTGCAGACGTCAAATGCTTGATTTATTTTGTTTTGTTCCCGATTACGGTTACGCTGTTGAGCAAGAAAGACCGCATCTTGACGTTGATGAAGGTCATTGTTTACGCGAGCTTTGCGCAAGGCATAATGGGATTGTTTTTCATTATTTGCTTCTTGTTCTTCCCCGATTTGTTTGAAAAGCTGTTATACATTGCATACTATGGGGAAATTTTGAATTTTACAAGGATTTCCGCTACAATTCCGCGCATTTTATTCGTGAGCACACCATTCCAATTATGCGGCTGTGCGATGTCTCTGTACTTTATTGCGACGGAGAAGAAAAATCTTTGGCAGTATCCTTTGATCATCGGAACGAGCTTGTTTTTTATGCTGATGACGTTTACCAGAGCGCTATATCTTGCCGCGTTTATTGTTGCGGTTCTTTCGATTCTGATGTTTTTTGTTCTTTCGAAAAAGGAATGCCGTAAGAGATTTATGACGTGCGTAATATCTGCGGTATTGATTTGCTTGTTGCTCGTTGGGATTTTTAGCATTTCGACGAAAACCAATTACATTGAATTTGCGCTGCAACGTATTGGAGTCACGATTGTCGGATCTGATCCAGATGACGAAATCGTTAAAAATACCGATTCTGATGGAGGTTATTCCTCTGCAAATGCGAAGACTGATTCTGTTCAGGAATCTGTTTCGAGCGAGGTTGTGGGTAACGTACCGAATTCCGGCAAAAACACTTTAACGGATACGGGTTCGAATATAATTTCCGATGCGAGTACCGATAATTTTTCTACAAGTGATACGACGGATCCCGTTCAAGAATCTGTTTCGAGCGAGGTCGCGAGTAATGTGACGAATTCCGACAAAAATACTTCATCGAATACGGATTCACAAACGATTTTCGACACGAGCATCGGTGATTCTTCTGCAAGCGAAACGATTCATGATGAAAACTTGAATTATTTGGATGAAACGGTTATTTCCGATAACCGTCGGGGTGAAATCACTCGCGAATTACTTCTCCAAATCAAGAAAGCGCCTATTTTGGGCGGTGGATTAGGGTTTCGGCTTGAAGGAAGGGATTATTCTTATCCGGAATACTTTTTCTTGGATTTGTGGGCAAAAATGGGAATCGTCGGTTTGGTTTTGTTTTTACTCCCGGTTTTTGTCGGAGTGTGCTCCGTTATAAAAAAGATCGTGAAGAGAGAAGATTTTATTCTCCAGGGAGTATGGCTTGTCTCAATCCTCGGTCTTCTTGTGTATGCGATTTTCCAACCTTACATGAACAATGCACCTTGTATTTTGTTTTACTGCTGCGTTTTGAGTGTTTTAAGTCTGAAAGACATCCCTAAAATTAAGCAGATGGATTCAAGGAATTGAAAGGAGTTTAACAATGAAAGGCATCATTCTTGCCGGAGGTTCCGGCACGCGGTTATACCCGTTGACGAAGGTTACGTCGAAGCAGCTGCTTCCCATTTATGACAAGCCCATGATCTATTATCCGATGTCGGTGCTGATGAATGCGGGGATCCGGGATATCTTGATCATCTCTACCCCTCAGGACACGCCCCGTTTTCGGGATCTTTTGGGGGATGGAAAACAGTTCGGAGTAAATTTGTCCTACGCTGTTCAGCCTTCTCCCGACGGCTTGGCACAAGCCTTTATTATTGGGGCTTACTTTATCGGTTCCGATCCCGTTGCCATGGTTTTGGGAGATAACATTTTTGCCGGTCACGGGCTGAAAAAGAGATTGCGTGCCGCCGTGGATAATGCCGTTTCCGGAAAGGGCGCCACCGTGTTCGGATATTACGTGGACGACCCGGAGCGTTTCGGCATCGTGGAATTTGACGCAGAAGGACGTGCCATTTCTATCGAAGAAAAACCTGCGAAACCTAAGAGCAACTATTGCGTTACCGGGTTGTATTTCTATGACAACCGCGTCGTAGAGTATGCGAAAAATCTGAAACCCTCTCCCCGGGGCGAGTTGGAAATTACCGACCTGAATCGCATCTATTTGGAACAGGGTGACCTGAACGTAGAGTTGTTGGGGCAAGGGTTTACTTGGCTCGATACCGGAACCCACGAAAGCCTTGTAGATGCCACCAATTTCGTTAAGACCGTGGAAACCCATCAGCACCGTAAAATTGCGTGCCTGGAAGAAATTGCATATCTGAACGGATGGATTTCCAAAGAAGAGCTTTTGGAAGTGTACGAGGTTTTAAAGAAAAACCAATACGGTCAGTATCTGAAAGACGTACTGGACGGAAAATATATTGACGTACTTCACTGATTTTTGGAGGAAATAATTATGACTATCATCGTTACCGGCGGCGCCGGATTTATCGGATCTAATTTCGTATTCCATATGTTGGGAAAATATCCCGATTACCGTATTATTTGTTTAGACAAACTGACCTATGCGGGCAACCTTTCTACCTTGGCTCCCGTTATGGAAAATCCCAATTTCCGTTTTGTAAAATTGGATATTTGCGATCGGGAAGGGGTTTATAAGCTGTTTGAAGAAGAACATCCCGACATCGTCGTTAACTTTGCGGCAGAAAGCCACGTGGACCGTTCCATTGAAAATCCCGAGGTATTCCTGCAGACCAATATTCTCGGCACGCAGGTTTTGATGGACGCCTGCCGGAAATACGGGATTACCCGCTATCATCAGGTCTCTACCGATGAGGTATATGGCGATCTTCCTCTGGATCGTCCCGATTTGTTCTTTACGGAAGAAACCCCCATTCACACGTCTTCTCCCTATTCTTCCTCGAAGGCAGGGGCAGATCTTTTGGTTCTCGCTTATCACCGCACCTTCGGTTTGCCTGTAACCATTTCCCGTTGCTCGAATAACTACGGCCCTTATCATTTCCCCGAAAAATTGATTCCTCTGATGATTGCAAACGCTCTCAACGACAAACCCCTGCCCGTTTACGGCGAAGGGTTGAACGTCCGGGATTGGCTGTACGTGGAAGATCACTGCAAGGCTATTGATCTGATTATCCACAAGGGGCGCGTCGGTGAGGTTTACAATATCGGCGGACACAACGAAATGAAGAATATCGATATCGTTAAAATCATCTGCAAAGCGTTGGACAAGCCCGAAAGCTTGATTACCTACGTCACCGATCGCAAGGGACACGATATGCGTTACGCCATCGATCCCACCAAGATTCACAACGAATTGGGCTGGCTGCCCGAAACCAAGTTCGTTGACGGAATTCAGAAGACTATTCAATGGTATCTCGACAATCGGGAATGGTGGGAAACCATCATCTCCGGAGAATATCAGAATTACTACGAAAAAATGTACGGAGATCGCTGATTTTTTCGGCTTTTACGACACAGCCCACGATGGTATTTTTACCCTCGTGGGTCGTCGTGCGAATTCCCTATTTTTAGTTTCCTAATTAAAAAGGAGTTTTTATGAAAGTATTTGTAACCGGTGTTTGCGGTCAGCTTGGTCACGACGTAATGCAAGAACTGCACCGCCGCGGACACGAATGTATCGGCAGCGATATCATGGCGGAATATACCGGCGTTTCGTCTAAAGTAGCAAACCTGCCGTACGTCTCCTTGGATATTACCGATACCGATGCGGTAAAAACGGTATTGAACCGTTATTCTCCCGACGCCGTCGTTCACTGTGCCGCCTGGACTGCGGTTGATGCCGCGGAAGACGAGGAGAATCAAGGCAAAGTTTACGCCATCAACGTGGACGGAACCCGGAATATCGCAAACGTGTGTCGTGAAATTCAATCCAAAATGGTTTACATCAGCACCGATTACGTTTTCAACGGACAAGGGACAACTCCTTGGACTCCAGACTGCAAGGACTATGCACCGCTGAGCGTTTACGGTAAAACCAAGCTGGAAGGCGAGCTTGCGGTAAGCAGTATGTTAGAAAAATACTTTATCGTCCGCATCGCTTGGGTCTTTGGTCTGAACGGAAAAAACTTTATCAAAACCATGCTGAATGTGGGTAAAAAATACGATACCGTCCGGGTGGTTAACGATCAGATCGGCACCCCCACTTATACGTTAGATTTGGCGCGGCTTTTGGTCGATATGGTTGAGTCGGAAAAATACGGTTATTACCACGCCACCAACGAGGGCGGCTATATTTCCTGGTATGATTTCACCTGCGAAATTTTCCGCCAGGCGGGATATTCGACCAAGGTGATTCCCGTTACCACCGAAGAATACGGACTTTCCAAGGCAGCCCGTCCTTTTAACAGCCGTTTGGATAAATCCAAGTTAGTACAAATGGGATTTACCCCACTGCCTGATTGGAGGGATGCATTGTGCAGATATCTCAATGCACGATAATTAAAGAAAGACTTTTGGGTGTTAATTTTGTCAGAGTAATCGCGGCTCTGGGTATTATTATTTACCATATATCATGTTATACAGGGTCGGATGCAGTGAAGGTTTTGTATAAGTATGAGAACGGAACCTTTGGCAATATGTTTACGATGGTATTTCTTCTAATATCAGGCGGAGTATTATATCATAACTACCCGAAGATTACATCTTTAAGAGAGTTCTTTTATAAGCGGTGGAAATCTATTTTTCCGTCATTCTATATTGTGTTTAGTTGTTTTTATATAAAGAATGTACTTGAGAGGGGGAGCCTCTTTTACTATGGAAGACCGACGTCGATTCTGTTGAGTATTTTTGGGTTAGATGGATTCTTCAATTATGCAGGTGCGAATTATTATCTTGTTGGAGAATGGTTTTTAGGTGCAATAATCATCTTATACATTCTGTATCCTCTGATATTAAAGGGCGTTAATAAAACAGGTTGGTTAACGATATTTATTTTGATAGCACTTTGTGTGTGGAAGGTAGAGACTTATACGTTTGGGTCGGTTGTACTGAATCGATTAGCATACTATGGGGGCTGTTTTGTATTAGGTATGCTAATATTCAAATACAAGCTGTATGGAAATAAGATTTTAGTTGCAATTAGTGTAGTGGTTAGTGCAGTTTTTCTTTTTATAAAAGTGAATATATCTAACGCGTATTCGGACTACATCTTAGGTGTTTCACTCTTCTTTGTTATGTATGCGTTAGGTGAATTGTTGGCGAAAGTTTCTGTGCTTAATGACATGATTTCATTTATCAGTGGTCTTACGTTTCCTATGTTCCTTGTACAGAATCAGATTAGTATGTATTTAGTAAATCGATATACTCCTACCTCGCTAACGGCAATTATAAAAACAATTTTTATTTCTGTTGTGCTTTGTGCTGTAAGTGCTTGGTGTACAAAGGTTGTAGTTAACGCTATAACGCACACGAAGTGGTTTTCTTATCTAGAGAAGCACCTAATTTATAGAACAGTTGAAAAGGGATGTAAGATATGGGACAGATTACCGTAGAAAAAAACGTTGGCGGAATTGAAGGACTGTGCGTCATTCAGCCTGCCGTTCACGGAGATAGCCGCGGTTATTTTATGGAAACCTACAGTCAAAGAGATATGGCGGAAGCCGGATTGGATATTCCCTTTGTGCAGGATAATCAGAGCATGTCCACGAAGGGCGTGCTTCGCGGCCTTCATTTCCAGAAGAATTATCCGCAGACGAAGCTGGTTCGCGCCATCAAGGGCAGCGTCTTTGACGTGGCTGTTGACCTGCGCTCCGGCTCTGAAACCTACGGCAAATGGTACGGCGTACTCTTGACCGAAGAAAACAAAAAGCAGTTTTTGATTCCCAAGGGATTTGCTCACGGATTTTTGGTTCTGACCGATACGGCGGAATTTTGCTATAAGTGTGATGATTTTTATCATGCCAACGACGAGGGTGGCCTTGCCTGGAACGATCCTGCCATCGGTATCGAATGGCCCGAGTTGGTCGGAGCGTATAACGGCTCTGCCTCCTCGGAAGGCTACACCCTCTCCGACGGCACCCCCCTCAACCTCAGCGAAAAGGATCAGAAATGGCTGGGGATTTCGGAGGCATTTAAGTTTTGATTGCGAGGCAAAATTCAATGAATAACGTGATGGTAAGTATTTACGTTACGACGTATAACCATGAGAACTATATAGTTCGGGCGTTGGATAGTATTTTAATGCAAAAAACCCAATACACTTACGAGGTTTTTGTCGGAGAGGATTGTTCCACGGACAATACTCGGAATGTTTTGCAAGAGTGGGAACGGAAGCACCCCGGAAAATTTCAGATTATCTACAGAGAAACCAATACGTACAATACGGATCGTCCCAATGGGCTTGATTTGAAACTGCGTTGTAAAGGGAAATATATTATCTGTCTTGAAGGCGATGATTTTTGGACCGACCCCGAAAAATTGGAAAAGCAGGTAACTTTCTTGGAAACGCATCCGGAATACTATGCAGTAGCCCATAACTGTACGGTCGTTGGAAAGGATTCTTTTCCTAACGGCGAAACGTACCCGGAATGTAAAGACCATGAATACACGTTGCGGCATTTTGCGAGCAATATTTTACCGGGGCAACTAACTACGCTGTTGAGCCGTAATTATATGACGGACGAAAAATTTGATAAAAGTATCGTTTTAAAAAGAGTTGGACCAGGGGACAGAAATATTTATTTTTCCATCGCAAGTCAGGGGAAAATTTATTGCATGCAGGAATCCATGTCTGCATATCGCCATATTACAACGGAGGGAAGCTCTTTTAGTGCGACCAACGTTTATAGCTATGCTTCAGAGCAAGGGGCGATGCTGCACCGGCTCGATTTTGCAAGAAGGCTTGGCAATCCGGAATCTGTTTTTTGTGCGGAATTTCAGTTTTTCATGCATGTCCGCCACGCATTTTTTAAGAGAATAATCTCTCTTAGGAAAACGATTCAGGAGCTTAACAAGATCGAAAAGTGGTATTCATATCTTCCAGTGATGCTGAAACGGGATGTTAGGCGTTATATTACCCATCAGAGGCCGTACGTGTGATTTATCGTTATTTGAGAGAAGAGGATTTTATGAAAGAAAACAACGTTAAAGTTTCGGTTATTTGTACCGCATATAACCATGAAAAGTATATCCGAAGCGCATTGGACGGTTTTGTAATGCAAAAAACAACGTTTCCCTTTGAAGTTTTGATTAACGACGATGCTTCGACGGATAATACTGCCGCGATTATTCGGGAATACGAGGAAAAATATCCGGAGATTATTAAACCGATTTATCAAACCGAAAATCAGTATTCTAAGGGTGTCAGAATCGGAAACGAAATTCTGATGCCAAAAGCAAAAGGGCAGTACATAGCTTATTGCGAAGGAGACGATTATTGGACTGACCCGAATAAGCTTCAAAAACAGGTGGATTTTCTTGACGCGAATCCTGATTACGTTGCTTGTGTTCACAATACCTTGCGCCGCGACGGCCGCGGAGAAGATTTGGACTGTATATACTTTAAGGAAGGGAATGAGCACGATATCTCTTTTGAAGATGCGATAGGATCGTTTGTGTATCATATCAGTTCCTTGGTTATGCGAAAAGAGTTCAATGAAAATTTTCCGGATTTCTATTATATCGCAGTCTCTTACGGTTTCGGAGATGTTCCAAAGGCGATTTGGCTTACCCTTAACGGAAAGGTGCGTTTTCTTCCGGAAGTGATGTCGGTATATCGGTGGATGAGCTGTCCGGATTCCTTTACGGCAAAGACATTTACAGACCCTAAACGCCTGATACGCAATTACGAAGGCGAAATTGCTATGCGGGAAGCGATCAAGCGTCATGTCTCGGAAGATCGGGTTCGTCTCTTGGATCAAACGATTGCCAAGTTTCGCTTTGAAATATTAATTCGGCAAGGAAAGTTTGCGGAAGCAAAGAAGCCCCCGTACGACGTCTTTTGGAAAAACATGAGAAAGAACCGAAAGACGATTCTTTTGATGAATAAGTATTTCCCAGGGTTATACCCCAAATTAAAAATTATTAAAAGCGGTATTTTGAAAAAGTTTCGAGGAAATTAACATGGGTGATCAAACACAGAATTCAAAGAGATCCGTTGTGTCTTCTCTTTCGTGGAAATTGATGGAGCGCTTCGGCGTTCAGGGAATCCAATTTGTCTTACAACTTGTTTTAGCCCGCGTGTTGGATCCGGAGCACTACGGCGCTTTGTCGTTGATGATTATCTTTGTGAATCTTGCAAATATTTTCATACAGTCCGGCTTTAACACCGCTTTAATCCAAAACAAAGACACGACAGATGACGACTATTCCTCCGTTTTTTGGGTTTCGTTTGGGATTGCCGGCATTCTTTACGGCGTAATATTCGTCTGTGCCCCGCTTATCGCAACTCTTTACGAAATGCCCGACGTGGTAGTTCCTCTTCGAGTGTTGGCACTGATGCTGTTCCCGGGAGCAATACATTCCGTTCAGTTGGCAAAGGTCAGCCGTGAAATAGATTTCCGCAAGGTGTTTACCAGCAACGTTGCTGCGATCCTCGTATCCGGCGTGATTGGAATTCTGATTGCGGTTATGGGCGGCGGTCTTTGGGCGTTGGTTGCACAGACGATGCTGAACGTAATCGTCGCAACGGTAGTGATGGTATTTACCGTGCGTTTGAAAATTCGGTTCTTCTGCGATTGGAGCCGTATTCGAACTCTGTTTTCCTTCGGTTGGAAATTATTGGCCTCGGGATTGATAGATACTCTGTATCAGGATATTCGCAGCCTTGTTATCGGTGTAAAATATGACAGCGGCACGTTAGGGTATTACAATCGGGGGAAGCAATTTCCACAGTTTATTATTAATGCTATAAACGGTGCGGTTCAAAGCGTTATGCTCCCCGTTCTGTCCGCAAAGCAGGATGAGAAGGAACAGGCAAAGAGCATTATGAGAACGTCGATGACTATGAGTTCTTACATTATTTTTCCAATGATGGCGGGACTCGCGGGAGTCGCAACTCCGATGGTTCAACTGCTTTTAACCGATAAGTGGCTGCCCTGCGTTCCCTATTTGCAGATCTATTGCTTTACACTTGCATTTTATCCGGTTCATACCTGTAATTTGCAGGCGATTAACGCGGTAGGGCGGAGTGATGTATTCCTTAAGCTGGAAATCATTAAAAAAAGCATTGGTTTGATTGCTTTGGGGATTGCCGTATTTTGCTTTAATTCTCCGGTTGCCATTGCTATGACCGGTGTATTTACCACGTTTACGAGCTGCTTTATTAACGCATATCCCAATAAAAAACTGATCAACTATTCTTATTTTGAACAGATGCGAGACATTCTTCCCTCGTTCTTTATTTCTGTGATAATGCTGCTTTTTGTCCTTTTGGTCGGTCAACTGAATCTTCCGTCAATCGTGCTTTTGTTGCTTCAGATTGTTGGTGGCGGTGTTGTTTACGTTATTCTTTCCGTTCTGCTTCGGTTGGAGCCCTTCAAAGTTCTGTTTGGGGTTTTGAAAGGAAAACTTTTTGCAAAGAAATAGGAGGTTTTTTTGATGATGGATCAAGTTCAGTTGGAACAGTTCCTTCGGCTGGTGGATCGAGATTTCCCGGTGCCCCTGTCTCAAAAACAGGATTTAAAGGAATATTCTAAAAAGTTATTGGAAAAAGCGACTCTTTGTTTTGTTTGTAAAGATGGAAAAATCCTTTCTTTGGTCGCCGGATATACGGAAAATCTTTCGGAAAACATGGCGTTTATTACTCTTGTGGCAACCCGTGCGGAAGCAAGAGGACGAGGCTTGGCGAAGGAATTGGTGCAGGAATTTATTTCTCTGTGTCGGAAAAAGAATATTAAGGCGGTGCATTTATACGCCGTTCCGACGAACGTTTCCGCGGTGAAAATGTATCATAAGGTAGGCTTCCGGGAATTTTATCCTGTAAACGAGCCGAGACCTGAGGATACCCACTTGATCTACTATTTGGAGGATAACGGACGATGAATATATTGCTGACCAGTGTAGGCCGTCGGGCGTATATGGTGAAGTATTTTAAAGAAGCATTGGGAAAATCGGGACAGGTTCACGTGAGTAATTCCGATGATTTAACAGTAGCCTTTCATTATGCAGATCATAGTGTAATTACTCCTTTAATTTACGATGATGAATATATTCCGTTTCTATTGGAATATTGTAAAGCAAACAAAATCGACGTCTTGTTATCCCTGTTTGATATCGATTTATTGGTCTTGTCGCAGAACAAAGATCGATTTGCTCAGATCGGAACAAAGGTCATCGTTTCGGATCCTGGCTTAATTACCGTATGCAACGATAAGTGGAAAACTTATGAGTATTTGAAGAATAACGGGTTTCACGTTCCGAAAACTTATCTTTCTTTACAACAGGTCCTACTTGCTATCGATCGAGGGGAATTGAGCTATCCCGTGATCGTAAAGCCTCGCTTCGGTTGCGGTTCGATTGCTATGAGTGTTGCGGAGGATGAAATGGCACTGCTCTATTATTTCCGCCGAAATGCACGAACGATCAGCCGTTCTTATTTGAAGTTTGAATCCGCTTCGGTTCCTCAAGACGAGCAAATTCTTTATCAGGAATGTTTGCAAGGTCAGGAATACGGCGCCGATATCATCAACGATTTGAATGGCAATTTGTGTAACGTAATCGTAAAAAAGAAAATTGCCATGCGTGCCGGAGAGACGGATATTGCTGAAGTCGTTGACGATCCTTCCGTGAAAGCGGAGTGTGAACGACTTGGGATGTTAACCGGGCACATCGCCAACATGGACTGCGACGTATTTTTGGTGGATGGGAAGCCCTACGTTTTGGAAATGAACGCACGCTTCGGCGGCGGATATCCTTTCAGCCACATGGCGGGATGTAATCTTCCAGAAGCAATTATCGAATGGTGTTCCGGGCATGAGATCAATGCTGACCTGCTATCTGCAGAAACGGGAAAGGTCGGATACAAAGAGTTGTGTATTACAGAACAGATAAAGAGGTGACAATGTATGAAGGAATTAAAAGGGAAAAAGCTGTTGATTATCGGCGGTGCGTTTCAACATTGTAAGGTCGTGGAAGCGGCGAAAGAATTAGGTATCATTACGTACGTGACGGATTATCTCCCTCTCGAACAAGCCCCCGGAAAACAGATGGCAGACCACTACTGGATGTATAATATTTCAGAAATTGACGAAATGGTGGCGAAATGCAGAGAAGAAGGAATCGACGGTGTAATTTCCACGTCTTTGGATGCCTGTCAAAAGCCCTATCAAAAGGTTTGCGAAAAGCTCGGGGTTCCTTGCTTTGGCACGGAAGAGCAGTTTAAGATTCTTACGGATAAAAACTTATTTAAGGAATATTGTCGCAAAAACGGGGTAGATACGATCCCGGAGTACCGGGTGGAGGATTTTGAAAACGAGCAGGTCTGCTTGGAACGGGTGACCTTCCCCATTCTGGTTAAGCCCGGGGAGAGTAGAGGGTCCAGAGGTCAATCGATCTGCAATAATTTCTCCGAAGCGATTTCCGCCATCAACTTTGCCCGCACCGAAAGTTCCAACAATGAGGTCGTTATTGAAAAATATATGGGACAGGCAAATGATTTTTCCATGACGATTTTGATGTTGAACGGAAGGGCGTATCCTTTCCGAACGGTAGATCGAATTTTGGGTAAGTATGAAGACGGGTTGGACAAGCTTGCCGTTGGTTCTGCATCTCCCTCGGTATTTACTACGTTGTATTTAAATAACGTTCACGATCGGGTGGAAAAGCTTTATCAAGATATCGGACTTGTAAACGCTCCTGTATTTATGCAGGGATTTGTGGATGGAGATACGGTTCGTTTTTACGATCCGGGGCTTCGGTTGCCCGGCGGAGAATACGAGCGTATGTTCCGGGCAGCTTGCGGAAAGAATCCTCTTTATCCGTTAATTGAGTACGCGTTGACCGGTCAGGTTTCGGAAGATATTTCATTTTCGAAGGAAGATATATATCTTTGCGGCAAAGTAGCCGGTCAGGTGCTTCCTACGTTGAGGCCGGGAAGAATTTCTTCGATAGAGGGGATGGATTCCATTCAGGCTCATCCCAAAGTGGTTTCCGCCTTTGCCCGTTACGACGTCGGTGACGTGATTCAGCCTACCAAAAATGTAAATCAGCGTTTTTGCGAGATTGATATTGTGTGCGAGACCCCGGAAGAAATGAAGTCTGTCGTGGAATGGGTATATTCCGAATTGAAGATCTTTGACGAAAATGGAGAGAATATGCTCGTTTCTCAATTTGATCCTAACGTATATATTACAAGAATAACGAAAGAAGGAGTGTAAAAATGCCGATTGAATTATTATATTTAGCGGCGGTTTTTGCCGTTGCTATTATCGTTTTTTCTTTTTTGAAAAGACCTTTGCATGAGGCAATGCTGGCAGCATTCGTCGTGTTGGTTGCAATTACCGGAACTTGGGCGAACGTCGGCTCTTACATTTGGGATGCAATAACCGAAGATTCACTGTACGTTATTATCGTATTCGTTATTTCCGCAGCCCTGCTTTCCAAAACAACGGTTATTGATGATTGTATTGCGATCATTCTTTCTCTTTTCGGAAGATTGCGTGGCGGTGCCGGATTCGTTGCGATTATCGGAAGCACTTATATGGGTTCTTTGTCCGGCAGTGGCCCGGGGAACGTGGCAACTACGGGAGTCTTTACCATTCCTGCGATGAAGCGTTCCGGATTTCCTCCCGCCCTGGCGGCGAACGTAGAGGCTCACGCTTCCACCATGGGAAATATGATTCCTCCTGCCGGAATGATTGCAATTGCTTTTGCATCGTTAGATAAATTGTATCCCAACACCTATACCATGTCCCAATTCTGGATGTTGCTGTGGGGGATTTCCATTTGGTTTATCGTTCAGCGAATTATTACGCTGTATCTCATGTGCTTATATTATAAAGTAGAGCCCATGAAGAAGGAAGAACTTCCGAGTTTAAAAGAATCTCTCAAGAGAGGATGGAAGGCAATTTTCCTGCCCATTGTCGTATTTTTACCCTTCTTCTTAACCAATAGTTTCAGCGAATTTTTCACGGATCGGTTAGGTTCCGCCGGTTCCTCTGCCTTTAACAGCAGTATTTTGTTGTTTATTCCCTCGCTGATCGTGGTTTGCGGAATTTTACTGTCCGGAAAAGAAGTTATGAAAAAAATGACCGTTCCCTACGTATTGGATACGGTTCGCAAGGGGATGAAGTCGGTCGTTCCTACCTCCGCCCTCGTGATGTTTGCGTATTTTGTCAGTAACGTTTTTGTTGAAATTAAAGTGGAAGAAGCCATTGGTCAATTTATTAGCGAGATGGATCTTCCTTTGGTTGCTTTGGCGTTCATCTTACCTTTGTTTACCGCGATTCTTGGATGCTTGATCCCCGGTTCCACCCAGGTAAAGATTTTCGGTGGTATTATCATTTCCATTATCGCTGCCGCGGGAGGGAATCCGTTCCTTGCCGCCGCAATGCTTCCTTGTATTTGCGGTGCCATGCACGGCGTTACCCCGCCCTATTGCACTTGTGTTTACATTGCACAGGGGATTGCAGGTGCAGAAATGAAACCTACGATGCTAAACTGCGTGGTTTGGATCTCAATTCATTACCTGTTATCCGTCGCTATGTTGCTGGGGATTCTTCCGGTCTTCGGTCTGGTTTAATGAGGGAGGAAAATTATGAGAGATAAAGTGTTTGCGGTATTGAATAAAATTTACGGTGTACTGATGTCGGTTTCCTTTTTTGGCGGACTTTTGCCGTTGATCCCTTTCGTGATTGCGATGATTCTCGGCGGAACTGCCGGAGAAGCCATATCGGTGTTCCTTTACAAACAGTATTATCCTTGGGTGATTGCTTTTGCCTCTATTTCGGTCTTGATTGGTCTGATTGCTACTTACGTAGAAAAGAAACCGGTTAAGGAAAAAAATCAAAAGGACTAATATTTTACCAGAAGAAAGGACATATCATGAGTCAGATCAACGTAACCCGTTCTTCCATGCCCTTGTACGAGGAATATTGCGAGGAAATAAAGGATCTGTGGGAAAGCCATTTTCTTACGAATATGGGGGTAAAGCATAAGCAGTTGCAGGCGGAGTTGGAATCCTATTTGGACACGTCTCACGTTACGCTTTATACCAATGGACATTTGGCGCTGGAAAACGTGATTGCCGCCTTGGGATTCCCCGAGGGAGGAGAGGTGATTACAACCCCCTTCACGTTCGTTTCTACCACCCATGCCATCGTGCGGAACGGATTGGTTCCCGTGTTTTGTGATATTAACGACGTGGATTACACCATGGACGTTACGAAAATAGAGGAATTGATTACCGAAAAAACCGTTGCCATTATCCCGGTACACGTTTACGGAAATCTTTGCGATGTGGACGCCATTGAGGCAATTGCAAAGCAACATAACTTAAAGGTAATTTACGATGCTGCCCATGCCTTTGGTGTTTCACGGAAGGGAGTCAACGCGGCAAATTTCGGTGACGCGTCGATGTTCAGCTTCCATGCAACGAAGGTGTTCAATACCGTTGAAGGCGGCGCGGTAACCTTCTCCGATGACGGATTGGTTCAAAAATTGAACGATTTGAAGAACTTCGGGATCCGCAACGCGGAAAGTATTGCGTATATCGGCGGGAACGCCAAAATGAGTGAATTTCATGCCGCTATGGGGATTTGCAATCTCCGTCACGTAGATGAGGAGATTCAAAAGCGCAAAACTGCCGTGGAACAGTACCGCAAGCGTCTTTCCGGAATCCCGGGGATTCGCCTTTGCTCCGACCAGGCCGACGTTAAGCATAATTATGCTTATTTCCCCGTCGTGTTCGATGGTTATAAATATGATAGAAATGCCGTTTTCGCAAAATTGGGTGAACATGGAATTATCGCGCGGAAATATTTCTATCCTCTTACGAACAATATTGAGTGCTACGAGGGATACCCCACCGCAAAGGTGGAATCTACTCCCACCGCTTATTACATCAGTGAACGGGTGCTGACCTTGCCTCTGTATGCCGATTTGTCTAAGGAAGATGTGGATCGCATTTGTGATATTATCTTAAACTGAAAAGGGAAGGAGTAAAACGTCATGGGAGTAAACAAATACAGAAATAAAGAATTATACAAAAAGTTGCTTCGATACGTCTTTTCCGTGATGCTGATCGCATCGCAAACCGCTTGCTTCGGTCGCGTGTGGTTGACGGAATACAATCCCAACATCGTTTGGCCGTTCTTTGAGAAGGGGAACTGGTTGTTCTTTGCTGTATATGCAATTCTGTTCGTTGTCTTCTTGCTCTGTTTTGATGGATTGAAGTATGGATTGTACCGTAAATTCAATCTGCTTTTGGGACAATGGCTGGCAACGATCGGAGCAACCTTTATCGTGTATCTCCAGATTGCCATGTTGTCTCTGCGCTTTGTAAATCCGGTTCCGTTGCTATGGTCGATGGTCGTGAATCTGGCGTTGTGTGTTATTTTGACTTTGTTGAGCGAATGGTTGATTCATACGCTATTTCCGGCAAAACGTCTCTTGGTAATCTGTGACAGTTATCCCCCCGATCAGTTTTTGCAGAAAATGTCCGGTCGGAGAGATAAATACCGGGTTTCCGAAATTATTAATGTTTCGGAAGGGTTGGAAGCTCTGGAGGAAAAGATTAAGCAGGCGGAAAACGTTCTCGTGTACGACGTTCACTCGGAAATGAGAAACAAACTTCTGAAGATGTGCTATGAATACGACGTTCGTGCTTATTCTACCACGAAGGTGTCGGACATCTTGATTCGCGGCGCGGAACGGATCCATATCTTCGATACGCCGCTTCTGTTGTACCGCAATATCGGACTAACCATTGAGCAACGGTTTTTTAAGCGGTTCATGGATATCGTTGTATCGTTGTTGCTTCTGATTCTTACCTCTCCCTTCCTTTTGATTGCAGCCGTGGCGATCAAACTGTACGACGGCGGTCCGGTCTTCTTTTTGCAGGACCGTTGTACCTTGAATGGGAAAGTGTTCAAAATTCATAAATTCCGCAGTATGATCGTAGATGCGGAAAAGGAAGGAATTTCCGTTCCCGCAGGGGAAAAAGATCCGAGAATCACTCCGGTCGGACGTGTTTTGCGTGCCACTCGGTTGGACGAGCTTCCTCAGTTGATCGACATTCTCGTTGGAAATATGAGTCTGGTCGGTCCTCGTCCGGAACGAGTAGAGCACGTGGAGAAATATACCGAAGAGATCCCCGAATTCAAATATCGTCTTAAAGTTCGGGGCGGTCTTACGGGATACGCGCAGCTGTACGGAAAATATAATACCTCTGCCTACGATAAATTGCAGTTGGATCTGATGTACATTCAGAACTATTCTTTACTGCTTGATATTCGTTTGATTCTTATGACTGTTAAGATTATGTTCATGAAGGAAAGCACCGAAGGCTTTACCGAAGAACAACGGAAAGAGGTTCAGGAGCAAAATCAGGAATCGTCTCAAAAATAACGTAAATGAGGCATACTGCTTTTTGTCCATAGGCAGCGTAGAAAAATCTAAACAAAGTGATTCTATGATAAGCATTGAGTGTTCTTCCAATGTTTATCATAGAATCTAAAATTTAAAAGTCTAAAAATCATGTTGTCACGGATTCAGAAGGAGGGTACTGATGGCGGAGAATAAAAAATCCACCGCGTTGGTTTTATCCGTTTCCCTGCTTTGTTACGCCGCGATGGCGGTGGTGGACGGGGTTTGGCAACCGGGGTACGCGTTGAAATCTGCGGTAAAAATTGCCCTGTTTCTTTTGTTGCCGTTCCTTTGCTCCTTGGTCGATCGGCAGGTGGAGTACCGTTCCCTGTTTCGGGGGAATAAAAAGGGATTTCTCGTCGCCCTTGCCCTTGGGGTGGGACTGTTCGGGGTGATCCTGGGCGGGTATTTTTTGCTTTCCCCCTACTTTGATTTTTCCAATATTGCCTCGTCTTTGACCGCGTCCACCGGCGTGGACGGAAGTAATTTTATCTTCGTCGCCCTTTACATTTCCTTCGTCAATTCCCTGTTGGAGGAATTTTTCTTCCGAGGATTCGTGTTTACCAATCTGAAGCGTTCCGCAAATCGGACGGCTGCCTATTTGTTCAGCTCCCTTCTCTTTTCCCTCTACCATACGGCGATGATGATCGGCTGGTTTTCCCTTCCCCTGTTTTTGTTGATCTTAACCGGGCTTGCCGTAGGCGGCGCGATCTTTAATTGGTTGAACGAAAAGTACGATACGGTCTTCGTTTCGTGGATCGTTCATATGTTCACCAATTTTGCCATCAACGCCATTGGATTTATCTTGTTGAAATAGAAAGTTTTATTATATAGTAGATGTTCTGCAGAATGTTTTGTTCTGCAGAATTTTTCTGTTTATATCCATGTTTTTGCGCAAAAAATTCTGTCAAAAAATGTTCAAAAGTTTTTTTGAAAAAGGGGTTGAAATTTGTTTTTTTTCGTGCTATACTACAGGAAATTAAAGGTTTCCAGTTTCCCGGCAGGAGGTTCGGGGACTGCGGTGAGACTGATACGCCAACACCGGATTCAAAACGCGCCCCTATCGTCTATCTTCAAAATAATGCAAAAGAAATGAAAAGGAGAAATCCGAAATGGGAACGAAAACGAATCGAAATGCTGCGGCAGATCCGCAAAAACCTCCGGGTACCAACCCGGAACGGGAAGTGAAAGTCTTGTTCCGGGGTCTGCCTCTTTTGGTGAATAAACCTCTTTCCCCCGTCGAGTTGGGGCAAATGGAACGCGTAATTCCGAAGGAAGAAACCCTGTTGTTCGTCATCGTCGGGGATCTAAATTTAAAAAGCAAATACGCCACCTCTTTTTTGGCGGTGACCGACGGGCGGATTTACGGGTTTGATCCTTCCTTGGAAAAGGGATATAAAATCCGTGAATACGCCGGAGTGAAGCGTGCTTTCGTAAAGCGGTATTACGGCAACGCGATGTTGGTGTTTTCCGCCGATGACAGCGGGAAAGAACATATTGATCTTTCAAAAGAATACGAAAATTTTATCCGTTTTTCTTATAAAACCGCGTCTCTTTACGATGCGGCGGCTCGTTATATTGAGAATGTTGCCGCCGGAAAGAATCCGGAAGAAGAACTGAAGTTTGTCGAGGCTGCCTTTGAAAAACAATTCAGTATCTGCCCAAAATGCGGACGAAGACTGATCCGCCCCGGAGCCCCCTGTCTGAATTGCCAGTCGAAGGGACAGGTTGTCAAAAAATTGGCAGGATATATTCTCCCCCAAAAATGGTTGCTTTTGTTCTGTCTTCTTTTATCCGTGATTACGACGGCAGTATCGCTGATTCCCCCTTATATGACCAAAACCTTAGTGGACGACGTGCTTCCCACGGGGAAAAGAGAAATGCTTTTGGTCTGTGTCGGGATTTTGCTCGGCACGTACTTGATTCAGTATGGGATCGGTGCGATTCGCTCTTATTACCTCAAGGTCAGCGGTGATAAGATCGTAGCGGAGCTTCGCAACGACGTTTATCGCAAAGCACAGCATCTTCCCATGCGGTTTTATGACCGCACTTCCACCGGTTCGGTCATCAACCGGATCAGCGGAGATACCTCTACCATTCAAGCTTTTATGCTTCGGATTACCCAGGAAGTGGTGGTTCAGTTTTTTCTGCTGATCGGGATCGTGGTGATCATGTTTATCCTGAATTGGCAACTGACCTTGCTCTCCCTGATTCCCGTGCCGTTCGTCGTAATGGGGGCACGCATCTTTGGGAAAAAGATCGCCCCCTTTTACCGCCGGATCTGGCGGCGTTGGTCTGCGGTTTCGTCCATTCTTACCGATACTATTCCGGGGATTCGGGTCATCAAGGCATTTACCAACGAAAAGAGAAGTGTAGATACCTTCTGCGATTATAACGGAGAATGGCTGAAAACCGATATTTCCGCATCCAGAATCACCACCCTGTTTCCAAACATCGTAAGCTTCGTTATTTCTTGCGGCTCTCTCTTGATTTGGAGTGTCGGCGGAAATTGGACCATTAACGATCCGGAATTTTTATCTCCCGGACTTTTGGTTTCCTTTATCTCCTACACGTCTATGTTTTACGGTCCGGTCAACTTTTTTGCAAATCTCAACGATTCCTATCAGAACGCTTTGAATTCTGCAGAACGTCTGCTGGATATTTTGGACGCGGAACCGGAAGCGGATTTTGCCAAGGGAAATCACCCCAAGCATTTGAAAGGAAAAATTGAATTTAAGAACGTCAGCTTTTCCTTCGACCGTTCCAAACGAACCCTTTCCAACGTAAATCTTACCATCGAGCCGGGGGATATCGTGGGGATCGTCGGAACGACCGGTGCGGGGAAATCAACCCTAATCAACCTTCTCATGCGGTATTACGATCACTATGACGGTGAGATCTTGATGGACGGAATCAATATCAAAGACATTGACTTGGAATTCTACCGTTCCGAAATCGGCTACGTTCAGCAGGAACCTATGATGTTCCACGATTCCATCTACAACAACATCGCCTACGGTTGCGATCACGTCCACGTAGAGCAGGTCATCCACGCCGCGGACGTCGCCAACGCCCATGAATTTATTGCCCGGCTTCCCGACGGCTACGATACGCTTTTGGGAGAACGGGGAACCGGCTTGTCCGGCGGGGAACGGCAACGATTGTCCATCGCCCGGGCGGTGTTGCGGAATCCCAACATTCTGTTTTTGGACGAAGCCACCGCTTCCGTTGACTCGGAAACCGAAAGCCTCATTCAGGACGCCATTGATAATCTGATCCGCGGAAGAACTACGTTGATGATCGCCCACCGCTTATCTACGTTGCGGAAAGCAAACAAAATTATCGTCGTAGATAAAGGGGAAATTTTAGAAATGGGATCGCCGGCGGAATTGATGGCGAAAAAAGGAAAATACTACAAATTGGTTCAGATTCAGACCATGTCCGATCAGATCCGCAAAACCAAGGAAGAAGAGAGGTTTGAGTGATGGAACGGATTTATATTGACCACGATTTTGCCCGGTTTACCCGCAAGGATATTACGGTTGTGGATATGGAGTTGTTCGATGGACGGAAATTTGAAAATTTGTTCCCTCGCCGTCTCTTTCCCTTGACGGGGCTGAAAAAGTATATTACCCTTTTGGATCAGGAAGGACACGAGGTTGCGGTGATCCGTGACCTTTGCACCCTGCCCGACAGAGAAAAAGCAATCATCGAAGGTTGCTTGGAAGAATATTATCTGATTCCCCGCATCACGCGGATCTTTGAGTGCAAGGAATCCTTTGGAATGCTTACCCTCAAAGTAGAAACCGACCGGGGCAACGCTACCATCGAGATCCGAAATATTCTGCACGGATTAAAACTGTTGTACGCAAGCAGAGTTTTGGTGCGTGACAGTAACGACAACCGTTACGAGATCCCGGACTTAAATAAGCTCGACCGAAAAAGCAGAGCGTTACTTGATTCATTCTTATAATAGGAGGAGTAAAATATGAAATTGATTCTTGCCATCGTAAACAATGACGACAGTGCCGTTGCATCTTCCGCATTGACCGATGCCGGATTTTTCGTCACCCGCCTTTCTACCACCGGCGGATTTTTGATGGTAGGGAATACGACCCTTCTGATCGGAACGGAAGACGAAGATACCGAAGCAGCCCTTAATATCCTGAAAGAGCATTGTACTACTCGGAAACATATCAATGCTCATACGGCGTCCTTTGGTGCCGGGATGAAAAACCACAGTCTGCCCGAAGAGGTGACCGTCGGCGGCGCTACGGTCTTCGTTCTGAACGTCGATCAGATGGAAAAGTTCTAATCTTTTTCCGAACAATACTGCAATCCCCTTGACGATTCAAGGGGATTGCGTTATAATAAGAGCAAGAAGTAATGAAAAAGGAGAAATCATTATGGCTTTAACGACGGAACAAATCAACTCCGTAAAGGGGAGAGGGTTTTTGCGCAATCGGTCAACCGAGTGCTTTTCCGGGCGGATGCTTGCCCCCGGCACGGTATTTACCGCGGAAAATATCCGGGATATGGCAACCCTTGCCGAGACTTACGGAAATGGAAAATTGATCCCCACCAGCCGTCAATGTATCGAGATTCCCGGCATCGCCTTTGATCATATTCCCAAGGCGGAAGCCTTTGCTCTGGAGCACGGGTTGATTTTCGGCGGAACCGGTCCGAAGGTGCGCCCGATCACCGCTTGCAAGGGGACGACCTGCGTCTTCGGTTGTTACGATACCCAAGCCCTTGCCAAGGAAATTCACGAAACCTTTTACGTAGGCTGGAATTCTGTAAAACTTCCTCATAAATTCAAAATCGGCGTGGGCGGTTGCCCCAACAGCTGTATCAAGCCCTCGTTGAACGATTTCGGGGTGGAAGGACGCCGCGTTCCCGGTCAGAAGGAAGCCGCTTATCAGATCTACGTGGGCGGAACCTGGGGAAAAACCACCCGTATGGGAACGGCGCTCTCCCGTCTCGTGACGGCAGAAGAGGTTCTTCCGATCCTGGAAAAAACCATTCTTTGGTTCCGGGAAAACGCTTACGTCAAGGAGCGTCTCGGAAAAGCCATCGACCGCATCGGCGCGGACAAGCTGGAGGAGGCTCTGTTTTCCGACGATTTAATGAACCGTAAGGAAAAAATTCTTTCCGCCGAATTAAAAGAACTGTAATATGAAGCGTATTTTATGCCTCCTTCTGATGGCGCTTTTGCTCCTTTCTCTGTCCGCTTGCGGCGGGGAGGAGCCGTCGCCCTTGCCGGAATCGGTTGCCGTGACCGACGCCTTCGGCAATTCCGTCAACCTTACCCCCGATGCCAGGGTGGTGTCCTGCTACGGCTCCTTTGCCGATTGCTGGCTTCTGTCCGGCGGTTCTTTGGTGGGAGCGACCGACGACGCGGTGGAGGAGGGGATCGTTTCTTCCGATACGGTTTCGGTGGTGGGAACGGTGAAGAACATCAACCTGGAACGGATCGTCGCGTTGCAGCCCGATTACGTCATCCTTTCCGCCGATCTTGCGGCGCATCTGAAATTAAAAGAGGCGTTGCAGGCGGCAAAGATTCCCCACGGATATTTTCGCGTCGATACCTTTTCCGATTATAAGGCGTTGATGGGGCAGTTTTGCGCCGTCAATCGACGGGAGGATCTGTATCAGATCCACGTGTCCGACGTGGAGGAAGCAATTTCCGCGTTGATGGAAAAAATCCCGAAAAACACCGAAAAAACCGTGCTCCTCCTTCGGGTCTATTCCACCGGAATGAAGGCGAAGAGCGACGATAACCTGGCAGGGCAGATCCTGAAGGAATTCGGTCTTGTCAATATCGCCGACGGAAATCCGTCTCTTTTGGAAGATTTGAGCGTGGAAAAAATCATTCTGGAGGATCCGGATTACGTCGTAGCCCTTGCCATGGGAGAGCAGGAGGCGGCGGACGAGTTTTTACGGCAAAACGTAGAAAACAATCCGGCGTGGGCGGGGCTTACGGCGGTGAAAAACGGAGCTTATTTTATGCTTCCGAAGGAGTTATTCCATTATAAACCCAACGAACGGTGGGCTGAAAGCTATGAATATCTTGCAAAACGAATCTATCCCCAGGTGTTCGGATAAGAAAAAGCACGGAATTTCTCCTTCCGTGCTTCTCTGTATTTTTCTGATTCTGTTGATCCTGTCTTTTTTTGCCGCCCTTTGCTTCGGTTCGGTGCAGACGTCCCCGGGGGAGGTTTTTTCTGCTCTGCTTTCCGGAGATTTTGAAAATCCCGCATTACGGATCCTTCTGCATCTCCGCCTGCCCCGGGCGTTGGGCGGAATGTTGTCGGGTATGGCGCTGGCGGCTTCGGGGGTGTTGATCCAGGCGGTGCTACACAATCCCATGGCGGCGCCCAATGTCATCGGCGTCAATTCCGGTGCAGGGCTCGGGGCGGTTCTGATGCTTGCGGTGTTCCCGGCGGCGGTGCGCTTTCTGCCCCTTGCGGCGTTTTTCGGAGCCGTTGCGGCGTGCCTTTGCATTTACGCGATTTCGCTGAAAACCGGGGCGGATCGGATGACCGTCACCTTGGTGGGGATCGCCGTCAGCTCGATCTTGAACGCCGGGATCAATACGGTAAAAACTCTGTATCCCGACAGCGTTTACGACGCAGATGCCTTTATGATCGGCGGGCTTTCGGGGGTTACCTTCTCCCGCATTCTTTTGCCCTCGGTTTTGATTTTTCTCGGGTTGCTTTCTTCCGTACTTTTGGCGCGGGACGTGGACGTTCTTGCCCTGGGAGACGATACGGCAAAAAGCCTTGGTATGAACGTGAAGGGGATGCAGCTTTTACTTTTGTGTCTTGCCAGCGTCCTTGCCGGCTCGGCGGTCAGCTTTTCCGGGCTTTTGGGCTTCGTGGGGCTGGTGGTGCCTCATATCGCCCGACGGCTTGTGGGACAAAGCCACCGTTGGCTCATTCCCATCAGCGCCTTGGGGGGCGGAATTTTGGTTTTGATCTGCGATTTGTTCAGCCGCATTTTGTTTGCCCCCTACGAATTGCCCGTGGGTATTTTGCTCTCCTTCGTGGGCGGTCCGTTCTTCGTATTTTTGATTTTGGTGGGGAGGAAACGGTATGATTGAATTGAATTCCCTCTCCTTTTCTTACGGCGAAAAACCGGTTTTTTCCGATCTTTCCGCAACCTTCCGCCCCGGAACGCTTTACGGGATCGTAGGACCGAACGGATGCGGAAAAACCACCCTGATCCGCTTGCTTTGCCGATTGAACAAGCCAACGTCCGGAAAGATTTTCCTGGACGGAATCCCCTACGAATCCTATGAGCGAAATCCCTTTGCAAAACAGGTTTCGCTGCTGCCCCAATTCCGATCTCTGCCGTCCATTTCCGTGGAGGATTTCGTGTCCCGGGGGCGGTACCCCTATTTGGGCTTGACCCGGCGGATGACGACCGCCGACCGTGACGCCGTCCAAAGAGCATTGATTGAAGTCGGCGCGGAGGACTTGGCATCACGGGAAATCAACCGTCTTTCCGGCGGAGAGCGTCAGCGGGTTTGCCTGGCGATGCTTTTGGCGCAGGATACCCCCTACATCTTTTTGGACGAGCCGACCACCTACTTGGATGTCGCCCACCGTTTTTCTTTGTTGGAGCATTTAAAAAGGCTGAAAGAGCAAGGAAAATGCGTTGTTGCCGTGTTGCACGATCTTTCCTTGGCGTTGCGGTATTGCGATGAAATCGCGGTGCTGGATCAGGGATCGCTTCGCGCTTTTGCGTCTCCCGATTCCCTGCTTTCCTCCGAAATTTTGGAGCAGGTCTTCGGAGTCCGTTGCCTGCCGGTTCAATCGGAAGGAAAAAAAGACGTGATTTTTATCCCAAAAGAATAAATAAGAGAGCGACCGATTCGGTCGCTCTTTATCTTTAAATTTATTTATTTACTGCCCGGTCAGTGGCGTTCATGTTGATCTTGCTCTCCGTTTCCAAGGTGCAGACGTTGATCGCCGTTTTGCCGCGGTTGATGACGATGGGCTTTCCGGTGGCGGTGTCGGTCAGTGTCAGATTGCCGTCTCGGTCAGCCTTCGACCAGGTAATGGCGGTATAGTTCCCTTCGCTGATCAGATATCCGTCACCCGTGCCTGTGGTGGTGATTTCCAAATGACCTGTGCTATCAATAACCTTCGTATCGCAGAACAGAAGAATCACATTTTTGAAGGACAGTTGCTTGTCGTTGTTGGCGTCAATATGCTTTTGTCCGTCGTACTGATACCGCAGATATTCTTTAGCGGCTTCATCGTAAACGTAATCGACCTTCTGATATCCGGACATGGGAACGTAAACGTGCGTTGCCTCTTGCGTGCCCACCTGTACGGTTTCCCCTTCCTCGGGGAACGTGAAGGGGGAGACGTAGTCTTCCCGAATGGCAGTTCGGAATTTCAGATGTTCAACGCTTTTGGCAAGCCCTTCGCCGGTGGTCATCATGGTATGCTCCAGCGCCATGGTCTTCAGGCGTTCCGGATCCCGATAAAAGATGTTCAACGGATCTCTCGAAATGTCGTCCAAATCGTCAATGCCTCTGGATTTGATCTCCGAGGTTGCCTGGGCGCTTCCTCCCACGTGACAGTAAATGGCGTCAAAGGATTGGACGAAATCCAGATAATAGGGACGGGCAGAACGGATAGAACCCACGGTGTCAATGGATTTGTAGTCCGAGCAGATCCCCATCAACCGGGTAATGCTTCCTTCCACCAGGCATTCCATGAGAATATCCATATCGCTGACCCCTTCCTGGGGAAGGGACTGCTTGATGTTGTTGATCATGATGGCGATGGGGCGGGTGTTTGCGTTATTATCGTCGGCGGGAAGACCGGTCAGCGGATTGACGTAACCCACCGTCGGATCGTTGTTCGTGCTTTCATTCTGAACGTCGGAATCGGAAGATACCGGAAGATTCGTTTGGGAATCCGTGGGTTCGTTATTCCCTCCGCACGCCGCAAGCCCAAAAAGCAAAGCGATAATGAAAAGAACGGAAAAAAGACGTTGTAACGATTTCATAGAAGATCCTCCCGTGGCGATGAAATTAAGTTCCTTATGATAATATTATAAAGCACTTTGCGAAATTTGTCAACGCCCCTTACTTTATGTTCAAAAAGGTGTTAAAAATCTCCCCGAACCGTGCGGCTTCGGAGAGATTTTTTGATTATTGAATTCGTTGGTTTATTTGACGCTCTTTTTTCTTCATCACGATGCGGAACACGGTGTACTGAACGGAAAAGGTGAAGAGCCAGGAAATGGGGTAGGAGATATAAAGCATCTCCGGCGTTTTCTGGAGGGGAAGCACCGAAAAGATCCAGAAGACCCGAAAGCCGCAGACGCCCACCAGGGAGATGATCATGGGTAAAAAGGACGTTCCCATCCCCCGAAGCAATCCGGTGGTAACCTCCATCATGCCCCCAAGGAAATAGGGGAGAACGATGTAGCAAAGGCGGATCATTCCGTATTGAACGGCTTGGGGGGAATCCTTGATGTAAATTCCCAACAACGGCTCGCCCAACAGGGTGACGATTGCCCCCTCCACCAATCCCAACGTGAAGACTACGCCGAGGCAGATCCAGGAAATTTTGCGGATATTTTCAAATTTCCGTGCGCCGTAGTTTTGTCCCGTAAAGTTCAACGCCGATTGATATACGGCGCTCATGGAGGTATATACGAAGCCTCCCAGGTTGTTCGCCGCCGTGTTTCCCGCCAAAAAGACCGAGCCGAAGGAATTGACCGAGGATTGGATCAATACGTTGGAGATGGAAAACAGCGAGGTTTGAAGCCCGGAGGGCAATCCGATGCGCAGAATTTTTTTAAGCGGCTCTTTGTGAAACCTCAGGTTTTTCAAGGTCAGGCGGCAGGCGTCCTTTCGGTGTGTCAGCGCAATCAGAACCAAGACTGCCGACAGATATTGAGACAAGACCGTTGCCCACGCAACGCCGTCCACGTTCATATCAAACGCCGTGACGAAAAGCGTATTCAGCCCTACGTTTGTGATTCCCGAAATGGTCAGGAAGAGCAGGGGGCTTTTGGTGTCGCCCGACGCCCGGAGAATGGCGGCGCAAAAATTATAAAGCAGTGAGGCGGTGGTTCCGCAAAAATGGATTTTCATATAAAGGGTGGAATACGCCAATTCCTGCTCCGG
This sequence comes from Clostridia bacterium, assembly GCA_017623475.1. Taxonomy (GTDB): domain Bacteria; phylum Bacillota; class Clostridia; order Oscillospirales; family UBA644; genus RGIG995. The sequence continues at coordinate 2,999 of JAGAPC010000024.1, read as the reverse complement.
CGTGCCCATCCATCGTAACAGGGTGTCGGAGAATTGAATCCCAAGCCCGGTCAAAATAACGCCGCATACGATTGCCAACGGAATGGCGGTATGGACGGTCTGCTCCGTGATCTTATCGTTTCCCGCACCGATGGATTGTGCTACCGCAACCCCGGAGCCTACGGAAAATCCCATAAAAAGACTGACGAATAACGTGGTCAACGAGGACGTTGCACCCACGGCGCCCACGTAGAAGCTGCCGCAAAACTGTCCGACGATCATCAGATCCGCCGCGTTAAACGCCAGCTGCAGCATTCCCGTCAGAGCGATGGGGATCGTGTAAAGGATGATCTTTTTCAGAAAAGGGCCTTCGCACATGGTAGGAGATACCTTCGCCATACCGTTTTCGCCTTCCTTTCGTTTCGCTCTCATTATACCCCTTTGCCGTAGGGATGTCAACCCTGAATCACGCTTTTTGCGAAAAGGTTTGAAAAAAGTCACAAATCCGATTTCGGGGGAGTTTCATACCGTATCGGTATATTTCAGGCAGAAAATTCAGCCCATCAAAAAAACGACGGGCTGATAAAAATCGTTATTCTCCGCGGAGTTCCTTTGCTTCGTTGAGCTTGTGATGACGGCGGTTTTTCACGTGGTCGGGAATCGGAGAAATTTCTCCTGCGGCTTGCAGGGACATCCGGGTAAGAACGGGGCCGACCAGCTCGTAGATCAGAACGGCAAAAAGGGTAATGTTGCGGATGATTTCCCCGCTTTCCCCCAGCTCCGGCGTGGCGGCGGCGATGGTACACATCCCCAGGGCAACCCCCGCTTGGGGCAGCAGGGTGATCCCAAGATATTTGCAGATCTGCGGCTCACAGCGAACCATTTTCGCACTGCCCAAGGTTCCGAGATATTTCCCGGCGGAGCGTGCAAGAATGTAAACTACGCCAACCAGGACGACGAAGCCGTTTTTCAGAATTTCCAGATCAAGCTCCGCACCGCTGATGACGAAGAACAGCGCAAAGAGGGGCGACGTCCATTTGTCCGACCGTTCCATCAGATCGTGGGACAGGGGACAGATGTTGCAAAAGATCGTTCCCAGCATCATACAGACCAAAAGGGAGGAAAATTGAACGTGAACGGCACCGATATGGAAATCGATCATCGCCAGGGACACGGTAAGGAATACGAAGGCGATGGTGAGATTCAGGCGGTTGGTGTTGGAGTTGAAAAGCTTTTCCAAAAAGGTCAGGATCCATCCCATCAGAGCGCCCAAAAGCAGGGACGCCGCAATTTCGATGATAGGATTGACGAGGATCGAGATCAGATCGACGTTTCCGCTTGCCATCGCCCGGGCAATTCCGAAGGAGACGGCGAAAATAATCAACCCTACCGCATCGTCCAGGGCGACGATGGGCAAAAGCAATTTCGTCAAAGGACCCTTTGCCTTATATTGCCGCACCACCATCAGGGTGGCTGCGGGAGCCGTTGCCGTTGCGATGGCACCCAGAATCAACACCGTGGGCAGCGGAAGGATTTCGGGCATCAGAAGGTGCATTCCGTAAAGGGCAAGATCCACGAACAGGGTGGCGACCAACGCCTGAAAAATGCCGATCACGGTGGCTTGCTTTCCGGTTTTCTTCAGATCGGAAATGCGGAATTCATTCCCGATGGAAAAGGCAATAAAGCCTAACGCCACCTCGGAGATCAGCGCAAGCCCCTCCATTCCTTCGTGGGAGGTAAAGCCTACGCCGTCCTGATGGAGCATTCCCAAGCAGTGAGGACCGACCAAGACCCCTGCGATGAGATACGCCGTCACCGAAGGTAATTTCAGACGTTTGAATAAGCGGGTCATCAAAAGTCCTGCCAAAAGAGCGATGGATACGGATAACAGTGTCGTTGCCATGATTGATACTTCTTTCATATAGTAATTTTAGGGGATACGATTTTGATTTTCTAACGTTTTCACGCGTTCTTCCAGTTCTTTTAATTTTTCTTCGTAGAACTTGGAAAGCTCGAAGATGATCCAAAAAATGAATCCGACGATTATGGAAACCGCAATTTCCAACAAAATAGGATCTCCCGATTCGATCAGTTTCCATCCGCCGAAAAACACCGCCAAGTAGATACAAACAAACGAAACCACGACGGAGATCAGCAAATGAAACATCATTTTCAATTTTGGGGTTTTCACTGTGGATTCTCCTATAAAACGATATCTTTTTCAATGATATATCGCTTGTGCGATATGATATACGGCTTTGCCGCATGATATATTTCCACTTTGTGAAAATATGATATAATACCCGTTCCTTCATACGCGAAGCGTATATCATCTGCGTAGCAGATATCATAGCGTTAGCTATATCATCCGTGACCGAAGAGAACGGATATCATTGAAAAAAGTCACTTTTGTCGGCAGACAAAAGTAACTTTTTTCGTGGCGTACCCGAAAGGATTCGAACCTTCGACCTTCAGAGTCGGAGTCTGACACTCTATCCAGCTGAGCTACGGGTACAGGTATTCAATTTTCAGCGGAGATTTTTCCTCAAAACAGTATATCACAATTTTACCGCAAATGCAAGTGTTTTTTGAGAATGTAATATTTTATTCACAAATTAAAGGGCAGAATCCGATCTCTTTTGGGGCGGACGCTGTAAAATTCCCCCGCGGCAATTTTGATTTTTTCATTTCTACCGGAGATAAGAGACTTTTTCGGGATTTTTTCGCGAAAAAAATTGACAAAACGAGCGAAAAAATTTATCTATTTGACATTATTTTGTCATAGATAAATGGTACACTTTCCTTGCTTACTTATAAATATAGTTGGAAGAGCCATACTGCGGTGAACAAAGTCAACTCTTGGAAACGCAGCCAAAGGGTATGAATCCACATTCAAAACCGCGGCGAAGAAAGGATTGAAAGAAGCAAAATTCTAATCTTGGAGTGGTGAACATGGAAAAAGAAAATGTCATCATTGAGTTGGTAGGGGTTACAAAATCGTACAACGAGACGACTGCGGT
>JAGAPC010000023.1 GCA_017623475.1 Clostridia bacterium | reverse complement strand
TCTTCTATAATAACGGTTTCGGTACGTCGAACGATTGTATCGATTGGGTAGTAGTGGAGAGTATTCCCGTTGATCCCGTAGATCCTGTTGATCCTGTTGATCCTGTTGATCCCGTAGAACCCGTAGAACCCGTAGAATTGACGGCGACTTCCGTTACGAAAGTACAGGTTCGGGACAATAAACTCTTTATCTTCCTTTCCGAACAGAATTATGATCAAGTTGCAGGAAACACGTCTGCAAATGCACACGTCGTTGCAGACGCATTGTTGAATAATATTGAAGTATACGCAGGCGACACGCATGCCACGTTGAAAGATGCAATGGCAACGAGTGGAGACGCATGGTATAATCATTATGGGGAATCCGGTTGCATTGCAATTCAGTTGGACGGCGTAGTTTACACGAACGCAAGCGTAAGCAAAATCGTTATCAAAGCGGGTTGTGAATTCCCTTCGGCGGTGAGCGGTGAAAGCGCATACGTTACCGAAAACGGCGTAACCTTCGTAAGCGGCGGGCTCGACGAAAACGGGCAGTCCGCAAATTGGACGGTGATGGCAGATCCCGATCAAGAACCCGAAACCGCAGAGGTTTACCTGAGAGCGACCGGCGTCCATATCAGAGGCGGATATCGTCCTACGGACAGTACGATTGACAATAAGTTTGTGATCTTCTTCGATTCCAAGACGGATATTTTGGATGCGCCCGCAACGTCGCCGATCGATAAAGAGAAAGTGTCCGTTTATAACTTCTTGGATAGGATTATGCTCTGGACGACCGTAGACGAAGAACCCATTACCCTGAGACAGGCGTACGAATCGGAGACTGCAACGGGTGAGCTTTATTACAACATTTGGGGCGAACAGAACTGTGTTGCCGTACAAATCGGACGTTACAGTGCAGACGAAATTGTAAGAATCTGTATTCCCAAGGGAACGGAATTCCCCTCGTACGAATACACGTCCGGCAAGCTTACCGTAGTAAAGAAATACGTCATGGGCGAAACCGTTTACCTCAAAGACTGGGCACCGACGCAGGAAAACCACCCTATTTTCTCGACAAACTGGGCTGCGGACAGAAACTTCGGCGATATCAGCGCAACGGGCGTTACCTTCTCGGACGGCACGCTTGAAATCTCGTTGACGGGTACCGATTATCCCGTTGACGGCGAAAACCGTATCGACAATTACTTTGAAGGCAATTTAGATTGCTACGATCACATTACCTTCGACGGCGTTTCTCTTGCCGATTATATTGATGCAAACGGAATCAATCTAATCGATTCCTGGATCAACGCAACGGCTTACGGAACGTTTGCCATTCATATCGAAGGATTGCAGGCACCTTCTAAGATCGTTATTAGCAAAGGTTGTCAGTTGCCCATTTACGCCAACACCATTCCGGGCGTTGAAATTCACGACGTTTTCTACTTTGAAGTAAGCGAATCGGTTATATTCCGTAGACAGGCAGACGGCTCTTACGCAAAGGTAGATACGTTGATCTGGACGGTCACCTTTGACGGCAAAAATCCTATTGAAGTCGAAGACGGCAAGACGGTAGATCAATTACCCGTCGTTGAAAAGGCAGGATACAAATTCGTCGGTTGGAAATTGAACGGTGCGGAATTTACCACTTCTACCGTCATTACCGGTGACGTAAACGTACAGAGTCAATGGGTGAAAGTTTATACCGTTACCTTCGATACGCAGGGCGGTAGCACGGTAGAAAACCAAATCGTTGAAGAAGAATGTTATATCGTTAAGCCGCAAGATCCCGTAAGAGAAGGGTATACCTTCCTCGGTTGGGTAGACGGCAACGGAAACGATTTCGACTTTAACAAAGCGGTTACTTCCGACGTTACGGTCGTAGCAAAATGGAAATCTGCGAAAGTAGGAGGTTGCGGAAGCGAAATAAGCGGCGTTGGATATGTTGCGGTAGCGCTTCTGGGCTGTGCTATGCTCCTTAAAAAGAAGAAAGAAAACTAAGCGTTTTTATTGAACGGCTATGAGAGGACGCTTTATGCGTCCTCTCTGTTTAGCAAGGTGGACAATATGAACGAAGAAAAGAAAAAATATTATTTGGTATGCAATTCGCATTTGGATCCCGTCTGGATGTGGGATTGGGACGAAGGCGCATCGTCGGCGTTAGCAACTTTTTATCAGGCGGCGGTGTTATTAGACGAATCGGATTTCGTATTTTGTCACAACGAATCGTTATTGTACGAATATATCGAAGAATACGATCCCGCTTTATTTGCAAAAATTCAGGAGCAGGTAAAGGAGGGAAAATGGAAAATTATGGGCGGTTGGTATTTGCAACCCGATTGCAATCTGCCTTCGGGGGAGTCCTTCGTACGGCAAATCAGAACGGGACGTAAATATTTTGCCGAGAAATTTGGCGCAAGACCGACGGTAGCGGTCAATTTCGACAGTTTCGGTCATTCCGTCGGGCTGGTACAGATTCTGAAAAAGACGGGCTACGACGGCTACTTGTGTTGTCGCCCGATGAGTTGGGACAAGGATATGGTTTCCTTACCGGATACGGAGTTTATCTGGCGAGGCAAGGACGGCAGCGAGATAAAAGTATCCCGCTCGGACGATCTCACCCTGTATTGTTCCGGATTCGGCACGGCGAAAACCGATTTGGAGAGGAAAGCAAAACTCTATAAAGAAAAATCCGAGGGACTCATTTTGTGGGGAGTCGGAAATCACGGCGGGAATCCCTCCCGCAAGGATATTTTCGACGTAAACGAAATGATTGCGGCGGGGAAACTCGACGGAGAAGCATGTGCGATCAAACATTCTACGCCGGAGGAATACTTTGCGACGGCGAAGTATGAAAAGGTTTTCGATAAATCGATGCAACCCTGCTTAGTCGGTTGTTACGCCTCCATGAGCGCCGTCAAGCAAACGCACGTGCAATTAGAAGTCGCTCTGTTTGAAACGGAAAAAATATGTTCCCTCGCATATATGAACGGTCTTATAAAGGACTATCCGAACAAGACGTTTGCCGATGCGGAGCGTGCGCTTTGCAAATTTGAGTTTCACGACCTCTTGGCGGGCACGGTCTGTCATGCGGCGGAAGAGAGCTCCCTTCGAATGGCGGGGCACGCTTTGACGGAATTGAAAAAGGAATACGATAAAGCCTTTTTCGCCTATTGCGCACGACAGGAAAGGGCGGGAGAAGGCGAATTTCCGATTTTCGTATTCAATAACAGTCCGTATGCGAGACAAGCCGTGATCGAAGGAGAATTTCTCATTCTCGACAGCCTCGTTTCCGATACGCAACAATATTCGTTGACGGTAAAACAGAATGGGAAAGTCGTACGAAGTCAGGTGATCAAGGAAGGGGTCAATATCAATTACGACCGCCGTAAGAGGGTGATTTTCCTCGGAGAATTGCCGGCGCACGACGTGGCTCGTTTTGACGTAACGTTTGAAATTACCCCCAAAAAGGAATTTGTCAAACCGACGGAAATCGTTGTTAAAGACGATTGCAAAACGGCGTCGATCGGAAAAGAAACGGGCTTGCTGAACCTTTCGTTCGGCGGAAAAAGCTTGGCGGAGAATGCGTTTTGTCCCGTTATGTTTGACGATTATCCCGATCCTTGGGGCTGGGGAATGCATAAAATCGGGAAAAATCCCGTTGATTTTAAGCTTTCTGCCTGCGATAAGGGCATTTTTGCGGGATTGTCGAACGTGAACGTCATTGAGGACGGAGACGTCGTAACGGAAGTCGAATCGCTGTACGAACAAGGTTGCAGTTTCGTTCGGACGGACTATAAAATATACAAAGACTTGCCGTATATCGACGTGAGCGTAGACGTGCTGTGGAACGAAAAAGACAAGGGACTGAAACTTCGTATTCCCACGTCGTTAAAGGGTGCGTTTATCGGACAAATCCCCTATGCCTGCGACGAATTTGAAAGAAACGGAGAGGAAATAACGGCGCACCGTTTTATCGGCGTGGAGGAGGGAGAAAACGTCCTGTACGTCGCAAACGATTGCACGTACGGTTTTTCTGCCGAGGGAGACGACTTATATATAACGTTGTTGCGGGGAATCGCCTACTGTGCGCACCCGATCGGAGACAGACCGCTTCTCGAAGAAGGGCGTTATATCCCTTTTGCCGAGACGGGCAGACATACCTTCCGTTTCCGAATCGGTTACTGCAAACGTAGCGAGGTAGAAAACGCCGTACAGGAATTCGTTACCAAAAGGGAGGGACTGAATTACTTCCCTCACGGTCAGAAACAAGAAGTTAAAAAATTTGAAATTTCAAACAAAGCGATTTCCTTGTCCGCTTGCTATTACGAGGACGGCGAATACCTGTTGCGCTTGTTCAACAACAACGCAACGTCGCAAACCGCTCGTATCGGTTGCGGAGAGGCGACGGCGGAATGGAAATTCGGGAAGTACGAAGTAAAGACGTTGCTCTTCAACGGAAAACGTTTCGAAGAGAAAAAAATATGGTTCTGAGGAATACCTTAAACGGTTTTTATAAAAAAGAGGACTATGGAGAAAAAAGGTAATAATTTCAGGTTTGATAACGGTTGCGGGAAGGCGAACGTTGCGCTCGAACTCGACGGATATTACGTTTGGGACAGCAGCGTCATTGCGGCGAAAGGGAAATATTATATGTTTGCCTCCCGCTGGAAAGAGGAGCTGGGGTTTGGTTGGAACTGGCTCTTTAACAGCGAGGTATGTCGGTTCGTTTCGGATAAACCGCAGGGGCCGTACATATTCGACAAAGTGGTATTGCCGAGAAGAGGCAGGGAGTATTTTGACGGAATGAATACGCACAATACCTGCGTTAAATTCTGGAACGGGAAGTATTATCTGTACTATATGGGTACGACTTACGGCGGGGATATCCCGTCGGACAACCGTCCTATCGACGGACAATACGCCATGGAGACGTGGAACAGAAAGCGGATAGGGGTAGCGGTTGCGGAGGATATCGACAAAGATTTCGTGCGCCGAGACGAGCCGCTATTGTTGCCTCGGGACTGTACGCATTGGGATTGTACGATAACGACCAACCCGTCCGTAGCGATCTTGCCGAACGGCAAGACGTATATGATTTACAAATCCCGTCGGGCATACGGAAAGCCGTTGCAACTCGGGATAGCGGTTGCGGATAAGCCGGACGGAAAATTTGAAAGACTGACCGATACGCCTATCCTTGAATTTTCAATGGAAGACCCCTTTTTGTGGTACGACGAAAAGCGCAAGAAGTTTTGTATCATCGCAAAAGACGACAGCCCAAAGGGAGGCGAAGGGATCACGGGCGAATGGGGTGCGGGCTTTTATGCGGAGAGCGACGATTGTATTCATTTTGAGATTGCCGAAAATCCAAAGGTGTATTCCCGCTTGTTGGAATGGGAAGACGGAAGAAAAAGCCTGCAATGCAACTTGGAGCGACCCTCTCTTCTGTTTGACGAGAAGGGACAGCCCGCCTATTTGTTCTGTGCGAGCGGCAACGGCAGCGCACCCTATCAATTTGAAGGAAAAACGTACGTCGTGTGCATGGAGTTATCTGATAAAAACAATGAGGTGATAAAATGATAAAGAACATCTTGGAGAGGGGAGCTTCCTGCGGACAAGACGAAGATAACGGTCTCACGGGCGGAAGGATACGGTTGATTTGTCCTACCGAGGAGGAAAGCGTATGGCTTGCGAATGTGGACGTAGAAAAGTGGCTGACTCCGTATTCTCCGAATCATTTAGGGGAAAACTACGGAAAAGGAGATCATTTCGCAGGGAAAGAGGTTGCATTTCGTTGGGCATACGACGGGGAGGCGGACTATTTCGTGTTGGAGATAGCGGAATCGGAGGATTACGGAAATTGCCTTCGTTATCGTACGGCGGAAAAGAGCGTAACGGTCGGAGAGCTTAACGTTTTTGCAGAGTACTCGTGGAGAGTGACCGCCTATAAAAACGATCGGGAAGTAGCGGAAGGGGAAGGTCGTTTTAAGACGGCGAAGTCCCCCAAAGCGATCGCAATCGACGGGGTTTCCAACGCGCGGGATATAGCCTTTTTCTCAAAGCGGTTAAAACAGGGGATGATTTTCAGAACGGCTGTCCTGGACGGCGTTACCGAACAAGGCTTGAGCGATGCACTTTTGAAGTACGGCATAAAAACGGATATCGATTTACGGAATAGCGGCGAAGGCTCGGCGGGGCAGGGATCTCCGCTTGGAGAAGAGGTAAACTACTTTTCTTTGCCGGGATCCTATTACGTCGTCACAGGGGCAAGCATCAAAGACCCTTTATACCAACAAAATATGGCGAAAGCGATGCAGGTATTTGCCGAGGAAAAGAATTATCCCGTTCTTTTTCATTGTGCCATAGGGCGTGATAGAACGGGAACGCTTGCCGCCGTCCTCGAGGCATTTCTCGGGGCGGAGCGTGACGATATTACGACGGATTATGAAATGTCCTTCTTTTCTGATGCAGGCTGTAAAGACGGCTCCACTCCGGACGTGATGATTGCGAGAATAATGGAAATTTACGATTTTTTATCGGAATACGGAGAAGGGACGCTCCAAGAGAATACGGCAAAATTTTTGCGGGATATAGGCGTATCTTCCGAAGACTTAGAAAGTATTCGAAGGATTATGACGAAGCGGGAAAAATAGTCAACACGTGGAAAAAGGAGTTTCGGGGTAGGATGATAAACGCCGTGAGCGGTTTTTACAAGGTGCCGCCCCCCGATGGCTCGGCGTGAGGGCAGAGGAATGCACCTCGGAGCAAAATGCGAGGTTGAAACCGCTTATAGGGGTATTTTTGGAATCGATAGGCGTTTTTTTGCAAAAAATTTCAAAAAGATATCGTGTTTTGCAACAACTTTCCTGAAAAATGGCATTGAATTGTGAAAATGTTTGCTACAATAGTGCAAGAGGATATAAAAGGCATAGTCCCGTATAGAAAACGAGCCAAAGAATAGGGCACAGAGAGCTGTTTCGGCTTGCGTTTCAGAGGGATATAGACGTGAAGAGGAAAAGGAGGGGTTATGACAAGTGGATAAAGAAAAGCATTGCCCGATAGAAACAGCTTTAGGTCAAATAGTATTGTAAATAGGAGGAGCATTATGATAAAAATCAAAAAGACATTGTTGGGAACTCTGTTGAGTTGTTTAATGGTAGTCTGCTTGTGTTTTGGTATAGTACATATCAAAAGCGATACGAAAAATGTATCCGCCGCTACCGTTCAGACGGAGACGAGCGTAACGAACGTGCATTTGCGTGGTACAAATAAATTATTGTTCTTTTTAAGCGCAAGCGACTATGCAAATACGGGTGCAACGACGGTTATCGAAGCGAAAGCTTTCACGGATTATAATACGTTGGATAAAATCATGGTGTATACGACGAGCGGGGAGTATAGTTTCCGTGAGGCGGTAAATACGGTAGGGGAAAGATATTATAACATATGGAACGAAACGGGAAGTGTTTCCTACTCCTTCAAGAGTGGTTTTGACAATACGAACGTAACGAAGCTCTTTATTCCCCGCAGGTACGGAATTCCCTTCGTATGCATATACGAATAGCGGTGGAGAACACAAAGCGTACGTAACGACGAACGACGTTTCTTGGGTTAACAAGGGCGTAGGAGCGGATTCTACGAACTGGTCTGCAACGACTTTTGCGGCAAATATAGATACGGCGGTTACGTCTTTGAGTTACGCTAACAATCATTTGGGTATCAAACTGAGTGTAAGCGATTACGCAAATGCGGAGAATAATGTGTTTACGGTCGCAGAAACGAAATTCGATGCGTTCAACACCTTAACGAATATTACGGTAAACGGAACGGCGCTTGCAGACTTGTGGACCGATTCCGGCAGCGGAGCCGTAGCGTTCATGCAAATGTGGACGCAACTCGGATTGTGGATACCTATTGTTGCGCCTGCGAACGGGGCCGAAGTAGTAATCCCTGCGGGTACGCATTTCCCGTCCTATTCGGCTGTGAGCGGCGGTACTGTAAACGTTTACGTTACCACTTCTAAAATTACTTATCTGTACGCGAACGGTGCTTGGCAAGAAAAACCCCAAGCATACGATACGGCGGTTACGTCTTTGAGCTATAAAAATAATCATTTGGGTATTAAACTGAGTGTAAGCGATTACGCAAATGCGGCGAATAATACATTTACGGTCGCAGAAACGAAATTCGATGCGTTCAACACCTTAACGAATATTACGGTAAACGGAACGGCGCTTGCAGACTTGTGGACCGATTCCGGCAGCGGAGCCGTAGCGTTCATGCAAATGTGGGGCG
>JAGAPC010000022.1 GCA_017623475.1 Clostridia bacterium | reverse complement strand
GGAGGACGGGGTCTGGGTTCACCGCGCTTACCTTCGATGGAAGTCATCAAAGCGGTTTCTTCACCGCAGACGAAAGCACCGGCACCCAAACGGATGTCCAGATCAAAGTTAAAGCCGGAGCCGAAAATGTCCTTACCCAACAGACCGTATTCCCGCGCCTGCTGAATAGCAATGGAAAGACGCTTAACGGCGATGGGGTATTCGGCACGGATGTACACGTAACCTTGGTCGGCACCGATGGCGTAAGCGGCGATTGCCATAGCCTCGATGACGGCGTGGGGATCTCCTTCCAGAACGGAACGGTCCATGAATGCGCCCGGGTCGCCTTCGTCGGCGTTACAGCAGACGAATTTCTTGTCGGATTGGGAAGCGCGGGCAAATTTCCACTTCATACCGGTGGGGAAGCCTGCGCCGCCGCGGCCGCGGAGACCGGAATCGAGCATGGTCTGAATGACGTCCTCGGGGGTCATTTCGGTCAGAACCTTACCCAACGCCTTGTAACCGTCCATGGCGATGTATTCGTCGATGATTTCAGGATCGATGACACCGCAGTTGCGGAGAGCAACGCGCATTTGCTTTTTGTAGAAGGCAGTATCGTTCAAAGAATACTGTTCCATGGCTTCTGCAACGACGTCATCGGCTTTGTCTTTGTAAACCAACCGTTCAACGGGACGACCCTTCAGCAGATGTTCTTCTACGATTTCGGGAAGATCCTCTTCCTTTACCATGCTGTAGAAGGTACCGTCGGGGTACACGATCATAATGGGGCCGAGGGCACAGAGACCGAAGCAGCCGGTCTGAACGACCTTGACTTCGTTTTCCAGCCCCTTTGCCTTAATTTCTTCTTCGAGTTTGGTATGCAGCTTGTTACTGCCGGAGGACGTACAACCGGTGCCGCCGCAAATCAAAACGTGAGAGCGAATCATTGATTATCTCCTCCTTATTTTTTGTAGTTCGTAATGGTATATTCCGCTACGACCTTACCGCCCTTGATGTGCTGCTCGACGACCTTTTTCGCCTTGTCGGCATCCATCTTGACGTAGGTGACCTTTTCCTTGCCCTGCTGATAAACCTCAACGATGGGCTCGTATTGGCAAAGGCCGATGCAGCCGGTCTGAGTAACGGTTACGTTTTCAGACAAGCCTTGGTTGGAAACTTCCTCAGCGACGGCGTTGAGTACGGGACGGGCCCCGGCGGCAATACCGCAGGTTGCCATACCGACAACAATACGAATGGTGTTATCGCTGGCTTCACGAACCGCGACCTTTCCTCTCATCCGTTCTCTGATGGCTTCAAGTTCTGCAAGTGTTTTCATGAATTTTACGCCTCCATTTATATGATTCATTTTTTTAACGCTTGGTACTGTTCCTCCAAAGAGCCGCGGATCCAGGCAAGGATCTCAAACTCTCCGAGGGATATTTCTTCCCCTAACACGTCACGCAGCTCTTTGGTATCGAGCCGAACGACGCCCTTCGGGGTAGAATGTAAGAATAGATAATCGATCTCCGGATGCCCTTGGATCAGAACCACCACCGTATCGACCACGTCCCCAAGGGGAGTGAAATCAATGCTGGTCGTGTCAAAGGTTGCTTTGACGGTAGTTCCGCAATTTACGGGATCGGTTTTTTTGGAGACCGAAACGATGGAAAGACTTCCGCCCGCCTGCTCGCTTGCAAGCTTGAGAAGGGGGATCCCCATCCCCACCTTTCGGGTGGTTCTGGTGGTGCAAAAGGGATCGGTCACGGTTTTTACCATTTCCGGGTCCATCCCCTTTCCGTCGTCGGTGATGGTCAGGGTCAGAAGACCTTTTTCATCTTCCTCGAGGGAAATGAGAATGTTTTTCGCACCGGCAGAAACGGAATTCTGCGCAATATCGAGAATGTTCAGGGATAACTCTTTCATCGCTTCAACAACTCTATCAACCGCCGGCGAACCAATGCGGAAGAATAGGGTTCGTCCTCCAGATCGAGAAAATGCTCCGCCTCGTTGATCCGCCCCAGATCGTGGGCGTCGGAAGAGCAAAGGGTGATACAATCCAAGCCCTGCTCCGCCAAGATCCGATCCCGCTGTTCGAAATCGTTGAATTCCACCGAGCGAAAGCGGTAATCCTTGGGGACGGAACCGAGGATGGCGATCATTCCGTTGGACGGGCGGTCGATGTGTGCCGGATAGACGGCGCCGCCGTACCGTTCCACCAATTCGATGGCGGAATCCACGTCCAGATCGGTGGCGTTGATCAGCAACGTCTCTTCGGTTTCCAGAAGATTGTCGTCGCCGTCCACCACCCATTGATTCCCGAAAATTTCGGGACGGTTTTTTACCGGAATGATCCGAGGGTGGATCTGCGCGTCAAACGCCATCGCCTGCTCCAGGGTTGGGAACAACACGACCAAATGGATGTCTTCCGCGGTGGTCAACTCCATCCCGGGCACGGGCACGATCCCAAAGGCGTTGCAAGCCTCGAAAAACGCGGGGCAGTTGCGACAGGAATTGTGATCGGTCAACGCCAGAAGAGTCAACCCCTTCAGAGACGCCATTCCGGCGATGTTGGCAGGGGTCATATCATCCTCCGCACAGGGCGAGAGGCAGGAATGAATGTGTAAATCGTAATAATACCGGCTCATAGGTCGAAAAGAGAACCGACGCGGCAGCACAGATCGAAGATATTCAACGGGCTGCGGTAAAGGTTGATCTCCTTCTCGGAAGCAAGGGCGATCACGTCCGGCTCCACCGCGGAATCCTCCGCCACGATAATGCAGGCGGTATCCGCCAGAGATGCAACGGCGATGATATTGCGGTTGGTCATGATGGTCACCCAGGCGTCGCCGCTTTGGGCACGTCCCATCACCCAGCTGAGAAGATCCCCCGCGTAACCGCCGGTAACGGCGCGGTCGGGATCCGACTCGGAAAGGATCTGAAGATCCAGGCGTTCCCGCAATTCCTTCACGGTCATTTCGGTTCCTCCCCTCCCGGGGCGACGTTATTGAGGGGCATTTCCCGCAAAACGTCTTTCCATTTCATAATGCAGTCGTTTTCACAAGCGTCTCCGCAGACCACGTCTTCCGCCAGGGCGAGACAGGTGGGAGCGCCGCAGGCACCGCAATCCAGATCGGGGAACTGCCCCCGAAGCCGCTGAATTTCGGACATTTTCCGCATGGCGGCGGAGATATCCTCGTCCAGCTGTAAAATCGGTGCGTATTTTAATGGTATATTCCAGAGATAGTCCGTAGGAATTTCCGTAGAATCCGGCGTCAGCGCCGACCCGACCCGATTGCGGGACACGGGCAGATACCGACGAAGGGATTGAAGCCGCGCTTTGGAAATGTAGGGGTTCACTACGGTCAGTGCCCCGCCCACGCAGCCACCGCTGCAGGCGTTTAATTCCACGAATTCCACTCCGGAAATGTTGCCGTTGTCGATCTCGTCCAACACCTTGATGACGTTTTCGATGCCGTCTGCGGCAAGGTATTTGTCGTTAAACAGGGCGGACGATTCTCCCCCGGAGCCTGCCCAGCTGATGCCGATCAGTCCGGTTTTGGACAGGGAGATGGGCGTGGTGATCTTATTCATCACCGGAACGAGGCGGAAATAGACGTGGCTCATGGACAGCGCTCCGTCAATGGCGCTTTTTTCGATTCCGATGGGATTTCTCACGTAGCTGACCTTTGCGGGACAGGGAGAAATGAAGAAAACGCCGATATCCTCATCCTTCAGTTCCGGATGCTTCTTCTTGGCTTCTTCCCGAGCAAGACGGGCTGCCATTTCCACCGGGGGAAGCATGGGCAGAACGTTTCCGCACAGGGAAGGGAACCGTGCCGAGATCATCCGCACGATGGCGGGACAGGCAGAAGAGATCACCGGTTTTTTAATATCGGGACGGCGCAGATAACAACGGGTGTATTCGGAAACCAATTCCGCCGCCCGGGCAACCTCGTAAACGTCGTCGAAGCCGCACCCCAAAAGCCCGGTCAGAACGAAATCCACGTCTTCGAGATTATCGAACTGCCCGTACAGCGCGGGGGCAGGCAAGGCGATTTTCCAACGGAAATTTTCCAAAACGGAAAAGTCGTCGTAGGTTGCTTTCTTTGCCTTGTGGGGGCAAACTCGGATACATTCACCGCAGTCGATACAGCGTTCGGACCGAATGACGGCGTGACCGTCCCGGATCCGAATCGCCTCGGTGGGACAACGCTTCAAGCAAGCGGTACATCCTTTGCACCGATCCCGAAGAAGGGATACGGAATGCAGATTTGACATCCGGAAAACCTCCTTTCAGAACGGAAACGGAAGATCAGGCGTTTGCACCGGGAAGAAATACTTCCATGGTAACCGTCGTTCCTTTTCCGACTTCGGATTCAATTTCCATCCGATCGGTATAGCGCTTCATGTTCGGCAGACCCATCCCTGCGCCGAAGCCCAGAGAACGGACGTTATCCTTCGCGGTGGAATATCCCTCCTGCATGGCAAGAGAAACGTCCTTGATCCCCGGTCCGGTATCGGCAAGAATGATCTGAATCCGATCGGGATAAAGAACAACGTCTGCGGTGCCGCCGTTGGCGTGAATTACCATATTGATCTCCCCCTCGTACATGGCGATGGAGACCCGGCGGATGGTTTCAGGATCCATACTCAGCTGGCGGAGTAATTTTTTGACCTTTACGGAAGCTTCTCCCGCGGAAGAAAAATTATCTCCGGCAACGTCAAAGTGAAATTTTACAGGCTCACTCATGATACGGACACGCTCCCGCCCACAAGGCCGGTGGCGTACAGCTTTCCGCAGGCAGGATACATCCGTTCGGTGGTAGCAAGGACGACGATCCCTGCTTCCCGGGCGGCTTCGATCACTTCCTCGGGGGGCTTTTTGCCACGGACGAAGACGATACAACGCATATCCATCATTTCTGCGGTGCGCACGACCTGGAGATTGACGAGCCCGGTGAGCAGAACCGCTTGATCCTTCACGAAGGCAAGCACGTCACTCATCATATCCGACCCGCAGGCGGAGTGGACTTCGTTTTCCAGATGATCTTCCCCGCAGAGAACCTGTGCGTCCAGAAGATCGGCAATGGTGCTGATTTTCATTCGATGATTCCTCCAAACCGAATTCGGTCGATGCCGAAAACGGAGAATCAGTTAGTATATTTTGCGAGAATTCCGGGGACGTCCGCAGCGGTGATCTTGCCGTAAACGTCGTCGCCCACCGTCATAACGGGAGCAAGACCGCAGCAGCCGATGCAGCGGGTGGCTTCCAGGGAGAACAGACCGTCGTCGGTGATTTCCCCGCCTTTGATCTTCAGAACCTCGCAGCATTTGTCGTAAACTGCCTGAGAATCCTTAACGTAGCAGGCCGTTCCGAGACAAACGCCGATGACGTACTTGCCCTTGGGATTGAGGGCGAATTGAGCGTAGAAGGTGGCAACGCCGTAAACTTCTTCCACGGGGACGTTCAGACCCTCGGCGATGATGGTCTGGACTTCGATGGGAAGGTAGCCGTAGATATCCTGCGCCTTCTGCATGACGGGCATCAGGGCACCGGGCTGATCCTTCAGGGATGCGATGATGTCACGCAATTCCCGTTCCTGTTCGGGCGTTCCCTTAAAAGGGACCTTCGAGATTTTGTTACCCATAGTGTTACTTCCTCTCTTGGTTTGTTTTTGCTATCATAGACCGTCCGCAGGGGGACGGTATCTTGCATCTTATTATAACACAAATTCCGCTTCAAGTAAAGGGGTATTTTGTAAAATAATTGCGAATTAACGTATATTATATTATAATATTTTCATGTAGAGCCAGATTTTGCATAAAAAAATCCCCCGGAGCGTAAATTGCTCCGAAGGAATTTTCCGTTTTCAGTTAATCTCGTACCGATGCAGGGCGATGACCTTGCCCAAGATCTGCACCTCGTCGGCATAAATGGGGGCGTAGGCGTCGTATTCCGGCTGAAGACGAATCCGACGTCCGTCCCTGTAAAACCGCTTCACCGTGGCTTCATCCCCCAGAAGGGCGACGACGATCTGTCCGTCTTCCGCCACGGGGGTGCGCAATACAATAATGATATCTCCGTCCAGGATCCCGGCGTTGATCATGCTGTCTCCCCGAACGGTAAGGGCAAAGGTCTCCCGCCCCCGGATCTGATCGGCAGGAACCTGAATATAATCCTCAATATCCTCCTGCGCCAGGATGGGTTGACCGGCAGTTACCCTCCCTACCACGGGAATTTTTACGAAGGCCCCGCCCGAGGTCTGATTGGACAGGCGGATCACGCGCTTTTTATTCGGCTCTTTGGAAATCAAGCCTTCTTCACAAAGCTGGTTCAGATGATAATGCACCGTTGCGGGGGAAGAAAGCCCCACCGCCTTGCAGATTTCACGCACGGAAGGAACGTATCCCTCTTCGGTCACCTTATTGGTGACGAATTCCAGAATTTCCGCCCGTTTTTCATCCCGTTTCGACATCGAAATCTCTCCTTTATTCGTTCTTCAAAAGAGGGGCGGCGCGCAAGGCGAGCGCCAAGAGGCGTCCATCCCTCAAATCTCCGTTGACAGCCCTGCGGAAAAACTCCGAAAAGGGCATCGTTACCGTTTGTAAAAATTCGTCCTCGTCCGGATCGGTCTCCCCGAACCGTTCTACCCGCGCAAGGAACAGGAACATTCGCTCGTTGCAATATCCGGGCGTGGGCAGGAATTCTCCGAGGGAAATCAGCGTTCCGACCGCCCCGGTCTCCTCCCTCAATTCGCGGCGGGCGGCGGCTTCGGGAGATTCGTCCCCTTCCATCACTCCGGCAGGGGCCTCCAGCAATTCACACCCGAAGGGATGGCGGTACTGACGCACGAGATATACGTTGCCGTCCCCATCCACGGGAAGGACACAGACCGACGGAGCGTGCTCCACCACCTCACGAGGGGCGTAAGAGCCGTCTTCCATCTCCACTTGATCAACCCGAACCGACAGAATTTTGCCCTCAAACCTCCGGACGGAATCAAGAATCCTTCGCTGTGCCATCGGGCAACCCCCTCTTCCCGTTATTCTGCACCTATTATAACACAGTTTGGGCGGTTTGTAAATACGTGTTCGCAAATTGTTCGAAAATTCATTGTAAAAGGAGTCCTGCGCTATGGAATTCAGAGAATCCTTTCCGCCCGAAAACGCCACCCGATTCGGGCGGAGCCGGGGAGGAAACGACCTGATGGAATACCGATGGGGAACCCACGAAAAATCCATTCTTTTTCTTTCGGGCTTCCGCCAAGAAGACGCGCCCCTTTCCGACCTTTTATTCCGCTGGCGGCGAGATCTGTTCGAAGCGGAACGGTACGGAGGAATTTTAGGAGATTTCGACTTAAAAACCCTGAAAAACAAGTGCAGCGTGCGGATCATTCCGATTTTAAATCCGGATTCTTATAAAATAAACCGAAACGGTTTAGAATATTATTCGGAAGAACTGCAATATCCGTTGAAATCCAAGGACTTTTATTGGAAAGAATCAAAAACGTCAAGAAAAATTTCTTCTGTGGATTTAAACCGAAACTTCAATGCAAATTGGATCAAAATGAGGGAAAAACATCCCCGAAGCAACCACATCGGCGCCTTCCCGGAAAGCGAGCCGGAGGTGGCGTTTCTCACCGCCCGTCTGAAAGGAAATCTTCCCAAATCGGCGGTGATTTTGCGTTGGGGAGAAAGGGCGTTATATTACCCGTGGGAGGCGACGGAAAGAGAGCTTCGGGAGGCGGTGTTTTTGGGGCATTACGCCGCCCTCTCCGCAACCCAAGCGTCGGACACCGACGGCACGCCCCTCCAATGGCTGACCGACCGCGGAGTTAAGACCGTTGAGGTTCATCTTTCCCCTGCAGATACCGGTCAATATACGAAAATGAGAGACTTTTTGACCATGTGCGCCGCCCTGACGTGACAAAAATCCAAGGAATTGTCATAAAAAAGTACGGCTTGCGCCTTGCTTTTTTTTGCAGGATATGATATAATATAAGATAAATTAAGTAAATTAACGCACCCACGTGCGAATTGTAAAAGGTGACAGAACATGAAAGAACAACTTTACGCAGTCAAGGAACGGGCACGGGAAGCCCTGGATCAGGCGACCACTTCGGAAGAGCTGGAAGCGGTCCGCGTCCGCTTTTCCGGAAAGAAAGGGGAGCTGACCGCCCTGTTATCTCAAATGGGCAAGCTTTCCCCCGAAGAACGCCCCGTTATCGGACAGATCGCCAACGAGGTAAGAACCTTCATCGACGCGGAGATTCGGGCAAAGAAGGCAACGCTGGAGCAGGCGGAACTGAACCGCCGTCTGGAAAAAGAAGCCCTGGACGTGACCCTGCCCGGGAAAGAGCGCGTCATCGGAAAACAGCATCCGCTGAACATGGTGTTGGACGAGATCAAGGACGCCTTTATCAGCATGGGCTTTTCCATCGCCTCCGGTCCGGAGGTAGAGTACGACTACTACAACTTTGAAGCGTTGAATATTCCCCAGGATCACCCGGCAAGAGACACCCAGGACACCTTCTATTTCTCTCCCGAAATGCTCTTGAGAACCCAGACCTCCTCGGTGCAGGTTCGGGTCATGGAACAGACCCAGCCCCCCATCCGCGTGATCTCTCCCGGTCGGGTGTTCCGCATCGACGAAGTAGATGCCACCCACTCCCCCATCTTCCATCAGATCGAAGGGCTTGTGGTCGATAAGGGAATTACCATGGCGCATCTGAAGGGATCGCTGGATCTGATCTGCAAAAAGCTGTTCGGACCGGAGACCAAAACCCGAATCCGTCCCGACTTTTTCCCCTTCACCGAGCCTTCCGCGGAAATTTCCATCTCCTGCTTCAAGTGCGGCGGAGAGGGCTGTAAATTCTGCAAAAACGAGGGTTGGATCGAAATCGGCGGCGCCGGCATGGTCAACCCCAAGGTGCTCTCCCACTGCGGCATCGACCCGGAGGTTTATTCCGGCTTTGCCTTCGGCATGGGGCTGGAGCGATTGGTTATGGGACGCTACGGCGTTGACGACATCCGGATGTTTTACGATAACGACGTCCGTTTCCTGAATATGTTTTAATCGGACGAAAGAAGGGTAATTGAAATGAACGTATCTTACCGCTGGTTGAAAGAATACACTCCCGTGGACGCGCCGGATAAGACCGTCGCCCACGAATTGAATATGACCGGAACCGAGATCAAAGGATTCCGGCGGATGGACGAAGGGATCCGCAACGTTGTCGTTTGCAAGATCCTCTCCATCGAGCAACACCCCGACGCAGACAAATTGGTGGTCTGCATGGTGGATGCAGGGGAAGAAGAGCCGCTGCAGATCGTCACCGGGGCGAAGAACATGAAGGTCGGGGACTTGGTTCCCCTGGCAAAGCATAAATCCACCCTTGCCGACGGCACGAAGATCGAGCGCGGAAAGCTCCGCGGCGTCGTCTCCAACGGAATGTTCTGCGGCGTGGAGGAATTGGGATTGACCGTCAACGATTATCCCGACGCCGTTTCCGACGGACTTCTGATCTTAAAAGAGGGTGTGGTCGGCAGAAATATCTGTGAGCAATTAGGCTTGGACGATACGGTATTTGAAGCCGACATTATGACCAACCGTCCCGACTGCCTTTCCATGATCGGCGTGGCGCGGGAAGCCGCCGGAACCTTCCGTCTTCCCTTGACGGTCAAAGAACCCGCGGTCAAGGGCGAAGGCGAAGACGCGGAAAAATATCTGAAGGTTACCATTGAAGACAAGGATCTCTGCCCTCGCTATTCCGCCCGCATCGTCACCGACGTGAAGATCGCCCCCTCTCCCATGTGGATGGTGGAACGGCTCCGGGCTTGCGGCATCCGCGCCATCAACAACATCGTTGACATTACCAACTACGTGATGATGGAATACGGTCAACCCATGCACGCCTTTGATTACACCTGTCTCGACGGCGGACACATTACCGTCCGCAGAGCAAAGGACGGGGAAATCATGAAGACGCTGGACGATCAGGATCGGGCGCTGGATTCCGATATGCTGGTCATCGCAGACGACGTGAAGCCCGTCGCCGTTGCCGGCGTTATGGGGGGTGCAAACAGCGAAATTACCGAAAGCACCGCCACCGTCGTTTTTGAATCGGCAAATTTCTTCGGGGCTTCGGTTCGCCGCACCGCAAAGAAATTGGGGATGCGCACCGAATCTTCCGCCCGCTTTGAAAAGAACCTGGACGCCCGGATGACCGTCGCCGCCCTGAACCGAGCCTGCGAATTAGTAGAAGAATTGGGGGCAGGAAAGGTCTCCCCCAACGTCATCGACGTGGATTTCAGCAACAAAGAGCTGCGGAAAATCCCCCTGGAGGCCGATTGGATCCGCCGTTACGTCAACGTCAACGCCACCGACGAGATGATCAAGGAATTGCTGGAACGGGTGGGCTTTGCCGTGGATCTCTCCGACGGAACCGTCACCGTTCCCTCCTTCCGCGCCGACGTGGAAAACAAATACGATATTTCGGAAGAGGTCGCCCGATTCTACGGCTACGACAACATTCCCTCCCTCTTCTTCTCGGCGGATATCAAGTCCGGCGGACTGACCGAGGAACAAAAATTTGAAAAGAATCTGCGCATCGCCCTGCGCTCCGTGGGATTCAGCGAGATCGAAACCTACTCCTTCGTCTCCCCCAAGGGTCTGGACAAGATCCTTCTGGACGAAAACGACGAAAGACGCAATTATCTGAAGATCAAAAATCCCTTGGGCGAGGATACGTCGGTCATGCGCACCACAGCCCTGCCGTCCATGCTGGAGGTTCTTGCAACCAACTACAACAATCGGATTCCCGCCGCGCACCTTTACGAGGTTGCAACGGTCTATCGGAAGAACGCCGAGGAAGGGAAATTGCCGGAAGAGCCCAAGATCGTTACCGTAGGCGCTTACGGCGACGGCATCGACTTCTATGAGCTGAAGGGACGCCTTAGCGAGGTGCTGGACGTGATGGGCATCGGTAACGCTTCCTATCTCCCCTGCAAAACCAATCCCTCCTACCATCCCGGAAGAACCGCGCAGATCAAGGTCGGCGACACCGTCCTTGGGGTGTTCGGTCAGTTGCATCCTGCAACGGTAAAGAATTTTGAGCTTTCCGGCGAAGTTTACGCCGCGGAATTGTCCCTCAAAGATCTCATCGCCTGCGCCTGCGGCACGAAGGGATATAAGCCCCTGCCCAAATTCCCCGCCGTAACCCGCGACCTGGCGTTGGTCTGCGACGAAGGGGTGCTTTCCGGCGATATCGAAGCAAAGATCCGCGCCGTTGCCGGAGAAATTCTGGAGGACGTCAAGGCATTTGACGTTTACCGCAGCGCCGCATTGGGCGAGGGCAAGAAGAGTATCGCCTACTCCCTGATCCTTCGGGATGCCCAAAAGACGCTGACCGACGGCGACATCGATCCGGTGGTCAACAACCTTCTGACCGCCCTGGAAGCCGACGGAATTACTTTAAGAAAATAAGGATCTCTCAACAGTTTTGAAAGGAGACGTTGATTATGGCAGACCGCAATACCATTACCTTTTCTCTGAAAAACCAAAAGGACGACGAGATGAAGCGCACCCTGACCGAGGTCTATGACGCCTTGGTGGAAAAGGGCTACGATCCGTTGAATCAAATCGTCGGTTATCTGCTCTCGGAAGACCCCACCTACATCACCAGCCACAACGGAGCCCGTTCTCTGATCCGCAAATTCGATCGGGACGAAATGCTGCACCAGCTGGTCAAAGCCTACCTGGGGCTTCGTTAAAAGGAGCGCGCCATGGATCTTTATACCGAACAGCTTTACCGAAAACGCAAAACTCCCTTAGAATGGCTTTTGCAGATTCTTCTCATGGGGGCGTGCGTGGTCGGGTCTGTGGTTATCCTCATGTTCTTTGCCTCCATGTCGAAGCAGTACGGACTGATGGCAGGCACCCTCGTGGTGGTTATCATCGCCTATTTCGTCTTTAAATATCAATGGTTTCAACAATTTGACCGGGAATACGAATATCTCTATTTCAACGGAGATATCGATTTCGACCGCATTACGGCAAAATCCACCCGCAAGCGGATTCTGTCCATGAAAGCCGCCGACGTGACCCGCTTCGGCAGATATCGGGAATCGGTCAAATCCAACGTTCCCTTTGATAAGGTCATCGACGTTACCTCCGGATACGAAACCGAAAATACCGTCTGCTTTCTGACCCTCCGCCATCGGCAGATGGGAAACGTGCTTCTGATCTGGGAGCCGAAGGACGAAATTTTAAACGACATGAAGCGCCGGGTTCAAGTTCCTTTTGAAGATTGATTGAAAGGACGCAAGCACCGATGAAATCCGTCTATACCGCCCGTCAGATGCGCGACGCGGACAGTTATTGCGAGCAAAAACTGAATATCCCCACTCTGACGCTAATGAGCAAGGCTGCCTTGGCGTTGACGAAGGGGTGCGGAAAAATCGCCCCTCCCCCGGCGAAGGTACTGTTCCTTTGCGGAAAGGGAAACAACGGAGGCGACGGCTTTGCGGCGGCGCGCATTTTAAAAGAAATGGGCTACGCCGTCACGGTGGCGTTGTTGTGCGGCAGGGATTTTTCTCCCGACGCCGCCGTCATGTTCCGTACCGTACCGGAATCGCTGATCGTGGAAACGGAAGAAGAAATCCTTTCCGCGCTCAAAAATGCGGATTTTATCGTCGATTGCGTTTACGGAACCGGATTTCGGGGGGATCTGCCCCATCAAGTCAAAAAAATTTTTCGCGCCGTTCCAAAGAAACCCATCGTCGCCTGCGATATTCCCTCGGGCGTATGCTGTGACGACGGAACGGTTTGCGACGGAGCCATCGGAGCAACGATTACCGTCACCTTTGCCGCATACAAGCCCTGCTTTTTCCTGTTCCCGGGGAAAAATTTCTGCGGAAAAGTAATCCTTGCGGATATCGGAATCCCCAAGGAAGCCCTGCGGCAAAGCCCCGGCGTGGATCTGATCGACGAGGATTACGTAAAATCCTTAATTCAACCCCGCCCGGAAAATTCCCACAAGGGAACCTTCGGAACACTGCTTTCGGTCTGCGGATCGCGGGATATGACCGGCGCTGCGTATCTCTCTGCCATGGGGGCGCTTCGGTGCGGTGTGGGGCTGTTGAAATTAGCCCTGCCCCGGCAGATCATTCCCATCCTGCAAGCCCGCCTGTCCGAGCCGGTCTTTACGGAACGGAAGGGGACGGTCAAAGCCTCGGCGGTGCTGGTCGGCTGCGGCATGGGGAAGGATCAGAAGGCTCTGCAATTTGCCTTCCAGCAGGGGCGGTCGATGGTGCTGGACGCCGACGCCATCAATCTGATCGGCGAAAACCCCGCGCTTTTGGACGCCTTCCTGCAGGAAAATCCCGGCGCGGACGTGATCTTAACCCCTCATCCGGCGGAATTTGCCCGCCTATTGAACACAACCCCCTCTCAAATCGAAGCAGACCGTCTGGGGGCGGTCAAAGAATGTCTCGACCGCTGGAACGTCACGGTGGTCTTAAAGGGACACCACACCGTAATTGCCGACCGGGAAAGGACGCTGATCAATCGGAACGGAAATTCCGGGCTTTCCAAGGGAGGCAGCGGCGACGTTCTTGCCGGCATGATCGCATCCTTTTTGGCGCAAGGGTACGCCCCCCGGGATGCGGCGGTTTGCGGCGTTTACCTTCACGGAGCTGCCGCCGACGAATTAAAAAAGACTTTTTCGGAGCACGGAATGCTCCCCTCGGACCTTCCAAACGCCGTTGCGCGGCTGATGAAGGATTTTGAAACCATCGCCTAAGGAGAATTTTTATGGAGCAATCCCATTATCGCACCTATACCTCCGTGGATCTGTCTGCCATCCGCCATAATTTTCATACCGTAAAATCCCGGCTTCAACCGGGATGTAAGATCCTGTCGGTGGTCAAGGCGGACGGGTACGGACACGGGGCGGTGGAGGTTGCAAAAACCTTGCGGGACAGCGATTATTTCGGCGTTGCGTGTATCGACGAAGCCATTGAATTGCGGGAAAACGGGATTGAAACGCCCATCCTGATTTTGGGATATACCTCTCCCAAGGAAGCACGGCTGTTAGTCCGTTGGAGCTTGACCCAATGCGCCTTTGAAAAAGAATATCTTTATCAGCTGCAACAGGCGTTACAGCCGGAACAAAAACTGAAAATCCATTTAAAAATCGACACCGGCATGAGCCGTTTGGGGTTCTACGCCCACGATGAAGATTCCATCGCCGAAACGGCGGAAGAAATTGCCTCCCTGATCGGCGAAACCCCCTCCTTGGAATACGAGGGGATCTTTACGCACTTTACCTCATCGGACGAACCGAATCTCCCCCACACGAAGGAGCAATTCGCTTGCTTTCTGCAGGTTTTGAAGGCGTTGGAGCAGCGGGGCGTGACCTTTCCTCTGCGCCATTGTGCCAACAGCGGAGCCACCCTGTCGTTTCCGGAAACCCATTTGGACATGGTACGTCCCGGGATCCTTCTTTACGGATACGCCCCTGCCCCGGAGGGAGAGAAATTCGGCTTCAAGCCCGCGCTGGAGCTGAAAGCCTACGTGGCGCAGATCCATCACGTCAAGGCGGGCGATACGGTCAGCTATAACCGAGCCTTTCGGGCGGAACGCCCCATGGACGTTGCCACCGTCTGTATCGGCTACGGGGACGGCTTGCATCGGGCGCTGTCGGGGGCACCGGTGCTGATCAACGGAAGAAAAACGAAAATTTTGGGAAGAATCTGCATGGATCAATGCGTCATCGACGTGACGGGGATCCCCGCCAACGCAGGCGACACGGTAACCTTTATCGGCGCAAGCGGAACCGAGACGGTCTCCGCCGCGGATCTGGCAGACTACGCCGATACCATTCATTACGAAATTTTGTGCAGTATCGGGAAGCGAATCCCCAGAATTTATCACGAAAAATAAGATTGGAACACGCTATGAGAATCGTCATTAAAGTCGGAACGTCCACCCTTGCCCACGCGGGAGGGCACTTAAATATCCGCCGCATTGAAACCTTGTGCAAGGTCATCAGCGACCTGAAAAACGCCGGAAACGAGATTATTTTGGTCTCCTCCGGTGCCATCGGCATGGGCGTCGGGAAGCTTTCGCTGAAGTCCCGCCCCACGGACATTCCCACCAAGCAGGCCGCCGCCGCCGTCGGTCAATGCGAATTGATGTACACCTACGACAAACTCTTTTCCGAATACCGTCACACAGTGGCGCAGATTCTACTGACCGGTGACGATCTGAATCACGAAGACCGTCGGCAGAATTTTGAAAATACCCTGTCCCGCCTGCTGGAATTGGGTGCAATCCCCGTCATCAACGAAAACGATACCATCGCAACCCAGGAGATCGTCATCGGGGATAACGACACTTTGGGCGCCATCGTCGCCGTTTGCTGTAAGGCGGACGTTTTGGTGATACTGTCGGACATCGACGGACTTTGCACCGCAGATCCCCACAAGGATGAGACGGCAACACTGATCCCGGTGGTGGAAGAAATCACTCCCGAAATCATTGCTCTTGCCGGGGGCAAGGGCTCGGATCTGGGAACCGGCGGCATGGCAACGAAGCTACACGCCGCCCAGATTACCACCGAACAGGGCACGGACACGGTGATTCTGAACGGAAGTGATCCGCAGATCCTTTACGACCTCTTCAGCGGAAAATCCGTAGGCACGCGCTTCTTGGGGAAGGGGAAAAAGGCATGACGACGCAAGAAATTCTTCTTCGGGCAAAGGAAGCGGCGCCCCTGCTTCGCTCTGCCTCGGAAGCGGAAAAAAACAACTACTTACACGCTATGGCGGATTGCCTTGTGGAGCATACCGAAAAAATTCTTGAGGCAAACGAGCAGGACGTTGCCGCCGCAAGGGGCACCGTCTCCGACGTGATGATCGACCGCTTAAAGCTGACCCCAGAGCGCATTAAGGCTATGGCGGAAGGAATCCGCCAAGTAGCAGATCTGCCCGACCCGGTGGGTAGAGTGATTACGAAAACCCAACGTCCCAACGGACTTGTGATTGAAAAAATTTCGGTTCCCCTGGGCGTGGTGGCGATCATCTACGAAAGCCGTCCCAACGTCACCTCCGACGCGGCGGCGCTGACTCTGAAATCCGGAAACGCCTGCGTATTACGGGGCGGCAAGGAAGCCTTCCGTTCCGCAAACGCCGTAACGAACGCCTTGCGGGAAGGGTTACAACGGCAGGGGGCAAGCCCCGATTTGGTGCAACTGATCCAGGACACCACCCGGCAGAGCGCCAACGAGCTGATGAAAGCGGTGGGCTTGGTAGATCTGCTGATTCCCCGAGGAGGCGCCGGACTGATCCGCGCCTGCGTGGAAAACGCCACCGTTCCATGTATTCAGACCGGAACCGGCATCTGCCACATTTACGTGGACGAATCTGCCGACCTGCAGGAAGCGTTGAAAATCATCGAAAATGCAAAAACCTCCCGTCCGTCGGTCTGCAACGCGGAAGAAGTGTTGCTGGTGCATAAGAATATCGCAAGCACCTTTTTGCCGATGCTCAAGACCCATTTAGTTGACGACCGCATCGCCGCAGGGAAGCAAGGAGTAGAGCTGCGCCTCTGCCCTGCCGCCGCCGAAATCATCGACGGAATCCCTGCCGGTGAAGAAGATTTTGATACGGAATTTTTGGATTACATTTTAGCGGTTGCCGTGGTGGAAGACACCGCCGCCGCCGTTTCCCACATCGCCGCCCATTCCACCGGACACAGCGAAGCGATTTTGACCCGCACGAAGGAACACGCCGACGCCTTTACCCAAGCCGTGGACAGCGCCGCCGTTTACGTCAACGCCTCCACCCGATTCACCGACGGCGGAGAATTCGGGCTTGGCTGTGAGATGGGAATTTCCACCCAAAAGCTCCACGCAAGAGGTCCGATGGGGCTGGAAGAAATG
Source organism: Clostridia bacterium (assembly GCA_017623475.1). Taxonomy (GTDB): domain Bacteria; phylum Bacillota; class Clostridia; order Oscillospirales; family UBA644; genus RGIG995. Next base: position 32,873 of record JAGAPC010000022.1, on the reverse strand, counting down.
ACCGCCTACAAATACGTCATTCACGGAGACGGACAAATCCGCTGATATCAAAGAATTGCCCCCGTAGAGAACGCGTCTCTGCGGGGGTGTTTTTATGCCAAAACGGTTTATGAAATCGAGTCGGATTTTCGTTCTGTGTATCGAAGAAATCCCAAAAGAAGATCAACGATCAGCGTAAGGGTCAACGTCACCAAGGCAGATTCCCGAAACGTCTCTGCCGCCGCAAGACTGCCCAAAGGTCCTCCGAAGCGGGCAAGACCGCAAAACAAGATCCCCGCAAAAAACTGAAGCAATGCGGCGTATTTGCCAGCAAAAGACAATTCCCGCGGGTAATAGGGAGAACCGAAAATCTTATCGGCAAATTTCATCATTTTTTTCACCTCTGTATCTATGATACCATAAATTGCCCCCGCAAGTCAACACATAAAATTTTCCTATCCCCCATAAGATGAACCGGGGGGGGATGGATGATGTTGACACATATTGCGGCGGGCTTTGGCACGGTGACGGCGGGGGCGTTGATGACGTTTGGCTTGTACGCCACGGTCAAAACCCGCGGCTTGCCCCTTCGGGGGTTTCGCGCCATGCTCCGTCAGATCAGAGCCCCCCAACGAACCGAGAGGACCGTCTCCCCCTTTCGCGCCTTTGCCACCTCCCTGGCGGGAACCATCGGCGTGGGAAACCTGACGGGGGTCTCCCTTGCCATCACCCTGGGCGGGGCGGGGGCGGTATTTTGGATGTGGATCTCCGCGCTGGTCTGTATGACGGTAAAATATTTTGAAGTTTATCTTGCCTTGAAGCATCAGCCGAAGCAGGAAACCCATTACGGCTTTGCTCCCATGGAATATTTAAAAAAAATTACCGAAAGCAAGGGCTTTGCCGGATTATTCGCCTTGTTCGGCGTTTTTTCCGCCCTGGTCATGGGAAGCATGATTCAAACCAACGCCGCCGCAAGCGCGGCAAAATTGTCCTTTTCCTGCTCTCCGTGGATCATCGGGCTTCTCTTTTCCGCAGGAGTTGGATTTTTTTTGACCGGGGGAATCAAAAAAATTACCAAAGCGCTGGAGAAGGCAGTCCCCGTCCTGGGAGGCGTATTTATCCTGATCGGTCTTTTGGTCATCGCGTTGCGGTACGATCGGATCTTGCCGGCGCTTGAAAGCATTTTCCGTCAGGCGTTTTCCCTTTCCTCCGCCGCAGGAGGATTTTTCGGCTCCGGGATGGTCGTCGCCTTTCGCCACGGCGTGGGGAACGGACTGTTTTCCCACGAGGCGGGGCTGGGAAGCGCGGGGCTTGCCCACGGGGCGTGCGGAGCCGATCCGAAAACACAGGGGCTTTGGGGGATGTTCGAGGTTTTTGCAGATACCGTCGTGATTTCTACCGTATCGGCGTTGATGATCCTGACAGCCGACACCGTCGGAAACTCCGAGGGGGTTTTGCTGGCGGCAGAAATCGTCTTGGGAACGGTAGGAGGATGGACGGTCAGCGGATGTCTGATCCTGTTCGCCTTTTTGTCGGTGTTAAGCTGGAGCTGTTACGGAGAGACCTGCTTCGTGTGGCTGTGCGGAAAAAAGAGTGCCGCCGTGTTTCGGGTTCTGTTTACGGCAACGCCCCTGCTTGCCCTTCTTTCCCCGGAACGAAATCTTTGGGAATGGGCGGAAATCATCAACGGCATTATGATGATTTTGAATCTGACCGGACTTTTAGGCTACCGAAAGGAGCTAAAACGTCTTTCCGCAATAAAATTCCGATAAAAAACGAGCCACGCAATTGCGTGGCTCATTCCTTTGTTTTGTAAAATTAAATCCGAACCGTGTAGTTTTCCCCTTGGACGGTCTCGAAGGAAACGCGGTCTTCGGCAACGACGGTGACCGGAATCTCGTTTCCGTTTTTATCGGTAACCGTGGCGGAAGAAATCCCCTCGTATCGCACCTGGGCGGTGCCTCCGTTGCGGGAAAGAATCGTGGCTTCCGTAAGGGTTCCCTTCGACCAATCCATGGAAATTTCGAAGTTTCCGCGGGCGACGAAGCCCTTCAGCGTACCGTCCTTCCAAGCGTCGGGAAGGGCGGGAAGAAGATGAATATATCCCATATTACTCTGAATCAACATTTCGGAAACCCCGGCGGTATAGCCGAAATTTCCGTCGATCTGGTAAGGAGGACAGGTGTCCCACAGATTCGGGAAAATTCCGGTATTGAAAAGCTGACGGATCAAGCCGTGGCATTTTTCTCCGTTGCCCAGCCGCGCCCAGCTGTTCAGCCGTTGCGCCAAGCCCCAGCCGGTGGTTTGCTCGGTGCGATCGTAGAGGGAGACCTTTGCCGCCTCGATCCAGGCGTCGTTTTTCTGAATCAGATCTCCGGGGAACAGACCCAGCAAATGGGACATATGCCGATGTCCCGAAGCGTCGGGCTGGACGCTGTTCAACGCCGTTTCCTCGTACCATTCCTTGATCTGTCCGTCACTGCCCACCTCGATGGGACCTTTCAGATCCGCCTGGTTTTGCTTCCATTGAGAAACCTTGTCTTCATCAACCTGCAGCACCTGCGCGGCGGCAATCGCGTCCTCGTACAACTGCCAGATCAAGGACTGCTCGTAAGTATTACCCGGAGTTCTCGGACCGTGCTCGGGAGAAGAGGCGGGGGAAGATACCAATTTTCCGTCGGCGTCCCGAACCAGGATCTGATCGTAAAACACCGCAGATTCCCGCAGGCTCGGATAGATCTCCTTCCGAAGGTATTCAATATCTCCGGTATATTCGTAATACTCCCAGCAGTTTTGCAGCATCCAGGGAATCACCGCAGGAGACCATCCCCATACGAACAACCGTCCGGGACAGGTCCAGCCGAAGGGGGTATTTTGGGTATGCGCCATAAATCCGTTTTCGGGATTTTCCTCGGTGCTTTCCACCCCTGCGTAGATGCGTGCGGTGATCCGCCCCGGGATGCGGAGCGAATCTATGTATTTAATCATGGGGTTGGCACATTCCGCCAAATTGGTGGAATAGGTCGGCCAATAATTCATCTGAAGATTGACGTTCAGATGATAGTCCGAATGCCAGGGGGGATTGTTGCGGTTATTCCAAACCCCTTGCAGGTTGGCGGGTAATTGGGAATCCTCCCGGGAAGAAGCAATCGTCAGATAGCGGCCGAATTGGAAGAGAAGCGTTTCCAGCAGTCGTTGCTCGCCCTCGTCGGCGTTTCCCGATTTGTAGGCGGCAAGCAGGCGGTCGGTGGGCTTTTCACTCCGCATCTGCCCAAAATTCAGAGACGTGCGGCAATACAAATTCTGATAATCCTTGATATGGTCTTCCTTGACCGAATCGTAGGATTTCCGACTTGCGGCCTGCACCGTCGCAAGCACCCGCGCCTTCAAGGAATCCAAATCCTCCCCGGTGCGGTATTTGGGATATTCGTTTTTATAATCGGTGGCGGCAGAAAGACAGACCGTCAGGGCAGAAGCGCCGATTACCGTCAATTTATCCCCTACGGCAACCACGGATCCCCCGTCGTTGACGGCCGTCAGATAGGAAGCGTACCGTAATTGGTTATCCTCCAGCTGTCCCGCAAGCTCCAGGGTATTGCCCTTCGCAATAGTAGCGCTCTCCTGACCGGAAACGAAGCGGATCTCCAAATTCAGCGTGTCCGATCCCGTGGCAACGAAGCGCGCCGCCAGGACGTTATCCGGGTGGCTGATAAAGAATTCCCGAAGGTACTCGGTTCCGTTTTTGCGGAATCGTACCGACGCCACGGCGGTGGTCAGATCCAGATCTCTGGAATAATCGGAAACCCCGTCCTCGGGGAGATCCTTAAAATCAAAGTAAAGATTTCCCCAGGACAAAAAGCTGCCGTAGCCGTCGTCGCTTGCGCCCACCAGATCCTCGCACAGATCGTGGGCGGCGGCGTTTTCCCCTGCCAAAAACAGAGATTGAATTTTCTTCAGCGTTTCTCCGTACTTTCCTTTTTCCGGCAGATTTCCGCCCATATAATCGGGACGGTGCGCCGACGGACCGCCCGACCAAAGGGTTTTTTCGTTAAAGGTCAGCCGTTCCTGCAGAATCTCGCCGTAAATATTGGCGCCCATATCGCCGTTCCCGATGGGTAACGTATGCTGTTGCCAAAGATTTTTTTCACTGATCGAAGTGTCCAGAATATTTTCCCCCGCCGAGGCAGGGTGATCGTACCATATCCGCATACAAAATCCTCCGAAATAACGGTTCAGTTTTCCGACGTAAAATCGCAAACGCCGTTCATGATGTAGGTGGGACGGTAGGGGAATTCCTTGATGGTATCTAAGGTAGAAACGCCGCTTAACACCAGGGTGGTGTCAATTTCACTTTCAATGCCGGCAATAATATCCGTATCCATCCGATCCCCGATAATCATGGCGTCTTCCACCTCCACCTGAAGAAGGCGGATGGCGTGGCGCATCATCAAGGGATTGGGCTTACCCACGAAATAGGCGCGCTTCCCCGACGCCTGGGCGATGGGCGCAACCATCGATCCGGTGGCAGGGATAATGCCTCGCTCCGAGGGGGCGGAAACGTCGGGATTTGCCCCGATCAGCTTCGCACCGTTGTTGACCAGCAGGGTAGCTTTTTCAATCTTTTCCCAATTATAGGAGGAGGTCTCGCCCACCACCACGTAGTCGGGATTGATATCGTTCATGGAAAATCCCGCGTCGTACAGAGCGTTGATCAGCCCCGGCTCTCCGATGACGTACGCCGAGCCGTTTTCCGGCTTTTGAGATTTCAAAAAGGCGGCGGTCGCCATGGCGGAGGTATAGAAATGATCCTCCGAAACGTTCAGCCCCAGACGGGAAAGCTTTTGGGATAATTCCCGGGGGGAACGCTCGCTGGAATTGGTCAGAAACAAAAACCGCTTGTTTTCGGTCGTCAGCCACTCCACGAATTCCTTGACGCCGGGCAGAAGCATATTGCCGTGATAGATCACGCCGTCCATATCGCAGATGAACCCTTTTTTCGCCCGGATGCGATCCAAATCGTAAAATACCTTATGTGCCATAAAATACTCCTTAATCCATATAATCCTTCAGCAGCTTGATCCGGCTGGGATGACGCAGCTTCCGCAGGGCTTTGGCTTCGATCTGACGGATCCGTTCCCGGGTGACGTTGAATTCCTTGCCCACCTCTTCCAGGGTGCGGGTGCGTCCGTCGTCCAAGCCGAACCGGAGACGCAACACCTTTGCTTCCCGTTCGGAAAGGGTTTTGAGAACCTCGTTCAGCTCGCTTTTCAGCATGGTCTGCGCCGCCACGTCGGAGGGAGAAGGAACGTCGTCGTCGGCGATGAAATCACCCAAATGAGAGTCTTCCTCTTCCCCGACGGGAGATTCCAGGGAAACCGGATCCTGCGCCACCTTCATAATTTCCCGAACCCGTTCCAGGGGCATCCCCATTTCGGCGGCGATCTCTTCCACCTGGGGCTGTCTTCCCAATTCCTGGGTCAAGGTCTTTTCCACCTTGGAAAGACGGTTGATGGTCTCCACCATATGGACGGGAATACGAATGGTACGCGCCTGATCGGCGATGGCGCGGGTAATGGCTTGACGGATCCACCAGGTGGCGTAAGTGGAGAACTTATATCCCTTGGTGGAATCGAACTTGTCCACCGCCTTGATCAAGCCTAAATTTCCCTCTTGGATCAAATCCAAAAAGAGCAGATTTCTGCCCACGTAACGCTTTGCAATACTGACGACCAACCGAAGGTTTGCTTCGTTCAAACGGCGCTTTGCGTCCTGATCCCCTTCCGAGATCCGCTGTGCCAATTCCGCTTCCTCTTCGGTCGTCAAAAGAGGAACCTTACCGATGTCGTGCAGATAGACCTTGACCGGGTCGTCGATGGTGATCCCTTCCGACTGAAGCATGGCTTCCATGTCCTCCGGATCGACGGGAAGCAGGGGAACCTCTTCTTCCAATTCCCCCAATTCGTCCGGATCAATATCCTCTTCGATCTCCATGCCGCCGATGCGAAGCTCGTCAATGATGGTATTGATCTGCTCCTTGGTCATACCGGTGGGACGAAGAGCGTCGCGGATTTCGTTTTCGGTCAGGTTGGTGCCCTGCTCCTTGGAGCGCTCCAAAAGCTCCCGTAAAATTCCCTTTGCCTCGGATTCTGCTTGGGGGGCGTTGTTTTTCAATTCTTCCATGACGTAATTACTCCTTTGCTTCTTTTCGTTTGTTGCGCAGCCGTTCCAGATTTGCGGCGAAGGCATCGTCGCCTCCGGCGGCACGCCGATCTATTTTCGTCTTTTCTTCCTTCAAAACCTCGATTGCCCGAAGAATTTCCTTTTCATCCCCCCGAATGGCTTCACAGGAGGAGATAAAGCTGACGATGCGTCCCATCTCGTCGGGCTGGAAATATTGGGTCAGCAGAAGCCCCGGCTCCGACGCGGTGGGATTCTGACGGATCTGCTCCAAAAGCGCCATATAAACCCTGCGGTTGAAATCGGTGACAAATTCTTCCGGGGGAAGCTGGGCCGCAATTTTTTCCGCCTTTTCGGGGAATGCTAACAGCACGGAAATTAAATCCTCCTCCGCACGGGCTGCCCGAAGATAGGTCATCCGTTGGGGATTGATCCGATCTCCCACGCCGCGAAGCTTGTTGCTTTCTTCCTTTTCCTGCTGTTTTTTACGCAGCCGTTCCAGATTCCGCAGACGGCGGTTCAATTCCCGCTTCACCGTTTCGTCGGTCAATTCCAGCCGTTTTCCGGCGCGGGAAGCGTAGATCTCCCGCTGGGCGTCCTGGCGGATGGAGGCAAGCAGGTCAAACACCTCGTTGGAGCATTGAACCCGCTGGCTGTCGATGGAAAGGTCGTACTTGCGGAAGATCTCGTTCAAGCGGAAATCCATTCCGGTTTCCGAGCCGTCCACCAACGCCTGGAAGAAGGCGCGTCCTTCGTTTTTGATGATTTCGTCCGGATCCTTTCCGCCCCGGAGGGTCAGCACCCGCACGTTCAGATCCAGCGAGGACAACACCTGCATCGACCGTTGGGTTGCCTTCCGCCCCGCCTCGTCGTTGTCGTAGCAAAGCACCACCCGATCGGTGTATTTTTTCAAAAGTCTTCCCTGCTCCGGCGTCAGCGCCGTTCCGAGCCCTGCCACCGCGTTGTCGAAGCCTGCCTGGTGCATGGCGATGACGTCCATGTACCCTTCGCACAGGATCAGACAATCTTTTTTGGTGGATTTTGCGTAATTCAAGGCGTACAGATTATTCCCTTTGCGGAAGGTGATTACCTCCGGAGAGTTCAGATATTTTGCCGGATCGTTGGGGTCCATGGAACGTCCCCCGAAGCCGATGACGTTTCCGTTTGCGTCGATGATGGGAAACATCACCCGATCCCGAAAACGGTCGAAAATACGGCTTCTTCCGTCATTTTTCTGGGGGGTGATGACGAGTCCGGAGGCCTTGATCTGCTCGTCCTTATAGCCCCATTCCCGCAGCTTTTCATAAAGTCCCGTCCAGCCGGCGGGAGAATATCCGATGCCGAAGCGGATCAGGGTATTTTTGGAAAGTCCGCGGCGGGTAATATATTCCAGCGCCTTTTGCCCTTCGGGACGGAACAGACATTCGTGGAAAAACCGGGCGGCCTTTTTGTTCATCTCCAAAATCGTTTTCCGAAGCTGGGTAATTTCGCTGTCAAAGGTATCCCTGGTCGGAACGGTCATCCCCACCGATTCCGCCAAAAAGGTGACGGCTTCGGGGTACGACATATTTTGCATTTTCATCAAAAACGTAATGGCGTCGCCGCCCGCGCCGCATCCGAAGCAATAAAACAACTGCTTTTGTCCGTCCACGTGGAAGGAGGGGGTTTTTTCGTTATGGAAGGGACAAAGCCCCACCATCGACGAAGAAGACGACCGCTTCAACGTCACGTACTGCTCCACCACCGAAACGATATCTACGCGGCTTCGTAATTCATGCAAAAATTCTTCTCCGAAAAATTGAGCCATCGGTTTGATTCCTCCCTTCGACATTTTAATCCCTTACATCTTACTAATACGCAGATTTTTCTGCCTTTCCTCTTTTTTTGTAATTTTTCAGCGAATTGCACAAAAAGGAACTGGAAATGCCGTGCAAAATATCCAAAATCCAAAAATTCCACCCTTGACAAAAGGGGGTAAAATATGATATACTAAATTCGTATTATTTAAATTGTAAAGAATTGGTTTTATATGTTATTTTTCAAAACGGCAATTTTTGATTTGGACGGAACGCTGCTCAACACCCTCTCCGACTTGACCGACGCGGTCAATCATACCCTGCAGGATTTCGGGTATCCTCCGAGAACCGAGGGGGAAATCCGTCGGTTTTTGGGCAACGGATCCAAGCATTTGCTTACGAAATCTCTCCCCGAGGGCACCCCGCCCGAGCAAATCGAAACCGTCCACGCCCAATATCTGATTTGGTACGACGCCCACGCGGCGATCAAGACCGCGCCCTACGAGGGAATCCCCGAACTGCTGGACGCTCTGCGGGAGCAAGGCGTTTCCCTGGCGGTGATTTCCAACAAAGGAGACGCGCAGGTAAAGGCGTTGGCAAAAAAGCACTTTCCCCAAATTTCCCTTGCGGTGGGAGAACGCCCCGGAATCCGAAGAAAACCTCATCCCGACAGCGTTTTTGAAATCATGAAGGAGCTGAACGCCGACCCCGACACCACCCTTTTCGTGGGGGATTCGGAGGTCGATCTTCAAACCGCGAAAAACGCCGGCGTGATCCCCGTCGCCGTCGGCTGGGGATTTCGGGAAAAGGAAGAATTGACCCCATACTCTCCCAAACTATTCTTGGAACACCCACTTGATCTTTTGAGAGTGAAGAGTGGAGATTGAAGAGTTAAGATATTATTTTGCATTTTGCATTCTCCCATTTCCCTGCCGTCCCCCGCCTCAGAGGCGAGGGGAAGGGGGACCATCCGAAGGATGGTGGAAGGGGCTGCATTTTGCATTCCTGAAAGGTAATCCCATGTTTATCCCTACCCTGATCCGCGTTGCCACGATGCTGGCTTACGCCATCCCCGGATTTTTATTCATTAAAACCAAGGCAGTCAAGGAAGAGGCGATCCCCGCCTTTGCAAAGCTTCTGTTGTACGTCTGCTCCCCCTGTCTTTCCCTGTACTCCTTTTCCCGGGCGGAATACTCCCCCGAGCTGCACGGAATGATCTGGCTTTGCTTTTTTGCCACGTTGTTTTTGCTTTTGGCGATGATCCTGGTCTTTCGTCTGATTCTGCGCCGCAAATACAACGACGTGCGCTGGAGAGTCTTTATCATCGCCACCTCCCTGGGGAACGTAGGATATTTCGGCGTGCCCCTTTTGGAGCATTTTTTGGCGGAATATCCCTTTGCGGCGGTCTTCTCCCAAATCTTTTCCCTGACCATGAATATCGTCGCCTGGACGGTGGGGCTGTTCGTCATCTCCCTGGATAAAAAATTTATCCGTCCGAAAAAGCTTTTGACCGTTCCCTTGGTGCTTTCCATGGTTATCGCTTATCCCATGTTCCTTTTCGGTTGGGATTTCCCGCCGATGGTGGCGGAAGCCATTCAGCTTTTGGGGCGGATGTCAACCCCGCTTTGTATGATTATTTTGGGGATGCGCCTTGCCACGGTGGAATTTAAGGCTCTGATCACCGATTGGCGTTCGATCCTGGCGTCGGGGACGAAAATGATCCTGTTTCCCCTCTTTGCCCTGGCGGTCATGCTTCTGATTCCGGTAGAGCCCTACGTAAAAGCGTCGATCTTTTTGCTGGCGTGCTGCCCCTGTGCCAGCATGATCCAATCCCTCTCGGAGCTGATCGGGCAAGGACAAAAGCAGGCGGCAAACACCGTGCTGATCGCCACGCTGCTCTGCGTAATTACCATTCCGGTCATGTCGGAGCTGTTTTTACCTTTTCTTTTGAAATAACCCTTTAGGAGGAATATACGATGAACAAGCATCGCATCGGAACGAAATGCGTTCAGGGGGGATATACCCCCGGCAACGGAGAACCCCGTCAAATCCCCATTATTCAAAGCACCACGTTTAAATACGCCACCAGCGAGGAGATGGGAAAGCTCTTTGATCTGGAAGCCAGCGGATATTTCTATTCCCGGCTTCAGAATCCCACCTGCGACACCGTCGCCAAAAAGATCTGCGAAATGGAGGGCGGTTCTGCCGCCATGCTGACCTGCTCCGGGCAGTCGGCAAACTTCTTTGCAGTCTTCAATATTGCGGAGCACGGAGATCACGTGGTCGCATCCTCTGCCATTTACGGAGGCACGTTCAACCTGTTTGCCGTCACGATGGCGAAGATGGGCATCGAATTTACCTTCGTCACCCCCGACTGCACCGACGAGGAATTGGAGCAGGCGTTCCGTCCCAACACGAAGGCAGTCTTCGGGGAGACCATCTCCAATCCCTCCCTGCGGGTTTTGGATATCGAACGGTTTGCCAAGGCAGCCCACGCCCACAACGTGCCCCTGATTATCGACAACACCTTCGCAACGCCGGTCAACTGCCGTCCCTTTGAATGGGGCGCGGATATCGTAACCCATTCCACCACCAAGTACATGGACGGACACGGCTCTGCGGTGGGCGGTTGTATCGTCGATAGCGGAAACTTTGATTGGATGGCAAACGCCGAAAAATTCCCCGGTCTTTGCACCCCCGACGACAGTTATCACGGCATTACTTACGCCCAACGGTTCGGTCAGGGCGGCGCGTACATCACGAAAGCCACCGCACAAATGATGCGGGATCTGGGAGCCACCCCGGCGCCCCAATCCGCATATCTGTTGAATTTGGGCTTGGAAAGTTTGCACGTCCGCATGATGCGTCACTGTGAAAACGGTCAGGCGGTAGCGGAATTTTTGCAGAATCACAAAAACGTTTCTTGGGTGAAATATCCCGGACTTCCCGGCGACGAGGACTACCAACTTGCACGGAAATATCTGCCCAACGGCTCTTGTGGGGTCGTTTCCTTCGGCGTAAAGGGTGGACGCAAGGGGGCGGAGAAATTCATGAAGGAATTGAAAATCGCCGCCATTGAAACCCACGTTGCCGACGCAAGAACCTGTTGTCTGCACCCGGCTTCCGCTACCCACCGTCAGATGAACGACGAGCAGCTGCTTGCCGCCGGCGTCTCCCCCGATCTGGTGCGGTACTCCTGCGGAATCGAAGACGCGCAGGATCTGATCGACGATCTGGCGCAAGCGTTGAACTCCATCGACGAATAATCCCTTTTCGGAGGTTTTATAAAATGCCCATTCGCATCCCCAACAAGCTTCCTGCGGTCAAAACGCTGGAGGAAGAAAACATCTTCGTGATGACCGAAACGAGAGCCATCACCCAGGACATCCGCCCGTTGAAAATTTTGCTTTTGAATCTGATGCCCACGAAAATTGTCACGGAAACGCAGATTTCCCGGCTTTTGGGCAACTCCCCCTTACAGGTGGAGCTGGAGCTGATCCACACCAAATCCCATCAATCCAAAAACACCTCCGCAAGCCATTTGGCGGAATTCTACAAAACCTTCGACGACGTAAAGGATCAGAAATTCGACGGAATGGTTATCACCGGCGCTCCGGTGGAAAATCTGCCCTTTGAAGAGGTAGATTATTGGGAAGAGCTGTGTCGGATCATGGAATGGTCCAAAACCCACGTCACCTCCACCTTCCACATTTGCTGGGGGGCGCAGGCAGGGTTGTATTATCATTACGGAATCGAAAAGGTTCCGCTGCCGGAAAAGATGTCCGGGGTCTTTGAGCATATCAAGGATTATCCCCGATCCATTCTTTTGCGGGGCTTCGACGATAAATTCTGGGTTCCTCATTCCCGAAACACCACCGTCCGCCGAGAAGATATCGAAGCGGTAAAAGCCCTGCGGATCATCGCCTCCTCCCCCGAAGCAGGGGTTTACGCCGTCACCACCCCCAACGGAAAGCAGATCTTTATCACGGGTCATTCGGAATACGACGGAGAAACCCTGAAAAACGAGTATTTCAGAGATCTGAACGCCGGGATCAATCCCAACGTCCCGAAAAATTATTTCCCCGAAAACGACCCGAAAAAAGACCCCGTCGTCCGTTGGCGTTCCCATGCAAATCTGTTGTATTCCAACTGGCTGAACTATTTCGTGTATCAAACCACGCCCTACGACATTTCCGAAATCAAATAAACGCAAAAACGCCGTCCCGCAACCTACGGGACGGCGTATCTTTTATATTTACTTAAAAGAACAGGGACGGCAGATTAAACTTCAGAACCAACGCCGCAAAGACGATGGAAACCATCGAGAGAAGCTTGATCAGAATGTTGATGGAAGGACCTGCGGTATCCTTGAAGGGATCCCCGACGGTATCTCCGACGACGGCCGCCTTGTGGGGCTCGCTGCCCTTTCCTCCGTGGACGCCGGATTCAATGTGCTTTTTCGCATTGTCCCAGGCGCCGCCGGAATTGGACATAAAGATCGCCATCAAAAATCCGGTCACGGTCGCCCCGCCGAGCATTCCGACGACTCCTTGGGGGCCGAGAATCATCCCGACGATGACGGGAACGGCAACGGCAACCACCGTGGGAAGAACCATTTCCCGCAGGGACGCCTTGGTGCAGAGATCCACGCAGGAGGCGTAATCGGGATCGGCGTTTCCGTCCATCAGCCCGATAATTTCCTTGAACTGACGGCGCACCTCGATCACGACGCTCCGAGCCGCCCGACCGACGGAAGACATGGTCAGCGCCGCGAACACAAAGGGCAGACATCCGCCCACGAACACACCGATCAAAACCAGGGGGTTCATCAGATCGAAGGTGGTATCAACGGCAATTCCGGAGGAAGCGGAAACCTCTTTGATCTTATCTACGTAGGACGCCATCAGGGCAAGGGCGGTCAGTGCCGCAGAGCCGATGGCAAAGCCCTTTCCGGTGGCGGCGGTGGTGTTCCCCAAAGAATCCAGGGCGTCGGTCCGTTCCCGAACCTCTTCATCCAAGCCTGCCATTTGGGCAATTCCGCCGGCGTTATCCGCCACGGGGCCGTAAGCGTCGGTGGCAAGGGTAATTCCCAGGGTGGAGAGCATTCCAACTGCAGCCAAAGAAATTCCGTACAACCCCAAAGAAGCGGAGCCTGCACCGCCGGAAACGAAGAAGGAAATAATGACCGCCACGGCAACGATGACGATGGGAAGGGCGGTGGATAACATTCCCAGACTCAAGCCGCCGATGATAACGGTGGCAGAGCCGGTTTCCGCGTCGGCAGAAACGCTGCGGGTGGGCTTATAGCTGTCGGAGGTGTAGTATTCCGTGGACTGACCGATCAGAACCCCGGCAACCAATCCGGCAAGAATGGCAAAATACAAGCCGATATGATCCTTACCTAAGGTAAACCAAACCAAGGGGAACGAGATCAGCGCAATCAGCACGGCGGAGAAATTGGTCCCCCGGCTGAGGGATTTTAAAAGATCCTTTTGGGTTGCCCCTTCCTTGGTGCGAACCAAAAAGGTTCCGACGATGGAGCAAAGGATTCCCACTGCCGCAAGGAGCATGGGAACTGCCATAGCGTGGAATCCGGAGAAGGCAACCACGCCCAGCGCAGAAGCGGAAATGACCGACCCGACGTAGGATTCGTACAGATCCGCGCCCATACCGGCAACGTCTCCTACGTTATCTCCTACGTTATCGGCGATGACTGCGGGGTTGCGGGGATCGTCCTCGGGAATTCCGGCTTCGACCTTACCCACCAAATCCGCACCCACGTCGGCGGCTTTGGTAAAAATACCGCCCCCGACCCGGGCAAACAACGCCATACAGGAAGCCCCCATACCAAAGGTCAGCATGGCGCTGGTGATGGCAGAGGCATCCAGATGAAATACGAAACGGAGCAAAATAAACCAGACGGAAATATCCAAAAGTCCCAATCCGACCACCGTAAAGCCCATGACAGAGCCGGCAGAAAAGGCGATCCGCAGACCGGGATTCAACCCTTTAATACAAGCATTGGCAGTACGGGAGTTGGCGGCGGTGGCAATCTTCATGCCGATAAAGCCGGACAGGGCGGAGAAAAATCCGCCGGTGACGAAGGCAAAGGGAACGAAGGGAGACAACAATCCGAAGGCGGTCATGACCCCAAGGACTGCAAAAATGCAGGCAAAGAAAATTACGACGACCTTATACTGACGCTTCAAAAAGGCGTTTGCGCCCTGGCGAATGGACGATGCAATCTTCTTCATCTTGTCGTTGCCCTCAGGAGCCTTCAGCACCTTCAGAGCAGTCACAACGGCAAACAACAGCGCGATGACGGCGCCGGACAGGGTGGCAATAGCAAGCCATTTTTCCATTTTCGACACTTCTCTTTCTTCACAATTTTTACAGGATTACTATAATCCTATATTCTACCACAGAATCGCGGTTTGTCAAGAGAAAAATCGAAATTTTAACACAAAATTTACATTTTGTAATAAAATGTTGCGAACAGCAGGGGCGATTCACGGAAAAACGCAGAAGATTCCACCGAAGCCTGTCACGTATCGGAAACCGTAAGATAGACCTGCATCTCCTTTTGAAGGGGCGAGGACAAGATCGTCTCCTTTGCCACTTTTAACCCCCGGTCGGAGGGATATCCGCACAAGCCCTGGGATAACAGAGGAAAAGCGACGGAGCGAACCCCTAATTTTCGGGCAAGCTCCAGCGCGGCGTTATAGCATCCGGCAAGCAGCTGATCTTCACCGTGCTTTCCGCCGCACCACCGGGGCGGAACGGCGTGAATGATATACTTCGCCTTCAGATCAAAGCCGTCGGTCGCCACCGCGTTTCCCACCTTGCAGGAGCCGATGGAAACGCACGCCCGTTGCAGCGGCAATTTTCCTGCGGCGTCAAAGATCCGTCCGCACAGCCCCGAAGAATACTGCAACCCGCTGTTCGCCCGATTTACCACCGCCTCCGCAGGGAGGGACAACAGGGGGGTCGAAACAAGTTCAAAAGCCATAATTCTCCTCCTTTCACAAGAATAGTATATCAAAAGAACCGTCCGATAAACCGGACAAATAAAAAAACGCAAAAAAAGACTGCACGGATTCCCATGCAGTCGTGGTTTAAATTATACGGGAACTGCTTGCGCTTCTTCCGCTTCCGTTTTTTGGGATTCCAGGGTTTTGACGTAACACCGACGGCGCTTATGCTGTTCCTTGTCGAACATTTCCCATTGGCTCAAAATCTTGGAATTGGTCTCCAGCTGCGGACCGGTTTCGATCCGACGGATTCCGTTTTTGCGGTAAAGATCGTAGATATGATTCAAGATCACCGCGTTCACGCCTCTGCCCTGCAGATCGGGACGAACGGCGATCAAGAACAGGTCGGCGGCGTCGTTTTTCCACATCGCCTTCAGAACGCCGATCCACCCGAAGGGGAACAGGCGTCCCCGACTCTTTTTAAAGGCGTCTGCCAGGGAAGGCGCGGAAATGCCGAAGGCAACCAACTCGTCCTGTTGATCCTCCACGAAGCAGACGTAGTCGGGAGAGATCATGGGGATGAATTTTTTTGCGTACCGCCGAATCTGGGCGTCGGAGAGATCCACCGTTCCGTAAAGGTGGGCGTAGGCTTCGTTGACCAGATTGAAGATTTTTTCAATATAAGGTCCGTATTCTCTTCGGCTTTTCAGCTGAACCACCCGATACTGACCGTGGCGGGTCACGTATTTGGCAACGCGGCGAACCTTTTCAATCTGCGGAGAATTCTCCTCGGGGACGGTGATCATATATTCGATCCAATCCACGTCCTTTTCATACCCGAGGCGCGTCAAGTGATCGTTGTAATAGGGGTGGTTATAATACGTGATAAACATATTGCGGCGATCGAAGCCCTCTACCAGCATCCCTTCCCGATCCATATCGGTAAAGCCCAAAGGACCTTGCACCTGGGTGCACCCACGCGTGCGTGCGTAATTTTCAACGGTAGAAAACAACGCCTCGGACACTTCCGGATCATCGATAAAATCCACCTGGGTAAACCGCATCCGGGAGGTGTTCCATTTCTCGTTGGCTTTTCGGCTTAAAATGGCGCCGATCCGTCCTACGATCTGCCCGTCCCGAAGGGCTAACCAACACTTTGCGTCGCAATATTCAAAGGCGGGATTTTTCTTTCGGTTCCAATCGGAAAGATCGTCGGAAAGAAGAGGCGGTACGAACTGTGGAACGTCCCGATACAGTTGATTGGGAAAATCCACGAACCGCCGAAGATCCCGTTGATTCGTTACTTCTTTTATCGTTACCATAAGCTTCCTCCCTCATATACTATGAGAACATAAAAAAGTTTACCATAAACTCCGCAACTCTTTTCGGCAAAAATGTGACTTTTCTCCGAACAGGTGACAAATTTCGCGGGAATAATCAAAAAAACGGAAACTTTTTTTTAAACAGAATGTCGCGAAAGAGGAAATTTCCCGTAAGATTTTTTTTCCAAAAAGAAAGGGGCTTGACAGAAACAAAATTTAATGCTATTATATAGTAGTTAATTTTTGCAGAAAAGGAGAGAAAGCCATGGCAAAACGAATTGCTCCCATCGAAAAAAACCGCCGCAAGCTCAATTTGCCCCGGCTCCTGGTCTTCGGATTTCTTTTCATCATTCTTGCCGGAGCGTTGCTTCTGACCCTGCCCGTCGCGGCAGAAGACGGAGCAAGCACTCCGCTGATCAATACGTTATTTACCGCAACCTCTGCCACCTGCATTACGGGGCTGGTCGTTTACGACACCGCAACCCAGTGGTCCTTTTTCGGGGAAGCGGTGATCCTTTGCATGATCCAGATCGGCGGACTCGGATTTATGACCTTGGGCTCGGCGCTGATTCTTTTGCTTCGGGGGGATTCTTCCCTGTCCAACCGGAAACAGATTGCCGAATCCCTCAACATGACCGATTACAAAACCGCAGCCCGGACCATGAAGCACGTTCTTTTGGGAACCGCCCTCTTTGAAGGAACCGGCGCATTGATTTTGTCTGCCCGCTTTATTCCGGAATACGGCTGGTGGGAAGGAATCTGGAAAGGCTGCTTCGTTTCGGTTTCCGCCTTTTGCAACGCCGGATTTGATCTGCTGGGCACAGACGCTCCCTTCTCGTCTCTCACCGGATACGCCGGAGATGTGACCGTAAATCTGACGGTCATGGGCTTGATCGTCATCGGAGGATTGGGCTTTTTGGTTTGGGAGGATCTGTACACGAAGCGCCGCTGGAAAAACCTTTCCCTCTTTTCCAAAACCGTTTTGATTTTGACCGCATCCTTGATTTTGGGCGGAGCGTTTTTCATTTTCTTATTTGAATTCGACAACGCCGCGACGCTGGAGGGACTAACGTGGAGTGAAAAGATCCTGACCTCCTTTTTTCAGTCAATCTCCCCCCGTACGGCAGGCATGAACACCATCGACCTTACGGCGATGACCGAGGCAAGCCAGGTGCTGACGATTCTTCTGATGTTCATCGGCGCATCCTCCGGCTCCACCGGAGGCGGCGTCAAGGTAACCACCGTTGCGGTTCTGGCAGCAGCGATCCGTTCCGTTCTGACCGGGCGGAAGGACACCATTCTCTTAAAGCGCCGTCTTTCCTCCGATTTGGTTTACCGCGCCTTTGCCTTGGTATTTCTCCCCATCGTGGCGATTTTGATCTGCACCTTTCTCATCAACGGCATCGAACCGGAAATAAGCTTTCTCGAAGCGTTATACGAATGTACCTCCGCCTTTGCTACCGTGGGGCTGTCCCTTTCGGTTACCCCCACGCTGACGGCTCTTTCTAAAGTTCTTTTAATGCTTTTAATGTTTTCCGGAAGGGTAGGAATGTTAACAATTTCCTACGCCCTTCTCACCGACCGCCGCAAGCGGCAAAATACCCTTCGCTATCCCGAAGGCGACATTCTTATCGGATAAGGAGTTACAGCTATGCATTCTTTTTTGATTATCGGATTAAGCCAATTCGGACGGGAAACCGCCCGGAAACTGGTACGGCTGGGAGAAGAAGTTCTTGCGGTAGATATCGATTTGGAAAAGATTGACCGCATCGCCGGAGAAGTAGATGCCCGGCAGGGAGACTGCCTGGACGAAACGGTACTGCAAGCCCTGGACGTTCCCGATTACGACCACGTCATCGTTGCCATTTCCGAGGATATTCAGGCAAGCGCCCTGGTGACCACCCTGGTAAAGGAAATGGGGGCAAAGCACATTATTTGCCAATCCTACGATGAAAAGCACTCCCGACTTCTCCGCCGCATCGGTGCGGATTATATCGTTTGCCCCGAGGTGGATATGGGGGATCGCATCGCACGGAAATTTTCCGCGGATCTTTTAGACTTCATCCCCTTGGGAGGAGACCAATCCATCGTGGAGATCAACGCACCCTCTCCGTGGGTGGGAAAATCCCTTCGGGAGCTGAACGTCCGCGTCAATTACGGGGTCAACGTAATCGGAATCCGCAAAGACGGTGCGGAATTTATCGACACCAATCTGGATCCCGACCATCGGTTTGACGAACGGGACACGTTGATGGTTATCGGAATGTCCCAAAATATTGCGAGGATGCTGAAATGAGCTTTAAGGAGATTTCTTCGGGGGCAAACCCCTATTTAAAAGAAATCGCAAAAATCCGCAAAAACCCAACCCGGGAAACCTTTTTTATCGAGGGAACGCGCTTCGTAGAAGAATTGCCGGTCGATTGCATCCTGGAGGTATTTACCACCGACGTTGAAAAGCACGCGGCGTTTCTTTCTTCGTTGCCGAACACCGTGTCGGTCTATCGACTCTCGACGCAAGCGATGAAAAAGATCTGCGCCGCAGTATCGGAGCAGACCGTCGCCTGCACCGTAACCCGGAAGGAAACCCAACGTCCGAATAAATTGGTTCTGCTGGACGGAGTACAGGATCCGGGCAACGTGGGAACGGTCATCCGCACCGCCTACGCCTTCGGCTTCGGCGTCGTGCTCTCCCCCGGCTGCGCAAATCCCTGGTCGGCAAAGACCCTGATGGCTACCGCCGGCGCTTTCCGCGCCTGTCATATCGAACAGTCCGACGATCTTTCCGCCACCGTAACGGAATTGCAGAACGACGGCTTTACCGTATTTGCAACGGCGCTGGATTCCTCGGCGATCTCCCCCGAAGAAATTACCTTTGGAGAGAAGCGCGCCGTAGTGATCGGAAGCGAGGGGAACGGAATCTCCCCCGCCGTCCTGTCCAAGGCGGATCAAACCGTTTATATTCCCATGCAAAACCCCATCAATTCCCTGAACGCCGCCTCGGCAGCGTCTATTATGATCTACCGCTTGAAATAATTCCGCCCGGAAAGGAAAGCCTATGACTGAAAACGCACTCTATACCCTATGGCTTCTCCTTGCGGGAAAGCAGGGTACGGTAAAGACCTCCCGGCTGATTCAGGCGATGGACGTGAAACAGGCGTATCACGCCACGAAGGCGGAGCTGATCCCCCATCTGGGCGAAAAGGACGCCGCCCCGTTTTTAAACAAGGATCTGCGGGAAGCCCAACGGGTTTTGGACGATTGCCGTCAAAAGGGCATCGACGTGGTCTGCTATCACGATGCAAACTACCCCGCCCCCTTGCGGGAGATCGACGATCCGCCCCCGGCGCTTTTCGTCATCGGTCAGCTTCCCGATCCGAACAAGCCCACCGTCGGCGTGGTGGGGACGCGGAAATGCTCTTCCGACGCCGCCGCTGCCGCCGCAACCTTTTCCTGCTCCTTGGCGCTGTCCGGCTTTCAGATCGTCAGCGGAATGGCGAACGGCATTGACACCTACGCCCACAAGGGCTCTTTGATCAAGGGGAAAGCCTCCTTTGCCATTTTGGGATGCGGCGTTGATATTATTTATCCCAAATCCAACGAAACCCTTTACCGCTTATTAAGGGAGCACGGGGGATTGATTTCGGAATATCTTCCCTCCACCCCGCCCCTTGCCCGGAATTTCCCGCGGAGAAACCGCATTATCTCCGGGCTTTCCGACGGCGTTTTAGTCGTGGAATGTCCGCCCAAAAGCGGATCGATGAGTACCGCCCGCCACGCGGTAGAGCAAAATCGGATGTTGTTTGCCCTTCCGGCAGCCCCCTCCGACCGGATCAACACCGGAACCAATCAGCTCATTAAGCACGGCGCTGTTTTTTGCACCGAGCCTGATGATATATTCAACGAGTTCTTACCCCGTTACGGAGACCGAATCACACCCACCACCGTCCGATACGTTCCGGCGATGGGGGAACGTTCTGCTCCGTCACACCCCGAAGCGCCGAAGCCGAAAGGAAAAGAGCCTGCGGTCAATCCGCCGCCGGCACTTTCCGTTGAAGAAACGGCGGTCTATCGGGCGTTCCCGGAGGATCAGCCCCTGTCTGCCGACGAGATCTGTCAGCAAACGGGTCTGCCCTTCCACCGCGTCCTTCCACTCCTGCAGGCACTGGAATTGTCCGGTTGCATTGAAGCACTGCCGGGGTCGATGTTTCGCCGAAAATAAATGAAAAACCATCCGAAAAGGAGAACCGTAATGGCAACGAAAACCACCGCAACCAAAACCACCCGAAAGAAAACCGGGACTGCAAAAACCACTGCAAAAAAGACCACCCGTCCCACGAAAAATCTTTTGATCGTGGAATCTCCCTCCAAAGCGAAAACCATTAAAAAATATTTGGGAAGCAAGTACGAGGTTCTTTCCTCCAAGGGGCACATTCGGGATCTTCCCGCCTCCCGCTTGGGGGTTGACATCGAAAACGGCTTTACCCCCGAATATATCGTTCCCCGCAAGGACGGTAAGGCCGCCCTTCTGAAGGAGCTGAAAACCGCGGCGAAAAACAGCAAGGCCGTCTATCTGGCAACCGACCCTGACCGGGAAGGAGAAGCGATTGCGTGGCATCTTGCCCAAGTGCTGGAATTGGACGAAAGCGCCGCAAACCGGGTTACCTTTAACGAAATTACACGGAAAGCCGTCACCGAGGGGATTCAGCATCCCCGCGCCATCGATCAGGATCTGGTCTCCGCGCAACAGACCCGCCGGGTGCTGGATCGGATCGTGGGATATAAATTGTCCCCCTTCCTGTGGCACAAGGTAAAATACGGTCTTTCCGCCGGACGCGTTCAATCGGTCGCCACCCGCTGGGTTGTGGATCGGGAACGGGAGATCGAAGCGTTTATTCCCCAGGAATATTGGAATTTAGACGCCTGCTTCCGCAACGGGAAGAAGGAATACACCGCCCGCTTCTTCGGAAACGATAAGGGCAAAATCACCGTTGCCAACGCCGAGGAAAACGCAAAGATCCGGGCAGAGCTGGAGGGCAAGGATTACGTCGTCCGTTCTCTGAAGGAACAGGAAAAGCTGAAAAATCCGCCCCCGCCCTTCACCACCTCCTCGTTACAGCAGGACGCGTCGGTTCATTTGAATATGCACCCCCAAAAGACCATGTCCGTGGCACAGGCCTTGTACGAAGGTATCGACGTGGTCGGCCACGGTCCCGTCGGTTTGATTACCTACATGAGAACCGACTCCTTGCGGATCTCCGACGAAGCGAGAAACAGCGCGAAGGAATATATCGTCAACGCCTACGGGGAGCAGTATTATCCCAAGACCGCCCGGGTGTTCAAGACCCGCCAGGGCGCGCAGGACGCCCACGAAGCCATCCGTCCCACCGATATCAACCTGACCCCCGACGCGATCAAGGCAAGCCTTTCCCACGATCAGTATCGGTTGTACAAATTGATCTGGGAACGGTTTACCGCAAGCCAGATGGCATCCGTGGTTCAGCACGTCAGAAGCATTGAGATCGAAGCCGCCGGATATCTGTTCCGCGCCTCCGACACCAAGAGAGTCTTCGACGGTTACAGCCGTCTCTACCGTTATTCCGACGAGCAGGAGGAATCTTCCGCCTTCCCCGACGTGAAGGAAGGGGATAAATTGGACTTCAAGGAACTGAAATCCGAACAGAAATTCACCCTGCCCCCCTCCCGTTATACCGAAGCATCGCTGATCAAAACCCTGGAAGAAAACGGCATCGGCAGACCTTCCACCTTTGCGCCCATCGTGGGAACGATCATCGAACGGGATTACGTGGAACGGGAAGGAAAAGCCCTGAAGCCCACCAATTTGGGCGTCGTTACCACCGATCTGATGATTGAAAACTTCAGCAATATCGTAGATTCCGCCTTCACCGCCGAAATGGAAAAGCAGTTGGACAACGTGGAGGAAGGGAAAAAGACCTTGGTAGAGGTCATGCAGAACTTCTACGGTGACTTTGCCGCCGCTTTGGAAAAGGCGGAAAGCAATACCGAACGCCGCAAGGTGGAAACCCCCGTAGAGGAAAGCGACGAAATCTGTGAGCTGTGCGGACGGAAAATGGTCTATAAGGTCAGCCGATTCGGAAGATTTTTGGCTTGCCCCGGATATCCGGAATGTAAAAACACCAAGCCGGTTTACACCAAGGCCGCCGGTACCTGTCCGATCTGCGGAGGAAATCTGGTCGTCCGCAAGACCCAAAAGGGAAAAACCTATTATTCCTGTGAAAAGGGTGCCGCCTGCGGCTTCCGCACCTGGGATATTCCCACGGCGGATACCTGCCCCAAATGCGGAAAAACCCTCTTCCGTCATTTCGGCACGCTGAACTGCGTCACCGAGGGCTGCGGATATCAAACCCCTTACAAGAAGAGCGACAAAACGGAGAGCGAAGGCAAATGAATCGCTCCGTAACCGTCGTCGGGGCGGGGCTTGCAGGGTGCGAAGCGGCGTGGCAATGCGCCCGACACGGGGCAACGGTAACCCTGTACGAAATGAAGCCCCTGAAAAAATCCCCTGCCCATAAATCGGACCTGTTCTGCGAGCTGGTCTGCTCCAATTCTCTGCGGGCGGAGGGGCTACAGAACGCCATCGGACTTTTGAAGGAAGAATTGCTGCGCATGGGCTCCCTCGTCATGGAAGCCGCCGTTGCCACCCGGGTTCCTGCCGGAGGTGCTTTGGCGGTGGATCGGGACGCCTTTGCCGCCTATGTCACCGAAAAGATCCGGAATCATCCCAATATCACCGTGGTGGAGCAGGAAATTTCCACCCTGGATTTTGACGAACCCACCGTCATCGCCGCAGGTCCCCTGGCATCGGAACCGTTGGCGGAAGAGATCGTCAAGCAATTCGGAGAAGGTCTTTCCTTCTTTGACGCCGCGGCACCCATCGTTACGGCGGAAAGCATTGATATGTCCAAGGCGTATCTTGCCTCCCGCTACGACAAGGGAACGCCGGATTATATCAACTGCCCCATGAACGAGGAGGAATACGACGCCTTTTACAAGGCGCTTATCTCCGCCGAAACCGCCCATCTGCACGGCTTTGAAAACAACAAGGTTTTCGAAGGGTGTATGCCGGTGGAGGTTATGGCGTCCCGGGGATACGAAACCTTATTGTTCGGTCCGTTGAAGCCGGTGGGATTGATGAATCCCCACACCGGAAAATTGCCGAAGGCGGTCGTTCAGCTGCGAAAAGACAACGCCGCCTCTTCCCTTTACAACATCGTGGGCTTTCAGACCCATCTGACCTGGGGAGAGCAACGTCGGGTCTTCGGAATGATCCCCGGGCTGGAGCAGGCGGAATTCGTCCGTTACGGCGTCATGCACCGCAACACGTTTTTGAATTCTCCCCAAATTCTCACGCCCACCTATCGGGTGCGCAATCGGGAAAACCTGTATTTTGCCGGACAGATCACCGGGGTGGAGGGATATATCGAATCCGCCTCGTCGGGATTCGTGGCAGGGTTAAACGCCGTCTTGGGCGATACGGCGGAATTTCCGCGGGAGACGGCAATCGGCGCCCTTGCCCATTACGTATCCGATCCGTCGGTCACCGAGTTTCAGCCCATGAACGTAAACTTCGGGCTGCTCCCTGTGTTGGAAGGCAAAATCAAGAAAAAAGAACGGAAAGGGCTGTTGTCCGCCCGGGCGTTAAACACCCTTACCGACTATTGTAACGAAAAAAATATTCCTATCACGCTTCCTGCAGAAGAAGAAACGGAAATCTGCGGATAAATTCAGAGAGGAAGGTATAAACTATGACCATCATCGTTGACGGCATGGGCGGTGACAACGCCCCTCTGCAAATCCTGAAAGGCTGCGCTATGGCAGTGGAAGAGCTGGGCGTGAAGATCATCGTCACCGGCCCGGAAGCACTGCTGAAGCAAACGATGGACGAAAACGACATCGACGATAACAACATTGAGATCCGCCACGCGGAAGAGATCATTACCATGGAGGACGACGCGGGAAGCGTACTGAAGGCAAAACGCAATTCTTCCATGGGGCTGGCGTTTGATCTGTTGAAGAACGGCGAGGGCGACGCCTTCGTTTCTGCCGGGAATTCCGGCGCGATTCTGGCGGGCGGCACCTTGATCGTCAAGCGGATCGCCAACGTAAAGCGGGCGGCGTTTGCCCCCGTATTCCCCTCCAAAACCGGACATTTTATGCTGATCGACAGCGGCGCAAACGAAGTGTGCACGCCGGAATATCTGGATCAGTTCGGGACCATGGGCGCGTTGTACATGAAAAACGCCGGCTTCTGCACCAAGCCCAAGGTGGGACTTCTGAACAACGGAACCGAAGAAACCAAAGGTCCCGAACTGTATCAGCAGGCACACGCTCTTTTGAAAGAAAACAACGCCTTTGAATTTATCGGAAACGTGGAAGGCAGAGGGATTTTCGACGGCACCTGCGACGTTCTCGTGGCAGACGGCTTTGCGGGAAACATTCTGCTGAAAACGGTGGAAGGCACCGCCATGTTTATGATGAGCATTATGAAGGACGCCCTGACGTCCACCCTCTTTTCCAAGCTTCTTGCCGCCATGCTGAAGCCTCAGCTTCGGGTTATGAAGCGGAAATTGGATTACACGGAAGAGGGCGGCGCCGTTCTGTTGGGCGTGGCAAAGCCGGTGGTAAAAGCCCACGGAAGCTCCAACGCAAAGGCGTTCAAGAACGCCATTCGCCAAGCGGCGAACTTTGCAAGATCCGGCGCGGTGGAAAAGATCACCGAACAGTTGAAAGCACAAAAGGAAACCGAACAAGCGGGAAAGTGAGCCGATTATGATCCAAACCCTGAACGTCTTAAAACCGATTCTTTCGGACATTTTTGCCGAGGAAGAAGATAATATTACCCCTGCCGTCCATTTTGCCGACGATCTCGTTGCCGACGAATTGGACATGACGGAAATTTTCATGGCGGTGGAGGAAGAATTTGACGTCTTCGTGGATCCCGAGGATTACGAAAACATCGTCACCGTCGGAGATCTGATCGCCTATATCGAGGAACATCGGAATGATTGAGCATTTGGCAAAAACCGAAGAAAAGATCGGTTACGTATTCAAAGACAAGACCCTGCTGCGCAAGGCGCTGACCCATTCCTCCTACCTCAACGAGCATCGGGATGCGGAGGAATGTAACGAACGGCTGGAATTTTTGGGGGATTCGGTATTATCCCTCATCTGCTCCGACCACCTCTACCACACCCGAAAGGGCGACGAGGGGGATCTGACCAAAACCAAAGCCCTTTTGGTTTGCGAGGAAGCCCTTTCTACTTACGCAAAGGAACTGAATTTGGGAGAAAGCCTCCTTTTGGGCAGAGGGGAAAAGTTAGCGGGGGCGGAGCATCGCAGCTCCATTCTCTGCGACGAGGTGGAAGCCATTTTGGGCGCCATTTACTTAGACGGCGGATATGAAAACGCCCGGGATTTTATTCTCCCCTTTTTGATCCGGGGGGCGGAAAACTTCCGTCAGCACGATTACAAGACCGTTCTGCAGGAAGTGATTCAGAAAAATCCGGGGGAAGCCTTGAAATACGTCATCGCCGACGATTTCGGACCGGAGCATGAAAAAACCTTCCTTTGCCATCTATACTTAAACAGTAACCGCATCTCCGAAGGCAGAGGACGGTCGAAGAAGGCGGCGGAGCAGGCGGCGGCAAAAAAAGCCCTGGAACTGATGGGATTGGAGAAATAATACTTATGAATCTGATGATTTTCGGCTTGGTGCTGATCGTTCTTTGCTTCAACACCTCGTACCGCGTAGATAATACCCCGCAGGTCATTGATCTTCTCCCCGATTTTATCGGATATCTGATTCTGTGGGTCGGGCTGGAAAAACGCCGGGTCAACAAACGGATCGGCAGTCTGTACACCGCAGTTTCGGTCATGACGCTGATTTCGTTTTTGTTCTTCCTTGGACAGATCAAAATCTTTTTTGCCAACGCGCTGACCGGGAATCTGACCTGGATCGGCTGGCTTTTAGACGGCGTGACCTACGTTACGATCAATTTCTCCGGGCTGGTTCTTTTGGTCGGGGTGCTGATTTTGGCGTGGCTTCTCTTTGGTCTTTTGGAGTATTGGGAACAAAACGAGCAGCATAAATTGCAACGTACCGTTTGTAAAATAGGAATGGGATTGTGCGGCATCGCGGGGCTTTGTCATCTGGGCTCCGTCTTCGTCATTCTCCCCTTCTCCTGGAATTGGATCGCCTATCCTGCCTCCCTTCTGGCAATCGCCGCCGCGTGGTTCGTCATGAAAGACAGTCAGGAAATGCTGACCGGCTCTAAGGAATTGGTCAAAGAGCGTACCTTTGGCGGCAAAAAATAATTTTACGGGAGTTTTAAACCAATGAACGACATCAAAACTACCCTTCAAACTGCAAAAAAACTGCATTTTATGGGCATCGGCGGATCTTCCATGAGCTCCCTTGCTCAAATCGCACTCCGCCGCGGTTATACCGTTTCGGGTTCCGATATGCAGACGAATAAGGCAACGGAACAGCTGAAAAAGATGGGAATTTCGGTTCGCATCGGGCAGGTGGCAGACAATATCGATCTGGAAAAGCCCGACGCCGTCATCATGACCGACGCCATCGCCCCCACCAATCCGGAACGGCTGCGCACGGAGGAATTGCAGATTCCCCTCTATCGCAGAGCCGAATTTTTGGGGGAGATTCTGGACGGCTATCAGACCACGGTGGGCATCGCCGGAACCCACGGAAAAACCACCACCTCGTCAATGGTTACCGCCCTGTTTCTTTCTGCAAAAAAAGATCCCTCTGCCATCATCGGCGGACACATGAACCTCATCGGCGCGTCCTACCGTTTGGGGGCAAAGGAGGATCTTTGCATTTTTGAAAGCTGTGAATTTAAAGAATCCTTCCGTTTCTTCCGTCCCGACGTTTCCATTATTCTGAACGTGGGCGAGGATCACATGGAGTATTTCAAGACCCTGGATAACGTGATTCTTGCCTTCCGAAATTATCTGAAAAACATCAAACCCGGCGGAACGCTTATCACCAACGCGGAAGACGAAAACGTTAAAAAAATGCTGGAAGGATATGACGGAAACCTTCTGTTGTTCGGCTTGAATAACGGTCATTTCCGGGCAGAAAATATTACGCTGAATCAGGGGCTACCTTCCTTTGACCTGTATTATCACCCTGAAAATAACGAAAAGAAAGAATATTTCGGCAGGGTAAATCTGTCCGTCCCCGGACGGCACAACGTACTGAACGCTTTAGCGTCCGCCGCGGCGGGATACACCTTGGGGTTGACCAGGGAAGAAATTCTCCGCGGGCTTGCCGCCTACAACGGCGCCGGTCGGCGGTTTGAATATCACTGCACCGTCAACGGGGCGATCGTCGCCGACGATTACGGTCACCACCCCGACGCCTACAAGGTCACCTTTAAAACGGCGCGGGATTTGGGATTCCGACGGATCATCGCCATTCATCAGCCCCACACCTTCTCCCGAACGAAAATGCTGATGGACGAATTCGTGGAGGTTTTATCCACGGTGGATAAGGTTCTGATCCCCCCCATCTATCCGGCGCGGGAAACCAACGACGAGTACAATATTTACGCCCAAGACGTGGTGGCGCGGCTGAACAACGCGGAATTTATGGAAGATTTTGAGCATATCGCCGACCGAATCAAGGAGCTGGCGCAACCGGGAGATCTGTTCATCACCCTGGGCTGCGGCGACATCAACAAGGCGGCGATCCTGACCGCGAAAAAATACGGAGAGAAAAAGTTTCTTGCCGAATAAGAAAGGAATCACATCCATGAAAAATCTCGGCTTTGGTCTGATGCGTCTTCCGAGAACCGACCCGAACCTGCAGGAAGCCATCGACTTGGAACAATTCAAAGAAATGACCGATCGGTTTTTGGATCGGGGATATACCTATTTTGACACGGCGTATATGTACCACAACCACGAAAGTGAACGCGCCGTGAAAAAGGCGCTGACCAGCCGAATCGACCGAGACAAATACCTTTTGGCAACCAAGCTTCCCACCCCCAAATTGGAGGTGCCGGAGGATATGGAACGGATCTTCAACGAGCAGTTGGAAAAATGCGGCGTGGAATACTTTGATTATTACCTGCTCCATTGTCTCAACGCCGGGCTCTACGACCTTGCCGTCCGCCTCGGCGCCTTTGATTTCGTCCAACAGAAAAAAGCCGAGGGGAAGGTAAAACGATTCGGCTTTTCCTTCCACGATACTGCCGACGTGTTGGACAGGATCCTTACGGAGCATCCGGAGGTGGAATTCGTTCAACTGCAGATCAATTATCTGGATTGGGAATCCCCCACCGTTCAATCCCGCCTTTGCTACGAGGTTGCCCGCAAGCACGGAAAAGACGTCATCATCATGGAGCCCATCAAGGGCGGCGCGCTCGCCAACGTTCCGCCGGAAGCAAGGGCGTTGATGGAAGCGGCAGATCCGAAGAAAACGCCGGTTCAATGGGCGTTGCAATTTGCCGCAACCTTACCCGGCGTGATCATGGTGTTAAGCGGAATGTCCGATTTAAAGCAGTTGGATGAAAATACGGCGTTTTTCAATCATCTCTCCCCCTTAACCGAGGAAGAAAAAGCCATGCTTTTCCGATGCGGAGATTTGATCAACCGTTCCCTTGCCGTCTCCTGCACCGGGTGCGAATACTGCACCGCCGACTGTCCGAAATCCATTCCCATTCCCCAATGGTTTGACGCCTACAACAGGGGGGACGACGGACGAGCACTGGCAAAGGACCGCCCCACCCCCGCCGATTGCATCGGATGCGGAAAATGCGAAAAACAATGTCCCCAAAAGCTTCCCATCCGCCGCCTTCTTGCCGCGGCAAAGCAGGGAATGAAGTGGTAAAAATCAGAACATAAAAACGGCTCCTTACGGATATACTGTCCGTAAGGAGTGATTTTTATGTTTCGTTCAGAGAATCAATACGAAATTCGCAAAAAATACTGTCCATCCCGGCAAAAGAACGTCATTATCCGCGTTTATTTCGGGGAATGTGCCCATGAAGAATGTACGGAATTCAGCCGCTGTCAAGCCAACGGAGGCTGCACCAACGGATATCTTCAGTCGGTGGACAAAGCGTCCCATTCCTCGTAAAGAGCGTCGGTGGCGGTTTTCAGAGCCTCTAACTCGGCGGAAATTTCGCCGACGCGGGCGTAATCGGACGCAACGTCGGGATCGGAGTACAGGGCGGTCAATTCGCTCATCCGTTCCTCGTTTTTTGCAATTTCAGATTCGATTCGGGACAGGCGTGCCTGCTTTTTGCGGGCGGCGGCCTGTTCCGCCTTCTTTTTGACGTATTCGTTTTCCTTGGGCGCTTCCGCCACGGAGACCGGCGCCGCTTCCTTGACGGCGTAACGCTGACGGTAAGACAGATAATCGTCGTAATTCCCCGAAACGGAGGTCATTCCCTCCTGCGTCAATTCCAAGATCCGATCCGCCAGACGGTTGATAAAATAACGGTCGTGGGAAACCGCCAACAGCGTTCCGTCGTAAGACAAAAGAGCGTCTTCCAACGCCTCCTTCGACGGAATATCCAAATGGTTCGTGGGCTCGTCCAGGATCAAAAGATTTGCTCCGGACAGCATCAATTTCGTCAGGGCGACCCGCGCCCGTTCTCCCCCGGACAGGACGGAAATCTGCTTAAACACGTCGTCGCCCCGGAACAAAAACGCCCCTAACGCGGTACGGATCGCAGTATTACCCAATTTTGGATAGGCGTCCGAGACCTCCTCAAACACCGTCTTTTCGTCGTGCAGATCCCCGATGGTCTGATCGTAATACCCCACCTTGACCCGCGCGCCGAATTCCGAGCTTCCTGCGTCGGCAGTTTCCTGCCCCAAAACCAGCTTCAACAACGTGGTTTTTCCGCAGCCGTTGGGTCCTACGAGGAAGGCGTGCTGTTGCTTGTACAACGTCCAGGTCACGTCCCGGAACAGACGCTTGTCCTCAAAAGACATGGCAAGATTTTCAACCTTCAGAACCTCATTCCCCGTGCCTCCCTCGGCGCGGAAGGAGAAGCCGATGCTTTCCGGATCGTCCTCCGGCTTTTCCAATCCGGCGGCGATGCGGTCGATCTGCTTTTGCTTGCTTCGGATGGTGACGTAATTGCGCTCCTGCCCGAAGTGCTTTTGCTGGGCGATGATCCCCTCGATGCGGGAAATTTCCTTTTTCTTCTTTTCGTACTCCCGTTCCAGCGTCAAGCGGTCGAAGGCTTTCTTCTCTTTATAATAAGAATAATTTCCGTCGTAAACGGTGACCTTTTCATGCTCCAATTCAAAGGTGCGGTTGGTAACCCGATCCAAAAAGAAACGGTCGTGGGAAACCACGATGACCGACCCCTTGTATTCCGCCAAAAACCCTTCCAGCCACGCGATGGACGGAATATCCAAGTGGTTCGTCGGCTCGTCCAACAGAAGCAGTTTTGCCCCCGACAACAAAATTTTCGCCAACAAAACTCTCGTTCTCTGCCCCCCGGACAGGGAAGCCATGGGCAGAGAAATTTCGGTCTCAGTCAGCCCAAGCCCCAACAGAGTGGAACGGACTCTGCCCCGAAAGGTCAAGCCACCGTCCCGTTCAAAGGCTTCCAACAGGGCGTGCTGGCGGCGAATCAGCGATTCCTCGGAGGAGGCCTCCAGCATTCCGTTGACCTGCTCCAATTCCGCTTCCTTTTCCAGCAGATGGGAAAATTGCGTCAACACCTCTTCGTAGGCGGTGCTGCCCGACGTAAATTCCGAATACTGCTCCATATACGCCACGGTCAGACCCTTTTCCTTGGTCAGATATCCGCCGTCGTATTCTTCTTTTCCGGTCAGGATCCGAAACAGGGTGGTCTTTCCTGCGCCGTTCACCCCGATGATTCCGATCCGATCGCCTTCGTTGACCTTAAACGACACGTCGTGAAACAGGGTGCGGGTGGAAAAGGTCTTTTTCAATCCGTCCGCCTGAAGAATCGTTCCCATGGGGCTTCTCCTTTCCGAAATTTCAAATAAAATTACAGTTGATTGCCGTCCTTGTCAAACAAAGGTAAATATTCCAAATAAATAATATCGTCCCGATCTTTGGCGTCGCCCTCGGCTAAAATCGCCATTTTGCCGACGATATTGCCTCCTGCCTGCTCCACGAGAGAAACAAGAGCCGCAAGGGATTCCCCGGTGGAGATCACGTCGTCCACGATGAGAATTTTTTTGCCCTTCATGGCGTCCATATCAAGCTGATCCAGGTACAGGGTCTGACGGGCGGTGGTGGTAATGGACTGAACCTGAACCGCAACCGGATCCTTCATGTACAGCTTCGGGGCTTTGCGGGCAAGAATATACTTGTTCATCCCCGCCTGTGCCGCCATTTCGTGCGCCAGGGGGATTCCCTTGGATTCTGCGGTAATCAGAAGATCAAATTCCGGGGCTTTTTTCAAAAGATCCCGGGCGCAGGCACGGGTCAATTCCACGTCCCCGAAAATGACGAAGCCGGCGATGGAAAGAGAATCGTTCAAAGGGCAAATAGGCAGATCCCGATTGACGCCTGCCACGGTGATGCCGTAATATTCTTTCATAAGAGTCACTCCAATCCAACATTTCTTTCATTTTACCATACTTTTTCGGAAAAATCAACCCGAATTTCCGCCCGATCCCCCCTGCAATTCCGAAAATTTTGTTAAAAGCCCGTCCCCAACGAAAAAAACTCTTGCAAAATGGAAAAAATTATATTATAATAATAGAGTTGAATATCATATCCCGGATTTTTGAAAGGAGTTACACAATATGATCTATTCCCACGAAGTTGAAAACATGTGTATCGTCGCCAAGGGTCCGCACCACGGTCCCGCACCCATCCCCGAAGAAGGAAGATGGATCCAGGCGAAGGAAGTCAAAGACATCTCTGCTTTGACCCACGGTGTGGGCTGGTGTGCCCCCCAACAGGGCGCCTGCAAGCTGACCCTGAACGTCAAGGAAGGCATCATCGAAGAAGCCCTCGTTGAAACCATCGGCTGCTCCGGTATGACCCACTCTGCCGCGATGGCTTCCGAAATTCTCCCCGGCAAAACCATTCTGGAAGCGCTGAACACCGACTTGGTCTGCGACGCCATCAACACCGCGATGCGTGAGTTGTTCCTGCAGATCGTTTACGGTCGCTCTCAGTCTGCCTTCTCGGAAGACGGACTTCCCATCGGCGCCGGTCTGGAAGACTTGGGTAAGGGCGCTCGCTCTCAGGTCGGTACCATGTACAGCACCAAGGCGAAGGGTGTTCGTTATCTGGAAATGGCGGAAGGCTACGTTACCCGTATGGCTCTTGACGCTGACGATCAGGTCATCGGTTACGAATTCGTTTCCCTTGGCAAAATGACCGACTTCATCAAGAAGGGCGACGATCCCACCACCGCTTACAACAAGGCTATGGGCACTTACGGCCGCTTCGACGGTGCTGTTAAGTATATCGATCCCCGTAAAGAATAATCAAGGAGGAATGAAAGATGACTCTGTTTGAAAGTTATGAAAGACGCGTTGACAAAATCAACGAAGTTCTGAAAGAATACGGCATCTCCTCCATTGAGGAATGCAAAAAAATCACCATGGATCTGGGCATC
>JAGAPC010000021.1 GCA_017623475.1 Clostridia bacterium | reverse complement strand
CTACAGACCGAAAATGCCCGAAATGCATCTACAAAATTTCGAAAAACTTCAGAGTCGAAAAAAGCGGAGAAATCTCTCGAAATCTCCGCTTTTCTCGTTTTTTCGTGCCTGCATCTAAATCAGACACTCATCATGGCAGGGATAGCAGGACTCGAACCTACGAATGCCAGAGTCAAAGTCTGGTGCCTTACCGACTTGGCTATATCCCTAAATACATCCTTGTTATTATAGCACGGCTTCGTGGGATTGTCAAGTGTTTTTACAAAAAGTTTTAAAAAGAAAAGGGGCTTTTTGGAATCCGTTTATGATATTAAATGGGAAACACTATATCCGGGAGCGTGATTTAAATGAAAGATAAATTTAACAGACGTTATCCGGCAGAAACCGCGTTTTTGACAAACCCCATCGCCTCGACCACCGAGACGACGGGGTGCGCGCTGCACATTGAAAAACGGGACGAAGAAACCGTAAGTCTGAGCGCCCCCTGCAAGGGGACGAGACTGCCGGGGAAAGACCCGAATGAAATTCCGGAGAGTTAAGGGAAAAGCGGTGCTGACAGGCAGCACCGCTTTTTTCATTTTAAATTAGTTGTACCAATCGTTTCCGGCTTCGACATTTACCTTCAGATCCGCTTCGGAAGCAAAGTTCCACTTTTGGATCGCGAGGGAATCCCAAGGGTAAACGGTCAGCACGTTCGTATCGTTGACGGAACGGAGGGTCAACGCCATGTTGGTGGCAGTATTGACGATTCCGTACATTCCGTCACAGGGAATGACCGACCAGATCTGTTCCGCGGCGTTGGTAACCTCGGCTTGGGTCAAGGCGCCGTCGGCAACGGTCAGAGCGTTTCCGGACTGCTTATTGACGATCAGATAACCGCCCTGGGCAGGAACGAAGGTCCACATCTGGGAATCGGCGGGAAGCAGATCCCATTGAGTGACGTAGTAATCTGCACCGATCCAGGTCTTGGTATCCGCCGCAGTATAGCGGGTGGCGTTGGCGATGGAGTTATAGCTGCTCCAATTGACGGTGCAGGAATAGTTCCGTGCGCGGAAGGCATAATCCTCAACTAAGGGATTGGAATAGGTCATGCGATCCACCACCGTCAGATATTTGCCGGACAGGGCACTCTGGATCCGAATGCGGGTGGGATCGGTCTCGTCGGCAATTACGGTCCACTTGGACTGTTCGTCGGAGCGCGCCGCCTTCAGAGACAAGCGGGCACCGGCGTTGCTGAAGCCGGTGGAACCTGCCAAATACAGCGCGTAGTATCCGCCGGTTCCGTAGCCGTTACAGAAAAGCTGGTTATCTTCGTAGATCCAATTCTGCCATGCAAGACCGCGGTACGTACCCAAGGTCAGTTCGGCATCGGAGGGAACGGCGCCGTAGGTATCCTTGGAAACGGGGGACAGATACAAGCCCTTGGAAAGGCTCTTGATCCGGAAGGCGTCAACCACGTTGAGATCGGTGGCGTTTTCCTTGATCCAATATTGGGAAGCGTTCCCCAGCGCTGCCTGAACGTCAACCGAGCCGTCGGAAAGGACGGACAGATAGGTGGAGGGCGTCGCTCCGTTGGTCAGAGCAAAGGAATTGTTGTTGAGATTGACCGTTTCCTGGGCGGTCAGATTCGTGCCGCTATTCAGAACCGTCTTGCTGATTTGATCGGCGTCGTAGCCGGCAGAAACGGGAACGATGCGGAAGGAATAGGTGTAATTCACACCGGGTTCGATGTAATCTGCATCGGAATATTCCTGATCGAAGAGGGTATTGACGCTAACGCCCCTCTGCTGACCGATTACACGGAGAACCGTATTCTTTCTTGCGGCGGAAGCGCCGGAGGAAACGTAAGCGGGGGAATTCCAGGGATAATCCTTGGAAACGTTGACCGAGAGAAGGTCCGTATCGCTGGTGATCAGAATTCCGGAGCCGTCTTCCCGTTCGAGAGCCATCCAACGAACCTCGGTCTTATCTCCCGAGCCGGTGCTGTACAGATAGTCAGAGCCCAGCTGATCGACGATGGCGACGTCCTTGTAGGTATCTACGCGGGAATCCGCGGGCTTATCGCTATAGGATTCTCCGGGACCCATGCCGAACCAGCTCATGGTCGTAAAGTCGGAGGTGAGGGTCATGATCGAGGAAAGCTCCAGAGGAACGGTGGAATTTACGGTGGGCTGATATTTCACCGAAACCTGGATCTCGCCGTCTGCGTAAATATCGTACACGACGGTGTAATAGGTGTCGTAGCTGAAGGTTCTCATGGTCTGAACCGGGTAGGTAACCCAAAGATAATTCAACTCGATGCGGTATTGCTTATCGGAAACCCGCGTGACCTTATAGCCCTCGGGCAGGGTTTTGGTTTCCGCATATTTTTGAGAAAGTGCCGTGAGAATGTTACCGGATGCGGTGGTGACCGAGGGAGAAACGATGTCGCCGCCGGTGGGATTCCGCAGCAGGTTGGAGATCATGGAGGGGGTGTAGGTCTCTCCGTTGACGAAGATTTCCTTACCGCCTACGGTGTATTGGGTAATCAAGCCGGTGTTGGTATCGATCCGCAAGGTAATACCGTCGTTTTCCAGAAGAAGGACGGATGCGCCGTCGTAAGAGACGGGAGCCTCGGGAAGATCCACAAGGTCGGTATCCTGAACCTCCGGCTCCTCGTCCATAGGAGCAGGTCCGTAGGTGACCTCACCCAAATCGTCCACGCTGACCTCAACGGGATCCCGGGCAGGATCGAGACGGAAGGGGATGTTGGAGCTTTCGTCGGTGTTCAGCGTATAAGCGAACTGAGTTCCGGCGGGAACGCCTGCAATATCGACCTTCGAGGTCAGAACGAGGTGGACGGCGTATTTCGCTTCGGAAGCGGCGCCGTAGGTCTTGTTTCCGATATTAACCAGATAGTTTTCCGCGCCGGCGGGGACGTTAAAGTTGTTCAGCGTGCCCTGATCGAAAATGACCCAGCGGGGATTTTCCCAATAAGCGTGCTTTTCGTACACCGTCCAGGAAAGGGTGTACAGCTCGTTGAAGTTTTTCAAAGAACGGTTGGTGACGTACATCTGCCCCTTGGAGAAGGTGTAGTTGGAAACGTAAACCTCGGGAGCCTGGAAGATGGAGAGGTTCAGCGCGGTGCCGTCGTGATTCTGAACCGAGCCGTCCTTGGAAACGGAGGGATCTTCGGTCAGAGAGATCTGCTTGGCAAGAACGGTAAGATCGGTGCTGTCCGTCCAGGAAGGAGCAGACTTATATTTTACGGTAAAGTAGATGTAGAAATTACCCTTCGTGATATCCGTGCCGTAATCTACGGTAAAGGTCGCAGACTGACCGGGCTTGACGTCGAGATCGGACACGGTGCCGGATTTGACGACGTTCTTTCCGTCCGTAATTTCATAGGAAATTTCGTAAGCAGAAGCAAAATCGGTAAAGGAATTGCGGTTGGTGACCTTAAAGGTGCCGGTTGCAAGATCCTGCATTGCAATATAAACGGGAGACAGGGCGTTCTTCAATTCGAGAGCGTCGGATTGAAGCTTGCGGTCTGCGGTAACGATACCTGCAAGGGATTGGTAGGTGTCCTTTGCGGAGGTTTCGGCATCGTTCCAGCTGCCGGCGTAGGTCAGTTCGTATTGGTCTGCATTTTCTTTGTTGTAGGGGGTGCTTTGCAGAACCGCAGCGGCGTCATCGGCGCTGATGGGCCAATAGATGGCGTTGTCTGCCCAATAGGAGAAGAAGCCGCCCTGGAAATTGGAGTACTGATCCATCAGATCGGAATAGGCGCTGAAATTACCGCCGTTATTCAACAAACCGCCGTTGGTATCCTGGAACAGGACTGCCTTTTTATTGGTGGTATCGTTCAAAAGCTGAACGAAATTATTCAAGGAATAGTCCGCGCCGATCACGAGATCCGAGGCGGAATTATCGTCGTCATAGACGATCAGACGGTTGTCTGCGGAGGTCAGCCAATTTCTCATGACCGAGAAGTTGGAGCCGACACCGGAATCGTTACCGACGCACCACATGATAACGGAGGCGCTGTTCTTATCCCGGTAAACGACGCTCAAAAGACGGTCCAGGCAGGCATTTTGCCATACGCTCTGATCGCCGGGGATCGAGGATTCGTCCTTGTTGCTATAGGGGTTGGAGTTCAAGCTCATATCGTCAATGACGTACAAGCCGTATTCGTCACAAAGAGAAATGAATTCTTCGCTGAGGGGACGTCCGGGAGAACGGACGGCGTTGACGTTCAGCTCCTTCATCAGCTTGATGTCGGAGATCATTTCCTCACGGCTGACCGCCATGCCGGAAACGGCGCTGTTTTCGTTATAAAGAATACCGCGCAGGGTGACGGGAGTTCCGTTGAGGACGAAGGTCTGACGTCCGGAATCGTCCATAGAGACGCCGACGGTCTTAAAGCCGATCCGCTTGCTGACCGTATCCAAAACCTTATTGCCGTCCTTCAGCTGAAGCACTGCGGTGTAAAGGTTGGGGGTTTCCGCCGTCCACAGGGCGGGCTTGGAAACGGTAACGCGGGAGCCGACCTCCCCAAGATGCGCGTTTGCGGTGGTTGCGGGCTTTTCAGAGAAGTTTGCTTCCGACCCGATTTGGGTGGGCTGAAGCACGCAATTTCCGGAAGCGTCGTACACCGAAAGATCCACGGTCAGTCCGCTGTCCGGCTTACTGTAGGAAGCAAGGGCGACGGTGACGTTCATCAGCGCGTCTTCCCCACTCATCTGCATATCGTAGGTAAAGTCACGGATCTGGGCGTCGGGGGCAGAATAGAGATAAACGTCCCGATAAATACCGCCGAATTTGACGGAATCGTTGGCTTCCAGATAAGAGCCGTCGCAGTATTTATAGACCTCGAACACCACCAGGTTTTCGCCGCCGATCTTGACGGCCTCGGTGATGTTGAAGGTTTTACCGGTATAGCTATCCTCCGCGTAACCGACCAGAGCCCCGTTCACGTAAACGTAAACGCAGGATGCGACCCCTTCAAAGGTAACGTAAACCTGCCGTCCCGACCAATCGGAGGGAACCTCCACCGTGTTGCGGTAGATTCCGACGGGGTTGTAGGATTCGGAAACATTGGGGGCGACGAGCTGGTTGCCCCAGGGGTAGGTATTGTAGGTGTAAGAGGGGGCGTCGTAGCCCTCCAATTCCCAGTTGGCGGGAACGGAAATCTTACCCCAGGTAATGGGCTCGTTCTGATTTTTCCGGACGGGGGCGTAATCGGCAACGGTATAAGCGTACTTAACCGTTTCATATCCTTCCGGCATGAGGGAAGGATTCAACGCCATGGTGAAGTCCCATTCCCCATTCAGAGATTTATAGTACGGAGAGGCGGTAAAATCCCCGCCGAGGGCTTGTTCGACCGATTCGTAGGGAATCAGCGTGGTCGAATAAGGCTCCCGGTTGCGGGCAACCGTTTCCGGACTTCCGAACGCTTCGCTTCTTTTGTCCAGCCCCTTCGGACCGCCGCACGCGGAAAGGATTCCGACCGCAAGCGTCAGCACAATGACCGACAAAAGAGCCTTTGAGATGTGTTTCATGAACGTACCTCCATGTTTTTGCTGTAACATTTCTCTTTGCACAAAATATGTAAAGTAAATCATACCGTTTGTGCTATTTAAGATTATATAATAGACTTGTGGCAATTTAATGTCTTTTTCTGCGTTATTCCCGGGGGAATCGTGACTTTTTTATGAACACGGGGGGATTTTTTTGACGACGGAAAAATAAGAGAATTTTTTCGCACAATTTTATGATTTTTTTGAAAACTAAAGGGGTTTTTATCAAAAATTGAGGGTTTCGTCATTGACAGAACGGTTTTTTTATACTATAATAAATCTATATTTTTAACGAAGGAAGTCTTTGGTATGGCTGAAAAAAATGTGAAAGAAATTACTTCAATGGACGTTGACTTTGCCCAATGGTACACCGACATCTGCATGAAAGCGGAATTAGTCGATTATTCCAGCGTAAAAGGGTGCATGATCATCCGTCCTTACGGATACGCCATTTGGGAAAATATCCAAAAGAACATGGACGCCATGTTCAAGGCGACGGGGCATGAAAACGTATATATGCCCATGTTTATTCCCGAATCCCTCCTTCAGAAGGAGAAAGATCACGTGGAAGGCTTTGCCCCCGAGGTTGCCCTGGTCACGAAGGGCGGAAGCGAGCCTTTGGCAGAGCCCCTGGTGGTTCGCCCCACGTCGGAAACTCTGTTCTGCGAGCATTTTTCCCACATCGTTCAATCCTGGAGAGATCTGCCGAAGCTGTACAATCAATGGTGCTCGGTGGTTCGTTGGGAAAAGACTACCCGTCCGTTCCTGCGGTCGCGGGAATTCTTGTGGCAGGAGGGACA
Source organism: Clostridia bacterium (assembly GCA_017623475.1). Taxonomy (GTDB): domain Bacteria; phylum Bacillota; class Clostridia; order Oscillospirales; family UBA644; genus RGIG995. The sequence goes on along the minus strand of JAGAPC010000021.1, from coordinate 34,059 downwards.
CACCGTCCACGCTACGGAAGAAGAAGCGATCAACGAAACCATCCAAATGCTGAACGTCTATACCGATTTTTGCAAAAATTATCTGGCGATGCCTGTCATTCAGGGAAGAAAGACCGAAAGCGACAAGTTTGCCGGCGCGGAAGCGACCTACGCCATCGAAGCGCTGATGCACGACGGCGTTGCCCTGCAGGCGGGCACGTCCCACTACTTCGGCGACGGATTTGCGAAGGCATTTGATATTCAGTTTACCGATAAGAACAATAAGCTGCAGTATTGCTACGAAACGTCCTGGGGCGTTACCACCCGATTGATCGGGGCGTTTATTATGGTTCACGGAGACGACAACGGTTTGGTGATTCCTCCCCGGATCGCGCCGACGCAGGTGGTAGTCATTCCCGTGGCGATGCACAAGCCCGGCGTTTTGGAAAAAGCCGCTGAAATCAAGGAAAAATTGGCTGCCGCAGGTCTTCGGGTGAAGATGGACGATTCGGAACAGTCCCCCGGCTGGAAGTTTGCGGAATACGAGATGAAGGGCGTCCCCGTCCGTCTGGAAATCGGACCTCGGGATATCGAAAACAACGTCTGCGTCATCGCCCGCAGAGACACCGGCGAAAAGCAGACCGTGTCCCTGGACGAAATCGCCTCTTTCCTGCCCCAACTGCTGGACACCATCCACGAGGACATGTACGCCAAGGCGCTCAAGCACAGAGACGAAAAGACCTACGTTGCCCGCAACAAGGAAGAATTGAAGGAAATTACCGACAACCATCAAGGATTTATTAAAACCATGTGGTGCGGCGATCCGGAATGTGAAGACGCGGTTCGGGAAGAATTCGGCGTCCGTAGCCGTTGCATCCCCTTTGAGCAGGAAGAATTGAGCGATAAGTGCGTTTGCTGCGGAAAACCGGCAAAATATATGCTCTATTGGGGAAAACAGTATTGATCGTCGGGAGGCGTTACCGTTATGTTGAAGGACTTCAGAGAAGAGATTTTTGACATTATCGTTCAGGCGGGACAGTCCAATGCGGAGGGCTACGGCTGCGGACCGGTGGATACACCCTACCAGCCGAAGGATTCCGTTTGGTATCTGGACGGCGATTTTACCATTACGAAAGCCGCCGAACGGGTTATGAAAAACGAAACCCACGGAAACTTTTCCCTTTCCTTTGCCGATCGCTATTTGCAGGACGGACGGCTGACGGAAGGCAGAAAGCTGCTGATTCTCCGATCTGCCGTCGGCGGAACCGGGTTTTACGACCGTCGCTGGGGGATGGAGGATGATCTATATCTCCGAATGATGGAAATGATCCGCACCGCCCTTTCCCTCAATCCAAAAAACCGCGTGGTTGCCTTCCTTTGGCATCAAGGGGAAACGGAAGCAAACGGAGACGTCTCTTACGACGTGCATTTCAACAATCTTTCCGGGCTGATTTCTTCGGTACGCAGGGAGTTCGATCTTCCGAACGTTCCCTTTATCGCAGGGGATTTCGTTCCCCTTTGGAGGAATAAACACGAAAAAAGATGCGCCCCGATTCTTGAGGCGATCAAAGACGTTTGTAACGGCGACGGCTATGGATTTTTCGTTGAAACCGAAGGACTTCTCGCCAATATTGAAGAATTAAACCGTCCAACATTGGATTGGAATGACGACATTCATTTCAGCAGAAGATCCCTATACGAATTGGGAAACCGCTACTACGATGCGTTCTTGAAAGTAACGAAAAATACGAAATAAATCTACAAAGCAAAAGCGACCGAGAGAGGAAACTCTTTCGGTCGCTGTTTTTGATCTTATTTTATGACGATCTCCCCCGAGAGAACGCCGTTGCAGTCCGCGAAGCAGCAGGTGATCGATCCATTTTCAAAGAGAAATCCTGCGCCGGCGTGATAGTCCACGGTGCCCTTCTCCGCGTCCCCGCGCCGGGGAATACAACAGACGGCAACGGGGCAGGGATTTCCCAGGTGATCGTCCCGTTCGTCTCCGGGAAAGGAAACGAATTGCTTATGATAATGCCCTGCCATCAACAGATCGGGTTGGATTTCGTTCTTCAAAATCGAACACCATTCCCCGTAAATATCCTGCTCGATATCAAACCGTTCCTGCTTCAGCGCCAGGGGGAACGGATTGTGGCTGATGACTAATTTATAACGAATCGACGGATCTTCAAATTGCTTTCCGTCCACGATCTGCCGCAGCCACTTGGTCTGACGTTGGCGGAATTGATGACAACAGATGGTATGTCCGTACGCTTCGCAGGAATCCTCCTTGTCCTCCCCGCAATCCAAAAGAATGGCGGCAATACTGCCGATGCGGACGGTGTAATAGGTGTTTCCGTACCGATTGGGCGTATATTCGGCAAAGGTTTCGGCGTGAACGCCGCGCATATCGTGATTCCCCCGGGAAAAGATCGTGGGAATCTCTCCCCCGGTCAGGGCGGAAACGATTTCATAAACGGTATCGAATTGAGAAATATCGCCGCTGTGATTCGGGATGTCGCCGTTGAGGATCAAAAGGTCGATCTTTCCGTATTTCTTCTCAAAATGACGGGCAGCGGTAACGGGGGCGTCGATCATTTTATGGGCATCGGAAACGTGGTAGATAATAATTTTATCTTCGGGAACCGGGCGGAAGGAATATTCCAGCCGCTGCTCCTCCTCCGTTTGGGTAAAGTAAGGCTTGCGGTCAATGACCTTTCTCCAGCAAAGCGTATATTTCTTCTCCCGATTGAGAAGGTCTCCGGGAACGTGCATCCGATGGGTGGTTACGTTGGATCGGAGCATTCCGTTGGATTCGTCGAAAATTTTTTCCTCTCCGATCTGAACCCACATGAGGCAAGGCTCCTTCACACAAACCATGATCTGATATTCGTCTTCTACCGCAAAGACCGCGGGGTGTGTTTTCAGCATTTCGTTTTCCATGATATTCGATCTCCTCAAATTCCTACCGACAGTATATCACATTTTGCGGAGAAATGCAATAGATTTTACAAAAGAAAAACCCGAAAAATCGGGCTTTTTTTTAAAATATCTTGTTGACGCTGCCTTTGAACATGGTAATCTCTCCGGGAAAAATTCCGTCGGAGGGGAGGGTTTCGTAAACCTTAAAGCCGTTGCGCTCAAAGGCTTTTTTGGCGCGCTCGTTATAATCGAAGATTCCGTAGGCAAACAGGTGGGAGCAGGAGGTATTTTCAAAGGAAAAACGGCACAAAAGTCCGATGGCGCGGCTGCCGTAGGTCTTTCCCCAAAATTCCGGCTCACCGATCATAAGATCCACCCGACGGCAGTCGGTGGAGCTTCCCAAGGGCTCAGGGAAGGGCGATTTGACCGGTTGAAGACGACATTCGCCGATCGCTTGCTCGCCCACGGTAATCATGAAGCAATCCGCCTTTTGAGACAGGGAGGAGTACATCGACGCAACCTCTTCCGCCGTGTAGGGATCTACGTCCCCCTCGCTGAAATGCAGAACGTCGGGGTCGGCGTTCCATTTTGCCAAAAGGGGAAGATCGTCGTCGGTCATGGGACGGAGGGTAACGACGCCGTCGGTAAAGGTTTTGGTATGGCTTCGGATCAGAGACATAAAACTTCTCCTTTTTGGGAAAAAATCCAAGGATCGGATTGACCCTTGGATTTTTGTTTTGCTTGTTTTTAAGAGCCGTAGCTGATCACGTAAACCGTTCCCTGTCTGCGACCGAAATAAGAACAGTCGGTATCCGAGGGAAGGAACACGTCAACGATATTGCCCTTAATTGCGCCGCCGGTATCCTTGGCGTAGCAGTAGCCGTAGATAAATCCGTTATCCAACACCACGTAGAGGTAGGAATGCATCGGAATTACCTTGGGATCCACCGCGACGTAGCCGACTCTGGCTTTTGCACCGGAAGCGGTGAGGGAAGGACCGTTTTCGTCATAGCTGTACGCGGTAAACTCGCAATCCAATTTTTTAATATAATTGGTAGGAGCGCCGCCGCCCACATTCAAAAGATGGGACGCATCCACGTAAACGACAGCATCCTTGGGCGCTTGGATCACCGTGGAAGAAATCTTCGTGGTTTCCACGACTTCGCCGTTGACCAGCTTTTTCTTCACTTTGATCTCACGGATCCCGGGAGAGCCTGCCGTATTCTTCAATCGGGAAGAATACTTATCCTGAAGACTCGTAGGCAACGAAGAGGACAGGGCAAAGCTCATGAGGATTTGCTTCGTTTCAAAGGGGATGGATTCCCGTTCGGTCACTTCCTCGTAGGTCACGCGACCTACTTCGACGGACATATCCGGCTTCAGCTCCACAGACAGGTCGTAATTGACCGTATCCTCCGCATTGAGATAAACGTCGTTGCGGTAAAGAAGGTCTAAAACGGTCTGCTTTTCATCCTTGTCGTAACAATGAGTAAACTCTTTGCCGTCAACCTTAAGATGAACGAGGTAGGAGTTGTTTCCGCTGACAACGATTTCTTTCGATTCGGTGTCGTCGGAAAATTCCGTGATCTGTCCGGGCAAACATTCGTCCGCGTCGGAATCCTTTTCCGCCGCAAGCATCACGATGCCGCAGATGGAAAAGAGAACCGAAACCGCTATCAGGGACACGAGAGAGATCAACGCTCTGCGGTCGGAGAATGCGGCTTGCCAACGGATGTTTTTCGGAATTATTTTCATTGAAACACCACCGTAGTAATTGTTTTGTCACGATCTATATGAACCTGTCCGCCGGAAAAACCGGCAAGACAGGGGTATAATCATTGCAACCAGGTTTGAGCTTGGTCCAACCCAATTACTATGTATATGTATCGGAAATCGGTGGTATGATCCCGATACATTGCAGAAGGTATCGTAGGATACCGTATCCTCTGCGGGGAAATCAGCGCTTGGAGAACTGGGGTGCGCGACGGGCAGCCTTCAAGCCGTACTTCTTTCTTTCCTTCATACGAGGATCGCGGGTGAGAAGACCGGCTTTTTTGAGGGTAGCCTTGTAAGCGTCAGCGTCGATCTTGACCATAGCGCGGGCAAGACCGTGACGGATAGCGCCTGCCTGACCGGAAACACCGCCGCCGACAACCTTAACGACCAGGTCGAACTTGCCGACAGTTTCGGTAAGAGCCATGGGCTGACGAACGATCAGCTTCAGGGTTTCAAGGCCGAAATAATCGTCGATATCTCTGCCGTTGATGGTAATTTTGCCGGTGCCTTCGTAAACGCGAACGCTGGCAACGGACTTCTTTCTTCTACCGGTACCGTACTGGTATGCTTTTTTGGAAGTGTACATTCTTATTATCCCCCTAATCAGTCAAGATTATAAACTTCGGGCTTTTGTGCCTGATGCTTGTGTTCGCTGCCGCGGTAAACTCTCAAACGAGTCATCGCGTTGCGGCCGATGGTGGTAGCGGGAAGCATCCCCTTGACGGCGCGCTCAAAAGCGAATTCGGGGTTTTCCTTCATCAGGGTAGCGTACTGAACTTCCTTCAGACCGCCGACCCAGCCGGTGTGATGACGATAATATTTATCGGTCAGCTTTTTGCCGGTGAGAATTACTTTTTCTGCGTTGAGGACGATAACGTGATCGCCGCAATCAACGTGAGGGGTGTAGGTGGGCTTATGCTTGCCCTTCAAGATTTTCGCCACTTCGCTAGCAACGCGGCCCAAGGGCTTGTTTGCAGCGTCAACGATGTACCATTTGCGATCCATTTCGGTCGCTTTCGCCATAAATGTTGCCATGACTAGCATCCTCCGTAATCATTCTATGTCAGAATGGTATTTTTTTCAGCCTGACTATTATATCACAACGGGATGATTTTGTCAATACTTTTTTTCGTTTTTTTTAATTTACACATTCCGAACTTTGATTTTCTTTCGTTTTCTTTGTTTTTCTTCGTTTTTCTTTAATCGCAATTCTTATTTTTCAGACGAAGGCACAATTTTTCATCCGGATTGACGTAAGCGGTACGGTAGGTTTCATAGACCACCATCCCGGGCTTTGCTCCTGCAGGCTTGCGGATATTTCGGATTTCCGTATAATCCACCGCCACGTTATCCGCCTCCCGCAGACTGCTGTTGGTGGCGGCGATGATCGCCGCTTCGGTCATGGCTTCATTGGTAAAGGCTTTTCCGTCCGCCAGAAGAACCGTGTGGCTTCCGGGGGAATTTTTTACGTGAAACCACAGATCCCTCCGATCGGCGGTGCGCAGGGTTAAGGTATCGTTTTGCAGATTGTTCCGACCGCACAACACGGTAAAACCGTCCGACGTGGTATAGCGCAGGGGTTTGGATTGCTCCCGATCCTTGCTCTGCTTTTTCGAAGCAGCCTTCCGCAAATACCCCTGCCCTGCCAATTCCCGACGCAGATCGGTCAATTCCCCCAATCCGGAGGCGCGGGAGAGGGCGTCGGAAACCGAATGAAGATATTCCAATTCCGCGACGGCAAGGGTGATCTGTTCCTTCAGCACGTTTTTTGCCGTCTGGGCCTTTTTGTATTTTTTATAGTAGTTTTGGGCATTTCGGCTGGCGGAAAGGGAGGGATCCAAAGGAATTTTCAAATCCGCAGGGGGGTCTTGGGTGTAGTCGGTCAACACCGCACAGGATTCGTGCCCCTTAAATTTATATAGGTTGGAAAGGATCAGATCGCCGAAAACCTTAAATTCGTCCGCGCGCTTGCTTTCCGCCAATTCGGCGCGCTGCAGGTCGATCTTTCGGGACAAGCGGGCGATGGCGGTAGATATGAGTTTCGAAATATCCGCAGAATGGCGGCGGATATGCTCGACCGTATCCTTTTCGGAGTAGTAAGCGTCCATGGCGGCAGAGCAGGTATTGAAACTCTGACCGGTAACTGCCGAACCGTACTGGGAAATGGGGAAGCAGTAAAAATCCTTGGGGGTCTCCCCCTTCAGCACCGTGGGCTGATAGGATTGGGAGAGGATCTTCTCCTTTAACTCGTGAATCGCCTCCGACAACGCCGAAACGCCCCCTTGGGGCTGCAGGGACAAGTCCGCGTCGGTAACGCCGAAGGTCTGAAAAGAGATCTCCCGGGAAAGCAGAGGGGAAAAGCCCTCGAAGCGGTCGGTCAAAAACCGATCTGCCCGATCCCCTTCTTGGGGGGCGGGAAAATCGAAATCGTCAAGAATCGAGATTTTATTTTGAGAGGGGGGCAATTCATAGGTCACCCCCGGCAAAATCCGTCGGGGGGAATTGGACGAAAGATCCACCTGGCGCAGGGCATCGAAGATCTTACCGTTTCCGTCGGTTAAAATCAAATTGGAGGCACGCCCCATGATCTCAATAATCAGGCGTTTTTCCACCGCTTCGTAAAAATCGTTTTTACAGTCGAAGCGAAGGATCAGCACCCGTTCCAGCCCCGGCTGAACCGCTTCGATCAGGCGGGCAGACGCCAAATGCTTCCGCAAAAGCATACAGAAATTGGGAGCGTAGGCGGGATTTTCCTTGGGATAACCGATCCATTGAATTCGGGGAGAGGCGGCGTTGGCAGACAAAAGCAACCGACGGTTCTCTCCCTTGGAATAAAAATATAAGACGACCTCATCCCGTTCCGGCTGGGTAATGCGGTCAAGCCTTGCACCGGCATGACCGGACAATTCGTCCCGCAGGGCGTGAAGCATAATTCCGTCAATAGGCATAAAAATCAGATTCCTCCGAATCAAACGGAGCGCACGGGATCGTCAAAGGAAGCATAGACGATTTCCAACGCAGGATCGGCTTCGGTCAACCATTGTTCCAATACGGGAAGAACGATGACCTCCGTGGCAAAATGCCCCGCTTCGATGAGATTGATCCCCGCCTGCGCGGCTTCCAAAAAATGATGGTATTTGGCTTCCCCGGTCAGGAGAGTATCGATATCCGTGCCCACGAGGGATTCCCACAAATCGCCCCCGGAGCCGCTGCAGAGCGCCACCTTGCGGACGGGGCGTCCGCCGTCGGCGTAGCGGAGATTGTTTGCGTGAAGGGTTTCCTTTAATTTTGCGGCATATTCCTCCAGGGGCATTTCCCCCGGCAAAACTCCCTTACGGCTGACGAAGGCAGGATCGTTGCCCGACCAGGGCTCTACGTCGGTCAGCCACGCCGTCTTTGCCAGAATATCGTTGACGCCCCCCTGCGCCATATCCAAATTGGTATGGGCGGCAACGGCGGCGATCCCTTTTTCGATGAGACGATAGACGCGATCCCGGGGGGAAAAGGTTTTCTGTGCCGTAAAAAGCGCCGGATGGTGGGTCAAAATCAAATCGACCCCTTGGGCTTCCGCCTCTTCGATTACAGAATACGTAATATCCAACGAAAGGAGCACCTTGCGGATTTCCCGATTCGGATCTCCGCAAAGGATTCCGGCGTTATCAAAGGGCAACGCCGTGGAAAAGGGGGCGCGGCGATCTAACACCGCTACAAGTTCAGCGAGTTTCATCACGTAATCTCCTTGAATAGGTTTGCCATAAGGCGTTAAGGCGTTGAATTAACGACTCTTCAAAATCCATGGCAGAAGCGTCGGACACCTCGGCACGGCGCAACCCCAACAGGCGCTTTTGATGGGAGGAAAGCAGTTTTTCCAAGTAATTCAACGCATCGGGGGTACAATCCAAATTTTGAGGAAGATAGCAATCGGCTTCGGTAAATTCTGCGGTGGGCACGCGGGCGACGGAAAGAAGAATATAGCGCTTCTCCCCTTCGGTTACCGCCCGTTCCCGAAGAATCGAGTAGCCGTGGCGGAAGAGAAAACGGCGGAGAACCTCCGGCTTGGTCATCGGCTGCAAAACGATCCGTTCGGCGCAGTTCGGGGGATATTCGAAGAGAATCCGAGCGATCAGATCGCCTCCCATCCCGGCAATAACCAGGGCATCGTACTCCGGCGGTACGGCGTGCAATCCGTCGCTTCGGATCAGAGAAATCTCGTCGGTAAGTCCGTGCTTCTCCACGGCGGATTTCGCCCGAAGCAACGGACCTTCGTTGACGTCACAGGCAAAGGCGCGGTTGCATCTCCCCTGCTGAATCATCGCCACGGGAAGATGGGCGTGATCGGTGCCGATATCCGCCAAAAGATTGCAAGAGCCCACCAGCTCCGCCACCGCGGAAAGACGGGGCGGAAGGGTTACGTATTCAGCCATAATATCCTCAAAAGACGTTTCGTTTTACGATAATATTACGCTTCGATGGCGGCGTTGAGTGCCTCCACCAATTCGTCCACGTCCAAGCCGTGAACGGCGCAGGCGTCGGCGATCGACTCTCCCCGAGCCGCCATACAACCGATGCAGTGCATTCCGAAGCGAAGCAGAACGTCCCCTGCTTCGGGGTAGGTACGGATCACGTCTCCGATGAGCATTTCTTTGGTAATCATGATAACATCCTCCAAAATTAAATTTTAATAATCGTTTCCGAGGGAATCTCGGTGGTTTTCCGAAAAGGTAACGGGGTTTGCTTCTTCCAGGGATTCGAGAAGCTCATAATAATCCGCGTCCTGAAGTCCGGGAAGACATTCGCTCTTCCAGGCGATTTCGCCGTAACCGGTAAACCATACCAGGTGGTAGCCGTAGGACGTTTTGATGATGGACGAATCGTCGGTTTTCCGACCGTCGGCGTAGATCCAATCGTTGATCTCGGAGACCATCGTTCCGTAAGAGAAGGCTTCGTACAAGCCGCCGTTCTCCTTCGAGCCCGGATCGTCGGTATTTGCCTCGGCAAGGGAGATAAAGGATTCTTCCGTAAAGCCTGCTTCTTCCCATTGGGCGTAAATATCCTTAATCTCTTGATGCACGGCGTCGGCGTCGGACGTTCCGTCTTTATTTTGCGTAACGTTGAGAAGAATATGCCGCATGGACGCCAGGGGGCGCTCGTCCCGCTGAAGCGCCAGGAAATAACAAACGGTGTAAGCGCCGGTGGTGGTTTGGAAAACGCTTACGTCTCCGGCAACCCGCTTGGTGTCAAACAGCCAAGCCGACATTTCGGTATTTGCAAGATCCGACGCCACGATATTTACCGCCAGCGTCGAAGAATCCGACTGATAGGTTTCCTTTTGATCCTCCGGGGCGTAGGAAAGGGCGCGATCCAAAAAGATTTTTTCGGAGGTAAGCCCGTCGGCGAAGGCTTCCGCAAGGGCTTTGACGGCGGCGTTGACCTCGTCTTCGGTAGAGGCTTCGGAATCGGCGGGCAGGAAATCCTCGGTCAGCGTATAGACGCGGAAATCCGCCTTGTCGATGGCGCTGCGGTTTTCCTGATAATATTTCTCGTAATCCTCGTCGGAATAGATGATGGCACCTAATTTTTCATCACAGTATTGGGTTGCCAGAATCCGGCGGGATAAAAATTCCCGATAGGATTCTCCGGTCAATCCCTTTCCGTAATATTCGGACAGGTATTCGTCCAAGGTCATTTTGGCGGATTCTGCCGCTTCTTCGGCGGAAAGAACGAAGGCGTCGATCTGAAGAAGGGAATCCTCGCTCAACTCCATTCCCTCGGCTTTGGCGGCGTTGTAAAAGGTGAAGATCTGCTTCAGAATCTCCTCGGTCTGTTCCATAAAGTAATCTGCCCAGGTCTGCTCCTTATCCGTGACGGTGCAGGCCTGCTCCTTCAAGGGCTTTTCCGGATCTAACCCGAAATAGGAAAGATAGTCGGCGTAATTGCTGTAGAAGCTTTGTACCTGCGCGTAGTAGGTGTAATTGTACTCTTGGGCGGAAATTTCGGTCTCTCCCACCTTCATCACGGAAGATTCCGGAGCCGAAGAACAGGAACAAAGAACGAGAAGGGTCGTAGAAAGAATGAGAAACAGTGCGATAATACGTTTCAAGATAAGTACCTCCGGGGGTTAATGGTTTTTATCCGTGGATTCTTCGGAAACCCTGCGGAATTTTGCGGTCATTTCCGTATCGGCGGGGGTCGGACGCTGTTTTGCAGCGTCGGAATCAATCTTACGGAATTTGACCGTTGCATCTCCTTCTTCCATGGGATCGGTCGAATTCTGCCGTTTTGCGCTCCGAGGTCCGAGAACCGTAGGAAGGACCTCGTCGGGTCCGGTAATGGACACGGGGGTGGGGGCGTCGGCTTCCGAGGTGTTTTTCTCTTTTCGGGCGATAATGACGACAATCACCGTAACGATCACGAGCGCCAGAACGACGGCGGCGACGATGATACAGATCAGAATCGTTCCCCAAAGGTCTCCCCCCTTCGCTTCCTCGCCGTTGATTGCGGCGGAAATGCCGTTGATATACAGGGGAACCTGCTGGGGAGACAGGGCTTGATCGGAAAGATATACCTCGTCAATGATGCCGATAAACATGGGGTCGCCCTTCACGCCGCTTCTGCCCAGATAACAGAAATTCGGCTTGATGGCGGAAAGATCCACACGGGTTTCCCCCGTGGCGGCGACCTTGTCGTTCAGATAGAGCGTAATTTTTCCGTCTGATACGGTAACGGTAACCCTCGTCCAGGTATTTACGGCGTTGTAATCACAGGAGAGATAGGTGGAAGAGGTGCCGTCGCTGATTCCGAAACGAAGTCCGGAAAGTCCGTTGCCCGTTTCCAAAAAGATGGATGCGACGGGATCGGTAACCGACGAGCTTTTGCGGGAAAAATCGAAAATCCGTTGGGATCGGGCAACTCCGGTCTCTGCCCCCTCCCAAAAATAGGAAAGGGATATGGTAAAGGCGTCAATCCCGTCGAAAATGCCCATGGGATAGCGGACGAAGGAGGAGCCGTCCAGGGCGAATCCGTAGGAGGCAATTCCCTGGGTCAGCCTGCCCCCGGTCAGGGTGGCGTTGGCGGAGTTATTCCAATCCCGCCCCGGACTGCCCCGATCGTCGAAGGTCGTACCGATAAAGCCGTTGGAAACCGCGCCGGTTTGATTATAAGCGTCTTCCGTAAGGTCCACGCCGTCGGGGGCGTAGGGATTTACGGGATCGTCAATGCCCGGATCGGTCTGTCCCGGATCGGGAAGGACCTCGGAGGTATAGCGGGTAAGTCCGTAAAAATGGATCTTTCGGATCTCGGCGTCGGAAAGAGATTTGGGGGTAACGTAAACCTCGTCAACGGCGGTGCGGGTGGTGTGATCGGCGGAAACACCGGTAACCACACGGCATTGGGTATAGGTCATCGTTGCGGGATTCACGCCCGACGCAACCGTTTCAACGACGGCGCCGTTGACGTAAACGGAGATCTCCCCCGCTTCGGAAACGGTGAGCGCGTAATGAACCCATTTGTTCCGAAAATCTCCCGGATTGCCGTCCTTGATGGACGTTCGCTGAAGATTGCCTCGGACGTCGGTATATTCCAAATGCGCTTCGCCTTCACCGTAATAAGGGGCAAAGCGAAGCACCCCTGCGCCCTTCAGATCCAAAAGATATTCTTCGTTTTCCGAGGATTTTCCGTTGCGATAGACCCAACAGGAGAAGGTAAAGGACGATTGACCGTGAAAGAGGCGGGAATCCAGGGTCAGGTAGGCTTCCGGCGCGGAGGCTTCCCGACGGATCAGCGCGTAACCGTATTTTTCGGATAATTTTGAAGAGTCGATCAAAATACAGGATTGATCCACCCCGGCAGGAATATCGCCCGAATGGTAATCGGTGCCGGCGGCGAAGGTACCGTCAAAAAGATACGCCGCCCAGGAATAATCGTGCTTTTCCACCGGAAGATCGGGATTATCCGGGGTATCGGCAGTCTCGTTTTTCATTTCTTCCGCTTCGGCGGCAAAAAAGGCGTCTGCCGTTTGAGAAGCAAGACGGCTGACCTTTTCGGACGGCAGAGCAACGTCGGTGTAATACAAATCGTCAAGGGTTATTCCGTGAAACGCGGCGGTACTGCATTCCATGGCGGAAAGATCCGCGAAGGCGGCGGAAACGGCGGAAGAGACGGTCTGTCCGTTTACGTACAAAGTCAACAGGGAAACGGAGCCCGACACCCGATAGGTAAAGGCTACGTGAAGCCATTGTGCCGATTCCGACAAAAGCCCGGTCACGTCGTAGGTACAGACCGACGTGTTCGTTCCGTCGTTGACCGTCAGCTTGAGAAGGACGGCGTTTTCCGCAACGGTAAATTGCAGATCTGCCGACTCGTTCTTCTTGCCGTGAATCAAAAACAACGTGCCTTTGTCCTGCGCCTCGGCGAGGGTAACGGCGGTGCGAAAGGCGACGGTAAGCTGTGAAACTCCGTCAAACAACCGACGGTCTGCGTGGACGTAGCCCTTCATTCCGCCCTTTTGATAGCCGGGAACCGATTCCACGAGGGCGCTGCCGAATTCCTTGGTGGATAAAGGGTACTGACCGCCCACCTCTTCCGTAAGATCCTCACCGTCAAAGGTGTACGCCGCCTGCACCCGAGAGACGGCGTCTGCCGAATCGGTGACTGCGGAAGATGAGGCGCCGATCTCCGTATCGGTTACCGCGAACGAGGCAACCGACAGAATAACACAGAGAGCGACGCAGAAAAGCGATTGAAAAACATATTTATTGGGCTTCATAAAATCCCCCCGAAATGCGTGTGCGTATAAAGTAAAATTATATATATCTTATTGTACTACAAAACCGATTGTTTGTCAAGTCTTTGAACCATTTTTGAAAACTCTTGCAATTTCGTCAAAAATGGTATATAATGAGAGGTATGAATTACGTTAGGAGAAACGATATGGAATTGGAACGGCTCCTTCTTCGGGTGAAAAACCCTGCCTGGTACAGCGGCGGAGAATTGAACAGCGTCGTCAAGGACAAAGAGACGGTCAAAACGCGCTTTGCCTTCTGTTTTCCCGACCTGTACGACGTGGCGATGTCCCATTTGGGCATCAAAATACTTTACGACATTCTGAATCAAAGAGACGATATCTGGTGTGAACGGGTCTTTGCGCCTGCCCCGGACATGGAAGCACTGATGCGGGAAAAGAACGTCCCCCTGTTCGGGCTGGAAAGCCGGGACGCGATTCGGAATTTTGATTTTATCGCCTTTACGCTTCAATACGAATTGAGCTACACCAACGTATTGAATATGCTTGACTTGGCAGGCTTGCCGGTTCTTGCAACGGAGAGAAGCGACGATATGCCGGTGGTCATCGCCGGAGGCCCCTGCACGGTGAATCCGGAGCCGATGGCGGATTTCATCGATCTGTTCAACATCGGAGAAGGGGAAGAAACCCTGCTTCAGTTGGTGGATCTCTGGCAGGAATGTAAGGGAAACAAGAGGGAATTTTTGGAAAGGGCGGACAAGCTGGAATCCTGCTACGTTCCCGCCCTGCACGATCGAAGCGTAAAGGTGCGCCGTCGGATCATTAAGGATCTGGACAAAGCTCCTTATCCGGAAAAGCTGATCGTTCCCAATACGAAAGTGATTCACGACCGAATCTCCATGGAAATTATGCGGGGTTGTATTCGGGGCTGTCGATTCTGTCAGGCGGGAATGATCTACCGTCCGTTCCGTCAGAAATCTCCGGAAGTGATGATGAAAAACATCGAAAAGCTCTGCAAATCCACCGGGTACGACGAAATTTCCCTGACCTCTCTTTCCAGCAGTGACTACGACCGACTGCCGGAATTTGCGGATATGCTTTTGGATTACTGCACCCCCCGGAAGATCAACCTGGCGCTTCCCTCCCTGCGGATCGACAATTTCTCGGACGAGCTGCTGAAAAAGCTCCGCGCCGTCCGTTCCTCCGGCTTGACCTTTGCACCGGAGGCGGGAACCCAGCGGCTGCGGGACGTCATCAATAAAAATATTACGGAAGAGGATATTTTTGAATCCTGCCGCATCGCCTTTAACGGCGGAAATTCGGCGGTCAAGCTTTATTTTATGATCGGGCTTCCCACCGAAACCGACGAGGATATTTTGGGGATCGCGGATCTGGCGCAACGGATCGTGGATTATTACTATCAGCTGAAAACGAAGAAAAACGGAAAGGGCGTTTCGGTTACCATCAGCCTTTCCACCTTCGTGCCCAAGCCCTTTACTCCCTTTCAATGGGAGCCGCAGATCGGGCTGGACGAAATCCACCGCCGTCAGCAGCTTTTGAAAAACGCCATTACATCCCGAAAAATCAAGCTCAATTACCACGAAGGCAAAACCAGCGTGCTGGAGGGGGTGTTCTCCCGTGGAGACCGCGCCCTGGGCAAGTTGATTTATTCCGCGTGGAAAAAGGGTTGTATTCTGGACGCCTGGGACGAGCATTTCCGTTACGATCTTTGGTGTGATGCCATGGAGGAATCGGGCGTTAAGGTCGAAAATTACGCCGGCAGACGGTATTCCTACGAGGAGGAATTGCCTTGGGACGTGGTGGATTGCGGCGTTTCCAAAGCCTTCCTGATTCGGGAATCGAAATTGGCGTATGAAAACAAAACTTCCCCCAACTGCAAGGAACAATGTCTTGGGTGCGGAGTAAAGAAAATCTGCGGAGGTGACGTCTGTGATCCGAATTGCATTTGAGAAGAATTCTACCGCAATTTATATGTCGCACCTGGATTTGATGCGGTGCATGACCCGCGCCCTTTCCCGGGCGGAAATCCCGGTAAAATACACCGAGGGGTTTAACCCCCATCCCTATCTGGTCTTTGCCGCCCCTTTGGCGTTGGGGATTGCGGGGGAACGGGAATATTTTGAGATTAAAATTACCGAAGAAATGCCCTTCGACGAAATCAAGCAGAGGCTCAACGAGACCCTTCCCCAAGGGTTGAAAATCCTGGACGTTTTCGAAGCGGAAAATGATTTTAACGAAATCGAAAGCGCCGATTACCGAGTGTTCGTGGAGGGAAAAACCACCGACGATTGGAAGGAATTTTTCAACGCCGAAACCATTCCGGCGGAAAAGAAAACCAAGCGGGGAATGGAAACCATTGACATGAAGCAAGAGATTCTGGGATGCGAGACCGAAGCCGTTGAAAACGGCGTGATTTTGCACCTGCATCTCCCCTGCGGAAATCGAAGAAATCTGTCTCCCCTCCTGGTGGTCAAGACCTTTGCCCCCGACGAGGAAACCTACTACACCGCCGCAAGAACCGGGTTCTTTGACGAAAAGGGCAACAGATTCTAAAATTTGTCACACAATCGTGACAAATAAATGATAAAGACATGGTATAATGTGTTTTATGGGGAATTCCGCAAGCGAAGAAATCCGAAGTTACATATGCAGAGGACGGAATCCAGCCGAATTTTACCCATAAAAATGTCAGTCGCAATTCCCTGACACTAATTAAAACACGGAGATAAGAGAAGATGAAAAAGTTTTCGACAAAGCAAATTGCCTTTTGCGGTCTGATTGCCGCGATATACGTCGTATTTACCTGGGTTCTGGGGGAATTCGGTTACGGTCCGATCCAATTCCGTTTTTCGGAATGTATGACCGTTCTGCCCTTCTGCTTCCCGGTGGCAACGGCAGGGCTTACGGTGGGGTGCTTTCTTGCAAATCTGATGAGCACCGTAGGACCGTTGGACCTGGTGCTTGGGACCTTCGCCACGTTGGTCGGATGCCTGGGAACGCAGCTTTGCCGAAAGAAAGATCTGTGGTGGTTAGCACCGCTTCCGCCGGTAATTTCCAACGGAGTTTTGATTGGAATTATGCTGACGATCTACAGTGAGACGAAGACCTTCGCGTATTTTTTGACGATGGCGGTACAGGTGGGCTTCAGTGAGCTTATCTGCTGCTACGTTTTGGGACTTCCGCTGCTATTATTGATTCGACACTATCAAAAAACAAATCACAGGGGGATAAATTTATGAAAATCAAAAAGGCAGTCATCCTTGCCGCCGGGTTGGGAACCCGGATGTTGCCGGCGACCAAATCCGTACCCAAGGAATTGGTTCCCATCGTGGATAAGCCGGCGTTACAGTATTTGGTGGAAGAAATCAAGGCGTCCGGGATCGACGATATTATGGTTATCATATCCCGCGGAAAGACCTTGATCGAGGACCATTTCGACTACGCACCGGAATTGGAGGAACGGCTTCTGGCAGGGGGAAAAGCGAAGGAACCCGCCCTGAAGCAGGTTCGTCAGATTGCGGAATTGGCGGATATCGTTTACGCCCGTCAAAAGGAAATGCTCGGCACGGGACACGCGCTGCAGCTTGCGAAAAATTTCGTAGGTGACGAGCCCTTTGCTCTGTTATACGGCGACGACGTTATCATGAACGAAAAGCACCCCGTGGTGGGACAGTTGACCGACGTATATGAAAAGTACGGAAAGAGCGTGGTCGGGGTTCAGGAAGTCCCCGAAGAATTGGTTTTGAAATACTGCACCCTGGACGTAACGAAGGTGGACGATCGGATCTACGAGGTTTCCGATATGATCGAAAAGCCGAAGAAGGAAGAGATTATCTCCTATTTCTCGGTGTTGGGACGCATTATCCTCACCCCCGACGTCTTTGATTATCTGGAAAAAACGCCTTACGCCGAAAACGGCGAGCTGCAGCTGACCGACGCCATGAAGCTGATGGCAAACGACGGCAAGATGATGGCGATCGATTTTGAAGGCAAGCGGTACGACATGGGCAACAAATTGGGCGTTATGCAAGCCCAGGTGGAAACGGCGCTGAAGCACCCCGAAATCGGCGAAGATTTCCGGGCGTATCTGAAGGAGCTTGCAAAAACCCTGTAAACTCAAAAAAATTACACCTGCAAGATTTTTTCTCTTGCAGGTGTTTTTTTATTCGAGCGTATAGGAAACGGAGCCGATTTCCTCTCCGTCCGGGGGGAGAATCCTCATATCCCGCTTGATCGTCAGATCCTCGGGGGCTTTGGAATCGCTGGGGAGACCGTTCCAGGGTTCAATACAAAGGTACTTTGCGTTGCTCTTTACGGCTTGCCAGAAGGCGACGTAATCAAAGTCGGAGCAATCGGCAAGAATCCGATGGGGGGATTTGTCGCTTTTGATTGCAAACACCTTGTTTTTCAAGCCGGTCAAAATAAAGGCGTCGTGATCGAACATGGCATGGTACAGGGGGATTTTATTCCCCTTAGCGTAGGGGCAGGGGGCTACGGTTTGGGACATAAACATTCCGTCCAGCAGGGCTTGATTCAGCTCCTCCCCTTCTGCAAATTCCAAATACCAATCGGAAAATTCCGTGCCGTCGGGGGGAAGGATAAAGCCGGGATGACCGCCGTAGGCGTAATACATGGGCTGATCTCCCGTATTTTTGACGCGAAAGGATTGAACGAGGCGGTTTTCCTCGATGGAATAGGTCACGTCAAATAAAAAATCAAAGGGGTATAACTCCTTGGTTTCTTCGGAAGAGACCAGGCGAAGCGTCAGGGAAGTTTCGGTCTGCTCCGCCACGGAAAAGATGGATTTGCGGGCAAAGCCGTGGGGCGAGGGGGCGGAATAGGCTTTTCTGCCAAAGGTATATTCCCCATTTTTGATCCGTCCGACGAAGGGGAACAGAATGGGGGAACGACCGTTCCACACGGCGGGATCGCCCTGCCAGAGACGCTCAACGCCGTCGAGGCAAACCGATTGCAGTTCAGCGCCCAAATCGGAGACGGTGACGGAAAGACGGGAATTTGAGACAGTATAATTCATAAATCAATCCTCATTTTCGGGGGTTATCTCTTTTTTCAACGGGAAGGTGACGGACGTGGAGAATTGATCTCCGTCAATGGTGATGGAAAATTTTGCGTTCAGCTGTTCGGCAAAGGATTTAGCAATCGCCAAGCCCAAGCCGCTACCCTCTCCGGTGCGGGAAGGATCGCCCCGAACGAATTGCTCGGAAATTTCCTCGGCGGAAAAATTCATTTCGTACGACGAGGTATTTTTGACCGTCACGGTCGCCGTCTCCCCTTTCAGCGAAAGAAGAACGAAGATCCGCGTTCCGGTCAGAGAATATTTCAGGGCGTTATCCAGCATATTCTGAAGGATGCGGTAAATTTTGTTGCCGTTGGAGCAAATGGGGGCGGAGCCTTGTCCGGACAGACGGACGGTTTTCCCGGCAGCCGCCGCGGAATCGGACAAATCGGCAACCAATTGACGAGCCAGCAGGAACAGGTCGAGATCCTCCACGGGAACGTCCTCGGCACCGCTGTTTGCCTTAGATAGGGCAAAGACGTCGGAGACCAGATGGTTGAGACGGTTGGATTTTTGGGTTAAAATCTTGACGTAATCCCGCGCTTCGTCCGACAACTCCACCTTGGAAAGAAGATCCAAATAGCCGATAATCGACGTCAGGGGCGTTCTTAAATCGTGGGAGACGTTGGTGATCAGATTGACGCGGGAGCGTTCTGCGGAAATCTGACTGCGCAAGGTGGAATCAAAACCGTCTCCGACGCTGCGCAGCTGATCCTCATACTCGAAAAAGATGTTTCCGTCGGGAATCTCGGCGCGGTGGGAAAGATTTCCGTTTTGAAGCTCGGTAATATGATCCAAAAGACGGTTTAAGGAACGCAGATCGCTATAGATCCCGAACAGATACACGACCACCAGGGAAACTGCGCCGAACAGAAGAATGATCTGCAATACGATCCAATAGCGGTTGACTGCCGTCGCCACATAAAAGCCGATCAAAACCGCTTCCAGCAATAAAAACACCACCGTGCGAACCAGGAAGGAGAAAGAATACCGATAGCGGCGGAAATACTGCTTGTCCGCCCGACGCCGCAACGCAAGGAAGGGACGGTTACAGAACCACCAAAGAAACGATCCGCGGACCAGACGGTTTTCTTTTGCGAAGCGGATCAAAGATACCACAGACAAAAGCAACAGTAAAACAAGGAAGGTAAACAAAAGAGAATAGGCGAAATAAACGGAGGGATTTGCGCCGAAATTAAACAAAGAGAAGAGATTCTGGAACCAGCGGAAGAAGGAGATGTCCAAGATCTGAAGAATCCACATCACTGCCAAAACGCCGGCAAGAAGGATGAACTCCGTAAAAAACCGCGGTGCGTTTTCGGGCTTTTTCCGAATTTCGCCCCAGCTGACTGCCAAAATCAGATAGATCATCGGCAACGCGGCAAGGGCTAACAGAATAATGAACATCAGCGCACGATTTTTTGCCGTTGCCCAAAGGGAATATTGCTCGTTGATCCAATCGGAATCGGGAACGAGAATCGCCCCCGCGTCACAGGAAAAGACGGTGAGGGACACGGTTTTGGTCAGATCGTAAGGATCCCAGGAATACTCCTGCCAATGGGAAAAGCTGTCGGTTTGGGTATGGTTGGTGTCCATCAAATAGCAGATTCCGTTCCGATAGACCGCCAGAGTTTTTGCGTGGCTGAAATCCACCCCCTCCAGCAGGGGGATGTCGGTCAGCGTCGTGCCGTCGGCGTAAAAATAGTAATGAAACACGCCGTCGATGGCGCCCCCCTCCAAATCCACGGAAGAGACCTTGCGCCCGGAATAGACCTGCCGCGCCAGAGAAACCATTTCCTCGGAGGCGGCGGCAAGACGCTGATGATAGTTTTTCGTATTGCGGAAGTCGGTATAAGTGAAAATTTCACTCATCCCGGCGTTATCGTTGGCATAAACGTAGCACCATGCGGAAGAAAACAACAGCACGGCGCAAAGAAGAAACGCCAAAACGTGCATCCATCCGGAACGGAGAAACGCCATGATTGATCTCCTCTCTTTGGAAAAGCGTTATTTTTCCAATTTATATCCGATTCCCCAAATCACCTTCAGATAGCGGGGCTCTCTGGGATCGATTTCGATTTTTTCCCGAATTCGGCGGATGTGGACGGTGACGGTATTTTCCACCGCGTGGGCGTCCTCCTTCCACACGGCACGGTAGATCTCCTCGGCGGAATAAACCTTGCCCGGGGTACGCATAAACAGCTCCATCATGCCCCATTCGATGGAGGTCAGCTTTACCGGACGCTCATCGACGAAAAATTCCCGGGAATCCAGATTCATCCGAAGCCCGCCCACCGTGAGGATATTTCCATCCTCCGATTCGGAAGAAGCGCCGAGATGGAAATAACGGCGCAGCTGCGAGCCGACCCGCGCGAGCAATTCCATGGGGTTGTAGGGCTTTGCGATATAATCGTCCGCCCCCACGTTCAAGCCCAAAATCTTGTCGCTGTCCTCGGTACGGGCGGAGAGAATGATGATGGGAATATTTTTGCTTTTCCGGATCTGCATCACGGCGGAAAGCCCGTCCACCCTGGGCATCATCAGATCCATCAGGATCAGATGTACCTTGTTTTGGGACAGTACCTCCAACGCTTCCAATCCGTCGTAGGCCTTCAGAACGGTATAGCCTTCCAATTCCAGCAATTTCGTAATAGCGGATACGATTTCCGGATCGTCGTCCACCACCAATACGGTTGCGTTCAATTCGGTAGAATCCATTCCACGCCTCTTTCTCCGGAAAACCGGGGGATATAATATATTTTATATTATATCATACCCAAAGGAGATTGTCAAGTCAAAAACAACGGAACGGCGTCGGGCAACAGGGTGGCGTGTTCCGTCAGAAAGGATCGGTCAAGGGGGCTGATTTTGCCGTATTCCAGCATGGTTAAGGTAAGATCGTCAAAGCGGACGGGAGAGGTGTAAAATTCGTACCAAAGATAATATTTTCCCCGCCAACAATAAATTTCGGCACACAGATCCGGATCCCGCAAAAAGGCGTTCCGACTGTCGAGAAGACCGTCCAGGTCGGGAAATTCAATTACTTGAGAATACACGCAACACTCCTCTCCTTCCTTGGGAAGAGAAAAATACAACAACAGATCCCCCGCCGCATTTTCCACGGCACGCAACGTAACGCTTCCCGATGCGCCGATTCCCTCCCGAAGACAAACCAAAACCGCCATCTGCTCACAAAATCTTCGGGTACGGAGATCGGAAAAGGACATGGTGGCATAGCGGATTCCAAAGGCTGCCTGATCGGCAGAATCCAAAATTACGAGAACCTCATCCCGGGGCGTCTTCTCCATCTGCACGGAAAACTCCTCCCTAAACGATCTTACTCCATTATATTTTTTTGAAAGGTTTTTTGACAATCACTTGACAAAGGGCGAAGAATATGTTATCATCATAGACAGAACGAAAGCAAAGGAACGTAACATGAAGATTTTAGCCATAGAAAGCTCTTGCGACGAAACTGCCGCCGCGTTGGTGGAAGACGGACGCAGGATTCTGCGAAACGAGGTCGTATCCCAGATCCCCATTCACGAAAGATACGGGGGCGTGGTGCCGGAAATTGCCTCCAGATGCCATATCGAAGCCATCGAGCCCTTGGTGGAACGGACGCTGCAGGGGGAGCTCCCCGACGCCGTTGCCGTAACCTACGCGCCGGGCTTGATCGGCGCGTTGCTCGTAGGGGTTAATTACGCGAAAAGCCTTGCCTTTACCTTGGGCGTACCCTTGATTCCCGTCCATCATTTGCGGGGACACGTGGCGTCAAATTATCTGTCCCATCCCGACCTAAAGCCGCCCTTTACGGCGTTGATCGCCTCCGGAGGGCATAGCCATATCGTCCACGTAAAATCCTATACGGAATATGAAATTTTGGGAAAAACGAGGGACGACGCCGCGGGGGAAGCCTTTGACAAATCCGCACGGATCCTAAATTTGGGATACCCCGGCGGACCGAAGATCCAAAAGGCGGCGGAAACGGGAAATCCCGACGCAATCGTATTTCCCCAAGTCCACTTCAAGGACGCTCCCTACGATTTCAGCTTTTCCGGGGTAAAGACGGCGGTGGTCAACTACGCCCATACCGCAAAGCAGCGGGGGGAAGAGATCAACGCGCCGGATCTTGCCGCGTCCTTTACGAAGGCGGTCTGCTCGGTTTTGACCGAAAAGAGCGTTCTTGCGGCGAAAAACACCACGCACCGTCTGGTTTTGGCAGGAGGCGTTTCGGCAAACCGCAATTTGCGGGAAATGATGCAAAAGGAATGTGAACGAAACGGCGTTGAACTGTATCTCCCCCGCCCCGATTTGTGCGGAGATAACGCGGCGATGATCGCATCCCAGGGATATTACGAATATTTGGCGGGCAACACCGCAAAGACCGATCTGAACGCCTACGCCACCATGCCTGTGGATCAACCGATTTGGTAATGTTCGAATGTTTGTTCGATAAAATGTTCGACAGATGTAAAACATAGGACACAAAAAAGAGTTATAATGAATTTGAACGATTCACTATAACTCTTTTTCTTTTTGAGGGGAATTATGGCAGGCGCAAGAAAATATTGCTGTAACAAATACTTGGAGAGGGTCATTGAAGAATACCCCCACGACAAATTCGAAAAAGCCCTGAAGCGGTTGAGCGAAATGCCAACCTCCGACCCGCGGATCAACACCGATCGGATTTATCAGCGGATGATCTTCAACCGTGAGGCGGTGGAGGGGGCGATGAACCGCATTTTATGGTATCCCAACGGGGAGAAGATTTTCGACCTGCTGCAGATGGTCTATTGGTCCAAGACCCACACGGAGGTACAGGCGGCGTTGGAGTTAAATATGCTGCCCCAAGACGCGGAAAAGCTTCTGCGAACCTTTCGGGTGATCTTATACGACGAATTGGGACTGATTCTGCCCTGATTACTTGGAGATCTCGATGCGGTAGATAATTTTGGTGTCCTCCTCCGAGGTCTCACAATGGGTTTCAAAGCCGGAATTTTTCATCAGATTTACCGTGCGGTTGATGGAATTGAGATACAACCGCAGATCCCGACAAAATCCCTTGCAGAAATTGTCCTTCTTCTCCCCTTTTTTGGGCTTTTCCTTGGGCTCTGCCTTGAGCTTTTCGATATAAGCCTCCATTTGCGCCACCCGATATCCCCGATCCACGGTGGTACGCAACACCTTGCGGCGCAACGTCTCCCCATCCACAGAAAGCAACGCCCGTGCGTGACGCTCCGAAAGTTGGGCGGACAGCAGGGTATCCCGCAAATAGGGAG
This sequence comes from Clostridia bacterium, assembly GCA_017623475.1. Lineage (GTDB taxonomy): Bacteria > Bacillota > Clostridia > Oscillospirales > UBA644 > RGIG995. Next base: position 10,265 of record JAGAPC010000021.1, on the reverse strand, counting down.
ACAACTGCAAAAGACGCATTTTATTGGCGACTGCGGATTGGCTTTTGCCCAATTTCTGCGCCAGCTGATCCTGGGTTACCCCCAAAAGCTCCGTAACCCGAAGCATTCCCTCCGCCTCTTCGAAATAGTTGAGATTTTTCCGTTGCAGATTTTCCGACAGAGACAAAAGCGCCGCCTCTCCCCGATTAAAATCGGTGACGATGCAGGGGATCTTGTCCATCTGAAGACGGATCGCCGCAAGATAACGGCGCACCCCGGAAACGATCTCGTATTTTCCCTCGCCGCAGTAACGGACGGTGATGGGATGAACCATCCCGACCTGTCGGATATTTTCACATAATCCGTCCAGGGAGCTTTCGTCCACACGGCTTCGCATCTTTTTTTGCACGGTGAGGGCGGACGTTGCGATTTCCCGATAAATTTTTCCCGTAAAACGATACATTTTTTAACCTCCTTGACGTTTTTTACGTTGTGTGTCATTTGATCGCCGTCGTTGGCGTAGAATCATTATACAACGGTATTTTTGCGGATTTTAGCAAACGGTGAAGGAACGATTCTCCACCGTCCGCAAAACCTCGACACCGGATTCGGTTTTCGTCAGAAGATTCCCCCGAAGAGGGAGGGATGAAGACGAATGCGGAAGAGAGAAAATTACGGAGGCAAATCTTGACAAAAATCGGGATTCGTGTTATACTATCCCCACGAAAGGAAGGTTACGTTATGGTATCGCTTTTATCCAAATGGTTCATTCAAAACCGAGACGATCTCTCTAACCCCGACGTGCGGCAAAAATACGGGGTATTATGCGGAATTTTAGGGATCGTACTGAATCTGATGCTCTTTTGCGGAAAGCTGCTTGCAGGGCTGCTTTCCGGCTCCATCGCCATTACGGCAGACGCCTTCAACAACCTATCCGACGCCGGTTCTTCTCTCATCACGCTGGTGGGATTTCGGCTGGCAGGGCAAAAGCCCGATCCCCAGCACCCCTTCGGCCACGGACGGTTTGAGTATATTTCTGGGCTTTTGGTTTCCCTATTGATCTTGTTGATGGGCTTTGAATTGGGGAAATCCTCCCTGGAAAAGATCTTAAACCCGGAGGCGGTTACCTTTCATTGGCTGACCGTGGGGATTTTGATTGCTTCCATCGGCGTTAAAATTTACATGGGAGTTTACAACCGTTCCGTGGGCAAGAAAATCCATTCCGGGGCGATGATGGCAACCATGACCGACTCGTTGGGAGACGCCGTTGCCACGGCGGTGGTACTGCTTGCCACGGTGGTGGGGCATTTTACCGGATATAATATCGACGGATATTGCGGGGCGGCGGTGGCGATTATGATTTTTATCGCCGGGTTTCGCTCTGCCAAAGAGACCATCTCTCCCCTGCTGGGGCAACCGCCTGAGCCGGAATTCGTCCGGGAAATTGAACGGATCGTTATGGAGCACGAGGAGGTTGCCGGCATCCACGATCTGATCGTCAACGATTACGGACCGGGGCGGAAGATCGTTTCCCTCCACGCGGAAATCCCCGCCGACGCCAATTTGTGGGACGCCCACGATATGATCGACAACATCGAGCAGGAAATTGCGGAACAGTTGGGGTGCATCGCGGTCATCCACATGGATCCCATCGTAACCACAAACGAAGAAATTGTCGCATTGAGAAAGGCAATTTCCGAAGAAGTGAAAGAGATTCACCCCAACATCACCATCCACGATTTCCGCGCCGTTCCGGGTCCAACCCACACCAACGTGATCTTCGACGCGGTGCTCCCCTATGACAGTAATATGAGCGAAGGGGAAGCGAAGGAAAGGATTCGGGCGCTGATTGCGGAAAAGCACGAATCGGTGCGCGGCGTCGTCCAGATCGACCGAAGCTATACGTAATAATTCGAGATCGGAGAAGGCTCTCCGATCTCATGCTTTTTCTACAAAAAGCGGAATTTTTTTCAAACGGTATTGATTTTTTGCGGAAGTTGCGGTATAATATATGGTTGTAATATAGATTTCATACACAGGAAGGAAGAAGTTCCATGATCCGTGAAGATTTAAGAAATATCGCCATTATTGCCCACGTTGACCACGGCAAAACCACCCTGGTCGATGAAATGCTGAAGCAAGGCGGCGTTTTCCGTGAAAATCAGGAAGTAAACGACCGGGTAATGGACTCCAACGCCATCGAGCGGGAACGGGGCATTACCATCCTTGCAAAAAATACGGCGGTAAAATACAAAGATACCAAAATCAACATCGTTGACACCCCGGGGCACGCAGACTTCGGCGGCGAGGTGGAACGGATTTTGAAGATGGTCAACGGCGTTTTGTTGCTGGTTGATGCCTTTGAAGGTCCCATGCCTCAAACCCGGTTCGTGCTTCAAAAAGCATTGGAATTGGGGCATAAAGTCATCGTTGTAGTCAATAAGGTGGACCGTCCCGACGCCCGTCCTACCGAAGTTGTGGACGAAGTGTTGGAACTGTTGATGGATCTGGACGCCACCGACGAACAGTTGGATTCTCCGGTAATTTTCGCTTCCGGTCGTACCGGGGTTGCCGGTCTTTCTCCCGATGCGGAGATGAAAGATTTTAAGCCTCTTTTGGACGCGATCGTAGATTATTTTGATCCGCCCCAAGGGGAAGATAACGCTCCGTTGCAGATGTTGGTTTCGTCCATCGACTATAACGAATACGTAGGGCGGATCGCCATCGGTCGGGTAGAGCGCGGGATTATGAAGGTTAACCAGGACGTGGTGTTGTGCGATTATCACGGCTCGCGCCCCAACTCCAAGGCAAGAATCGTCTCTATGTATCAGTTCGAAGGGTTGAACCGTGTTCCCTGTACCGAAGCAAAGCCGGGAGACGTGGTCTGCGTTTCGGGGATTGAAAGCGTTACCATCGGAGATACCATCTGCGCTCCCGACGCGGTAGAGCCGCTGCCCTTCGTCAAAATTTCCGAGCCGACGATGGAAATGACCTTTATGGTCAACGATTCTCCCTTTGCCGGTCGGGAAGGAAAATACGTCACGTCCCGAAATCTTCGGGCGAGACTGTATAAGGAATTGCTGAAGGACGTTTCGTTGCGGGTCAGCGATACCGATTCCACCGAGGCGTTCAAGGTTTGTGGACGGGGGGAAATGCACCTTTCCATCCTGATCGAAAATATGCGCCGGGAGGGGTTTGAGTTCCAGGTCAGCACCCCGAAGGTATTGTATAAAGAAATTGACGGCGTTCTCTCCGAGCCGATGGAACGGCTTGTGGTTGACGTTCCTGCGGATTCCGTGGGGGCGGTCATGGAAAAGATGGGCTACCGCAAGGGCGAATTGACCTCCATGACCCAGGTAGGCGACCGTACCCGGTTGGAATTTATCGTTCCGGCGCGGGGGTTGTTCGGCTATCGGAGTGAATTTATGACCGACACGAGGGGCGAAGGGATCATGAGCTCGATCTTCGATTCTTACGCTCCCTTCAAGGGGGATATTCCCCGCCGTCTCAACGGCTCTTTGGTTGCGTACGAGACCGGAGACACCACCAATTACGGGATGTTTTATTCCCAGGATTCCGGGGCAATGTTCATAGGTTCGGGGGTGGAGGTGTACGGCGGTATGGTGGTCGGAGAAGCCAGTCGGCAGAACGACATCGTGGTTAACGTGTGCAAGAAAAAGCACATGACCGCCATTCGCTCGGCAGGAAAAGACGAAGCGTTGCGCCTCGTTCCTCCCAGAATTTTGAGTTTGGAGCAATCCCTGGAATTCATCGCCGACGACGAGCTGGTGGAGGTAACCCCCAAAAACATCCGCCTGCGGAAGCGGATCTTGGACCACTCGGTTCGCATGAAGAACTTCATGAAAGACAAAAAGCAATAAGAATATATAAGAAGAAGGCACCCCAGTGGGGTGCCTTCTCTATCATTCGTCGTTTAGCGTTGCAAGTTTTGCAATCTGATAATATATGAATTTCAGGAAATGAAAGTAGTATAATTCTCAAAAATTTATCAACACAAAAATATGTTTTAATTCAAGATGAAAATTATAAAATTATGCCTACTACATTACTTAAATCTATAAAATCTTTGGGATATTGTGCAATCTTTTGTCCGTTTGTGCCATAAATAAATATATTCTCTCCTTGTTTTACCGCTACAGTTTCACATGTATATCCTTGCAACTCTCCACAAACATTTAGACACTCCTGCTTTTGCTCATTATAAGCATAAACTCTGCCGTTGTCGCTCAATGCTAAAATAAACATAGTACACCCCCTTACTTATTAAAACTTGCCTTAAAGAAATATCAATATATTATATCAGTCGTGATAAAACGGATAATGTTCATTTGCAAGGTGTGCTGCCGCTATTGAGGTATCATCAAATGTATACGGCACATCCCGTTTTTCTCCATACCAGTAAGTGTACCAGCCCTCAGTAATTTCAAACTTTGCTTCTGACAAATAACTAGTCATAAATGCATATATCTCAATATTCTTTACATTAGCAGGTATAGTCACACTTTTTAAATTGGAATAATAAAAAGCACCTTCCCCTATACTTGTAACACCTTTACCTAAATCTATATTTGTAAGTCCACATTCACGAAAAGCATAATCGCCTATCTTAACAACAGAATCTGCTATAATAACTTTCTTAATATTAGTATTACCACTAAAAGCATTGGCAGCAATTTGTGTTACTGGAATTCCATCAATACTTTCAGGTATTGTTATTTCTTCTATTTGGTTGTTTTTTAACCCTGTAATACTATATGTATTGTCAGAAAGTAGCGAATAAGTAAAGATATCTTTTATATTTTGTTCTTCATCACTGATGTTTGTGCACGACCAATCTGAAGCATAATATGGTACAGTTGCAGTCACATTAATTGTAAGAGTTCCTTGTGATGCACGACAAGCAACAGCACCTGACCATTCGGTAGAAAGAGCAATTGCCGCAACACTCGGTTTTGATATATCACAAGCAAAATCTATGTATAAGGTAGCACCACTGTCATTAACAGAAACACTGTTGATTAAATCTACCGTTCCGTTTTTGAAGCATTTCTCAAATCTACTAACACCAGCAGATTCACCAGTAACCGTGTATGTTGCATTTGTATGCCACTTGTCAGGTGAATGCATAGTTACACTTGTTAATCCAGACATATAAAAAGCATATGCTTCAATCTTTCTTAAGCTCTTTGGTAATTCGATATTCGTCAATGAAGTACAATTATAAAATGCATTACTTCCAATAGTTGTTATGTTTTCGGGTATATTCACCGCCTGTAATCTTGATAAATCACTAAAACCATTATCCAAAATTTGTGTTACGGCGATGCCATTATATGTAGCAGGAATATTAATCGTTGCCTCATATTTTGCCATACCGCCAGCCATTACACCATAGGTACCATCTGCTAATTTACTAAAAACAAGAACCGCTTTTTCATTTGGGTCTCCAATTATGCTGCTTAAATCATGAGTTTCAGTAGTACCATCGGTGTAATAAATAATAAAGTTGGTTCCTAAAAATTCCGTTCTTAAAATGCCACGACCGTCGGAACCTTCAAGACTACTTAGCCATTCTTCAAGTGTACCAGTATACTCTGGGTGTGCTTGTTTATAAAGTTCGTAAGCAGATTTTCCATCCACACCAGCAGGTCCTTGTGCACCAGTATCACCTTTATCACCCTTCGGTCCCTTAACAGAACCAAGGTTTTTGGTCTTGCCATTAGTATAGGTTATTACAAGTTCACCATCGGCATTAATTTCAGTATTTTCAATACCGACACCGTCTGCACCCTTAATATTACCAAGGTCGGTAGTAACACCTGTGGTGAAGGTTATTTTAAGATGTCCGTTTTCGTCAATGGTGACTGCGGATATACCGTCACCTTTATCTCCTTTTTCGCCCTTAACATTGCCGAGGTCAAACTTTTGACCATCGGAAAGGGTAATTACAAGTTTGTCTTCAATGAGTTCAACCTTGGACACACCAGTACCTGCCGCACCGGTGGCGCCGGTTTCACCTTGAGGTCCTTGGGGGCCGGTGGCTCCGGTTTCTCCCTGAGGTCCTTGAGGTCCGGTTGCACCGGTTTCACCTTGAGGTCCGGTGGCTCCGGTTTCACCTTTGGGACCTTGGGGGCCGGTTTCCCCTCGTTCGCCTTTTAAGGATGCGAGCCATTCGGTGAGGGTTCCCACGTTGGGGTTGGCTTCGTATGCCAACTCATAAGCAGACTTGCCGTCTGCACCCCGGAGAGACAGAAGCCATTCTTGAACGGTGCCCACGTTGGGGTCGGCTTCTTTTGCCAGTTCGTAAGCGGATTTGCCGGCGGAACCGGGTTGTCCGTCCGCACCGACAAGAGAGGCTAACCATTCGTCAATCGTACCGATGGTGGGGTCATTTTCCTTTGCTAACTGATAAGCAGAAAGTCCGGCGGCACCGGTAGCACCGGTGGCACCCGTTTCCCCTTTCAGAGAAGCAATCCACTCTTCGATGGTTCCGATGGTAGGATCTTTTTCTTTTGCGAGTTCATAAGCAGACTTGCCGGCGGCACCGGGTTGTCCGTCTGCACCAACGAGCGAGGCTAACCATTCGTCAATAGTGCCGATGGTGGGGTCATTTTCCTTTGCCAACTGATAGGCAGAAAGACCGGCGGCACCGGTAGCACCGGTAGCCCCCGTTTCTCCTTTCAGGGAAGCAATCCATTCTTCGATAGTGCCGATGGTTGGATCCTTTTCTTTTGCCAGTTCGTAAGCGGATTTGCCGGCGGCACCGGGTTGTCCGTCTGCACCCACGAGAGAAGCGAGCCATTCGTCCAAAGTGCCGATGGTGGGGTCATTTTCCTTTGCTAACTGATAAGCCGAAAGTCCGGCGGCACCGATAGCACCAGTATCGCCTTTTGCCCCCGGTTCCCCCCGAGGACCAACAAGAGATGCGAGCCACTGCTCCAACGTTCCGATGGTGGAATCGTTTTCGTATGCCAACTCATAGGCGGATTTCCCGGGATCGCCTTTTTCACCCGGATCACCCTTTGCACCGTGAAGCGACGTGAGCCAAGCGGCAAGATCTCCAACGGTGGGGTCGTTTTCGTATGCTAATTCATAGGCGGATTTTCCGTCTGCGCCGTATTCTCCGGCAGCACCCTTCAAAGAGGCAAGCCAAGTGGCTTCATCCCCATCAAAACCGTTATTTACAGCAATTTGATAGGCGGAAAGACCGGGGTCGCCTTTTACACCGGGATCACCTTTTTCTCCGGGATCACCTTTTTCTCCGGGATCACCTTTTTCTCCGGGATCACCTTTTTCTCCGGGATCACCTTTTTCTCCGGGATCACCCTTTTCACCGGGATCGCCTTTTTCTCCGGGATCACCCTTTTCACCGGGATCGCCTTTTTCACCGGGATCGCCTTTTTCACCGGGATCACCCTTTTCACCAGGGTCGCCTTTTGCTCCGATCAACGTATCGAGCCATTCGTTGAGGGTTCCGGTATAGCCTTGTTGTTTTGCCAATTCGTAGGCAGACAAACCGGTAGCACCAGTGTCACCAGTATCACCCTTGTCGCCCTTGTCACCTTTATCGCCCTTATCTCCGGGATCCCCTTTATCACCTTTTTCGCCGGAGTCTCCCTTTGCGCCCACGAGAGACGTGAGCCATTCTTCCAGAGTTCCCTGATATCCTTGGGATTGCATCAATTCAAAGGCTGACAGACCGGTGGCGCCGGTATCACCCTTGTCGCCATTTTCACCTTGAGCGCCGGTATCGCCCTTATCGCCCTTTTCACCTTGAGCGCCGGTATCACCTTTGTCGCCCTTTTCACCTTGGGCACCGGTGTCACCCTTATCGCCCTTTTCGCCTTGGGCGCCGGCATCACCCTTATCGCCCTTTTCACCTTGGGCACCGGTGTCACCTTTATCGCCCTTTTCGCCTTGGGCACCGGTGTCACCATTATCGCCCTTTTCGCCTTGGGCGCCGGTATCACCCTTATCGCCCTTTTCACCTTGGGCGCCGGTGTCACCCTTATCGCCCTTTTCACCTTGGGCACCGGTGTCACCTTTTTCTCCAACGAGAGAAGATAACCAAGATTGAAGATCTCCTTCATATCCGGCTATACAAGCCAATTCATAAGCAGATTTGCCATCGGCACCGATAGCGCCGGCTTCCCCGACGAGAGAAGCAAGCCATTGTGCCTTGGTTCCGGTATAACCTTCTTCCACGGCAACGTCGTATGCACTGGATCCGTCAGCACCGGTAAGACCGGTGAGCCAAGAGGTCAGATCCCCGGTATAGCCGGATTCCACCGCCAACTCATAGGCAGATTTCCCATTGACTCCGTCTTTCCCATTCAGACCGTCTTTGCCGACGATGGATGTGAGCCATTGAGTTTCGGTTCCTTGATAGCCGTTTTCCACCGCAAGTTCATAGGCGGATTTTCCGTTGGTACCGTTCTTTCCGTCGGCTCCGCCCTTTCCGGGAACACCAATGAGAGAAGCAAGCCACTCTTCAACCGTTCCGGTATAACCGTTGGACACCGCCAATTCATAGGCGGAAGCACCCACGTCACCTTTGGGTCCGTTTTCCCCGGCGAGGGACATCAGCCATTCTTCTACCGTCCCTTGATATCCGTTTTCCACAGCCAGATCATAAGCCGTGAGTTTTTCTTTTGATTCACCGGCGGAAAAACTGCCTCCTCGCACCAACATTACAAGAAAAAGCGTAATGAGTACGACGACAACCATGCCGCAAAACATACCGAGGATTTTTTTCCATACGTTACTGTTTTTTCTTTGTTCCATCTGTTTTACCTCCTATTTTACACTTGCAGAGCATAAAAAAATGCACCGCCGAAGCGGTGCACAGAAAACCACCACTCCATTGTTGCGACACAATTTTATTTCATACACAAGTATAGGAAATAGGAGCGTGTGTTTTCGCAAAAGAAAACCCACACCTGTGCATGAAAATATAAAATTATGTCGCAAGAATATTATACCAAAAGTGAACTAAAATGTCAATAGGACAGTAAAAGAAAAAAAATCCCCTTGGAGCAACATGCTACAAGGGGAGAAAAATCTCTATAGAATTATTGTTTTTTCAATTTTGTCATTTTGTATAATTCTTCGGTGGCGAGGCGGGCTTTGGTGACCGAAACTTTGGGGTCTTGGGGGAAGCAATAGTAGAGGGTATTCCGGTCGCCGATGGAGATGATGTCGCCGATCTCATACCAATAATAATCTGCGTTGAGGGTATAAGACGTGATGGGGGGTTGAGAGTAATTCAATTTCCCGTCGCAGCCGGTCAGGGTGAAGCCATCGGCGTTGTGAACGAGTCGTCCGTCGCCTACCATGTAAAGGGCTTTATGGTCGACAAGAACACCGATTTTTACCGGAGTATCAAGGGAATATTCTCCGGATTCGATTTGTTGTTTTACTTGTTGACGCTGCCACTGATACCAGTCGGGAATGTGGTCGAATTCGGTCTCCCCTTCCAAGGCGGAAAGTTTTCCGTAGGGAGTCAACTCGTACTTCTTGCCACAGGCATGACAGGTCAGATGAATTCCTTTGCCTTCCATCTGCCCTTCCACACCACAGTGAGGACATTGATACAAGATGCGGTGCAACCCGTCCGCCCGAAAAGGCTCGTCGATTTTAATATTGTTTTTCTGTTGCCATTTGAAGCTGTCAAAGGTAAAGGCTTCGTCCAAAATCTGATCCAATTCCTCGACGGATTTTTGGCGGATCTCCTCCTGCGTCAACAGACATTTGACCGTTGCGGAAACCTTGACCTTGCGTTTTTGCAGGCAATTATAAAGGGGATCCCGATGAAACGCGCCTTGGGTAATGACCGAAACCACGGGGACGTCCAATTTTTTCAGCAGGACGCCTAATTTCCGAGGTAGGGGCGTTGCCGTTCCGTCAAAGGAATAACCGGCTTCGGGATACATGAGAACGCTGGTGTTTTTGGTTTTGACGGCGTTTAAAATATCCCGAATCAAGGTCAGATCCGAGACGAATTTTTGGGTGGGGATGCAGCCGATCCAACGCATCAGCCAGGGGATCCCCACGAAGCCGTCGGTGGTGGAAACCACGCAAAAGGGCTTTGGGAAAAAGATTTTATAAGCAATTTTGAGATCCAAAAAACAGGAATGGTTCATCAAAATCAGCCAAGGGCCGTCCCCTGCCTGATCCATACGCTCGGTAGTATAGGAGAATTTTGCCTTCCACAACGCGGGGATCGACAGCACCCGAATCAAGCAACGGAAAAAGAGATTGGGGCG
>JAGAPC010000020.1 GCA_017623475.1 Clostridia bacterium | reverse complement strand
TCCGACGGTGGTGGATGCGGCGACGTTGACCGTAAACGCCTTGGAAAAGGTGCGGGAACGGATCGACGATCTGCCGACGAAACGGCTGGCAGGAGAATTAACCGAGGACGAGGGGGACTATTTACGGGAGCTTTTGGGGGGATATGAAAACAATCTGGTCGTCACGCCCCAGGATATCGACGCTTTGATCTCCCGAACGGCGAAATTACTGTCGGAAGCGGTCAATATTGCCGTTCACAGCATTGACCGAGAAGAAATTGACGGATTGATCGGTGTATAAATCAAAGGAAAGAAGAATAAAATGTTGGTATGACAGCGGACTCCGAGGGCGGTCCTATCGGAGAATGAAACACACCGAAGGAGAAGGAAAACCATGTTGAAACTGAAATTGGCAATCCTATGCTCTGCCCTTGGGGCGGCGATCACGGGGGTGGTTCTATGTTGCTCGGGGATTACCCCTACCACCGCCCTGTCATACGGGGTTGCTCCGCAGATACGCTCTCTGTCTGCCCGGGCAATCACCGAAGCGATTCCGGCTCTTCCGTCGCTTCCCCAACAGGGGGCGGAGGCGACGGAGGATTCCCCGGAGGAGCCCTCCACCGAGGCGTTTGCGTCTCTCCCGGTGTTTGAAGCCGCGGATTTTACCGTTGCCGTGCCGAAAGCCCCCGACGACGCCAACGCCATTGTAACGAAAAAGTATGCCTCGTCGCTGTCGATCAACAATTCCTCGTCGAAGGAGATTGACATCGACGCCCTTTTAAATCACGTCCCCGACCTGGACCTTTCGGGGGAGGGACCGAAGATCCTCATCGTACATACCCACACCACCGAATGTTATAACGAAACGGGGCAGGATTGGTACACCGATCAACCCACCCGCACCACCGACAACAGTCGGAATATGGTTCACATGGGGGAGGTATTATCCCAAGCCCTGACCGAACGGGGCTACGGAGTGATCCATTGTCAAAAACGGCACGACGAGGATTTTAATTCGTCCTACGACCGTTCCCTGGAAACGGTAAAGGAATACTTAAAAAAATATCCGTCCATCGCCGTGGTTATCGATCTGCATCGGGATTCGTTGATCGACAGTCAGGGAACGAAATACCGCCCCACCGTGACCGTCAACGGCGTTGAAACGGCGCAGGTAATGTTTTTGATGGGAGTGGGAAACAATACCTATCCCCACCCGAATTGGATGGAAAATTTATCCCTTGCCGCCCGGATTCAGCGGGAAGCGGACGAAACCTATCCGGGACTGATGCGTCCGATTCTGATTCGGGGGCTGCGGTACAATCAATACCTTTCCAAGGGCGCGTTGCTGGTGGAATTGGGGGGCTGCGGAAATTCTCCGGCGGAGGCGGAAGCGGCGGCAAAATTGTTCGCCGAGGTCTGCGTCAACGCTTTGGATCGGATCCGGGAGGAATTGGAATGAAGCGGTTGTTTTGCGTCGTCGTCACCGTTGCGTTGTTCTTTCCTCTTTCGGTGTTTCCCGCAAAAGCCGTCGATTGTGACGGAAAGGCGGCGGTGGTCATGGAATGGGCGTCGGAAACGGTCTTATATGAAAAGAACGCCGACGAAAAACTGCCCCAAGCCTCGACCACGAAGATCATGACCGCGTTACTCGTTTTGGAATCGGCGGATTTAGAAAATAAAATTACCGTTTCCGCCTCTGCCGCGGCAGTCGAGGGATCGCAGTTGGGGCTGACGGAGGGAGACGTACTTTCAATTCGGGATCTTCTATACGTATTGATGCTGAAATCGGGCAACGACGCGGCGGAAGCCCTGGCAGAAGGCATCGGGGGAAGCGTATCGGCTTTCGTGGCAAGCATGAACCGACGGGCAAAGGAATTGGGGTTAAACGACACTCAATTTCAAAATCCCCACGGACTTCCTGCAGAGGGGCATTACACCACCGCGCGGGATCTGGCGCGGCTGACGGCAAAGGCGCTGGAAAACGAAGAATTTTGCAATATCGTCTCTGCGAAACAAGCAAAGCTTACCTATAAGAATATGGTGATCTCCAATTCCAACAAGCTTTTGGAAACCTGCGAGGGGGTCTTCGGGGTAAAAACCGGATTTACGAAAAAAGCCGGTCGATGCCTGGTTACGGCGGCAGAACGAAAGGGAGTCCGACTTATCTGCGTAACCCTGAACGACGGCAACGATTGGCAGGATCACGCGGCGTTGTACGACGAATGTTTTCCGCGGGTAAGCATCGAAGAGTCCGTCCCTGCCCGAGGCTACGGAGGGATCGTGCCGATTTTGGGAGGCGAGGGGGACGCCACGGTAAAAAACAGCCTGCCCTTGACCTGCATTACCATCGACGGGCAGCCCATTCCCTATCAGCTGATCCCTCAAACGATCCCACGAACCTTTGCGCCGATCCCTCGGGGGCAGACCTTGGGGTATCTTTTGGCTTTGTCGGAGAAGGGACGGCTGATTTCTTCCTCTCCCCTGAACACGGTGCATACGGTACTGCAAAAAAAAGAGGAAAGAACCTTTTTCGGCTCTTTCCCCGTAAAATTACGAAAGCTTTGGCGGGCGCTTACTTCATAAATTGCTTTTTAAAGCGGCGCTCGTGCTCCGATTGACTTCTCTGACGGCGGTTGCGGTAAGCGGCTGCCGTTGCGGATTTTTGGGCGGAGGATTTTTTGATTTTGCGCACGTAGGGAATTCCGACGCTGTTCAAGAGTGCTTCCTTCTCCTTTTCCGACAAGGGACGGTATTCGCCCGGCTCCAAATGTCCGATGGACACGGCGCCCTCGGCGATCCGCTTGAGAAGCATGACCTCCAAGCCCAGAACCTCACAGATCCGGCGGATTTCACGGTTTTTCCCTTCGGTGATGGTGACGTGAAGCACCGTCTTCCCTTCCTGCTCCTTCTGAACCTGGACGCCGGCAGGGAGCGTTTTTTCTCCGTCGTCGAGAACCACCCCTTCCCGGAAGCGGTTCAGCTGATCGAGGGAAACCTCCCCCCGAACGGTAACCCGGTAGGTTTTGGGAACGGCGTGGGAGGGATGGGTCAGCCGCTGCGCCAGATCTCCGTCGTCGGTCAGGATCAGAAGCCCTTCCGAATCACGGTCAAGACGCCCTACGGGATAAACTCTTCCCTTGATTCCCTTGATTAAATCGGCGACCACGCTACGGTCGTCCTGTGCCTTCATGGCGGTGATCACGCCACGGGGCTTATAGAAAATAAAATAGCGTTTTTCTGCGGCTCTCGGACGGATCCGCTTTCCGTCGCAATAAACCGAATCGGCGATGGGATCGACGTCCATGCCGATTTCGGCAGGCTTGCCGTTGACGGTGATTCTGCCCTCACGGACAAGCTCTTCTGCGGCTCTGCGGGAACAAATTCCGCTTTCCGCGACAAATTTTTGGATTCTCATCATCCATTCCTTTCCTACAATGACCTCGCGTCATGGCATTACGGAATACCGTTATTATTTTGTTCCTGCGCCGGCGTTCCCCCGTCGGAGGTTTCGGACGTCGGATTGCCCGAGGTCGGCGTTGCGGAATCGGTGGTGGAATTGCTTCCTACAACACCGGTATCACTGGGGTTGCACTGTCCGATACGTTGGTTTGGGTTGACGTTGCCGTATCGGTAACCGTTCCGGTATCGGGGAGCGAACCGGTATCGGTGGTGGGCTGATTCGACCCGCCTCCGCCGGTGGACGTCCCCGTTGCCGTGTCGGTGGTCGGCGCCTTCGGAGTGTAAATATGGGGCTTCTCGGAAGGCGTATGGGTGGTGCAAAGACAATTTGCCACGTGATCGTAAAGAGACGTTGCGGGGGTATCCCCTTCGGGCACCAAATTCGTATATACCGGAAGCGTGGCGTGGGAATAAAGGATATTCTCCTTCGTCAGTCGGGGGCAGATATATCCCGCGTCCCCGATTTTTACTGCGGCGGGGAAGGAACGGTCGATATCCACGAAGGTTTTCAGGGTGGCGGAGGGGCAGTTTTCATGGGCAATTTTGCCCGAAACGTCGCAAACGTACAGCTGATGATGGACGTTGCAGGTCTTGGTGGGCTGGGTGCCTTCTTTGTAATAGAAGGTCTCTACGCAAGCGCCCTGGGGATCGGTGGAGCAGTAGGGACCGGGCAACAGTCCACTCTTCCAGCAGACGGAACAGGAAACGATGCCCGAGGGCTGCTCAAAGGAACTCTTCGTGATGTTTTTCATCTCGTGAACCTTCGTCATCACTTGATTCCACATTTTGAAATGGTGGGTGTTGTTCAGCTCGTAGGGAGTATCGTAGCCCCACCAGATTCCCGCCACGTAATCGTTGGTATATCCGATAAACCAACGGTCCTTATAGGAAGAGGTGGTACCGGATTTCCCTGCGGTGGCAATATTTTTCAGTCTTGCGTCGCCGGCGATGGAATAGACCGAGGATTGGAGAATATCGGTCATCAGATAGGCGGTCTGCTCCGAAAAGACCTCTTCCCGTTCGATGGGATTTTCCAGAACGGTCTTTCCGTCGTAGCCCACGATGCGGCTATAGGAACGGTATGCGGTGTACATTCCGTCTCCGGCGAAGGTGGTGTACGCCGTCGTCATTTCCCGAAGGGTAACGCCGTCGGTCAGAGCGCCCACCGCCAAAGGAGCAAGGGAGGTGCTGTCGTCCCGATTCAGGGTGGTAAAATGCAGGGAATTGATCAAGAAATCGTAAGAGGTTTTAATCCCGACGGTCTTCAGCCCCCAGGCGGCGGGGGTATTCAACGAGCGCGCCAGCGCCTTTTTCACCGAAACCAAGCCGGCATAAGTCTTATCGTAGTTGCTGGGCCAGAAGGTCTTTTCCTCCGGATCGTAGGTAACCGGGATATCGTCGATGGGATCGCCCAAGGTCATCAGATCGTTTTCAATGGCGTATCCGTAAACGCTTAAAGGCTTGATGGAGGAGCCGGGCTGGCGGGGGGTATCCACGGCGCGGTTCAGGCTCAAAGACTTGGTCTTTTCTCCCCGACCGCCGATGACGCCTAAAATATCGCCCGTTTCCGGATCCATCACCATCATGGCGACTTGGGGAATTTCCGTCTCACCCTTCTCGTTGACGAAGGTATCCTTGCTTGAGCCGGTGTATTTAAAGTTATCCTCGTTGGCGAAATAATCCTCCATCATGGTCTGAATGGAAGGATCGACGCAGGCGTAGATCTGCAATCCGCCGTGATAGAGAAGGTTGGTGGCTTCCGCTTCCGAAAGTCCTTTTTCGGTCTGAAGATCCCGAAGCACGTCCCGGATCACCATATCGGTGTAGTAGTTATAGAGGAAAATACCCTCTTCCTCCGATTCGGTCTCCTCCCGCTTGGCTTCCAGATCGACCAGATTCAGCTCCTGCTGGGAATACTCGTCGTATTCCTCCCGGGTAAGATACCCCTGCTCGTACATAAACCACATGGTATCGTTGCGGCGCTTTTTATTATTTTCCGGATGCAAATAGGGATTGTAAGTGCTGGGGGATTTGGTAATACAGATAATTGCCGCACCCTCGGCGACGGTCAGCTCACTGACGTCTTTATCAAAATAGATCTCCGCGGCGGCGGAAATTCCGTTGGCGCTCTGCCCGAAATAGACGGTGTTCAGATAATATTCCAAAATCTGATCCTTGTTGTAACGGCGTTCGATATACAACGCCTGCAGCATTTCCTTGACCTTACGCCCGATGCCGTAATCGTCATCCCCGGTCATGTTCTTGATGACCTGTTGGGTTAAGGTAGAACCGCCGGAGGCACGCTCGTTGCTTCCGGTAAGCTTGCTTTGGGCGTATTCAATGATCGCCTTTACGGTACGGATGGGGTCAACGCCGGAGTGGGTATAAAACCGCTGATCCTCCAACGCCACGGTGGCGTCCTTGACGTGTTGGGGAATCTCGGAATCGGAAACCCACACGCGGGTGCCGGATTTACTTTGAATTTCCTGGTAAATATAATCCTCGCCGGTGACCGGATCGGTGGCGTAAATGAAGGAGGAATAGTCCAGATCCATCGAGGCAAACCGTTCGTCCAGATCCGTGTCGGAAAAGGAATACACCACGGCGGCGGCGATCCCAAGCATGGCAACGCCCATCATACAGCAAATCAAAAAGAGATGCAGAACGACCACGCCGAACCCATGCCAGAAGCGGGCAGCCCCTGTACGGCGTTTGGTATAATGCTCCGGATCGGAAACCCACAGGGGAACCTGTCCTTCCGGGAATTGGGAAGGATCGGGCAATCTTTTTTTACGGAAGAAAAAGGGATCGTTCCATTTTTGCATCAAGGAAAAGAACCGTTCCGACGCCCCCTTGGGCTTCGATTCCGTATTCTTCCGATCTTGCGCCCCGCGGCGAACCCGAGAACCGGATCCCGATTCCTTTTGCCCCTTGCGGGACGAATCGTCAAACTGACTCATAACAAAAACCTCCTTGCAATTTCGGAGAGATTACTCGTATATAGATATACATCATATATTATACACTATTTTTTTTGAAATTGCAAGTGGTTTTACAGATTTTATACATTTTCTTCCCTTCCGCTTCCCCAAAACGGCGTTGAGGGGATCCCGAAGCAGGGCATCCCCTCGAATTTTCAACGTCCGAAAAACGTCCGAATTAATCGGTTCCTTGGCATCCGCATCTGCGAATCACACCGGAAGACGCAGGGCGCACGGGAGCAGAAACCACGTCCGTATCACAGCAATTTTGCCCGGCGTACAAATTGAATCCGTCCATACCGCAGGAGCAATCATCCTTTAATTCCGCGCCGTTGACCAAAATCAACGTGTTGCGGATTACCTCCGCGTAAACCAGCGGGGTAATTCCCAGGGTTGCGGCAAGATTTACGGCAACGCCGTTGCAGACGTCGGTCTCGTCGGTGACCGTTACCGACAGCTGGGGATTGATCACCTGGGCGTTCCCCCCAAGACGGAAGGACAGAATCGGGGCGTTTCCGTATTCCACGCAGGGGATATTGGCTTCCGCGATGGCAAAGGAAGTGGTCTGATCGGTGGGCAGGGGAATGGCTTCGTTGCTTGCGATATAAACCTTAAACCGATACAGCGTTCCGCAGGAGCGAACCACCCCTTCAAATCCGAACCGAACGCGGAATTCCAAAACGCCGATATTCTGAAGCAGAATAAAGGCCTTTGAGCCGAGACACTGCGCCGTACAGACCGGATTCAAGATCTCTCCGATAACGTTGGAGATATCCGCAACATACCGACCGTTATTCTGCGTAACGGCGGCGACGGTAAGCCCGTTGACCGTTACGTTATCGGGGGTGATAATTGCCGAGGGCTCGCCCGGAGCAGCAGCTTCGTTGACCGAAAAGCAATCCAACTGCACGTAGGATTTCTGAATTTCAAACACCGCATCCGCCGAAAGACCGTTGGTGCAGCAGCATCCGCCGGAACAAGGGGTCAGCTCGTAGCTGCTGACGAAATTATCCGGGAGATCCGCGGTATTTAAGGGATAAAAAATCGAAGACCCGGTTGCCTTGTGTGCCGAAAACACCTTGTCGGCGTACAGGGCGGTAGGCTCTTCCCGCTTCCAATCCAGAGACTTGGGGCAAAAGGGCGTTCCGCAAAGGGCAGTATCGGGACAGGACAAGAGTGGGGTTGCTTGGGTAGCGTCACAATTATTGCATTTCATAACAGGATCATCCTTAACGAAAAAGTCGATACGCCGAGGCGTACCACATATCTTGCGATATGTAGAAGGCTACCCACTTCATCCTATGCGCCGATGTCGGAAATTGTCAAAAAGAAAAATCCCCTCGGTTGAGGGGATCTTCGTTAGATTTTAAGGCTCATGGCTTCTTTGATCTTTGCAATATTTTCATCGCCGATCTTGTTGGCTTTGTCGCTGCCGGAATTGACGATATCTTTTACTTCGTTCCTGTGGTTTTCGTAGTACGCACGGCGCTCCCGGAAGGGATCCAAAAGTCCGTTCAGCTTTTCCGCCAAACGCTTTTTACAGGCAACACATCCGATTTCTCCGGCCTTGCAACGGTCACAGATATCCTCGTATTCGTCCTCGTTGAACACCTTATGGTATTTGCTGACGGCACAGATGTCCGGATGTCCCGGATCCTTGGCGCGGATGCGGGAGGCGTCGGTGACGGCAAGACGGATCTTTTCATTGACCACCTCGGCAGGATCGGACAAATAGATGGCGTTGCCCAGGGATTTGCCCATTTTACTGTTTCCGTCCAGCCCCATCAAACGGGTGCAGGAGGAAAGCATCGCTTTGGGCTCCAGCAAATTCGTGCCGTACAGATCGTTCATGCGGCGTACCAATTTCCGGGCAATTTCGATATGGGGCAGCTGGTCTTCCCCGACGGGAACCAATTCCGCGTTGCAGAAGGTAATATCCGCCGCCTGGCTTACGGGATACCCCAAAAAGCCGTAGGTCATATCGTTATAACCGTAGTTTGCCGCTTCGGTTTTGATGGTAGGATTGTGACGCAGGGTATTGACGCTGACCAGCATGGAGTAAAACACGGTCAGCTCCGCAATCGCTTTGATTTGAGATTGCTGAACGAAGGTGACCTTGTTGGGATCCAGCCCCACGGAAAGGTTGTCGATGGCAACGTCGTAAATACTTCCGTTGATCAGGGAGGGATTTTCAAAATGGGTGGTAAGCGCCTGAATATCCGCCATCAGAATAAAGGTTTCGTAATCGTTTTGAAGACGAACCCGATTCTGCAGACTGCCCACGTAATGCCCTAAATGCAGTTTTCCGGTGGTGCGGTCGCCGGTAAGAATCCGCTTTTGTTGTGCCATATCAAAAGATCTCCAATCGGATGATGTTTCATAGTTACAGTACATTATACCACATCCGACAAAAAAAATCAAGTGTTTTTTTCATCTTGTTTGCAAGAATCGGTTTTTTTAGAATTTGTTCGAAAACGAAAAAAATAATTGTTACTATTCTGAAAACTATTGCCAAGTTCTATTGCAATTTTCGGAGAAATGGTGTATAGTAAAGATGACAAAAAACTGTGTACCGCAAGAGAAAGAGGTATATTGCCATGGGATTAAAACCAAATCCGATCCAACTCCATTTCGGATTAAAAAAGCCGGTGCGGATTTTACATCTGACCGACGTACATCTGTCCCTGTCCGATGAAAGAAACAACGAAGACATGATCCCCTACGCCGCAAAGCGCAGAGACATATTTTTCCGAGAAGCGGAATTTCCCGAACGGGATCCCGTGGGATATCTGCAGGAAGCGATGGAGTATTCCAAAAGCTTCGACTGCACCGTATTTACCGGAGACGTGGTGGATTTTAATACGTATAAAAACTACGACACCGTCAAGGAGATCCTGGCGGGGAAGGACTATATGTTCTGCGCCGGGAATCATGAATTTACCCCCAAGCCGGGGATCGATTCCATGGAACTCAAGAGAAGCTCCTGGGATTACGTTCAATCCAACTTTCGGGGGAATATGCACGTGGAAAGCCGAATCGTCGGCGGAGTAAACGTAATTACCCTGGACAACGGCTTCCGTCTTTTTACGAAAGAGCAGCTGGACGTTTTAAAGCAAGAGGTTGCCCGTGGATTGCCGATCATCGTTTTCTGCCACGTGCCCATCGCCAACGATATGCAGACGACCGAAAACAAGGATTCTGCCCGCAAGCTGGGTTATACCGAGGAGGAAATCGCCGAAAGCGTTGCCACCGCAAACTTTTTAAGGGACGAGCCTCTCGTTAAGGCGTTTTTTGCAGGTCACGGACACCACAATCATTATTGGGATTTCCACGGAAAGCCGTCCTACATGACCGGAGGTCTGTTCAAGGGAATCGTATCGGAAATTACCATTGACTGATAAACAAAAAGAAAGTAGGAAACCGCCATGAAACACTTAAAGACCGATCGTGTGGAACTGCACCTGGGGCTGGAAAAGCCCATCAAAATCCTTCATATCACCGACATTCATATTTCTTTTGCGGACGACAGAGACGAGGAAAAATGGCTTGAATTTGCCGCCCATCGGAGAGAAATTTTCTTCAAGGAAGGACGACGTCCTGAGCGTGATCCCGCAGGGTATCTCATGGAAGCCATGGAATACGCCAAGGAATTTGACTGCACCGTTATTACCGGAGATTTGATTGATTTCAACTCCTACGCAAACTACGACGCGGCAACGGAAATCCTGGCAGGGAAAGACTATATGTTCACCCCCGGAAGCCACGAATTCTGCCCCAACAATTTTGAACGAAAGGCAGAGCGCTGGGACGAAATGCAGCAGTTGTTCCGGGGAGATATGGAATTTGAAAGCCGCCTCGTAGGAGGCGTCAACGTAATCACGATGGACAACAGCTATTACGTTTGGACGCAGAAGCAGTTTGACATGCTGAAAGCCGAGGTTTCCCGGGGGTATCCGATCCTTTTGTTCTCCCACGTGCCCTACGACTGCCCCTTTTTGACCCACGAGCAAACGGGAATCGTACCGCCCGAGGGTGCAAAGGAGCTTACCGTTGAAATGAACGAGTATATCAAAAACCAACCCCTGATCAAAGGGATTTTTACCGGGCATTACCATCGGTTGGAGTACGTTCAGTCCGGCTACAAGCCTCACCCCTGCTACATCGGTCCGAGCCTGTTCACGGGATGCGTAGGGGTAATCACCATTGACTGACAACGAAGGAGAAACCGTTATGAATTTGAAAAGCCAAAAATTTTACCTTCATTTCGGATTGGAAAGACCCGTCCGCATTTTACATCTGACCGACGTGCATCTCTCCCTTGCGGACAATCTTGACGGCGACGATATGAAAGAGCACGCCGCCCACCGTCGGGACGTCTTTTTCCGGGAAGCGGAATTCCCCGAACGGGATCCCGTGGGATATCTGGAAGAGGCGATGGAATATTCCAAGGAGTTCGACTGCACCGTTATTACCGGCGATCTTTTGGACTTTAACTCCCATGCGAACCGGGAGACGGCAAAGCGGATTCTTGCGGGGCACGATTATCTGTTTTGTCCCGGAAGCCACGAGTTTGCGCCCAAAATCGGAATCCCCGACACCTTTGCATACAAAAACGAGCATTGGGATGAGGTTCAGTCGGTCTTTCGGGGTGATATGGAATTTGAAAGCCGCATCGTCGGCGGGGTCAATCTGATCTCCATGGACAACAGCTTTTATCTGTGGACGCAACGGCAGTTTGATCTGCTGAAGCAAGAGGTGGCAAAGGGTCTTCCCATCGTGTTATTCTGCCACTGCGCCTTCAACAGCCCGGCAATTCTGCAAACTCCCGGCACGAACTACAAGCAGCTGCTCCGCACGGAGGAGGAAGCAAATCTTACGATTGCGGTCAACGAATACATTTTCAACGAGCCTCTCATTAAGACCGCCTTTTCCGGGCACTACCACGGCATGGGAGGAACTGCGTCGATGGGAGAAAAGGAAGGCTACGTGTTAGCCCCGTTGTTCAAAGGGATCGTCGGAGAGATCGTCATCGATTAACGAGAAAAAAATACACCCCGAAAGCCTTAACGATTTTGGGGTGTATTTTTATATTGTCCGGGCGTTACGGAAAAATACCGCTTAAACATCCGAATAAAATGTGCGGAATCGTTAAATCCGCAAAGCTCGGACACTTCCTTGACCGAAATGCCCTGATTTAAATACCGCTGGGCAAGAACCATGCGCTCCCGTAAAATATACTGATGGACGGAAACGGATAAATATTTCTGAAACTCCTCGTTCAATTTCGTTCTGCCAACCCCCGCCCGGGCGGCAATCTCCGTCAGAGAGACGTTTTGCGAAAGATGCTCCGCAATATACGCCATGGCGCGGGTAAGAATTTCGCCGGAATGGGAAGGGCTTGTCTGCGGTTGATTTTTCAATAAATAAAGGATCTCCGAGAGAAGATAACGGAAGGAATTTAAACTGTTTTCCGTATATTTTTTCCCCGACTCGTTCGACAAAAGCTCTTCCAAATGCCCGGAAACCAGGAAGAGCCAATCCACCTGCTTTTGAGACAGGGGAACGAGCACCACCGACGTTTCCGCGCAACGGCAGATCTGATGGGACAAGGCTTCCAATGCAAGGGGCAGATCCGATCTCAAGGAGATCATATACTTTTCGTACGCCGTATCCCGATGGTTGAATTGGGCGTGGGGACACTCTTTTTTATACAGTAAAAGGCAGGGGTTTTCCGTTACGATATGGGCATCCTCCGAAATTACGGTGATTTTCCCGGAACGGATCAAGCAGATTTCGTAATAATCGTGGCTGTGAAGCAGCGGCTCGTCCAGCGTGCCGAATTTTTCCAGATTCGGATGGAAATGATACCCCTCCTCCGAAGGCAACGCAGGGAGGAAAAGATACTCCACAAAACAATCCTTTTTCGTGGTTACCAACTCCTTTTTAAAAAACCTATCCCACCTAAAAATAACATAAGATTTCACTTTTGTCAAGGAAATTATGTCCCTGTTCCGTAAAAATTCACAAAACGGTCGAAAATACAATTTTTTTGGTAATTTTTCCATTGACAAAATAGAAATAAATGCTAAAATAAAGATAAGACCTATTTCCGGAGGCTTTTATGCAGTTATTACGAATTCATCCGTCGGACACCGTAGCGGTGGCGATCGAACTAATCGAGGCGGGAACGGTATTGCCCGTTGACGGGGAAACGGTTCTTGCGAAGGATCCCATTCCCCCGGGACATAAAATTGCGTTACGAAATATTTCCATCGGCGAAAAGGTAATCAAATACGGTGCGCCCATCGGTCACGCAACCGCGGAAATCCCCGTGGGAAGCCACGTGCATACCCACAACGTAAAATCAAATCTCAAGGGGCGGCTTTCTTATACTTACACGCCGGATTTCCAAGACCTTCCCCCCAAAAAGCCGAAAACCTTTATGGGGTACAAACGAGCCGACGGCTCGGTGGGAATCCGCAACGAGGTATGGATCATCCCCACCGTGGGGTGCGTCAACGGCATCGTGCGGCAGATCGAAATGCAGGCGCAAGATTTCAAGACCGAAAACATCGACGCCGTCACGTCCTTCTGCCATCCCTACGGCTGCTCCCAGCTGGGGAACGACCGGGAAATGACCCTGAAATATCTTGCCGGGCTGATCCGTCATCCCAACGCGGCGGCGGTTTTGGTGGTGGGATTGGGCTGTGAAAACGGAAATATCGAGGAATTGAAAAAAGTTTTGGGAACGTGGGATGAACATCGGGTAAAATTCCTCGTTGCCCAGGATTATGAGGACGAAATCTCCGAATCCCTTTCTCTGTTGAAGGAATTATGCCGTTACGCCGACGCCTTCCGCAGAACCGAATGCTCCGCGTCCGATTTGGTGATCGGGTTAAAATGCGGCGGCTCCGACGGATTTTCGGGGATTACGGCGAACCCCTTGTTGGGGGCGCTGACCGACGAGATGATCGCCCAAGGGGGAAGCGCAATTCTCACCGAGGTTCCGGAAATGTTCGGCGCGGAAACCCTGCTGATGAATCGGTGCAGAACGCAGGAGCAGTTTGACAAAACCGTATCGCTTGTCAACGATTTTAAGGAATATTTTCTTCGGTACGGAGAAAAGACCGACGAAAACCCCTCCCCCGGAAACAAAGCGGGGGGAATCACGACCCTGGAGGACAAATCCCTGGGATGCACCCAAAAGGGCGGATCGGCACCGGTAGAAGACGTGCTTGGATACGGAGATGCGGTACAAAAGAAGGGATTATCCCTGTTGCAATCCCCGGGAAACGACCTGGTTGCCTCCGGCGCTTTGGCGGTATCGGGAGCGCAACTGATTCTATTTACCACGGGCAGAGGCACCCCCTTCGGATGCCCGATTCCCACGGTGAAGATCTCGTCCAACAGCGATCTGTACGACCGCAAAAAGGCGTGGATCGACTTTGACGCGGGAAGATTGCTTTCCGGCGTTTCCATGGACGAATTGAAAGAAGAATTTTTGGAATACGTTCTTGCCTTGGCATCCGGCGAAATCCGAGCAAAATCGGAGAGACTTGACCGACACGATCTTGCCATCTTCAAGGACGGCGTAACCCTGTAATACGGAAAGGATTTTTATGAAAAACATTACCGATATCGGAATCAAAAAACCCCGACGCCCGCTGAAGGTCGTGCAATTCGGAGAAGGCAATTTTTTGCGGGCGTTTGCGGATTATTTTATTGATATTTTGAACGAAAAAACCGATTTTAACGGAAGTGTCGCCCTCGTCAAGCCGATCTCCTACGGCTCGTTGGAATATTTTGAGCAGCAGAATTGCCTTTATACCGTCATTCTGCGGGGAAAGGAAGGGGGAAAAACCGTCAATTTCCATCGGATCATCACCTCGGTCGATCGGGCGGTGGACGGATCTTGCACGTGGGAACCGATGGAAGAGCTTGCCCTGTGTCCGACGGTGCGGTACGTAATTTCAAACACCACGGAGGCGGGGATCGTCCTGGACGAATCCGACACCATGGAAAGCGTTCCAAACACCTATCCGGGAAAACTGACCAAGTTTTTGTATCAACGGTATTCGGCGTTCTCCGGGGCGGAAGACAAAGGGCTCGTCATACTTCCGGTGGAATTGATCGAAGACAACGGCAGGAAGCTGAAGGACTGCGTTCTGCGTCTTGCGGAGGTATGGAAGCTTCCCGCGGACTTTTCTTTGTGGGTAAAAGATCATTGTGTTTTCTGCAACACTTTGGTCGATCGCATCGTGACCGGATATCCCAAGGCAGAAGCCGAGGGGTTGTGGAAAGAATTGGGCTATCGGGACGATCTTTTGGACGTGGGAGAGCCCTTTGGGTTGTGGGTTATTGAAAGCGACCGAGATCTCTCGGACGAGCTGCCCTTTGCAAAGGCCGGGCTTCCGGTGATCTTTACCGAGAACCAAAAGCCCTATCGGGAACGAAAGGTGCGGATTTTGAACGGCGCCCACACCGCGTCGGTATTGGGGGCGTGGCTGTACGGAATCGACATTGTTAGAGACATGATGAACGATGCGATTGCAGGTAAATTTGTCCGCAGAGCAGTTTTGGAAGAAATCGTACCGCAAGTTCCATTGAAAGAAGAAGATGCAAAAGTCTTTGCCGATGCGGTTTTTGAACGGTTTGAAAATCCTTTTATTGATCACAAACTGTTGGATATTTCCCTGAACTCCGTGTCGAAATGGAAAACCAGGGTTTTGCCGTCGCTGAAAGATTACTACGAAAAGAATCGGCAGCTGCCCCAATTATTGACCTTTTCCTTTGCCGCGCTGTTGGCGTTTTACACTTCCGACGACCTTCAGGAAGACGGGCTTCACGCCTGCCGACAGGACGGCGTAGAATACGTGGTTCGGGATGATCGGAAGGTGTTAGAATTTTTCGCTCAAAACAGCAATCTTCCCACGGAAGAATTCGTTTCCTTGGCGGCGCGCCAAGAGGGATTTTGGGGCGAAGATCTTTGCAAATACGACGGATTTACCAAAACCGTTGCCCTGCATCTGAATTCCATCCGCAAGGACGTGAAAAAGGCGATGGAGGAAATCTCCGAATAACCGAAAAAATAAATTTCATAGGGTTTTCTTTCGCAAAAACGGAAATTTGAAAGAAAACCCTATTTACTTTTTTGCCGGCCTGTGCTATAATGGAAAAAACGCGAAAAAGGATGGTTTATTATGAATAGTACGGAACGGGTTCGCAACGCGATCCTCGGCAAGCCGGTGGACCGTCAGCCGATCTACGGTTGGGTCTTCGCGAATTTGGAAGAACAAATTACGGAAAAATGGGGCTCGGTTGCCGCGTTTGAAGATCACTACGAATTTGACGCGGCTCATATTTTCGGCGGCCCTCGGGTATTCAAGAAGGACGTTTTGGAAAAGATTCGGGAGGAATACGGCGAAGTCTCCCCCGACGTTTTGCTGGAGCACGATTATTACCTTCCCCCGAAAACCGAAGAAACCTTTGAGCATATTAAAAAGTCCATCGCCCATCACAAGGAACGGGGACGCTTCTGCTATATGCAAACCCCCGGATTTTTCGAATGCTTCAATACTGCCTTCGGGATCGAGGATCAGCTTGCCTGGCTTTTGATGTACCCCGACGAAATGGCAGAGCTGTACCGCAGACACGCGGATTGGGTTATTCAATGCGCCGATCAGAGCATTGACGCCGGCGCGGATATGATCCATCTTTCCGACGATTGGGGTTCCCAAAAGGATCTGATGTTCAGCCCCGAAATCTGGTGGGAGCTGATCTACCCGAACATGAAAAAGGTGGTGGATCACGTACATTCCCGCGGGGTTCTCGCTTCCCTCCACTCCGACGGATGTATCGCAAAGGTGCTGGACGGCATCGTGGATATCGGTCTTGACCTGATCCATCCCTGGCAGGAAAACGCCAATATGCCCTACGAGTTGTACTTAGAAAAATATCAGGATAAATTTGCTACCTTGGGCGGCGTTTGCGTTCAATCCACCCTCGGCATCGTCGGTCAGGATAAGCTGGAATCGGAGATCCGCCGGGTATTCAACACCTTGAAAGGCAAGCGTTGGGTCTGCTGTACGTCTCACTTTGTACAAGACCACTGCTCGATGGAAGATTTGGAATTTGCCTTCGATTTGATCTATAAATTAGCAAGAGAATAAGAGGAAATCGTCATGACGAACCGAGAACGGGCGCTGAATATTCTTCATTATCAACCGGCAGATCGGATGCCTGCCGTCCACTTTGGGTATTGGAGAGAGCTGCTTACCGAGTGGGCAGAGCAAGGGAAAATTTCCGTGGATCTGGCAAATGCCGTAAAAGACGGAAACGAAGCAGATCAGGAATTAGATAAAATCATCGGCTGGGATTTTAATTGGTATCGCTGCCGCGGCGCAAACCGAAGACTGTTTCCTCCCTTTGAAGAAAAGGTGTTGGAAACCCTTCCCGACGGAACGTTGCGGATGCAAAATTCCGAAGGACTGATCGAACGGACCAAACCGGGCAATCAATCCATTCCCTCGGAGGACGATTATCAATTAAAAGATCGGGAAGCCTTTGAGACGTTGTACAAACCCAAGATGCAATTTTCTCCCGAGCGCATTGATTTGGAATATTGGAAAAACTTTAACGAAACTCGCCCTCAGGACATCCCCGTAGGTTTGAATTTGGGAAGCGTTTTGGGAGAGGTTCGAAATATGACCTCCGTGATCGGAATGAGTTATCTGATCTACGACGAGGACGAGGAGTTGTTCGCCGACATCGTGGATACTTATGCGGAAATGCAATATCAATGTGCAAAAGCGGTTTTGGAAACCGGCGCAAAATTTGATTTTGCCCACTATTGGGAAGACGTTTGCT
The DNA here is from genome assembly GCA_017623475.1 of Clostridia bacterium. Taxonomy (GTDB): domain Bacteria; phylum Bacillota; class Clostridia; order Oscillospirales; family UBA644; genus RGIG995. Next base: position 66,439 of record JAGAPC010000020.1, on the reverse strand, counting down.
TCAAAAACGGTCCGTTGATCGCGCCGGATATTTTTGACGAACTGTGTGCAAAGCACTATAAGAAGCGCAACGATCTCTGCCACGAATACGGGATTGATATTATCTCCCTCGACTGTGACGGCGTTACCGAAGCGTTGCAACCCACCTGGTTCAACAACGGTGTCAACACTCTGTTCCCCATTGAGGTGGGCGTTTGGGGAGATCAGTTTGAAAAGGCGCGCAACAAGTTCGGCAACGGACTTTTGGGCGTAGGCGGAATGGACAAAACCGCCCTCCGCAAGGACAAAGCCGCGGTGGATGCGGAAATCGAACGAATGACCCGCTTGGCTTCCCTGGGCGGATTTATCCCCTGCCCCGATCATCGGTTGATGCCCGGATCGAAATTTGAATTGGTTCAGTATTACGCGGAAGAAATCAAAAAAATTAAGATTTGACGGTAGATTATGAGCGACAAGAGATTTGACGCTTCCCGGAACCGTTGCATTACCATCGAAACGATTCCGTGGGAGAATCTTTCTTTGACACAACTTCATACGGAGCAATTCGTGGAAATTGACTGGGTTCTTTCCGGACAGGGGATCCATCGGATTCCCAATCAGACCGTGCCTTGTAAGGAAGGGGACGTTTTCGTCCTTTCTTCCCAGACACCCCACGGATTTGAAGCGGAAAACCCCGAACAGGGACCGACGGTATTCCGAATCCTTTTTGACCCGAAGGTATTTTTTTCGGGGGAAGAAGCAACGGAAGACCATCCCCGTTTTTGTTACGGCGTTTTTTGTGAAGATGCCGCCGTCTCTTGCGCCACGTTAAACAAAGAAACCGTCGAACGGGTCGAGCCCACCTTCCGCGCCATTCAACGGGAATTGGAAAAAGAGCGTCCCGATTGGAAAAACGCGGTGGGCGCACACCTTTCGGTGTTGCTGATTACCTTAAGCCGTTATATGAACGGCGCCATCCGAAAGGCGTCGGAATTATCCCGAAAGGATCGGGCGTTGATCTCGGCGGCGCTGCGCATCGTAAAGGAGGAATTCTCCTCCGACGCGCTGACGCTGGAATCCCTGGCGGCTACGTTGTTTATCAGCCCCGCACAGTTGAGCCGGGTATTCAAAAACGGAATGGGACGATCCTTTTCCGATTATCTGAAAGAATTGCGTATGGCACACGCCTGCCGACTGTTAAAAGAGACGGAATTGCCGGTGGAGCAAATTCTTTCGGAATGCGGACTTCGGGATCTGCAAACCTTTTACCGAAGCTTTCACCATTACGCGCAAATGACCCCCAGCCAATACCGAAACCGATACGGTCAACGGAAGGCGGAAGAATCCAAGGAAGATCAAATTGAGATTTTCTTAAAAGAGATCTCCGAAAATCTCCAACGAGGCAAGGCGAAGATCGTCACGGAGAAAATCCGGCAGGCGCTCGATTCGGGGTGCGATCCTTCCCGGATTCTGGACGAAGGATTGCTGGCGGGGATGAGCATTATCGGAGAAAAATTCAAAAACAACGAGGCTTACGTTCCCGAGGTTCTCGTTGCCGCCCGGGCGATGAATATGGGCGTCTCGATGCTGAAGCCGCATTTGGCAAGCGACGGCGCGCAAGCCGTCGGAAGGGTCTGCATCGGCACCGTTCAGGGCGACCTTCACGACATCGGGAAAAATCTGGTCAAGATGATGCTGGAGGGAAAGGGGTTGGAGGTCATCGATTTGGGCGTGGACGTTCCCCCCGAGGTATTCGTGCAAACGGTAAAAGAACAAAATTGCCAAGTCATCTGCTGCTCCGCCCTGCTGACCACTACCCTTGACGTGTTGGAACAGGTGGTTCAGGCTTGTACCCAGGCGGGGATTCGGGATCGGGTGCGGATCATGATCGGCGGTGCGCCCGTCAATCAGGAATTGTGCGACGCCATCGGCGCTGATTGCTACACCTCCGACGCCGCTTCCGCCGCGGACGCCGCGGTAAGACTCTGCAAGGAGCTTTTGTAATTCATCACGCGTGACACTCCGCTTGGAGATAAAACAACCATAAAAATTATTTTACTTTAAAGGAGAAAAATCATGGCTAATCTGAATGAAATTTCCGAAAATCTGCAAAAGGGGAAAGCAAAAATCGTAAAAGAGCTGGTTCAACAGGCAATCGACGAGGGCATGGACGCTTCCTCCATTCTGAACGACGGTCTTCTCGCTGGCATGGGCGTGATCGGGAAAAGTTCAAGAACAACGAGGTTTACGTCCCCGAGGTTCTCGTTGCCGCCCGGGCGATGAATATGGGCGTTACCATTCTGAAGCCTTACCTGGCAAGCAGTGGCGTTCAGGCTACCGGTAAAGTCTGCATCGGTACCGTTCAGGGAGACCTGCACGATATCGGTAAAAACATCGTGAAGATGATGCTGGAAGGTAAGGGGCTGGAAGTTATTGACCTGGGCACTGACGTTCCTGCTGAAACCTTCGTACAAACCGCAAAGGAACAGGGCTGCCAAGTTATCTGCTGCTCTGCCCTGCTGACCACCACCATGGACGTTATGGCGGACGTCGTAAAGGCGGCGGAAGCTGCCGGAATCCGGGATCAAGTGAAGATCATGGTCGGCGGTGCTCCCGTCAATCAAGAATTCTGCGACGCGATCGGTGCTGACTGCTACACCACGGACGCCGCTTCTGCCGCTGACGCTGCCGTCGAACTCTGCAAATAAGTTTTTCATAATACAAGCGGCGTTTTTATACAGAGCGCCGCTTGTAAAATAAATTTTCGACTTTAAAGGACTTAAGGTTTGCAAGATACACACGAAAGGAACTTTGATTTTACATGAAAAGAAATATGCGTGAATGGTTGGAAACGCTTCCCGCAAGCAAAAAGGCGTTGCCCGTTTTGTCCTTCCCCTGCGTGTCCCTGCTGGGCTGTACGGTAAAGGAACTGATCTCCGACAGCGATAAGCAGGCAGAAGGAATGGCTTTGGTAGCGCAACGCACCAACGCCGCCGCTGCGGTCAGCTTGATGGACCTTTCGGTGGAGGCGGAATGCTTCGGCGCCACCGTCCATTTTTCCGACGATGAAGTACCCACGGTCAAGGGACGTCTGATCAACGACGAGGACGAAGCCAACGCCCTTCAAGTTCCTGCCGTCGGAACGGCCCGTTCCGGACTTTACGTGGATTCCATCCGCAAAGCCGTCACCAAGATCACCGACCGCCCGGTTTTTGCCGGTATCATCGGTCCTTTCTCTTTGGCGGCTCGTCTTTTGGACGTTTCCGAGATCATGATCGACTGCTACGACGACCCCGATATGGTTCATACGGTATTGGAAAAAGCAACGGACTTCTTGATTGCCTACGCAAAGGCATACAAAGAAGCGGGTGCAAACGGCGTTATGATGGCGGAACCTGTGGCAGGTCTTCTCTCTCCCTCTCTGGAGGAGGAATTTTCTTCTCCCTACGTAAAGAAAATTACCGACGCGGTGCAGGACGATTCCTTCCTGATGGTCTATCACAACTGCGGCGACAACGTGCTGAAAATGACCGACTCGTTGCGCTCCATCGGGGCGGCGGCGTATCACTTCGGCAACTCCATTGACCTGAAGGAAATGCTGGAGATCTTCCCCAAGGATATTCCTGTGATGGGCAACATGGATCCCGCCGGAATCTTACGGATGGGAACCCCCGAAATCGTTCGGGAAAAGACCCTGGAGCTTTTGGAAAAATGCGCCGGATACGATAATTTCGTCGTTTCCTCCGGATGCGACATTCCGCCCATGACTCCCTGGGAAAATCTGGACGCCTTCTTCGGTGCGGTCGAGGAATTTTATGGAAAATAAATTGCTTTCCCTTGCAAGATCCGTGGGCTTTACCAACGCGGAAATCATTGATGGGGAAAATATCGTCTGCGACCGTATTTTTCGGGAACAATGCGCCGCCAACGCCTGCGGAGTTTACGGAAAATGCTGGATGTGTCCCCCTGAGATCGGGGAGATCGACGAACTGATCGAAACCGTTCGCTCCTACCCCAAGGGGCTTCTGTATCAGACCGTTTCGGAGTTGGAGGACAGCTTTGATTTTGAAGGAATGATCGAAGCCGGGAAAAATCACGGAAACAAAAGCCGTGAACTGAATCGGCTTTTGAAGGAAGAAGGATTTGAAAATTTCCTTCATCTTTCCAAGGGCGGCTGCGGAGTATGTTCCCCCTGTGCGAAAGCAACGGGTGAGCCCTGCCGCTTCCCGGAGGAGGCGTTATCGTCTTTGGAGGGATACGGCATCAACGTCAGCGCCACGGTCAAAAGCACGTCCATGAAATACATCAACGGAGCAAACACCGTTACCTATTTCGGCATCGTGCTGTTTCGGGAGGATTAACATGGCAGTTTTAACCGTAATCCAACAAGGAAAAAGCAAAAAGATCCCCTTTGCGGGAAGTCCTTTGTTGAGCGACCTGTTGGCAGATCACGGATATTTCGTTCCCCATCCCTGCGGAGGGCGCGGAACCTGCAAAAAATGCACGGTTCTGTGGAACGGAACGGAGGTCTTGGCGTGTCGGACGGTGCTATCGAAGGATGCAACGGTTGTTTTGCCCGACAAAGAGAAAATCTCCACCGTCACCGGCGGAGAAGAAACGGCACGGCTGACCGAAAACGTCTGCCTGTGCCTGGATATCGGAACCACCACCTTGGCGTTGTCCCTGGTCTCGAAGGACGAGGGAAAGATCATCCGCACCGCAACGGCGCCGAATCCCCAGCGCGCCTTCGGCTCGGACGTGATTTCCCGAATCGACCACTGCATGAAAAACGGCGCGGAGGAATTGCAAAAGGTGTTGTTATCCACCCTCTCCGAATTGATCAACGGGTTGCTTTCGGCGTTCGGGTTGACCGAAATCGACGTCATGTACGTTGCCGGAAACACCACCATGCTGCACCTGTTTTTCGGGGTGGATTGCTCGTCCTTGGGGGTTGCGCCCTACACTCCGGTCTTTTTGGAAAGCAAGGAGGCTTCCGGGGAATCCCTCGACCTTTCCGCCGTGAAAACGGTGGTCTCCCTGCCCGGCATTTCTGCCTACGTGGGGGCGGATATCGTGGCGGGAATTCATTCCATCGGATTGCCAAAAGACAAGTACCGCATCCTGTTGGATTTGGGAACCAACGCGGAAATTGCCTTATTTAACGATAAAAAAATCCTTTGCACCGCGGCGGCGGCAGGTCCCTGCTTTGAGGGGGCAAATATCTCCTGTGGCATGAGCGCCTCGGAGGGCGCGGTCTGTGCTTACTCCCCCGACGGGGAAATTACCGTCATCGGCGGCGGCGAAGCAACGGGCTTGTGCGCCACGGGGTTGATCGACGTCATTTGCGAAGCGGTTCGCAGAGAAGACATTGACGAGACCGGATTTTTGGAAGACGATCCCTTGCAGATCACCGAAAAGGTCTCTCTGACCGGGCAGGACGTCCGGGAATTTCAGCTGGCAAAATCCGCCATCCGCGCCGCCCTGGAATGTCTGATCCATCGGGAGGGAATCTCCTTTGACGAGGTGGAGGGGTTGTACGTCGCCGGGGGCTTTTCCGCCGGGCTGAAGGTACGAAACGCCGCCTCCGTGGGGTTGATCCCCGAAGAATTGGCAGACAAGTTCAAGGGCGTGAACAACGCAAGCCTGCTGGGAACGGTAAAATACGCCGTCGATCCGACGTTGCCCGACCTTAACGGCGCGAAATACGTGGATCTTTCGGCAGATGCGGAATTTTCCAATTTGTTTATGGAATACATGATGTTTTAGCCGGTGTTCCGAAAAACACTGGGCATCGATATAAATCCCTAACGTGATTTTCGATATACACCTTCGGTGTTCGATATGTGTGACCCACGCGATATGCCTTGCGAGGCAAGAAGGGATTTATATCATATCGAATTTACCGTTTCGTAAATATATCGATTTTTCCGTCAGGAAAAAATATCGAATTGCCCTGCAATATATCGAAAAAAACACTACCCGGGAAGAGAGGGAAAATCTCTTTTGGGTAGTGTTTTTATTTTGCTTCAAACAGCGAATATTATAAATTTTTTATAAAAAACTTTACTTTCGGATCTTCAGCTGTCGAATTACGCCGAGATACGCAAACACCAAAACTCCGCTGATCAAAAGGGCGGCAACCACGTCGGTGTACCAATGGACGCCCGCAAGAATCCGTCCGATTGCGGTAAGAACCGTAATCAACAGGCACGCCCCCTGCAATCCCAACCGCAACCCATTATTTCGGATGCGGATCTGCAGCTGCAACGCGGTAGTGAGCATGATGCAACAAACCAAAATGGTATGAGACGAGGGATAGGATGCTTCCAAAATACCCTCTTCCAAAATCGGGCGATAGTTGATAACAATGACTTCAAACAAGACGTAAACAAAAGCCACCACAGCATAAAATCCAGCCAAAACGAACAAGGATTTATCCACTTTTTTCAGGCTTTTTCCGGAAATCAACTGCCAGGCTCCCAGGCACCCAAATCCGGCAATACACAGAAGGGCAACGATTCCCAAGGCTTCGGAAATGGTGTACCAAAGCGGGTTGGAACCGCAGGCTTCAAAAATCGTACCGTTGATCGTTGCCAATCCGACGGTGGAATTTTGAGGTCCGATGGGTTGAACGTCAACCTTCATCACTAAAAACGTGAGAAGCAAGAACAAAAACAGGCATGCCCCTGCCAAAAGAAAACATTTTTTTGCTGATTTTTTCATGATGGGCTCCTTTTTGAGATTTCTTTTATTATAGTACAAAAAACCCGTTTTGTCAATCCTTTTTCCTTGACTTTTCGAAGGATAAGTGCTATAATATATTTACAATAGTATGAAAGCAGGGGAATTCCTATGAAAATTGCAGTTACCTATCAAAACGGACAGATTTTTCAGCACTTCGGACATACCGAACAATTTAAGGTATATGACGTGGAGGGCAACAAGATCCTGAACACGGCGGTCTTCGATACCAACGGCAGCGGACACGGTGCGTTGGCAGGATTTTTGAAGGCATTGGGAGTTGAGGTTTTGATCTGCGGCGGAATCGGCGGCGGAGCGCAAATGGCGTTAAAGGACGCGGGAATCCGACTGTTCGGCGGTGTTTCGGGAGATGCGGATGCGGCGGTCAACGCCTTTCTGGGCGGTTGTTTGGATTTTAACCCCAACGTGAGATGCAACCACCACGGAGAGCATCATCACGGTGAAGGACACGCCTGCGGAAATCACGGCTGCGGCGGAAATTGTCATCACTGAAACAAGGTCTCCTCTGCCCTCTGCGGAGGAGATTTTTCTTTGTAAAATCCAAAAAAATGAAAGATTTTCCAAATATGTCACAAATACCTATTGACTTTAGCGTGCTAAAGTGGTATAATGTGAAAGTATTTTACAGAAAGGAAGGATCCGGCATGGTGAAGCCCCTTCATACCGAGGCAACGGAAAATCTGTTCCGTTCCATCCTTGCATTGAAAAGCATCGACGAATGTTACGCCTTTTTCGAGGACGTCTGTACCATTAAAGAGGTGCAGGATATGTCCCAGCGGCTGGAGGTAGCAAAGCTCTTACACGAGGGAAAGAGCTACGTCCAGATCTCCGAAAAAACCGGAGCATCCACCGCAACCATCGGGCGCGTCAACAAATGCCTGCATTACGGTGCGGGCGGATACCGTACCTTATTGGAAAAGAGCGACCGGGAAGGATAAAAGCATGAACTTATATCAAAACGTATTACGCAGCGACGAAAAAGCCGCCTTCGGTCTTCGGGAACTGTATCGCAGTTACGGATACCTCCCCTTTAAGATGAGCAAATTTGAGGAATACGACCTATACGTGCGGAACAAGGATTTCCTGGTTTCGGACAACGTCATTACCTTTACCGATACCAACGGACGGCTGATGGCGTTAAAGCCGGACGTGACCTTATCCATCATCAAAAACGGCAAGGATCTGCCGGGAACGGTGGAAAAGGTTTATTACAACGAAAACGTGTACCGCATCTCCAAAGGAACCCGCGCGTACAAGGAAATCATGCAGGCGGGGCTGGAATGTATCGGAGAGGTGGACGATTATCAGATTTTAGAGGTGCTGACCCTTGCGGCGAAGAGCCTGGAGCAGATCTCCGACGAAAGCCTTTTGGATTTATCGCATTTAGGCATCGTTTCGGAGGTATTGGAAAACGCAGGACTTTCCGATGAAGGGAAAAAGGAGATTTTAAACCTCTTGGGAGAGAAAAATCTCCACGGAGCGATGGAAATCTGCAAAAACGAGGGCGTCTGCGAGGCGTCCGCAAGAGCAATTAAAACGCTGATTACCACCTACGGCACGCCGGAAGAAGTCTTCCCTGCCCTGAAGGAAATCGGGATATCGGAAGAACCCATAGCGCAGCTGGAAGCGTTGGTCGGCGCGATGAAAAGCAACGGCATCGACTCGGTTCGCATCGATTTTTCGGTCATCAACGATATGCGTTACTATAACGGCATCGTGTTCCGGGGGTTCGTCAAAGGGATTCCTACGGGGATTTTATCCGGCGGACAGTACGATAAGATGATGAAAAAGTTGTCACGCAAATCCCACGCCATCGGCTTTGCGGTCTATCTGGACCTGTTGGAACGGCTGGAGGATACGAAGGAATACGACGTGGATACGGTGCTTCTCTACGACGAGACCGACACGCCCGAAGAAATTGCCGCCGCGGTCAAAGCGCTTTCGGCGCAGGGCTCGGTGACTGCCCATCGGAACAAACCCAATTTAAAATATAAGAAACTCGTAACGGTGAAGGAGGCGAAAAATCTTGGATAAGATGCTGAATATCGCCCTTCCCAAAGGAAGATTGGGCGAAAAGGTTTACGCCATGTTCGAAGCGGCGGGCTTTGAATGTCCTTCCATTAAAGAAAACAACCGAAAGCTGATTTTTGAAAATCCCGAAAAAGGCGTCCGTTATTTTTGGGTCAAGCCGTCTGACGTTGCCATTTACGTGGAACGGGGCGCCGCCGATTTAGGGGTTGCGGGAAAGGATATTTTGTTGGAATACCGCCCGGAGGTTTACGAGCTTCTGGATTTAAATATCGGCAAATGCCGTATGGCGGTGGCGGCGAAAAGCGATTTTCGGGACAATCCCAACCGCACGCTGAAGGTTGCAACCAAGTTTACCAATATCGCATTGAACCATTACACCTCTTTGGGGCGGGATATTGACATTATCCACCTGAACGGATCCATTGAAATCGCCCCCATTTTAGGGTTGAGCGACGTAATCGTGGATATCGTGGAAACCGGAACGACGCTGAAGGAAAATAAATTGGAAGTCATCGACACCATCGTTCCCATCAGCGCCCGACTGATTGCAAACAAAACGGGTTTTAAATTCAAAAACGAGATGATTCAAGCCGTCATGAACGGTCTTGCAGCACAAACGGAGGAATCGAAATGATTCGGATTCTGAAATACGGCGAAGTGGCAAATCAGGATATCTTCGCCCGGGTCGTCCCCGAAATCGACGTAGAAGCAACAGTTGCCGAGATTATCGACACCGTCCGCAGAGAGGGTGACAAAGCCCTTTACGCCTACTGTGAAAAATTCGACGGCGCAAAACTGACGTCGTTGTTGGTAACGGAAGAAGAAATCGAAGAAGCAGTAGCGTCCGTCGAGCCGAAATTCCTGGAAATTTTGAAGGAAGCGGCGGAAAACATCCGCAAATTCCACGAAAAGCAGGTACGGAACAGTTTCATTATCAACGACCAAGACGGCATCGTGGTGGGGCAAAAGATCATCCCCGTTGACCGCGCCGGACTGTACGTTCCCGGTGGCACTGCCGCTTATCCCTCCACCGTTTTGATGGATTCCATTCCCGCAAAGATCGCCGGATGCCGCGAGGTGGTCATCACCACGCCTCCGGGGAAGGACGGGAAGGTGAACCCGGTCATTTTGGCGGCGGCAAAAATTTCCTGCGTGGATAAAATCTTTAAGTTGGGCGGAGCGCAAGCCATCGCCGCGCTGGCGTACGGAACCGAGACCGTTCCTAAGGTTGATAAAATCGTCGGCCCCGGCAACGCCTTTGTGGCGGAAGCGAAAAAACAGGTCTTCGGACAGGTCTCCATCGACATGATTGCAGGCCCCAGCGAAATTCTGATCGTCGCCGATAAAAACTCCAATCCCCGGCACGTGGCGGCGGATCTGCTGTCCCAGGCGGAACACGATAAGCTTGCCTCGGCGGTGTTGGTGACCGATTCCACGGAATTGGCAGAGGCGGTTCAAAAGGAATTGGAGGTACAAATTCCCCAGCTGGAACGGTCGGAGATCGCCCGGACGTCCATTGATAAAAACGGAAAGATCATTGTAGCCCCCGATCTGTCGGTTGCCGTGGATATTTCCAACGAAATCGCCCCCGAACACTTGGAGCTGTGCGTAGATAACCCCTTTGATTGGCTGGATAAAATCCGCCACGCCGGTTCGATCTTCATGGGACGGAATTGCCCCGAAGCCCTGGGAGACTATTTTGCAGGTCCCAACCACACCCTGCCCACCAGCGGAACGGCAAAATTTTCCAACCCCCTGTCGGTGGACGATTTCGTGAAGAAGACCCAATATACCTATTACACCAAGGACGCCCTGGCAAGGGTTGCCGACAAAGTGGCGTTCTTTGCGGAAAAAGAAGGATTGACCGCCCACGCAAAAAGCGCCGTCATCCGTCTTGAGGAGAAATAATGAGTCGATTTTTGACCGAAAAGCAAAAGGATTTGATCCCCTATACTCCCGGGGAACAGCCGAAGATCTTAAACCTTATCAAGCTGAACACCAACGAATCCCCCTATCCCCCCGCGGAAGAAACGGTGGCGGCGGCGGAAGAAGAAGCAAAACGGCTTCACCTCTACCCCGATCCCACCTGTTCCTCCCTTTGTGAAGCCTTCGCAAAGCGTTGGGGCGTGGATGCGGATGAAGTGATCGCCGTCAACGGTTCGGACGAAATTCTCAATTTTGCCTTTATGGCATTTTGCGATGAAACCCGTCCGGTGGTCTTCCCCGACATTACCTATGGATTTTATCCGGTGTTTGCAGACTTAAATCACGTGCCCTACGAAGAAATTCCCCTGGAAAGCGATCTGTCGGTCAATCCGGAGAAATATATGGGGATCGGGAAAAATATTTTCCTCGCCAACCCCAACGCACCCACGGGCATCGCTCTGTCGGCAGACGTGATTGAAAAGATCGTGGCGTCCAACCCGAACAATCTGGTCGTCATCGACGAGGCTTACGTGGATTTCGGCGCAGAGAGCTGTATTCCGCTGATTCGGAAGTACGACAATTTGTTGGTAACCCAGACCTTTTCCAAATCCCGTTCCATGGCGGGGGCTCGGCTGGGCTTCGGCATCGGATGTAAAGAACTGATCCGGGATTTGAACACGGTGCGATATTCCACGAACCCCTACAACATTAACCGCATGACTATGGCGGCAGGGATCGCCACCTTGAAAAACGATGATATTACTGCAAAAAATTGTAAAAACATCATCGCAACAAGAAAAGAAACCGTTGCGGAATTGACCCGGATGGGCTTTGAAATCACCGATTCCAAGGCGAACTTCATCTTTGCAAAGCACCAAAAGATCGACGGAAAAGACTTATACTTAAAATTAAAAGACCGTGGCATTTTAGTACGCCACTTTGACAAAAAACGAATCTGTCAATATAACCGAATCACCGTCGGCACGCCCGAACAAATGAAGGCATTGACCGACGCAATCAAAGAAATTTTGGAGGATTTAACATGAGAAACGCGACGATTCGCCGCACGACGGCAGAAACCGACATCACCCTGTCCCTCGCCCTTGACGGCACCGGCATGACCGATATCAACACCGGTTGCGGATTTTTGGATCATATGCTGACCTTATTCGCCCGGCACAGCCGCTTTGACCTGTCGGTTACCTGTAAGGGGGACGTTGAGGTTGACGATCACCACACGGTAGAGGACGTGGGGATCTGCCTGGGGCAAGCCGTCGCCGAGGCTCTGAAGGAAAAACGGGGGATCAACCGCTACGGCTCGATCCTTTTGCCCATGGACGAAGCGCTGATTGCCGCCGCCGTGGATCTTTCCGGGCGCGCTTATTTGGGCTTTGACCTTGCCATTCCCACCGAAAAGGTCGGAAATTTTGATACGGAACTGGTCAAAGAATTTTTCCTGGCGTTTACACGGCAGGCCGCCTGCACCCTGCACCTGAAGCAGATGGCGGGAGAAAATTCTCATCACATCATTGAAGGTGCGTTCAAGGCGTTTGGACGGATTTTGCGTCAAGCGGCAGCCATCGATCCGGATACCGCAGACGAAATCCCCTCCACGAAGGGAGTCCTTTGATGATCGCCATCGTAGATTACGGCGTGGGGAATCTGTTTTCGCTGAAAAGCTCCTTCGTTTCCGTGGGCGCGGACGTGGTTGTGACCAACGACGCGGACGTACTGCGGAAGGCAGACCGCATCGTTCTTCCGGGGGTAGGCGCCTTCGGTGACGCGGCGAAAAAATTGCGGGATTCGGGGCTGTTTCAGGTCGTCATTGACGAGGCAAACTCCGGAAAACCCCTATTGGGCATTTGCCTTGGAATGCAGATGCTTTTGGAAAAAAGTTATGAATATGGGGAGCACGAAGGGTTGGGGTTGATCAAAGGTGCCATCCGTCCCATCGGAGAAACCATTGACAACACCCTCAAAATCCCTCATATCGGCTGGAATGCCTTGCATTTCCCGGAAGAAAAACACCCTCTTTTTAAAAACGTAAACGAAGGGGATCACGTTTATTTTGTTCATTCCTATCACGGAACCGATTGCGCCGAATCCACGGCGGCAATCACCGAATACGGCGGAATTCTGACGGCGGCGGTGGCGAAGGATAACGTGATGGGATGCCAATTCCACCCGGAAAAAAGCGGGAACGTGGGATTGACGATCTTGAAAACCTTCTGCGAACTGTGAGGAGATTGTTATGAAGCCGAAAAAAGACAAACGCTTTCTTATAAAAAAGGAAAACAGCGGAACCTTCATTTTTGTTGACAAAAAAACAGGCGTGAATTACCTTTACGTGCAAACCGGTTATTCCGGAGGATTGACCGTTTTGGTCGATGCCCAGGGCAACCCCGTCGTCACCCCCGTAGCCGAAGAAGAATAAGGAGTTTTCTATGTTTTTATTCCCTGCCATTGATCTGTACCAGGGCAAGGCGGTGCGCCTGCTTCGGGGGGATTACGATCAAATGACGGTTTATAGCAACAATCCCCCGGAAATTGCAAAAAAATTCAAGGAAGCCGGCGCAACCCATCTTCATTTGGTGGACTTGGAAGGGGCAAAAACCGGCGAGACACCGAACTTGGAAACGATCAAATCCATCATCGCCCAGACCGATCTGTTTACCGAGGTAGGGGGCGGAATCCGAAGCATGGAGGTCATCGACCGCTACCTTTCCGCAGGAGTTGACCGCGTCATTTTAGGAACTGCCGCCGTCACGAACAAGGGATTCGTGGAAGAAGCGGTGGCAAAATACGGAGATAAAATCGCCGTGGGCGTAGATATCAAAAACGGTTGCGTCGCCATCAAAGGATGGACCGAATCTTCCGGAATCGACGCCTTTGTGTTCTGTGAAAAAATGCAGAAAATCGGTGTTTCCACCTTGATCTGCACCGACATTTCCAAGGACGGCATGATGCAGGGAACGAATCGGGGATTGTATCAAGAGCTTTCCGAAAAATTCTCCATGAATATCGTGGCGTCGGGGGGCGTTTCCACCTTGGACGACGTGAAAGCCTTGGCGGAAATGGATCTGTACGGCGCCATCGTCGGAAAAGCCTATTACACCGGGGCGATTGATTTGAAGGAGGCGATCGGCTTACTATGATTACAAAACGAATCATCCCCTGCCTGGACGTCAAGGACGGAAGAGTAGTCAAGGGCGTCAATTTCCTGGGACTTGCGGACGTCTCGTCGCCGATTTCCTTGGCAAAGTATTACAGCGATTGCGGTGCCGACGAGTTGGTATTTTACGATATTACCGCCTCGGCGGAAGGTCGGGCGTTGTTTACCGACATTCTCTGCGAGGTGGCAAGCACCATCTTCATCCCCCTGACCGTGGGGGGTGGCATCAACACCCTGGACGATTTCGACCGAGTGCTGAAATGCGGTGCAGATAAAGTAAGCGTCAATTCCGGCGCGATCCGCAACCCCTCCCTGATCGGAGAGGCGGCAAAGCGGTACGGAGATCAATGCGTGGTTCTGTCGGCAGACGTGAAGCGGGTGGACGGTGTGTTCCGGGTCTTTGCCAAAGGGGGCAGAGAAAATACCGGCATGGAAGCCATCGAGTGGATCAAGCGGGGCGTGGATGCCGGCGCCGGAGAGGTGGTCGTCAACTCCATCGACACCGACGGCGTGAAAAACGGCTTTGATATCGAGATGTTAGAGGCGGTTTCCAACGCGGTCAACGTGCCGATCATCGCATCGGGCGGAGCCGGGGGAATCGACCACTTTACCCAGCTTTTCCGCGCGATTCCCACCATTGACGCGGGGCTTGCGGCTTCGATCTTCCATTTTGGAGAGGTCGCCATTCCCGACTTGAAAGAAGAATTACACAAACAGGGCATCCCTGTAAGGAGATAAATTATGATCGACATCAATCAACTGAAATTTGACGAAAAGGGCTTGATCCCCGCCATCGTGGTGGACGCAAAAACCAAGGACGTTTTGACCTTGGCGTACATGAATAAGGAAAGTCTTGAAATCAGTATCAAAGAAGAAAAGACCTGTTTTTGGTCTCGCTCCCGCAACGAACTTTGGAGAAAGGGCGAAACGTCGGGGAATTATCAGCATATCGTCTCCATTACCGCCGATTGCGACAACGACGCTTTGACGGTGTTGGTGGAAAAAGACGGACCTGCCTGCCACTTGGGGGAAGAATCTTGCTTCCATAACCCGGTCTTTGAAAGTGATGAGAGACAAGCATTTTCTCTGCAATCGCTGATGACCTTGATCGAAGGCAGAAAAACCGAGAAAAAAGAAGGCTCTTACACCACCTACCTCTTTGAAAAAGGCATCGACAAGATCCTGAAAAAGGTCGGGGAAGAATGTACCGAAGTTATCATCGCCGGAAAAGCCGACGATAAAAAGGAAACTATCTACGAAATCGCAGACCTGACCTACCACGTGATGGTCATGATGATCGAAATGGGCATCTCCCTCGAAGACATCCACGACGAATTGACATCCCGCCACGTCATCGACAAAAAAGTCAAACAGGAAAAAATGACGAAGTAAGACGAGGGGGTATGTACTTTTTCTTTTCGGGAGAAAAGAAAAAGTACCAAAAAGAAAAGCCGAATCCGGCGTGATTCCTCACGCCGGAAAGAAATTTCCGAAAAGGGGTTGACAAATCCCTCGGAATCGTGTATAATGATAATAGAAAAGGCGCTGACCGATAGACGGTTACGCCCTCAAGATTTGGTTAAAAGAAATAACCGCAACTTTTTGGTCGAAGGGCGGTTATTTCTTTTTATATGCAATAGTGATTACAATCGCTATAATTTCGATTATAACGAGACTGTACTGGAATAGATCCTGCAACGTTACGTAATCCATAGGCACAGCCCCCTTTCGAGGGCAAGAAGTTAACCGCCTACCGTGTAGGTCAGCACCGGATACATTATAACATATATTTTGTCGAAATGCAAGAGATTTTGCATTTCTTTTTTTATATACAATAATGACCGATCTGTGAATACAGATCGGTCTAAAATATTTCGGTTTTTTCCGGCGGATGGAATCCGCCGGGGTTTGGCTTTTCTTTTAAGTGAGACCCGAAAAATTCAAGTCAAAGACGCCGAATTTTTCGATGGTCGATACTTATGCAGAGGCTGGCTCTTCTTTCTTTTCTCCTGAAAAGAAAGAAGAACATAAAAACTCCCGCAAACTAATTACAGAATAATGCTTTCGCCGTCCATTTCGGTGGGTTGGGCGAGGTTCAGAAGCTTGAGGATGGTGGGGGAAATATCGCACAGTTTGCCGCCTTCCCGCAGTTGGCAATCTTTTCCGATCACGGCAAAGGGCACGGGGTTGGTGGTATGTGCGGTAAAGGGAGATCCGTCCTCGGCGATCATGCAATCGGCGTTGCCGTGGTCGGCGGTCAGAAGCATCACGCCGCCCATATTCAGAACGGCTTGGGCGGTTCTGCCCACGCAGGTATCGACGGTTTCCACCGCCTTGACGGCGGCTTCGAAAATGCCGGTATGACCGACCATATCGCAGTTGGCGTAGTTCAGAATCACCACGTCGTATTTTCCGCTATTGATGGCATCGACCACCTTATCGCAGACGGGAACAGCGCTCATTTCCGGCTGAAGATCGTAGGTTGCAACTTTGGGGGAAGCGACCAAAATCCGGTCTTCCCCAGGGTATTCCACTTCCACGCCACCGTTAAAGAAGAAGGTAACGTGGGCGTATTTTTCGGTTTCGGCGATCCGCAACTGGGTCATATTCTGCTTGGAGAGGTATTCCCCCAAGGTATTTGCCAAGGATTGGGGCTTGAAGGCAACTTCCACGTTGGGCATCGACGCATCGTACTGGGTCATGCAGACGTAGAACACGTCCAACATCCCGCCCTTCCGTTCAAAGCCGTTGAATTCGGGATCGACGAAGGTACGGGTAATTTCCCGCGCCCGGTCGGGGCGGAAGTTAAAGAAGATCACGCTATCTCCGGAAGCGATACGATCGGTTCCGTTGACCACGGTGGGAAGGACGAATTCGTCGGTCAGATGCTTTCCGTCCTCGTCAACCGTCTCATAAGAGGTTCGGACTGCGGCGGCGGCATCGTCGGTGGTATTTCCTTCTCCGTAGACCAAAGCGGCGTAAGCTTTGCCGACCCGATCCCAGCGGTTATCCCGATCCATCCCATAAAAACGTCCCATGACGGTAGCGATTTTGCCGGCACCGATTTTTGCGAATTCCGCATTTGCGGCGTCAATGAAATCGGCGGCGGAAGCGGGGGGAACATCACGTCCGTCCAACAGAGCGTGAATGAAAATTTTGGAAAGTCCAAACTCTTTTGCCATGCGAACCAAGGCATAAAGGTGTTCAATATGAGAGTGAACCCCACCGTCGGACAAAAGACCCATCAAATGCAGAGCAGAATTTTTTGCCTTGCAATTTTCCATGGCTTTGACCAAGGCTTCGTTGGTCATCAAAGCCCCTTCCTTGGCGGCTTTGGTGATCCGGGTCAATTCCTGATACACCACTCTGCCGGCACCGATATTGGTGTGACCGACTTCGGAGTTACCCATCTGTCCGTCGGGCAGACCCACGTCCATACCGGAAGCACCGATCTGGGTGGTGGGATAGGTGGAAAAGATCTTGTCCAGGTTGGGGGTATTGGCGGCTTTGATGGCGTTGACTTTTTCAACGTCATTGAATCCAAAACCGTCCATAATGCAAAGAACGAGAGGTTTTTTCATCTTAATTCTCCCTTATTTGGAAGCGGATTTGACGATAGCGGTGAAATCGGGAACTTTCAGAGAAGCGCCACCGATCAAACCACCGTCAACATTGTATTTTGCCAAAAGTTCGTCAGCGTTGCCGGCGTTCATAGAACCACCGTACTGAACGGTAACGGTTTCGGCAACGTCTTTGCCGTAAACTTCCGCAACGGCGGCACGAACGGCACCGTTGGTTTCGTCAGCCTGATCCGCAGTGGCGGTAAGACCGGTTCCGATTGCCCAAACGGGTTCGTAAGCGATGATGACGTTTTTCAGATCCTCCGCCTTCACGTTCTGAAGAGCGATTTTGGTCTGCATACCGACAACTTCGTTGGTAACGCCCTGAAGTCTTTGTTCCTTCAGTTCACCAACGCAAAGGATGACCTTCAGACCTGCTTCGAGAGCCGCGAGAACCTTTTTATTGCAGGATTCGTCGGTTTCCGCATAATACTGACGGCGTTCGCTGTGACCGATGATGACGTATTCCACGCCAAGATCGTTCAACATATCAGCGGCGATTTCGCCGGTGTAAGCGCCCTTTGCTTCGTAGTGCATATTTTGAGCACCGATCTTAATGTTGGTGCCTTTTGCGGCTTCGATGGCGTTCTGCAAGCAAACGTAAGGAACGCAGCAGACCACGTCGCAAGTAGCATCGGCAACACAGGGAGCCAATTCCTTAATAAAAGCGGTGGTTTCGGAAGGGGTTTTGTTCATCTTCCAGTTGCCGGCGATAACAGTTCTTCTCAATTCGGTATTCATGTTCATTTCTCCTATTCAAAATCCTGCACAGAGACAGTTTGCCTCTGTGCAGTAAATTTATTTTGGTTAACTTATTTGTCCTGCAGGCAGGCGATTCCGGGCAGTTCGAGACCTTCCAGGAATTCCAGGGAAGCGCCGCCGCCGGTGGAAATGTGGGTGATTTTGGAAGCAAAGCCCAGCTGTTCGCAAGCGGCAGCAGAGTCTCCTCCGCCGACGATGGTGGTAGCTTCCGATTCTGCCAGCGCCTTGGCAACGGCGATGGTGCCCTGTGCCAGGGTGGGATTTTCAAACACGCCCATAGGTCCGTTCCAGACAACAGTCTTGGCGGATTTAGCAGCATCAGCGAACAATTCACGAGTCTTGGGACCGATATCCAGACCCATCTTGTCAGCGGGAATTTGGTTGGAGGCAACGACCTCAACGTCGATTTCCGCATCGATGGGATCGGGGAAGGATTCGGTGATTACGGTATCGATGGGAAGAAGGAGCTTGACGCCCTTTTCTTCTGCCTTCTTCAGCATATTGCGGCAGTATTCCAATTTGGATTCGTCCAAAAGGGAAGTACCGACGGAATATCCCTGTGCGGCAAGGAAGGTATAAGCCATACCGCCGCCGATGATGAGGGTGTCAACCTTGGTCAGAAGATTGTCGATAACGTTCAGCTTATCGGCAACCTTTGCACCGCCCAAAATGGCAACGAAGGGACGTTCGGGATCGGCAAGAGCCTTACCCATAACGCCGATTTCCTTTTGAATCAGATAACCGCAAACGGCAGGGAGATAAGCGGCAACGCCGGCGGTGGAAGCGTGGGCACGGTGAGCCGCACCGAAGGCGTCGTTGACGTAAATTTCAGCCATGGAAGCCATTTCCTTGGCGAATTCGGGATCGTTCTTTTCTTCCCGCTTGTCGAAACGGGTGTTTTCCAGAAGCATTACTTCGCCGTTCTTCAACGCGGCGGCCTTTGCCTTTGCGTCAGCGCCGATGGTGTCGGCGGCGAGGGGGACGTTAACGCCCAAAAGCTCGGTCAGACGGGCGGCAACGGGTGCCAGAGAATACTTGGGGATCACTTCGCCCTTGGGCTTGCCCATGTGAGAGCAAAGAATGACCTTTGCGCCCTGTCCCATCAGATACTTGATGGTGGGGAGAGCCTCGACGATCCGCTTGTCGCTGGTGATGACGCCGTCCTTCAGGGGGACGTTGAAATCGCAACGAACCAAGACGGTTTTGCCGGCAACGGCGATGTCTTCCACGTTTTTCTTGTTGTAATTCATTTTATCATTCACTCCTCTGATAAATTTTGAGTTGAGTAACAGGGATAAAAACGGACGATTCTCGTCCACCGGATATTATACCATATTTTACCCGATTTTGCAAGCGTTTTTCCAATGTTTTAATCTTTGTTCAAACTTTTTCCTCCGTCGGAGGGAAAAACGACCTCGTAACGCCCTAAAATCTTCAGGGGAATCCAGGTAATGATCCCGCAAAAGGCAGAGGAAATGCCCATGAGAGGGAGCATCGTCCAGACAGAAGGCGTCAGCAGGACCGAAGCCACGGTCAGCTGCCCAACACCGTGCAAAATCGCCCCGGCGGCACTGACGGACAAGGAAGAAAAGCAACGGCACCGCTTCAAAAACGCCATACCGCAAACCGAAAGAAGCGTTCCGCAAAGACCAAACAATACCCCCGACAACCGCCCGAGGAACAAAGAACTCAACAGTACCCGAAGAATCCCGAACAGCAACGCCGTCGGGAAAGAATACTGATACAGAACGACAAGGGTAATAATGTTGGCAAAGCCCAATTTGACCCCGGGAATGGGAATCTGAAAGGGCAACACCGCCTCCACCCAGGACAAAATCAGCGCCGCCGCCATCAAAAGCCCCATGCGGGCAATTTTGCGGGGGGATAATTTGTTAACCGACAAGACCATCGACCCCCTCTCCCCGAATCTCCACGGAAATTCGGTTGGGAACGCAAAGGATCACCTGACCGCAGGCGGAAATTTTCCCCATCTGCTCGCAAAGATGATCGGGGCAGGTGGAATGAACCACCCGAACGGTGCGGTTTTCCACCAAGACCTGCGTGCCGTCAGACAGATCGACGACCGCATCCTGATCCAGATTTTTTACCGCAACGACCGTTCCATCCACGGAGATCGAGACGGTATTGCCCTGCTCCTTGGGAAGAAACCAAACGGACAGACACAAGGCGACCAGGATTGCAATCAGCACGAAATCCCAAATTTTAACCTTTTCCCTCATAAAAACAGTCCTAATCCAGCGTATATTCGTCCGAGGTCAGGGTAAAGTTTTCCCTGATTCCGTCGCTGACCCGAACAGTGTGATCTTCCAAAACGAAAATGACCTCCGCAGGTAAAAATCCCTCGGTCTTCTGCAGGGTCTCGTACAACGCCCATCCCTTTTCGCTTCCCATCAGCCACAGGGCGGTGGACATCATGTCCGCCTGGGCGCCGTCGGCGCAGATCACCGTCACCGAAAGAAGGTCGCTTTGACGGGGATAGCCCGTGGTCGCGTCCAATAAGTGATGATAAACCGTTTCGGTATATTCAAAATACCGTTCATACGCCCCGGAGGTGACGATGGAGGTATCGGTAACGGAGAGAACCCCGAAATATTCGGACGCCTCCCCTTTCGGGTCCCGAATTCCGACGCGGAAGGGGGTTCCGTCCTTCGTTCCGAACAACGCGACGTTCCCGCCAAAGGAGACGATCCCTGCCGTTGCACCTGCATTTTTCAAGGCAGTTACCGTATAATCCGCGCCGTATCCCTTGCCGACGCTTCCGATGTCGATGCCCATTCCCTTCTTTGCAAAGGTAAGGGACGATTCGGTAACGGTCAAGGAAGAAAAATCCACCAGATCCAGGCACTCCTCAACAGATTGACCGTCGGGAGGGCGGGTGGCGGTATTGACGCTCCACAGCTCGGACAGGGGAGCAACCGTCAAGTCAAAGACACCGTCGGTCATGGTGTATAATATACCGGCTTGGTTTAGGATTTTGAATAAATCCGAAGAGATCTGCAACGCATCTCCGTCCCGGGAGGCGGTGAATTGCTTCAATCCGTCCTCGGAAAGAAGACTCTGCCCTTGGGCGGCGGCAGAAGAAAATACGGCGGCAAGATCCGTCCCACCCCACAGGGTTGCGGTGCATAAGGTATCGTACGCCCAGGTCTGCGCCTCCGTCGTGCGCGCGGAGCATCCGGACAGGAAAAAGAGGCAGACCGCGCAAAGCAGGCAAAGGATCCGTTTCATCACGCAAGCCATTGTTGCACCGTATAAATGATCCCTTGAAGGGCAGACATATCCCCCATTCCCTTCCAGGCGGGAAGGCAAGCCAAAAGGGTTACCGCCACCGCCAGGCAGACAACCGCGCAAAGAATGACCCAGATCGGGTTTTGTTTGGACTTCACAACGCATTTCTCCTTCGTTTTGATAAAACTATTATACCGCAAAACCCACCGAAAGTCAATAGGAATGAAACTTTTCGTGCCATTTTTTCAGAACGCTTGCAATTATGATAAAAAAGTGCTATAATATTAGAATAGAATCAAAGAGAGGGGTGTTTGGATGAATTACGCGAAAATCCGCAACGAAGCGTACCGTTCCGGCTTAACCGACCGTCTGACCGGAATTTTGACCCGAACGGTCTGCAAGGGGATTTCCGTGGCGATCTGCGGCGAAGCGTCGGTACTGCTGAAAGGCGCCGCCGGGATTCAAAGCCAGACGGACAACTCTCCCCTGACGACCGAAAGCGTATTTTGGGCGGATCAGCTGGCGGCTCCCGTAGTAGCTTACGTTGCGTGGAAATTGCACGAAGACGGCGTTTTTGATTTAAACCGCCCCCTGACCGAATATACGGCAGAACCCTTTCTCCCCGGAGAGCGAAATTTAAACTACGTCACCGGACGGTCGGTCTTATCCCAAACCTCCGGATTCCCCATAAAAAAGCACCCGACGATGCCTACGCATATTGAATTGATGCCCACCACCGCCTTTTCTTATTCCAACTACGCGCTGTTGTATCTGCAACGGGCGATAGAACAGGCGACGAAGACCGATTTTCAGACCCTTGCGGAGAATTTGGTGTTCAAGCCCTTTCGGATGTACTCCACCTCCTTCGTGTGGAAGGACGAATATATCGACCGCTTTGCCCATCCCCACGTAAAGGGAGAGGCGAATCTGAAGGTTCGGGCGGAAAAGCCCAACGCATCAAGGTTTTTCTACACCACACCCACGGATTACTGCTTATTTTTGAATAAACTTTTTGTACCGCAAACCTCTCGAAAGTGCCTCGCTCCCATGACGTTAGAACAAATGCTTCAGCCTCAAATCGAGTTATTCGGGGGCTTGCGATGGACGGCGGGGATCGGTCTGTTTGAAGGAAGAGAAGAAACGCTTTATTGGCAGTTCGGGGACGACGAGGGCAGTAAATCCTTGGCATTCATCGACAAAAATGCAGATATTTGCGTCTGCGTGATGGCAAACGATTCCCACGGATTCGACGCGCTGCAAGCCTTTTTGAAGGACGCGATGGGAGAACCCCTGCGCCCTTGGGAGAAATACCGAGGATTTTCCTTGGAAAAAGCGGCGTTTGACCGCAAAATAAAAGCCGCAAAAAAGAAATATAATTAACGGAATTTTTCATGCAACTGATTATCGCCGAAAAGCCTTCCCTCGGACGGAACATCGTAGCGTCCATCGAAGAGGGGAACAAAGATAAACTGAATAAAAAGAACGGGTATTACGTCGGCGAGCATTACGCCGTTACCTGGGCGTTCGGGCATTTGTTTTCCTTGGCGGATATCGAGGATTATTCGCCGTTGCCCGAGGGGCAGACCCGATGGACGATGGACAATCTTCCCTGTTTCCCCAAAGAATTTCAATACCACTTGAAGTCCGGCGACGACAAACAGCCGGATGAGGGGGTCGTGCGGCAATTCAACGTAATTCAGATGTTGTGCAAGTCGGACAAAATCGACACCATCATCAACGCCGGGGACTCCGACCGGGAAGGGGAAATCATCGTCCGAACCTGTGTCAGCAAGGCCTTCGGGGGAGAAATCACAAAACCCTTCAAACGCCTGTGGTTGCCCGACCAAACGCCCCAAACCATTTTGGCGGCGTTGGAAGAATTGCCCGACGAAAGCAATTACGACAATTTGGCAAGAGAAGGATATGCCAGAACTTACATGGACTGGCTTTACGGTGTCAATCTGACCCGGTACGCCACCTTAAAGACCGGAACTCTTCTCCGGGTGGGCAGAGTCATCATCCCCATCGTAAAGGCAATTTACGACCGGGATATGGCGATTAAAAATTTCGTTCCCGACATCTACTACGCCATTATCTCCAAAGCGGAAACCAACGGCGAAGTGGTGGAACTGACCTCAAAAACCAAATTTACAAAAGAAGAAAAGGCAAAGGCAGAGGCATTTTGTCAAAAATACAACGAGGCAGACGCCATCGTCACCGGGGTGAAAAAGCGGAAAACTACGCTGAATCCGGGGAAATTGTATTCTCTTTCCACGTTGCAAAACACCTTGGGGAAGAAATATAAAATGCCCATGGAAGAATCTTTGGCAATCGTGCAAAAATTGTACGAGGCGGGATATTTGACCTACCCCCGTACCAACTCCGAATACCTTGCAACGGCAGAACAGGACAAAATCAAAAAAGTCTTGGAAGGGGTCAAAAAAATCGGATATCCGGTGGAATTCAAGTTTAAAAAGACCATTTTTGACGATTCTAAAATCGAATCCCACTCGGCGCTGACTCCCACCTATAAAATCCCGTCCAAGGGAATGTTGTCCGAAAAAGAATTTCAAGTATACTCCACCGTGATGCGGCGGTTTGTGGCGGTGTTCTGTTCCGAAGAATGTCAGGCAGAAAAGACCGAAATCACCATCGACGTGGGCGGAATGGAAGAATTTTTGCTGAAAGGCACCGTCATCACCGCTCCCGGCTGGATGAAGTACGACGACGGGGGGCAAAAGGACAAAATGCTCCCGAATTTGGCAAAGGGCGACAAAGTAAACACCGCTTTTGCACCGGTGGAAAAAGAGACGACACCTCCCAAGCATTACACCATTGAAACCTTGAACAATTACCTGAAAAATCCTTTCCGGGAAGAAAAAGCCAACATCGAGACCGAAGACGATGCGGAACAGTATCGGGCGATTTTCGAGGGATTGGAACTGGGAACCGAAGCCACCCGGACGGGCATTATCGACAACGCCCGAAAGAGCGAATACATTCAGTTAAAAAAGGACGTTTATACCATTCTCCCCAAGGGGATTTACCTGATTGAAGCCTTGACACGGATGCAGATCTCCATGGACAAATACAAGACGTCCGAATTGGGCAAGGCGCTAAAAGCGGTCTATCGGGGTGAAATCACCGTTGATGACAGCGTGGGGCTTGCGGAAAAGGAAATCGGGGAAGTATTTGCCTCGGTTCACAAGGAATCGACCCCGGAAACCGACGTTTATGACGGATTTTTCCGAGACGAGGTGGGCGTTTGTCCCCTGTGTGGCGGAACGGTCGTGAAAGGGCGATACGGCTACGGATGTATGAATTACAAAGAAAAGAACTGCAAATTCAACATCTGGAACACCATGTGCGGCAGAGTGATTCCCCTTTCGGCGGCGAAATCCCTGTTAGAAACGGGAACAACGGCGAAATTGGTGGGGTTTGTCTCCCCCAGAACCGGAAATTCCTTCGACGCAAAACTAAAATGGAACAAAGAAACACAAAAAGTAGAATTTGATTTTACATAAGGTGGAAATAATATGAAAATTGCAATTTACGGTTACGGAAATTTAGGCAAAGGGGTAGAATGTGCCGTCAACGCCGCCCCCGATATGGAATTGGTGGGAATTTACACCCGCAGAAATCCGGAAAGTGTACAAACCCATGGAACTCCGGTCTTCTCTGCCAATGACTTGGAACAAGGGAAGTGCGAGGCTGACGTGTTGATTTTGTGCGGCGGCAGTGCTACCGATCTTCCGGAAATGACCCCGGCGTTGGCAAAAAAATACAACGTCATCGACAGTTTTGACACTCACGCAAAAATCCCCGAACATTTCAACAACGTGGACGAGGCGGCAAAAAATTCGGGGCACATTGCGTTGATCTCCGCCGGTTGGGATCCGGGGATGTTTTCCCTGAACCGTCTTTACGCTTCGGCGATTCTTCCCAAGGGTACCGACTACACTTTTTGGGGCAAAGGGGTGAGCCAAGGACACTCCGACGCCATCCGTCGGATTGAAGGTGTGTTGGACGCACGGCAATATACCGTTCCGGTGGAAGATGCAATAGAATCGGTACGTCGGGGGGAAAATCCCCAACTGACCACCCGGCAAAAACACACCCGGGAATGTTTTGTAGTGGCAAAAGAAGGGGCAGATAAAGCGAAAATCGAAGAAGAAATCAAAACCATGCCCAACTATTTTGCCGATTACGATACCACCGTTCATTTCATTTCCATGGAAGAACTGAAACAAAATCATGCCGGTCTCCCCCACGGTGGCAGTGTTCTTCGTACCGGCACCACCGGTTGGAATGACGAACACAAACACGTTATCGAATACAAACTGACCTTGGATTCCAACCCGGAATTTACGGCGTCGGTCATCACCGCATACGCCCGGGCGCTTTACAAAATGCACCATCGGGGCGTCAATGGTTGCGTGTCCGTCTTCGACGTTGCTCCGGCAGACCTGTCTCCCCTCTCGGCAGAAGAATTACGGGCAAAGATGTTGTAATAGGGCGAGGGTGTTCTTTTCTTTCTTTTCATGAGAAAAGAAAGAAAAGAACCAAAAGAAAGAAAAGCAAAATTCGGCGAATTTCATTCGCCGGGAAAATGGATAAATTACTCCTCACGAAGTTCGTGAGGAGTTTTTATATATTGACAAAATTCGACATTTATGTTATAATGTACCCGTCACACAAATTGCATATATTATTCTATCCATGGGAAAATACTTTGGTAAAAAGTGTTTTCTCTCTTTGCCTATATCTTTTCATGGATAGAATGCAAATTGTGTGACAACAATGAGAGATTCACTTTTTCGTGTGTCTCTTATTGGGACACACTTTTTTTATTTTTAAGGAGGAAAACACCATGAAAAAACTCGCATCCCTGCTGTTAGGCGTGGTACTGTCCCTTACCTTGGTCGCCTGTGGCTCAACTCCCCCGGACGCCGACGTCCAACACACCCACACCGGAACGGAAACGGTCGTGGAATCTTCATCCACCGAAACGGATTCCGTACAAACGGATTCCACCAACACCGACGTTATCGTTACCACCGAAAGCGACGTCTCCGACACTTCGGAAGATGAAATTTCCGATGATACCGATTCGGATGTTCTGCAAAGCACCAATACCGATACGAATACTACAGAACCGGTGTGCAATCACAACTACGCCGTAGCAACCTGTACCGAACCGGCGAAATGTACAAAATGCGGAGAAACCACCGGAAATGCGTTAGGTCATACTTGGAAGGACGCCACTTGCACCGAAGCAAAAAAATGTACCAAGTGTGGCGAAACTTCCGGGAATGCTTTGGGGCACAAGTTCTCCGAAGCAACTTGTACGGATCCCGCGAAGTGTACAAAATGCGGAACCACTTCCGGGGATGCGTTAGGACATACTTGGAAAGATGCCACTTGCACTGAAGCAAAGAAGTGTATCAAGTGTGGTCTGACCGCATCTTCCGCTTTGGGGCATGCATGGACAGACGGCTCTTGCACCGAACCGAAAAGATGTACCCGATGCGGAACCACTTCAGGGAAAGCAACTGGACACACGTGGAAAGAAGCAACTTGTAATGAACGAAAAACGTGTACCAAATGCGGAGAAACTACCGGATGGTACGCCGACCACACTTGGAAGGAAGCAACCTGCACCGAACCCAAGAAATGCACCACCTGTGGAACAACTATCGGATGGGAAGCCGAGCACACTTGGGCAGATGCAACCTGCACCAGTCCCATGAAATGTACGAAATGTGGAGCGACTTCCGGAACCGCAGAACACACATGGAAAGACGCAACCTGTACCGAACCTAAAAAATGTGGAAAGTGTGGAAAAACCGACGGTTCTGTCCTCGGACATAAATTTAATGAATTCGATTTTTGGAGCGATTATGACACTTCCGGAAAGTGCATAAGATGTGACTACGTTTTGCCCGAAGCAAAAGAATATATTACCTTTAATAACATTTTGTTGGAAAGCAAAATTAAAAACGAATTACACATCCCCAGTTCCAATAAAGTATCAAAATACGCAATTGGGAAATTGACGTCTCTTACCCTCACCTTTGGCGGTGATATTTCAGACTTAAAACACGCCGTTAATTTGACAAGCATTACGATAGATTCCGTCATATCAAACCCTAATGTTTTATGTGAATTAAAAATTAAAAAATTAAAGATTGACTATTTGGCTGGAGAAAAAATTGACTTATCTTTTCTAAAAAACATGAAGCATTTGGAATTTTTAGATACTTGGGAATTCCCGGAAGACCCTTCCGTTCTTTTATCTTCCCCCAAACTTAAAACACTCAGAATATATACTGGTAGCGGTGGAATAAAAAATATAGACTTCCTAAAAAACAATCGCACTATTGAAAATCTTATATTTGACTGGTTCGATAATCGACTTGATCTCTCCGGGCTTAAAACCATGGCGAACTTGAAATCCATTACTTTTAGACTTGGAGAAACTCCTTCTTCAGAGCAAGAAGAAGTATTAAGAGAGCTGGTTAAGAAAGGTATTGTTATTCAATCCAATTAAAAACCACCGCATCATAAAACAAAATTTGATAAATTTTATACGTTGAAGAAAATAAATTAGGGTGTCTCCGATGGGAGACACCCTTGGTTTTTATAAGTTTAGCAAACGTTTTGCGTTGAGGGAGAAGATTTTTTCTTTTTCGGGGTCGGTGATTTGGGTATCGTATAGAACGCCGCCGAGGTAGACGCCGGGGGCACAGGTGGGGAAATCGGTTCCGAATAAGATGCGGTCGGAGCCCATTTCGTCGATGGCACGGCGTAACATTCTATAGAAGAAATTCCCCTCACGTGATACGTGAAGGGAATGAACGACATTTGTAAAATGGGAGTTATTTTTCGCAGCAGGTGACCCGATGCGTACCGTGAGTACGTGAGGGAGCGGTCTGCGGAAAAGAACGACATTTTTATTTCGTAAGAAGTTCAGCAATTTGGATAGCGTTGGTAGCCGCACCTTTGCGTACCTGATCGCCACAGCACCAAAGAACAACGCTGTTGTCGTCGGTCAAATCCTTGCGGATGCGTCCAACAAAGACCAAATCCTGGTCGGAAGTATCGAGGGGCATGGGGTATTTCTTTTCCGCAGGATTATCAACCAACACGCAACCGGGGGCGCTGGCAATGGCTTGTTGAACCTGTTCCACGGTCAGTTTATCGGCAGTTTTGACGGTGGCCATAATCGAGTGGGAACGAACCACGGGAACACGAACACAAGTGCAAGTGACGGTCAATTCGGGCAGGTGCATGATCTTTCTGCCTTCGTTTTGCATCTTCATTTCTTCGGAAGTATAACCGTCATCGTTGAATCCGCCGATTTGGGGAATCAGGTTTGCGGCGATCTGATAGGGGAAGGTATTGCAAACCACCGGCTTGCCTTCTGCCAAAGCCTTGGTTTGTTCTTCCAATTCCACAGGACCGGCGGCACCGGCACCGCTGACTGCCTGATAAGTAGAGGCAACCATCGATTGGATGGGAGACAGTTTGTTAATTCCGTTGACGGCAACCAGAGTAATGATGGTAGAGCAGTTGGGATTTGCGATGATGCCCTTGTTGTTCTTCGCATCGTCGCCGTTGATTTCAGGAACAATGAGGGGAACGTCGGGATCCATACGGAAAGCGCTGGAGTTATCGACAAAAACCGCACCGGCTTTGACGATATGAGGAGCCAATTCCTTGGCTACGGCGTTGGTAGAAGCGCCGAGAACGATATCCATGCCTTCAAAAGCGGTAGGACACGCTTCCTGAACGGCAATTTTCGTTCCCTTAAATTCAATTTCCTTTCCCACGCTACGGGCAGACGCCAAAAGACGGAGTTCTCCGATGGGGAAATTCCGTTCCTCCAGAACCTTGAGCATCTCTCTGCCTACCGCACCGGTAGCGCCGAGGATTGCAACGTTGTACAACTTCATAATATATTCCTCCAAAAGTATAATCAAGTAAAACTATCGTATAAAATGCGACGGGAAATTATTCATACAAAGCGGCGATAAAGGTCTCGTCCGGAAGGGTTTTTGCATAGGAAACCATGTCCGAAACCGACGTCAGATCGGTCACGGTAACGGCGCCGTCGGGGGTACGGACGTAATAACGGAAAAATGCCTTGGAATTATCCACCACCGCCTCTTGATATTGATAAGAGGTTTCGGGAGTCTGCTCCGCCAGATCCAGCATATCCTGAACCAACGCAAAGCCGGTGGGATCTTTTCCCGCACCTTGACCGTAGAAGGCAAGGTCTCCCACTCGGTCGCCGGTTAAAGAAATCAAGTTGAAATTTTTGCGAACCGAAGCGAACAGAGAATCGGAATCCACCACCGCAGGCTGTACGAACAACGCCACGGTGCCGTCCTCGTTAAGACGGTAATTCCCCAAAAGCTTGCAGGTCTTCCCTTCCTTCTGCATCCATTCGAAATCCGATTTGGAAATATGGCGGATTCCGAAGGAGGGAATCTGCTCGGGGGATGCGGTAAGCCCGGTGGCAACGTTACAGGACAGCGCCACCTTATAGCAGACGTCCAGCCCGTCGATATCGGAGGAAGGATCCTTTTCCGCATAACCAAGGGCTTGCGCCTCGGCTAACACCTGAGAAAAATCGGAATTTTCATGCGCCATTTTATCCAGGATAAAATTCGTAGTTCCGTTTAAAATCCCTTCGATTTTCCGAACCGTACCGCCTCTTGCGGTGCGACGCAGGGACGAAAGCCACGGAATCCCGCCGCCGGCAGCGGGGGTAAAGCGGATCACGACGCCGTTGTTTGCCGCCGTTTCCATCAATTCCCGGTAGCAGGTAGCCATCAGAAGCTTGTTTGCGGTAACCACGTGCTTCCCGGAGTTCAGGGCAGACAAAACGAACTCCCGGGCAGGGTGCAGACCGCCGATGGACTCGGCAACCACGGAAATGGAAGGATCGGTCAATATTTCATTGTAATCGGTGGTCATGATTCCTTCAAACCCGGGGCGAACTGCCAGATCCAGAATCTTTTTAACCTTAAGGTCGGTTTTCCCGTCCCGAATGGTATCGTAAGCCCCGGAGCCTACCACACCGAATCCGATAATTGCAACGTTCATACTTTTACGTCCTTCCTTTGCGTGACACAACGCCACCTGTTTCTCTGTATAATAAGTTATTATAACATATTGTACCGAATAATGCAAGAGGGAAAATGTAAAAAAAGTAGCAAACCGAACGAAAAATCTTCGATTTGCTACGATTTATGTAATTATTCGGAATCACCGGCATCTTCCGACGTGCCGGTATCGGAGGGTTCTTCGGAATCGGAGGAGGTTTGCGTTTCCGCGCTTTGGGTATTCGGGGAAGAATCCGACGCCGAGGAAGAATCGGTGGAAGGCGACGAAGCATCCGTATCGGTCACCGTTCCGCTATCGGAAGCGTTGGCGGTGTCGGTCGTGTCGGTGGTGCCGCCGGAAGAAGACTGAGCCTGGTCGGTCGTGGTAGAGGTGCTTGTGGATTGGGTATCGGTAGAGGGCTTGGTTCCCGTACCGGTAGGTCCGGTGTACCACAGATTTTTCCTAATACCGTTTTCAGCAACGTAATCGTCGAAAGAGGTATCCTCAAAGAAGAAGGCGTTCAACAGATCCGCCGCAAATTCCAAATCGTAATACACGCAAGCCCCGATGTAGGGGACGTAATATCCGCTGCTGACCACCGATCCGTCAATGGGGATCCGGTCCTGCTGCATCGTGACGCTGCCCGCCTTCAGGATTTTTGCCAGAGACAGAATATCGTCAAATCCCATGGACGTTTCGATATACGGAAGCATCGCTTTGATCAAAGAAGGATATTGGGCAAGGGGCAACTGCAGTGCTTTTTGGAACAACTGATTCATCACCAACCGCTGCCGTTCGGTACGTCCGTAATCGTCCCGCGTTCCGCTGACGGTAGGAACCTTACGAACCCGGGAGAAGGCAACCGCCTGAACCCCGTTTAAGGTCTGTACGCCCGGCTCTGACACGTAATCCCGGGGCAATCCGCGGGTATTTGCAAGCTCGTCGATACAACCGTTGATCTGGGGAATTTCCGCTTTAGTTAATTCCACCTGAACGCCGCCGACGGAATCCACAATCTCCGCCATGCCGACGAAATCCACGGTGGCGTAGTTCATGATATTCAGGCGGAAGGTTTTGTTCAGCGTTTTGATTGCCAGCTCCGGACCGCCTTTGCTGTAGGCAGCGTTGATTTTTTGATATCCGTGCCCGTCAATTTCCACGAGAGTATCTCTCATGATCGAAACCAATTTGATCGAGCCGGTATTCGGGTTGATGGAGATGACCATGATCGTATCGGAAAGTCCCTTATAATCATCGTCCCGGGAATCGATGCCAAACAGTGCGATATTGGTAATTTCCTTCGCCTCTTCGGGAGGTTCGACGACCCCAAGCTGATCCGGATCCTTCGTGATGGGATTGTAGTCGTAATCAAAATAAGACGTAACCCACCAAATTCCGGCAACGATCCCAACCAACAGAACCGAAAGAATAGAAATCAAAACGATCGTTCCGGGTTTCATCCCCTTTGCCCGCTTTCCATGCTTACGGCGGCGGGAGCCGGAGACCTTTCCGATGCCTTTCCACCAATTTTTTATATTACTCATATTCATCCTCTTGTTCAACAAAGTTTCATCGTTTGGGATTAAGTTGGTTCTATTATACATCATCTATGTAGGAAAGTCAATACGTTTTCTCGACATTTTTCTAACAAAAGGAGCCTCAAAATGCAAAGTAAAAAGCGACAGAACTCCAGCTTTTGCAGAATTCCGCCGCTTTTTATTACACTACAATTTCAACCCCAAGGTTATTTCAGGTTGTTTTCGTAGTTTTCGATCATCTTCTTGACCATCTGGCCGCCGATGGAACCGGCTTGCTTGGAGGTCAAATCACCGTTGTAGCCCTGCTTCAGGTTAACGCCGACTTCGTTGGCGGTTTCCATCTTGAATTTTTCCATAGCTTCCTTCGCTGCGGGAACCACGTGCTTATTTCTTGCCATAACTGTTTTTCCACTCCTTGTTATAAAACGCTTTTACGTTTTTCACGATTTTTTACAGTCGGACGACTGCACCCATAGTTTGACACAAAGGGATAAAATTATCAAGTGTAATTTTTGGAAGTTTGTAAACAAAAATTTTTATCAAAAACGACCGTAAAATACCGGGAGGCACGCGGTTGCGTGCCTCCCGGCGCTATCCTATGAAAAAATTCAGCGGAGTGTGCTTAGATTAGTTGAACAGTTCTGCAACGTATTCTGCGGTGATGGCTTCGAAGCTGCCGTCAGCAGAAAGTTGGTTGATGAACTTCACTTGGAAATCTTCGGGCATATCGGTAGCGTACTTATTCCAGAAGTACTGATACATACCGAGACGAGTGTTTGCACCAGCCTCCACAACGTCGTTGTAGGTGAAGGTGTAAACATCGTAGGCTTTCCCGTCGATGGTAATGGTTTTACCTCTTAATTTCCCGGCTTTTGAGTTGTAGGTTGCATGGAAGTAGTCCCCACAAATACAATGATTTCCATCTTCCGCATGATCCAACAGATACACGACACGGGCATAAGCGGCGCTGTCGGTATCATTATGGACGTAAGAACCAACGTTAACCAAACCGGAGGTGAAAGCAACACCGTCTTCAACGAAAGATTTTTCATATTCTACGCCGTCAAAGAAGACAGAGCCGTTGTATGCCTTGGGATCAGGATCATCAGCATAGTTTGCTGCTTCTGCAGGAATGGAGAAGGCATAAACGGTGTTGTTCTTCCAGATCATTTGTCCTTCGGCATTGAAGAAGTACCAACCTGCTTTGATGTCGCTTGCAGATTCGTGGATCTTCCAGACGTAGTACTTGCCTGCGCCGTACTTGGTGTAGTTTTCGGAGGTAATGATCTTGCCGTCGTATTGGGCAACGTAATAGAAGCCGTCTGCTTCGTTCAGGAACAAGCCCATTTCCTTAACTTTACCGTTTTCGAAGTAGTACAGGCCGCCCTTTTCGGGATGCTCGCAGATGCCCTGGAGCATCGCGCCGTCGGCTCCGAAATAGTACCAGCCGGTGGCGATTTCGCTGGCAGATTCGTGGATCTTCCAGACGTAATATTTGCCTGCGCCGTAGGTGGTGTAGTTTGCGGAAGTAATGATCTTACCATCGTATTGAGCGACGTAGTAATTGCCTTCGTACTCGAACAGACCCATTTCAGCGGGCTTGCCATCGACGTAGTAGTAGCCGTCAACGATGCCGTTCTTCAAGGGAATGATGACGCCGTTTTCGTCGAATTCGTACCAGCCTTCGGCGAATGCGTCTTTGGCGGATTCGTCGATCTTCCAGACGTAGTATTTCTGCGCCTTGATGATCTTACCGTCATACTGTGCGACGTAGTAATTTCCGTCGGTGTGCTTGAAGAGTCCCATTTCGGTGCGCTTACCGTTGACGTAGTAGTAGCCGTCCGCGATGCCGTTCAGAAGCTCGCCGGATTCTGCATCGAAATAGTACCAACCGGTGGCGATATCGCTGGCGGATTCGTCAATCTTCCAGACGTAATACTTGCCGGTGATGATCTTACCGTCGTACTGTGCGACGTAGTAGTTGCCGTCGGTGTACTTGAAGAGACCCATCTCGGTGGGCTTGCCATCGACGTAGTAGTAGCCGTCAACGATGCCGTTCTTCAGGGGGATGATGACGCCGTTTTCGTCGAATTCATACCAGCCTGCGGCGAATGCGTCTTTGGCGGAATCGTCGATCTTCCAGACATAGTATTTCTGCGCCTTGATGATCTTACCGTCGTATTGGGCGACGTAGTAATTGCCGTCGGTGTATTGGAACAGACCCATTTCCGTGGGCTTGCCATCGACGTAATAGTAGCCGTCGAAGATGCCGTCGGTAATCATTCTGCCGTCTTCGGCGAAGGTGTACCAGCCGGTGGTGATGTCGCAGTTTTCGTTGAGTCTCCAGGCGTAGTACTTGCCGGTGACCAGAACGCCGTTAGGTCCGACATAGTAGTGATCGTTGCCGATCTTCACGAGACCCATTTCAGTGGGAACGCCGTTGACATAGTACTTACCGTCTTTGATTTCGCCTTCTGCGAAGGGTACTTTGTAGGAACCCTTGAAGGTCAATTCGGTGGCGGTAGCGGTAACGGTTGCGGTGCCGTCTCCGTTATCAACAACGGTAACGGTAATGGTTTGTGCTTCGGGCAGGGTGATGCCTGCGATTTCGGTGGACAGAGCGATGGTGTAAACACCAGCCATATCCTTGGAAGCGTCGATGGTGAAGGAAATCTTGCCTTCTGCATTGATCATGGCGGTGGCAATGATTTCTTCGCCCTTCAAGAGGTTTGCGATGATATCGCCTTCCGCCAAAGTTTTGTCGGTGACAGAGACAGTAGCATTGATGACAATGTCGGTGTCAACAACGTAGTCATAGGTGTTGGTGAAGGAAATTTCATTGTCCTTAACCGACACATTTCCGTACACATCCACAGTAACGGAAACAGAATGTTCAGACTTGTCGTATGTCCATCCGTCGGCATCGGCGGAAGATTGTTTCAGGGTAAGAACGTTGGTTCCTACGGTAAGATTATCAAATACAAAGGCGGCTTTGCCGTTTTCCGCAGTCTTTTCTTCCACAAGAACATCGCCGTTCCACAACTGAATGACAGCGTTCCCGGAGGCGGTTACGTTAACGGTAACGGTTGCATCCGCAGGATCGATCATCGAAACGGAAGCGGTGGCATCTTCTTCAGAAAGCCCGGCTACGTTTTCGGAACAAAGAGCATTGTAAACATATTCTGCCATTAAAGCCTGAAGTTCATCGTTGGGATGAAGTCCGTCGGCAGATTTATCGGCGTTATCTTTCGTCAAGGTATTCAGATCAATAATCTTCACGCCCAATTCCTTGGCAATCTGCCACTGAATGGGAAGGATTACGTTTTGAATCCGATCACATTGTGCAACGCGGTTTTCCCCGGGAACATAGGTGGTGTAGAACAGATAAACGGTGGGTTTTGAAGGCAGATTCAAATATTCGGAAATCAGTGCCTTAAAGTCCGCTTTGTACTGTTCCTCCGTAGTCCAGCGGGAAGCATCGTTCGTCCCGAGACTGATAATTACAACGTCGGGATCCGTAGTTTTGGATTTTTCGTATTCCGGTTGATTTACATAAGGTTTATCGCTTCCGGTCAGGGCAGTAGTTCCCCAACTTCCGCAGTTAACAACGTTGAACCTGGTCAACCCGGTATTGTTCAGAAGATTTTCCAAAACGAAGGGATAAGCATTTACCCCCTTCAGTCCACCGGTAGTAGCCATACCTTCGGTAACGCTGTCACCGACACAGGTAATGGTGAAATAATCTTCATCCCCAACGAGGGTTTCAACACGGCCGCCCTTTTCTTCAAAGGATTTTCCGGGAACAAAACGGACGCCGTCAGCAGAGAGAGCAGCAAAGCCATACGCGCCGGCCTTATTTACTTCCAAAATCAATTTAACATCGGGAGTAAGTACAAGCGTTCCTTTGGGAATATACAAGACAGCATTATTGGCAGAAACGGTTACTTCCCCACCGGACAAAGTGATATTCCCTTTATCGGAACGAAGCGCACAGTCCCCAAGAGTTCCGACCGGATCGACCACGGTTGCAGAGACCGAACCATCCGAAACCGTTAGATTTTCTCCGGCAGTAATCACATTTGCGGCGGCAACAACATCAATTTTACCTCCGGTTACAATTACGTCTCTACCGGCAATAATCCCGAAGTAACTGGGCGAAGAACCGGTGAAAGTCCCGGCGTTCATAACAAAATCCGTGGCGGAATAAAGCAATCTATGATTGGTAACTGCAACGGAATTTACCGTAGCGCCATCCTGGATATAAGATCCGACCGCAATGTAAATGCTTTCATTTTTTGCCGAAACGTTCAAAGTGCCGGTTCCGGTAACCGTAATGCTTCCGGACAGAACTTCCATGGCACGGGGAACAGAAGAACCTGCATTCAAAGTGTTTTCACCCACAACGTTCAAGGTGAAATTCTTATAAAGATCGAAGATCACTTGCTTTGCAGAAATACCGTTCAAGGTAACGGTCGCAGTTGCCACGTCGTAAGAAACGGTACCGCCGCCGATTTCCAGGAAGGTTTGAGGATTCTTTCCGTTGACAATGACAGTCTTTGTTTCTGCATCGGTGACTACGGTGATCGTCTCATCGGGAACGGGAATTTCGGTTCCGGTCTTGACGTTGGCAATAAAGCTGGCGGTGGTTTGAATCAACAGATCTCTTGCCAAAAGAACGTCGTTCAACGTAGCGGTTTGCTTGTCAACGTTGTTTGCAGTTTCAATAGCGTCGGTCAAAGCCTTCATTTCGGCAGTGGTGACGAATTTGGTGCCGACGGCGACTTCTGCCGGGGTTTTATCCATAACTTCGATTCCTTCTGCAGAAGCAATTGCTTCGTCGATAAGGGAAGCCAACAGGACCGTCCGCAGATCGACCGCTAATTTTTCGGCAAATTTCTGATGTCCGGAGACCGAAGGATGAACGTTGCCGTAGTAATAGAAGTCAGAACCGCTTTCGAGGCTGAGGTAATCGGTAGCATCCACCAAATAGGTATACGGATCGTTTAATTGGGTATGTGCCGCAACGATGGAATCTTTCATAAAGCCCTGGAGAGGAATTACCATGACGATAGGAAGGGTATCTCCGCGTTTGGCACGAATGTCCTGAATGAAATTCACGTAGGTGGAAGTAACGGTAGCAGGATCGTTAGAGCGATCGTTAGTACCCAAGTGAATCACGATGAGATCCGGAGTATAGCGAGCGAAATCCCAATCAGTTCCGTCTCCGGAAACGGCAGTTCTTGCCAAAGGTGCAGTCCAGAAATACCGTTCGGACATGGACGCCCGATCTTCGCTGTAAATGGCAATTCCGCCTTGCGCGACGGGAGCGTAATCCACGTTCAACAACTGTGCGGTACGGAAGGCGAAGGTGTTGGTGCTTTCGGGATCACAAAAGGCGCCGGCGGTGATGGAATCTCCGACAAATTCCACGATGGGTTTCTTATCGAGATCCTTCACTTCTTTTTCCGCTTCCAATTCAAATTTACGGACATTCAAACTGGAGACAGAATCGTCTTCAATGGCGATCAAAACCGTGTGTTCTATTTTGGAAGAATCCAAAAGATCACTCAAATAAAGGGTCTTATCTTTGG
This sequence comes from Clostridia bacterium, assembly GCA_017623475.1. GTDB lineage: Bacteria > Bacillota > Clostridia > Oscillospirales > UBA644 > RGIG995. The sequence goes on along the minus strand of JAGAPC010000020.1, from coordinate 28,699 downwards.
ATTGATACAGTATTGCTTCCTTGCCGTCGGCAATAACGGAGACTTTTGCATCGGTTCCTAAGGAGACCCGAAGAATCGACCCGGTGAACTTGATTTCAAGATTTGCACCACTCCAATATCCTTCCATGCTGTCTGCATTTTCTACCCAACGACCGTTGTATTTGACCTTTTCATGGTTGAAGGGAATTTCTTGCGTGGCAAGGGATGTTTTTGCATTCAGCATGGTGGCTACGGTTTTCGGCATGGGGACTTCGGTTTGATTCAAAGCAACGCAAGTCCAATCGGCAAAACCGGTATTGATCAGTGCGTCAACTTTGATATTCTGAAGTTCCGTTGCGGTCATAGGTACGTTTTCCGTATTATCGCCGCCGAGGGGTTTCTCGATGTTATAAACGTTGTTTACAATTCCGCTATCGGAAGCGGGGGTCACCGTATTGGTATTGTATCCGGCAAGAGCGCCGTAGATTTCCCCGGATTCCGCCTGGGCAGATACGTCGCCCAGATTCATGGAATTTTCTACCTTCAAAGAATTTGCGGTAGAAGAATTATAGAACCCGACGATACCGCCTGCGGCGTCATTGGCGGTCACTCTGCCGAGATTGAGGGAATTGGAAATCGTCAAGGTGCGAGCGACGTTCAACACTTGATGACCTCCGACCAAACCACCGGCTTGATACATTGCGGTCACAGAACCGTCAAACACGGCATTGTTGACGGTAACGGTGCTTCCGTTGTGAATGTTACCGATCAAGCCGCCGACACCGTTATTCCCGGTAATGTCAGCATTGACATAAACGTTTCCAATGGTCAGGACAGTATTGGTCTGCATCCCGCCGACCAAACCGCCGACAAAATTTTGATTTCCGTAAATGACGCAATCGGTCAGAACAAGATTTTTAATTGCAACTGTCCCACTGACATAGGAGAAAAATCCGGTGCTGGTTTGGGAATTTCCAAGCCGGAGACCGGAAATAGTGTGTCCTTGACCGTCGAAGGTGCCTGCAAAGAAATAGTTCCAGGTTCCGCAATCCCAAGCATTTCCGTTCCAGTCGATATCGGTAGTCAGTTTGACAATCTTACCACCGTAACTGTTCCCCTTGGTTCCGTTAACAACCGAAGCAAAATATGCAAGGTCTGCCGCAGATTGAATCAGATAGGCGCCCTCATCATCGGTTGCCAGTTCGGTGCTGACCGTTCCTCCATCCCATTCGGAAACGGAAACGGAAGTATTGGAAAGCATCGTTGCTACGGAAGAAGGCAAGGGAGAATCTTCCCCTGCGGTCCAGGCGTCAAAGCCAAGGTCTGTCAGCGTTTGCTGATCCAAAGACAAGGCAGAAGCCAAAGGCATGGGATAATTTTTCGAACCGCCGATGAGAGCGTTTTCATTATTGTAAATGTTCTCGGAAATTTTCGCATCGGAAACGGGAGTTACGGTAGTGGCACCGTATCCGGACAACGAACCACAGATCTCCCCTGTTTTTCCTTTGGAAGAAACCGTACCCAAGTTCGCACAATTTTGTACCGTAAGAGAATCCGCAGTGGTGGAATAATAGAATCCCAAAATACCGCCTGCCGCATCGTTGGAAGCGGAAACGGTACCAAGATTCAAAGCATTTTTGATGGTCAGAGTACGAGCTCCGTTATAAACTTGGTGCCCACCGATGATACCACCGACCTGATACGTACCCGAAACGCTACCGGCAAATACGGCGTTGTTGATTGTGACGTTACATCCGGTATGGACGTTCCCGATCAGACCGCCGACGGCGGATCCACCTTTGATTTGAGCATCCACATAGACGTTTTCGATAGTTACGGTGGTATTGGCGTTCATTCCGCCGAACAATCCGCCGACGTAGTGCTTGGTGCTGTTGATTTGATAGTCGGTCAAAATCAGATTTTTAATTGCTACCGCAGTACCGCTGGCATAAGAGAAAAGCCCGGTAATATTGGTGGCATCGGGAACCCGAAGCCCGGAAAGAGTGTGGCCTTGACCGTCCAAGGTACCGGAGAACCATTTGCCCCAAGTACCGCAAGTCCACTCCTGGCCGTTCCAGTTGATGTCGGTGGTCAGTTTTACCACTTTGCCAACGTAATTTGTTCCGTCATTGACCGTGTCTCTAAAACAGGCAAGGTCTGCCGCGGACTGAATCAGATACGCACCGTCGCTATCGGTCTTCAGTTCCTCGCTGGCGGAAGTTCCGTCCCAAACGTCGGCGTTGCTTACAGATTCGGTTTCTTCCGCAAAGGTCATCATGGGAACGAATGCGGCGCACAGGCAAAGGACCAACGCAAACGCCAGCAGGCGCGAAAGGGTTGAACATTTTTTCATAGGAAATCTTCCTCTCTTTAAATATTTATGTAAACACCGTTACAGTAACGGCGGTATTTTCGGGGGAATTGCTTTGTTACTGATAATCCTTGGTAAAGGGTTGCACTTTATAAAAGCCGCGGTGCTGGAAGGGGACGATGATTTCCTTATCGACCGCCTTGGTCACCTTGCCCGAGGACAACTCCTTGACGATGAGGCGCAGTCCGTTGCTGTAATACTTATCACACTCGCCGCCGATATGGACGACCGCCTGAATCACGGTGCCGTCGGCAAAGGAGCAGATCCCCTTGATTTCCGCCATGGTAAGGATCTTTTTGCTTGCGTAGGAGTTTGTAATCGTTCCCGTTTCGGAATCGAAGACCTGAAGATCCGAATTGTTGGAAACCCAATATTTCCCCGGCTCTCCGCCGATGGGCGCAAGGGCGTGACCGCCGATTTTTCCGTCTTTAAAGGTTACGTCCATTCCGGAGATCTGAACCAGCTTTGCAGTTTCCGTCCCCATACCGCTGACATTGATGCAAATTACACCCAGCACGTCCAAGCCCCAAACGCAGTTTTCTTCCGGATCCCAGGAAACGCCGTGGGGCGAGGTTCCGGAAATCTGATGGACGGGGGCGTCGAAAACCCCTGCGGAAAGGGCGTAATATACGAAGCGTCCGTTCTTTCCGGAAAGGTCGGCGAAGGCGTCGGCAACGACGACGTCACCGTTGGGCAGCATTTCCACGGAATGGGGGCTTCCGCCCAGATCGTCCTCCCACAGAAGGGCGCGGGCTTCATAATCGATTATACCGACCCAGCCGGAGGAGGAGCAGGCAACGACGACGTCCTTTTCATACACCGGAGAATAGCGGTATTTTGCGGAATCCAAGCCCGTGTGTGAGACAAATTTCGAATTGGGATCCTCCGCCCATTTCCATTCCCACACGATGCAGAGAGAATCGTCGGTGAGCTGTGTAAAATCTCCGTTACACTTGTTCAGATCGTAAACCACGATGCTCTTCGTTTCCTGATCGGTAACGATGAATTTATGCTCCAGGTCGGGATCATAAACCACGGCTTCGGGCTCTTTATCCGTATCGGAGGATTGGGTGTCCGACGAGGTGCTTTCCGTCGAGGAAACCGAATCGGAGGGGGTTTGCTCCGTGGTTCCGCAGGCCGCAAAAGAAAGAGCCAAAACAAGGATAAAAAGGAAGGATAAAAAGCGTTTCATACGCATATCTCCTAATCAATATGGATTTCACCGACGATTCCCTTGAACAAGCCGCCCAAGATATAGGTGGTTTTATTTCCGAACTCGTTGACGAAGTCCGCGTGGAAATGACCGCCGAAGGTGGCTTTGATCAAAGGCTCATTGGCGATATAGTCTGTTACCTTACGGGTGGTGGGGATTGCCTCTTCCCCGTAGTTTTTTACAATGTGGTTATAAATCACGCCCGTCCGTCGGTCAAAGGCGGGATCCAGGGTGCGGATTCCGTTTTCCAGAGGGCTGTGGGTGAAGAGTAAAATCGGATAGCCCTTGGCGACCTCTTGCTGCAAAAGCTCGTACTGCTCTTCCGTCCAGCGGTAGCCGGAATTGTCCGCGGCAATTAGGTTGACGCCACCCACCAGGTGACTGTCCAGGGTAAGATTGCCCCGGAAGACGGTTTTCAGCAACGATCGGATGGATTCCCGTTCCTCGGGCTTTGCATCCAATTTCATGGTGCAGAACTCGTGATTTCCCAAACAGTATAAGTACTCTTTCCCCGAAAGGATGCGCCGCGCCGTTTCGATGTTGGCGTGTCCCAAGCCGTCTAAAATATCGCCGGTGATTACGGTATAATCGAACTGCTTGGCGTATTCCATCGCCTCCTCGAAGAAGCCTACGGGATCCCGGGAGGGGGATTCTGCCTCCCGAAAGAAGATCTCGCGGCGCTTTGCCGCCCATTCCCGTTGCTCGTCACTGTCCCGGTCGTCGGACAGGGAAAGGTGCAGGTCGGTAAGATGTAAAATGCGAAGGGGTTTTTCCAATCCCAAATGCAGGTGTATTTTTTTCGGCTTTAAATACATATCAGTTCTCCTTGCCGGGTTCTACGGTCAGATAGCCGATTCTCTGGCGGTAAAGCATTACGCCGTCCCAATAGTTGTTGCCCAAGGAATCCTGCAAAATGCTGATCCGATCTCCCGCCCTTACGTTTAAGGTTGCGGTCAGATAGACCGGCTCGACCGTATCGAGGAGCGCCGCGCTTTTCAGATCGTCCAACGGCGCGCCGTTGTGAAGCAGCGTTACCTTACAGGGGCTGGATTTCCGCATGACCTTAATCTGCCGTCCCACGGAGAAAAACAGCTCTACCGTGCCGGAATGAGGACAAATAAAGCTTTTTACGGCGTGCTGGGTTGCCGCGGAATGGAATCCGTATCCGTAATAGCGGTGAAGACAGTACCATCTGGGATCTTCCGGGATCGGATCGGTAAAGGGGGCGATAAAATTCTCGCTCCGCCAAAGCATCAAGTCGTATTTTCCTTCCGCCGGAACAAAATAGGCAAACTCCCACAATCCGTCGGAGGTGGGGTTCGCGCCCGATCCCCAATTCTCCGGGCGATCCCGCCATTCGTAGCACTTGACGTATCGGGTTGCGGCGTTGCGGGTTTTAATATATTCGGAGGGGGTAACGCCGAACTGACTGCGGAAGGCAGAGGTAAAGGCGCTTTCCGATTTATAGGAAAGATTCCGCATAACCGTTTTGACCAACTCGCCCCGGTCGAACTCCTCCCGCGCGACGTTCATCCGCAGGTAGCGGAGATATTCCCCGATGGTTTCCCCAAAATATTTTTTAAATAAATGATTACAATGGCGGGGAGAGTATCCGACCACCGAAGCGACGTCTTTTACCCCGATATCTCTGCGGAAATTTTCTTCTACGTAATTTAAAACCGACCGTAGATCCAAAACGAAATTCCAGCGAATACGAACCCTCTCCTTTCCTTGCGATTGATCTTGTTTCTCATCGTTCTTCCAATTATTATTTTAACCGTCTTTTTTCTTCAAGTCAAGACGAAAACGAAAAACTCGTACAAAACCGTCATAAAAATTTGATTACTTTTTGTTCCGTCGCGCAACGGGATTTTGCAGATCAAAAAGAACGCCTGCGTTTGCACAGGCGTTCTTTTTCGGAAGATTATTTTTAAATTTTATCGTCGGGGGCGGAACGGTAGCGCTCTGCCTGGGTGGTAAAGAGTTGATAATATTTTCCCTTTTGCGCCATGAGTTGATCGTGGTGCCCCATCTCCTCCACCTTGCCGTTTTCCAACACCAAAACCGTGTCCGCCACGGTGGCGCTGGAAAGACGGTGGGAGACGAAAATGGTGGTCTTCCCTTCCCGAAGCTGGTCGAATTGGTGGAAAATTTCCTGCTCCGCGATGGGATCGAGGGAGGGGGTGGGTTCGTCCAGAATCAAGACGTCGGATTCGGAATAAAACGCCCGCGCGATGGCTAATTTTTGCCATTGACCGATGGAAAGCTCGATGCCGTTGCGTTCAAAAATCCGCATGAGGGGAGTGTTCATGCCTTCGGGCAGGGCTTCCACGAACTCTTTGGCAGAGGCTTGCTCGATGGCGCTTTGCATCTGGTCGGGATCCGCGTTTCGGTGAATATCCCCGAAACGGACGTTTTCCTCCACCGTTTCGGCGTATTTGCCGAAATCCTGAAAGATGATTCCGAACATCTGATAAAGATCCTTCAGATCGTATTCCCGCAGATCCACGCCGTCCAAAAGAATTTGTCCTTCCGTGGGATCGTACAGTCGGGTAAGGAGCTTGATCAACGTGGTTTTTCCCGCGCCGTTCAAGCCGACCAATACCATCGTCTGCCCCGGTTCCAGGACGAAATTCAAGCCTTTGAGAACGTCCTTTTCGGTCCCCGGATAGCGGAAGGAGACGTTTTTGAACTCCACCCGATGTCCGATGCCCCGAACAAGGGCGGCGGGTTTTTTGGGGGAACGGACGGTGCAGGGCTCTTTCAGGAAGGAGATCAGATTATCAATGAACAGGGTTCCCTCGTAGATCGAGCCGGAACGGTTAATCAGGGTGGAAACGCAGTTTGCCACGGACAGGATCGCGCCGGTATATAGGGTGTAATCCCCGATCATGATATCCCCGGTAAAGACCTTGAGGGCGATCAGAGCGTAAAAGGTAAAGTTCGTCAGACAAGAGAGCAGGGCGATGGCGATATGAAGGGCGCTTTCCTGCACGATCAGACGGCGAAGCCCCACGTAATAGGTACGAAACACCGAAAGATAGCGTCCGATGAAGGTGTCTGCCAAATCAAAGAGGCGCACCTCCTTGACCTTGTCTTTATCCACGAGCAATTCGGAATAATAGTGCATCTGACGGCGTTCCTTGGAGCGCCAGCGGAGATAGCGAAAATGCTTGTTGCGGTAGATATAATTGATGACCGCAGAGGGAATGGAAATGGCGACCACGACGGGCGCAGACCACCAAAGACCGGGGACGGAGAGAAGCACCAATAAGTAACTGATAAATTCGATGACGGTGCTGACGATCCCGAAGGTTTCGGACAAGATCTGCAGAGGGCGGTGTCCCGCTTCCCGATTGGCGTTTTCCATCCGTTCGTAGAAGGAGGAATCGTCAAAGGAGGCAAGGTCGAGATTTTTGGATTTTTCCATGATCCGAACCTTGACCTGCTGAACCACCTTTTCCCCGGCGATCTGATTCAGGGCACTGCTGACGTTGTTTACGATCCGAAGAAGCAGCTGATAGGAAAAGAAAAAGATCAAGAAATAAAGAACCGGCGACGTCCAGAAATCCGATGCGGGAAGTCCGCCGAGACGGATGACGTTTTGCAGCTCGTTTAAGATGTTTTTGGAAATCAAAGAACCGAGGATGGGGGTAACCCCTTGGAACAACGCGATAAAGGAAAGGAGGAACATGATCCACCTTCCCGACGCCCAAACCAAGGTGACGACGTAGAAAAATCGGGTGAAAAATCCACCGAAAACCTCTTTCAAATACCGAAAGAAATCCAAAAAATCCTTCGGCGGAGCAACCTTTTTATGCTCGTAGGGCATTCTTCCTCCCGGGGGCATATTCATTCTCCTCTCAATATTTTCTTCCTTATTTTTACTCTTCTTTATTATAACACGCCTGCCGCAAAATGTCAATATAAAAACTCTCCCGAACCGAAATTCGGGAGAGTATTCTCAATTCAATCAGACGGGATGGACGCCGTCGGCTCCGTGGACGGAATCAACGCCGTATTTTTTCGCCTGGCGGCTTTGGAAGAATTTGGTGGCAACCTGTTCAAACAGAGCGTAAGAAAGAACGTCTTCCGGCTGTTCCTCGTACTGCTTGACCTTTTCCCGCAGGGTTTCCAATTCCGGCTCGATCAGATCGGCGGGACGGCAGGTAATGGGTTGATCGTCGCCCAAAATCTGCTTGCGGAATTCGGGATCGATCTCCACGGGGGTTTTTCCGTATTCTCCCTTGACCAATCCGCGGAATTCCTTGGATACGTTCTGGTAACGACCGAAGATCACGTTAAAGACCGCCTGGGTTCCGACGATTTGGGACGTGGGCGTTACGAGGGGAGGATAACCTGCGTCGGCACGCACCCGGGGAACTTCCTCGAGAACGGCTTGGTATTTGTCCTCCTGTCCCATCTGCTTCAGCTGGGAGACCAGGTTCGACAACATTCCGCCGGGAACTTGATACAAAAGACCGTTGACGTCAACCCCCATGACCTTGGGATTGAGAAGTCCGCTTTTGAGGTATTTTTCCCGAAGAGGCGCGAAGATCTTTGCAGCCTCGTTCAAGGTATTCAGATCCAGCCCGGTATCGTATTCCGTGCCCTGCAGTGCGGCAACCATAACTTCGGTGGAAGGCTGGGAAGTACCCATAGACAAGGGAGACAATGCGGTGTCGATAATGTCAACACCGGCTTCAACCGCCTTCATTAGAACCATCGACGCCATACCGGTGGTATAGTGGGTATGAAGCTCGATGGGGATCTTCACATTTTCCTTCAGCGCCTTGATCAGCTCGTAGGTGGTGTAAGGCACCAAAAGCCCTGCCATATCCTTAACGCAAATGGACGAGGCTCCCATTTCCTCCAGCTGTTTGGCGAATTTCACGAAGGATTCGGTGTTATGCACCGGAGACAGGGTGTAACTGAACGCCGCCTGGACGTGTCCCCCCTCTTTTACCGCCGCCTTGACGGCAGTATTCAGATTCCGGGGATCGTTGAGGGCGTCGAAAATACGGATCACGTCGATGCCGTTGGCGAGGGATTTCTGAACGAAATATTCCACGACGTCGTCGGAATAATTACGGTAGCCCAAAAGGTTCTGTCCGCGCAGAAGCATTTGCAGTTTCGTGTTTTTTACGTGGTCGCGGATGGTGCGCAATCTCTGCCAGGGATCTTCATCCAAAAAGCGCAGGCAGGAATCGAAGGTGGCACCGCCCCAAGCCTCCAGCGCGTTAAAACCGACCTTATCCAAAAGGTCGAGGGCGGGAAGCATTTCGTCCATCGTCATACGGGTGGCGACCAGCGATTGGTGGGCGTCCCGCAGGATGGTTTCGGTAACTTTCACTTGACTCATAGTTAAATTCCCTTTCACTAATTAAATGCCGAACATATTGAGGAATACGCCGGCGGCAACGGCAGAGCCGATTACCCCTGCGACGTTGGGACCCATAGCGTGCATCAAAAGGAAGTTGGAGGGATCCTCCTGCTGACCGACGGTATTGACCACCCGCGCCGCCATAGGAACGGCGGAAACACCGGCGGCACCGATGAGGGGGTTGACCTTCCCTTTGGTTGCCCAGCACATCAATTTTCCGAACAGAACGCCGGCGGCGGTGGCAAGGCAGAAGGCGAACAAGCCCATGATGATGATCAGCAGAGTCTTTCCGCTGAGGAAGTTATCCGCCTTGGCAGTGGCACCGACCGTCAAGCCCAGGAAAATGGTGATAATGTTCATCAGCTCGTTTTGGGCGGTTTTGCTGATCCGATCCACGACGCCGCATTCCTTGGCAAGGTTGCCGAGCATCAGCATCCCGATCAACGGTGCGGAATCGGGGATAATCAGAATGACGACGACGGTAACCACGATGGGGAACAGAATTTTTTCCAATTTGGAGACGGGACGAAGGTGATCCATCCGTATCATCCGTTCCTTTTTGGTGGTCAACGCCTTCATGATGGGGGGTTGAATGATCGGAACCAGCGCCATGTAAGAATATGCGGCAACGGCGATCGCACCCAAAAGGTGGGGTGCTAAGGTTTTGGTAACCAAAATTGCCGTCGGACCGTCGGCGCCGCCGATAATTCCGATGGACGCCGCCTCTGCCGGGGTAAAGCCGAGGCAGATTGCAATAATGAAGGTAGCAAAAATACCGATCTGGGCGGCCGCACCCAAAAGAATACTTTTGGGGTTGGCGATCAGGGGGGTAAAATCGGTCATCGCGCCGACGCCCAGGAAGATCAAGGGCGGATAAATGCCGAATTTAACCCCTAAATAGAGCCAATCGAACAGACCGCCGTGGGCGATAATCTCCCCCATATTGACGGAACCGCCTTCAAAAAATTCCATGTGCATCAGCCCGGAAATGGGCAGATTGGTCAAAAGCATCCCGAAGGCGATGGGCAACAGGAGAAGGGGCTCAAACTTGTGCTTGATGGCAAGATAGATCAAAAGGCAGGAAATCCCGATCATAATCAGGTTTTTCCAGCCGCCGTCCGCAAAGAATTGAGCAACTCCGGACTCCATCGCAAAGCCCTTCAGGACTTCAAGAATTTCACTCATGGGATATATCCTTTCCTATTGTTTTTAGGAAAGAGAAACCAGCAGATCTCCGGTATTGACGGTTGCACCCTGATTTACGTGAACCGCGGTGATCGTACCGTCCTTGCCTGCTTTGATGTCGTTTTCCATCTTCATGGCTTCGAGGACGCACAAAGTGTCCCCCTTCTTGACCACATCGCCGACCTTCACGTTTACCTTTACGATGTTGCCGGGCATGGGAGCCTTCACGGGCTCTGCGTCAGCGGGAGCCGCAACGGTAGCAGGGGCAGGAGCTGCGGCGGGGGCGGGAGCAGGAGCCGCGGCAGGAGCAGCAACGACCGGGGCGGCAACGGGGGCGGCGGAAACGACGCCGGCTTCTTCCACGAGGACCTCGTAGGTGGTTCCGTTTACGGTAATGTTATACTTTTTCATAATATTGATTCCTTTCAACATTCGTTTTATTTCAGGTTGTCAATTACAGAATACGGCGGAAGGATCGGATCCGATATCGGGAGGATGCGGGATCACAGCCCTCATGGGCGGCGACGGCGGCGGCAAGAACCACGATCAGTTCCTCCTGCGCCATGGCGGTTGCGGCGGCGATGGCGGCAACCAGCTCTTCCTGATTTACGTCCGAGGAAGCGGGCGACGGAGATTCCTTCACTTTAGGAGGATTGGGTTTTTTGGGGGAATGGGATTTCTGTCCAAAAACGCCTTGAAACAGGTAGATAACCAGCATGATTAAGATCAAAACGGCAAAGACGATGATGACGCCGATGGCGGTAACGCCGAGTCCGTACCCGATCTTCCCCGCCAGATCCGCCGGAACGTTGGTGGAGTAAGCAAGGAAATTCATGTTACTGATCCCCCTCCTGCAAGAAGAGATTCAACGAGCTGACCAACAGCTGGCGGGTGGTGGCGATCTCAATAATATCGTCCACGTACCCCCGCTGTGCCGCTTGCAAGGGAGAAGCCAAAGTCTCGCCGTAGGCGGCGATCAGCTGGTTACGGGTTTGTACGGGATCGTCCGATTCGGAGATGGTCTTATCCCCCAAAAAGACGGCGCCGGTATCGGCGGGAAGGGGGGCAATCTGCGCCGTAGGATAGGCTAAAACCACGTCGGCTCCCGTATGCTTGGCACCCATCGAAAGATACCCCGCACCGTAGGCTCTGCCGGTGATGAGGGTAATTTTTACCGCGTCGGAATCGGCGTAGGCGGCGACGAGGCGGGCAGATTCGGAAAGATTCGCGCCGACCTCCACCGCAAAGCCGTCGGTATCGACCAGGGTGATGACCGGAATATCGTAGTTATCGCAAAATTCAATAAACTTCGAGGCCTTGTCACAGGCGGCGGCGTTCAGATCGCCCTTTTCCACGGCAGGATTGTTGGCGATAACCCCACAGGGGGTTCCGTCCAGATGAATCAGCCCGGTGACGATATTTTTGGCATATCCGCCGGAAAATTCCACCATTTCACCGCCGTCGGAAATTTGAGAAATCACCGCAGAAACGTCGTATCCCTCGGAAGAAAGAATATCGGCGATTTCGGGGGTCAGGCGGTTTACGTCGTCGTCGGTTTCCACCGCGCCGAAGGCGTTAAAGAAGGCTCTGACCGCGTCGGCGGCATCCGCGTCCGTATCGCAGATCACCGAAGCCAGCCCCGTCTCGTAGGCGGACGTTGCATCCCCGGTCTTCTGACCGAAGCGGGCTTGAACCACCGACGGTGCGGAGAGGAATAATTCGGCGTTTTTCAGCATGATGGTATAATCGGCAAAGGCGGGCAGGAACGACATCGCGCCGGCGCAAACGCCGCTGACCACGCATACGTGAGGAACGATCCCCTGCATTTCACTGCAAAGACTTAAAATTTCTCCGTAGCCTGCAAGGGCGTCGATCCCTTCTCCGATCCGCATTCCGCAGGAATCCAAAAAGGAAACGACGGGGGCGTCTGCCTTCATCGCCATAGAGATAATATTTTTGATTTTTTGGGCGTGCATTTCGCTGATTGCACCCTTGCTGACGGCAGGATCCTGGGCAAAGGCAAAGACCAAAACGCCGTCCACGGCACCGTAACCGGTAACCACCCCTTCGGGCGATTCGGCACAGCCGTACTCGGTGGGACGCTGACGGACGAAGGCGCCCACTTCAACGAAGGTTCCTTCGTCAAAAAGCATCGCCAACCGTTCCCGGGCAGTATTCCCGGAGAAAGACGAGGGTTTACGCTCAATCTCGGCGCGAAGGGCTTGGAAACGAGCGAATTTTTCCTGTGCTTTCATTACTTATATCCTCCTGAAAGATTTAAATTGCGTCGTTACTGAAAGGGAGACGGGAGAAAGATTCTCCAATCTACTCCATTTTACATTATACTACAATCCATCGAATTTTGCAAGAGCAAACGAAAGGAAAAACTTTACATTTTTTTGAACATTAAAGGGAATCCGAGAGACAGACTCCTGCTCATGTATTTTAACGCGGAAGAGTAAAAAAAATTCCCTGTCTCCGGCAGTGAAAACGGAAACAGGGAAACGGTGTTATTTCTTCTTGAGGAACCAATAGATTACCAAAATCCCAACCGCCGAAAGCAGGAGAATAATGAAAACCCACATTCCCCACCGGGGCGCCGCCTCTTCCACGTCGCTGACAACGTCGCTGATCATCTCGGAGGGAGAAGACAGGGTGTTGCTTCCGTCGGTGGTGTCGGTGGTCATCGTACTTCCGTCGCTTCCGGAGGTTCCGCTTCCGGACCCGGTTCCCGTGGCGTTATCGGTCACGTTCAGGGGGATCGTTCCGCCCTTGGAATCCACATGAACCCCTTGGGTGAAGACCGCTTTGCCGGAATCCTTGGCAGCCGAAGCGTAGCCCTTTTCAAAATTCTGATACCAGGTACCGTTGACCTCGTAGGCGTCGGACACGGGACGTCCGACGGTTTTCAGTCCGCCGATAGACTCCAGCTGGTCGTAGATCGGTCCGCGAAGGACGTAGGAGCCGTAGTCCGGACCTACGTAAATGGCGGCGTTCTGATTGTTTTTGTCGGAATATTTCTGGAGATAATAATCCTCTTCCATGGTCACGTAGCCGGAAGGAACTCCTTCATACATCCATTCTTCAAATTTGTCCACGGCCTTCTGAAATGCGTCTTTTATTTTTCCGTCGTTCAAAAGTCCGCCCTCCGCCTCGCCGATCTGATAATCGGTTTTCTGGGCAGAAAGAGGAAGAACGGCAAAGATTGAAATCAAAAGAGCCGAAACAAGGATCTGAATCGTTTTTTTCAAGGCATATCAGCCTCCTTTCAGAAACTATTATACCCACGTGGAAAGATTTTGTCCCTTCCATTTTTTGCATTTCTGTTTTTTAGATCTTTAAAATAAAAAAAAATATTGCACCGACAGGAAAAAGTTCCCATCGGTGCGTTTGAAAATATATTGTTTTTAAACCGAATTGGTTTGCGTAGTTATTCCCCGTCCTCGGAAGACCGTCTTCCCCGCTGAATCACGATGGAATCCCCTGCCTTGGGATCGGGCTGCTTTTTGTTTTTGCGAAGCAATACGATGTTGCGGTAGCCCATCTCGTAGCCCACCTGGGCGGCGACACACAAAACCAACATACAGAGGCAATAGACCACGGAGCTCCACAAAGCGCTGTTTCCGGCAAAGATGGAGCAGAAATACTGCAACGCCACCACCAAAGCCGCCTTGACCACCGACCAGATCTGCTGCCAATGGGGATAGCTTCCCATGACGGCGGCAATATCGTCCACGGCGTTTTTGCACTCTTCAAAGGCGTTTTTCTGCTCGTCGGTCAGCTCTGCGTCTGCCGTATAATAGACCTTGATCGGCTCCCCCGCTTCGTTTTTCAGATCGTCCGAGGTAAAGGCGTAGATTTTATTCTGATCTTGGGTCGTTCCGTCGCAAAGAACCCGATTGCCGTCCGACGTTTCGTAAGTAATGTGAAGGATCTGCTGGTTTTTATCAAAGGTGATTTCCGAAATATAACCGTCCTTTCCGGAAACCTCACGCAGGGATTGATTAAAGGAATCGGTTTCGGAAAGATAGGTGGCTTCTCCGGTAAAATAGGCTTGATATTCCTCCGGAACCGGATTGGGGAAGAAATTGGGAACTACGTTGATAATCATCAGAGGAACTGCCAAAATCAACGCGCAGACCGCCCCCTTAAAGCGGAAGCGGGGCATTTGCCCGATTTTGACCCGATTGACGTCCAATTCCCCCTCGGTGCGCATAGTAAACCAAAAGTAATAGATCAGCGCAACGAAATAGAACACGCCGAACAGGGGCCCCAACAGGGCGGCGTTGCTTGAAATGACAACGACGCACATAAACATGAACACGCAGATCATGGCGTAGCGCAGAAACAGGTTCAGCACGTTTCTCCAGAGGTTAAGCTGTTTCATCCTGGATTTTCTCCTTTTTCTTCAAAAAACTCAAAAGCACGCCGCGGACGGCAGTCAGCACCATGGCAAGGGCAAGGACGCCCTCCAGATAGTGGAAATCCGGAACCGTCTCCCCTTCCGTCACAGAATTGTAAAGCACGAAGGATAACAGATAGGTTAAAACGATCCCCCCGAAGCCAATGGCGGAAAAGGCAGTCGTTTGGGAAATGCCCCGACGCAAAAAGGACAGATCCGTGCGATCCTCCAAGGGAAGCGCCAAAAAGCTCTGAACGAGAGTCATCACCGAAAGAACTAAAAGCACCGTCAACGGCGAGGTGGAATCCGCATATCGGGAAAGGCTCGTCAGCAACGTAAACGCCGAAATTCCGCTTCCGGTCAGGGCAAGAAGGGAGAACAGGGCAAGTCCGATGACCGCCCACGGATGCTTGTCCGAACGGGCGTAGCATTGGGCCGCAAACCCGATCATGCAAGCCCCCAACGCCGGCAACACCACGCCGCCGAGCACCGATCCCAAAATCATAACGGCGATTCCGAGAAGACCTTCGACGAAAATATAACGCTTTAATAAACGATCCAGAGCGATCCCTCCCCGTTCCAAACGACCCGACCCGTCCCCGAAATCCGGAGACGGGCAACAAGGTCATACTATATTTATAATACTATAAGAAATGCGGAATGTCAAGAAAAAATCTGCAACATTTATGTAAAGATTGTCTCAACCCGCCGCAAGGCGCCCTCCGGGGAATAGACAAACCGATCCATGTGAGCCCCCGGGAGATAGTACCGCAACGCCGTTTCCGCTTCTCCGTCAAATGCGTCGATGAGGCTCAATTTTACCTTCATTTTTTCGGGAATGATGTTTTTGATATAAACCGTCGCCTGCTGACCGGGGCGCACCCCCTCCCGACATTCCGCAAGCCCCGCGAGGTTCGGCGCTAATTCCACGAAAATGCCGTATTCCTCCACCGAACGGACGATTCCGCAGACCGTCTGCCCCACGTCGAATTGGGCGGCGTTTTCCTCCCAGGTTCCCAACAATTCCTTATGGGATAGCACGAACCGCTTTTTCTCCCGATCGATCTCCTTGACGACCACCTTGATCGGTTGATCCCTGGTAAAGCGATCCCTTGGATGGGAAATGCGGGAGACCGAAATGTTTTCGATGGAGATCAAGCCCACGATTCCGCAACCGATATCCGCAAAAGCACCAAAGGATTCCATGTGAGTAATGCGGGCGTCCAGAATATCTCCGGGGCGAACCCGTGAGAGCAATTCCTCCTGCACCTGCTGCTGTGCCGCCCTGCGGGACAACAGCGCCACCGGATCGGAAAGGGTTCCCGGACGGAAGGCTTCCGGAGCGTCGCAGCATCGGGAAACCTGATCCCGACGCAAAAGATCAGTGACCTTAAAGCACACCGGCTTATTCACTCGGGAAAGAATGGCAATATCCTTGACCGTTCCTTCCCGGATTCCCAAGGCGGCTTCTCCCCTGGGGATCACTCCGCGCAGATCCCCCAGATCGACCACCAGATTATGACTGCTGTCGCAAAGAATCGCCTTTGCCTCCAAAATCTGTCCCGACGCCCGCGCCTTTTCCAGCGTCGCCAGGGAATGCTCCGTTTTCCCGAAGGTTCCTTCCGGTAAAAATTGTTCTTTGTCCATTCCGAACACTTTCCTTTCCGTCGTTTTCTGTTTCACTTTATGCGGCGAAAGGAAAAGATATTCGAGAATGGAGAGTGAAGAGTGAAGAGTGGAGATTATTTTGCATTTTGCATTCTCCCTTGCCGTCCCCCGCCTCAGGGGCGAGGGGAAGGGGGACCGCCTTTGGCGGTGGAAGGGGCTGCATTTTGCATTTTATCTTACTTTCCCATAGAAAACCGATGTTTTCCGATGGTCATCTTGACCGGGAGCGTGTAAATCCAGGAGGAGGTTGCGGTCGCGGGGTTGTAATAATACAGGCATCCGCCGGTGGGGTCTGCCCCTGCCAGCACCTCCCGTGCGGCACGGTAAGCGGAATCGGCGATGGGTTGATCGAATTGACCGTCGTCAACGGCGGTAAAGGCGCCCTTTTGATAAATGACTCCTGCCAGCGTATTGGGGAATTTGGAGGAGCGCACCCGATTCATGACCACCGCACCCACGGCGACCTGTCCCCGATAGGATTCGCCCCGCGCCTCGGCGGAAATAATGCGTGCCAAAAGATATACGTCTCCGTTGTTTGCCGACGTAGTGTGGGAAGCGCTTGCAAGAGACGAAAGTCCCATAGCGGAAAGGGTTTTGACGCCGCAGATCCCGTCGGCGGTAAGTCCGTTATTTCGCTGGAATTTCCGAACGGCAGATTCGGTAGCCGAACCGTAGATTCCGTCCACCGAGCCGGAATAATACCCCCAATTCAGTAACTTCTGCTGAACCTTCCGCACCGAACTTCCGGTAGAGCCTCGGCGGAGGGTAGTCGAAGATCCTCCGATTCCCAAAGCGCTCAAGGTTGCGCTTCCGCAAATTCCGTCCACGGTCAACCCCTTTGCCGCCTGGAATTTACGCACCGCCGATTGGGTGGCGGAACCGTAGATTCCATCGATAGAGCCGTTGTAATATCCCTGCCGCTTCAACGCCGTCTGAATCTGCCGAACCTCCGTCCCGGTCGAGCCGAATTGGGACAGCGTCTCCTGCGCCGCAGGGGGCATGAGCCATAGTCCGACCCCCGCAAGAAGAACCGCCGCCAACAAAGAAGCGGAGAGAACAATCCAAAATTTTTTATACCGTTTCATGGGAAAGAAACATCCTTTCGATGGTTTTTGTTTTCAGTATTTCCCATAAATGACACAATTATCCCCGGGGATTTTCGGACGGAATAGAAAAGTTTCAAAGTAATGTTTCAATTCCGCAATTTTTTTGTGCGTGTGTTATATTATAATAAAAGTGTATATTTTGGAGAACCGTCCAAAGGAGACGACATGAAACAAGAATTCCTCGCGTTACGCAAAGCCCTGCTTGACAAAGAATACGAAGCCTTAAATCCGCCCCAACGGGAGGCGGTATATACCTGCGACTGCCCCTTGCTGATTTTGGCAGGTGCAGGCAGCGGAAAGACCACCGTTCTGGTCAACAAGCTGGGATATTTGATTAAATACGGAAGCGCTTACGATTCCCAAACCGTTCCCGATTCCTTAACCGGGGACGATATGGAATATCTGAAGGAAGCGCTTCAGAACCCCGCCCGTCGGGGAGAAGAACGCTACCGTCGGTTGTTGGCGGTAGATCCCATTGATCCTTACAATCTCCTTGCCATTACCTTTACCAACAGGGCCGCCGGCGAGATGCGGGAACGGATGGAGAAAAAATTCAACGTAGATGCCCGTGATCTTTGGGCGTTGACCTTCCACGCCACCTGCGTGCGGATTTTGCGCCGCTTTGCAGATCGGCTGGGGTACGGAAAGGATTTTACCATCTACGACGACGGGGATTCCAACAATCTTGTGGAGCGAATTCTGAAGGAACGGGATCTTGCGGAACGGTATCATACGAAATTCGTCCGCGCGGTCATCAACAAGGCAAAGGGAAAATATCAAACGCCGAAGGAATTCCGCGACGGATTCAAGGATACGGAATTTCCGAAGCTTCCCGATATTTACGAAGCGTATCAGGCGTCCCTGGTCGAAAGCAACGCCATGGATTTTGACGATCTGATCTTCAATACCGTAAAACTGCTGGAACAGGACGAGGACGCCGCACGGGCGGTCAACCGTCGGTTCAAATACGTATTGGTGGACGAATATCAGGACACCAACCCGCTGCAGTACCGCCTCGTAACCCTTTTGGCGAAGGGCGGAGAGATCTGCGTGGTGGGGGATGACGACCAGAGTATTTACAAATTTGCCGGGGCGGATATTGAAAACATTCTTGCCTTTGAGCATCAATTTCAAGACGCAAGAGTTATCCGCCTGGAGCAGAATTACCGTTCCACGAATACCATCCTTACCGCCGCAAACGAGGTAATCGCCCACAACAAACGGAGAAAAGGGAAAAACCTGTGGTCGGACAAGGGTGAGGGAACGAAAATCCATTATCGGGAGTTGAACAACCAACACGAGGAAGGCGCCTACGTCGCCCGATCCATTCTTTCGGGGAAAAGCACGGACAAGTCGCTGAATTACCGTGATTTTTGCGTATTGTACCGCACCCACGCCCAAAGTAACGCCATCGAATCTGCCCTTCGGGGGAACGGAATCCCCTATCGGGTGTACGGAGGACTTGCCTTCTACAAGCGGAAGGAAGTGCAGGATCTTTTGGCGTATCTGAATTTCATTCACAATCCCAAGGATCGCATCCGCCTTGCCCGAATCATCAACGAGCCGAAGCGGGGCATCGGAGATACCTCCGTCGATCGGCTGATTGCCCTTTGCAACCGGGACGGGGTCTCCCCCTTTGAGGTGCTGAAAAACGCCGATCAATATCCCGAATTGCAACGGGCGGCGGGCAAAATGAAAGCCTTTGCCCAACTGATCGAAGATCTTCGGGAAGCGGCACAAGTTATGCCGTTGCCGGAATTTTTCAAGTATTTGGTGGCGAGTATTCAATACAAACAATGGCTTCACGATTCCTTTGACCAAATGGAAGCCCAGGCGCGGTTTGACAACGTGGCGGAATTGCTCAACGCCATCACCGAATTTGCCGCAACGGCAGAGGAAGGACGCAACACTTTGGGCGATTACCTGGAGCAGACCGCTTTGGTCAGCGCCGTGGACGCCCTCAACCCGGAGGACGACACGGTGGTTTTGATGACCATGCACTGCGCTAAGGGGTTGGAATTTGATACCGTATTTATCACGGGGTTTGAGGAAGAGATCTTTCCTTCCGCCCGTTCGGCAGAAGAGCCGGGAGGCGTGGAAGAGGAACGGAGACTCTGCTACGTGGCAATCACTCGGGCAAAGAAGGAATTGCACATCATCTCCACCCGAAACCGGCTGATGTTCGGCAGACCCAAGGATTGCATCGCGTCCCGATTTTTAAAGGAAATTCCGGAGGATTGCATTGAAACCCGCGTTGCTCCTCCCCGCGAAGCCTTCCAGCCGCAAAAAAGACCCCTGACAGACCGACCGATCTTCAGAAACACCGTGACCAGCATCCCCGCACAGCTCAGGGCTTCTGCCCAAGGGGCGTCTTATTCCGTGGGAATGAGGATTCGTCATAAGGTCTTCGGGGAAGGCACCGTCACCGCCGTTACCCCCATGGCGACCGACTGTATGCTTACCGTGGCGTTTGATACCGTCGGCGAGAAAAAGCTCATGACCAACTACGTAAAATTAGAAATATTGTAAGGAGTGTTTGATCCATGCAACCGATTCTGATCACAGTTCTTTGTATCATCGCCGCCCTTTGCTCCGTCATCGGGCTGATCCTTTCCTTGGTGGTGCTTTCCCGCACGAAAAAGCAGGATATTTCCGATGATCTGGCACGGCAACGCAACGAACTGAACGCCCGCATGGATTCCATGCAAAATACGGTTTCCGCCTCTCTTTCCGCCGGATTGAACGCCGGAAACACCGCCCAAATGAACGCCATTACGAAATTTTCCCAGGAAACCCAGGCAACTCTGAACACCTTTTCCGCACGGATCGACCGAATGAACGATACCACCGAAAAGCGCTTGCTGGCGATCCAGGAGGAAAATCGGAAAAAGTTAGACGAAATGCAGGGCGTCGTCAACGAGAAATTGGAAACCGCCTTGGAAAAGAAGGTGACCGAATCCTTCAAGTTAGTCAACGAACGGTTGGAGTTGGTCTCCAAGGGCCTAACCGAAATGCAGGGGTTGGCAAACGGAGTGGGAGATCTGAAAAAGATTTTAACCAACGTGAAAACCCGCGGAATTTTCGGGGAAATCCAGCTTTCCCGAATTCTGGAGCAGATTCTGACCCCCGAACAGTACGACGAAAACGTGGCAACGATTCCCGGCTCTGCGGAACGGGTGGAATTTGCCGTTCGTCTGCCGGGGAAGGATGCGGACGGCTCGGTGGTGTATCTTCCCATCGACTCCAAATTCCCCATGGATCGGTACGAACAGCTGGAAGCCGCCGCAGAAAGCGGAGATCCGATCTTATTGGAAACCGCCCGAAAAGCCTTGGCGGCCTTCTTGAAGATGAGCGCAAAGGACATTCACGACAAATACATTCAACCCCCTTACACCACCGATTTCGGGATTTTGTTCCTGCCCACGGAGGGGCTGTACGCCGAGGTGGTGCGCATGACCGATCTGACCGAGACTCTGATGCGGGATTATTCCATCAACGTGGCGGGCCCGTCCACCTTGGCGGCGCTGCTCAACAGTTTGCAGATGGGATTCCGTACCCTTGCGATCGAAAAGAGAACCAACGACGTATGGAACATCCTTGCGGCGGTCAAGACCGAATTCGGAACCTTTGAATCGGTATTGGAAAACGTGAAAAAACGGCTGGAGGGTGCCGGAAACGATCTGGAAAAATTGGTCGGAACCCGTACCCGCGCCATTCGCCGCAAATTGCGCGACGTAGAAACCTTACCCACCGAAGCCGCGCAGAATTTTCTGTCCGACGGCGGATACGACATGGAAGAATAAGGGTGAATTTACTTGATTTACATGGATAACGCCGCCACCACGAAGGTCTTTGACGAGGCGGCACAAAGAGCGATCAAAGCCATGACCGACGGTTACGGAAATCCGGAATCCAGGCACGGATTTGGATTCGAGGCGCAAAAAGACCTTACGGAAGCGCGGAAAATTTTGGCGCAGGCGATGGGCGTCACCGACGAGGAAATTTACTTTACCCCATCTGCCACCACATCGATCAATACCGCCATCCGGGGGGCAGTTGCCTCCAAACGGGGGGGAAGAATTATTTCCACCGCCTTTGAGCATCCTGCGGTGGAAGAGGTCTTAAAAGATCTGGAAAAGACCTTTGAAGTGGTTCGTCTCAAGCCGGTGGAAGGGAAAATCACCGTAGATTCCTTCCGCCAGGCCTTATCCCCCGACACCGTTCTCGTGACCTGTATGCAGGTCAACAACGAAACCGGGGCGATCACGCCCCTGAAGGAAATGGCTACCCTGCTGAAGCGAAGCGGGATTGACGCGCCCTTTCATTCCGACGCGGTACAGGGATTTTTGAAGGAAGATTTCCGCTATTCCATGCTTGATATGGCGTCCTTTGCGGCGCACAAGGTTCACGGACCGAAGGGCGTGGGCGCGTTGTATCTGCGGAAAGGATTGCGGATCAAGCCGACGCTTTTGGGAGGCGGACAGGAAAAAAATCTGTTTTCGGGAACCCATAACGTACCTGCCGTCGCGGGGTGGGGCGTTGCCTGCAGGATGATGATAGATCGGAAGGAAGAGACCC
This sequence comes from Clostridia bacterium, assembly GCA_017623475.1. GTDB lineage: Bacteria > Bacillota > Clostridia > Oscillospirales > UBA644 > RGIG995. The sequence continues at coordinate 6,814 of JAGAPC010000020.1, read as the reverse complement.
TGCAAAAGGTCCGTCAAATCAACGAAAAAATGAGAAAAGGGCTGTCCGAGCTGGGGGCGGTAATCAACTCCCCCAACGACGCGTCTGCATACGTTCTCAACGCGGCGTTTCCCGGATATTTGGGGGAAAATATCCTCAATTATCTTTCCGGTCGAGAGATCTATATTTCCACCGGCTCTGCCTGCTCGGCAAAAAAGCCCTCCCGGGTCATGACTGCCATCGGGAAGGAAGATTTGAGCCGATTTGCCCTGCGGTTTTCCTTCTCCGGAGAGAATCGGATCGAAGAAGTTCCCGTCGTATTACAAGCCGTTGCCGACGCCTTGCGAGAAATTGCAACCGTCCGCTGAAAGGATCGATTATGTACGAAGAAGTTATTTTGCTGAAATTGGGCGAGGTGGTTCTGAAGGGATTGAACCGCCGCCGCCTGGAAGATCTGTTGGTCAAAAACGTCAAAGCCGCACTGCGGGGGTGCGGAAAAACCGCCGTATGGGAAAGTCAATCCACCATTTTCGTAGAATTTGACGACGACGATCCGGACGTGGATCAAGCGCAAGCCGCCCTGAAAAAGGTGTTCGGGATCATGAATCTGACCCGTGCGTATCGGGGCAGCTACGATTGGGAAACGCTGAAAAAGCAGACCGCCGACTACGTTGCTCCGACGCTGATGCGCGCAAAAACCTTTAAAGTAGATGCTCGGCGGTCGGATAAAAAATACCCCTTCAAAACTCCGGAAATCTGTATGCTTATGGGAGAATATCTGCTGAATCAATTCCCCCATCTGACGGTGGACGTCCACCATCCGGACGTGATCGTTTCCATTGAAATTCGGGACGGAAACGCCTATATCCACACCAATCCGGAAAAGGCCGCCGGCGGATTACCGGCAGGCACCGGCGGACACGGAATGCTGATGCTGTCCGGGGGAATCGACAGCCCCGTGGCGGGGTACGTGATGGCGAAGCGGGGATTGAAAATTTCCGCCGTCCACTTTGAATCTCCCCCCTACACCAGCGACCGCGCAAAGGAAAAGGTGCTGACCCTTGCAAAAAAAATGAGCGTTTACACCGGGCCTGTGGATCTTTGGGTCGTTCCCTTTACCGAAATCCAGGAGGCGATTCGGGACACCTGCAGAGAGGATCTGTTTACCATCATCATGCGCCGGGTCATGCTGAAGATCACCTGCCGCCTTGCCCGGGAGAAAAACGCCCGATGCATCATCACCGGGGAAAGCCTGGGTCAGGTGGCGTCCCAAACCTTGGGTGCCATTCAATGCACCGACAACGCCGCAGATCTGCCCGTATTCCGACCCTTTATCGGCTCGGATAAGCAGGAGATCGTGGATATTGCCCGCGCCATTGACACCTTTGAAACGTCGATCCTTCCTTACGAGGACTGCTGCACCGTCTTTACGCCCAAGCATCCGAAAACCAATCCTTATTTGGAAGAGGTGCTGGAGGAAGAGGCAAAGCTGGATCTGGACGCGTTAACCAAGGATTTAACCCCCGAATATCTTCGGATCACTCCGTGGAACTAAAAAAATCGTCCGGGCGAGAGTTTCTCACCCGGACTTGTTTTTTAGCCGTCTTTTAATTCTTTTACGGAATGGAGTTGTACTGCGGGGGCTTCCAGATATCGGAACAGATCGTCCATATCGTCGGTGACGTAGAACAGATCCATGCAGTTTTCACGGATGAACCCTTCCTCAATGGATTTGCGCATAAATTGAAGCATTTCGTTATAATATCCGTTGATATTGTAGATGGCGATGGGCTTTTGGTGGCGGCACAGCTGCTTGAGGGTCAAAATTTCGTAAAACTCCTCAAAGGTTCCGATCCCCCCGGGGACCACGATAAAGCCGTCGGCGTTATCCTCCATGATCTGTTTCCGTTCCCGCATGGTTTCGGTAAAGATCAGTTCGTCGCAAAAATCGCAAAGAGCCTCGATCCCTTCTTCCCGGAAAAATTCGGGAATGACGCCGATAATGGAACCGCCTCCGTCCCGCACACCTCTTGCTGCGGCACCCATTAATCCGTTTCCGCCCCCTCCGAAGACCAAAGAATGTCCCCGGTCGGCAATCTGACGCCCCAAAGTTTCAGTTTCTGTGATGTATTTTTTGTCAATAGCGGTGGAAGCCGCGCCGTACACACAAAGTCTCATAAATTCCTCCTAAAATCAATCGCTCCATTTTTCAATCAGTTCTCGAAGTTGAGAAGTAAGCCGTGCATTTTCTTTATTTGGTCTCCCTCGCCGGGTTTTAATTAGCCTCAACAAAGTTTCTCCTTCCGAAACCATTTCGTTAAAAATCAATTCCGCCCTGGAATTTCCATAATACAACCGTACCCTGTCGATGGATTTTCCTTGGGTAAACACCGTCATTTTTCCGGTTTTTAAATCGTATTCCGTTCCGCTGTAGGGAGCCTCTGCTCGATATCCAAGTTCCGACAAAAGGAGTCGAAAATGCTCACAAACGCCATCTTCTCCGTGATTCACAAAAACCGTTTGCGGCTTTTCTCTGAACCCGGAAATCCAATTTAACAAACCGTCCCGATCTGCATGACCGCTGGTTCCCTGAAGAGACGCAATCCGAGCGTTGACGGATATTTCTTCCCCGAACAGCGTAACACTTTTCTCTCCTTGGAGTAATTTTCGTCCCAAAGACCCCTCTGCCTGATATCCGACGAACAGGATCAAATTTTTTTCCTGCCACAAATTATGCTTGAGATGATGCCGGACTCTCCCTGCTTCACACATTCCGCTAGCGGAAATGATCACCTTGGGATGAGGGTCAAAATTTATTTTTTTGGACTCATCTGCCGACACGGTCATCCGGATATCGTCAAACCAAATAGGGTTGATCCCCTGCTTGATTAGCGCCATCGTTTCTTCATCAAAGCAAACAGGATCACATTGCAGAAAAATCGCCGTTGCCTCCACAGCCAAGGGGCTGTCAACGTACACGGGAAATCCTTCGTGTCCCCGGAGCAAGCCTTTTTGTTTAATTTCCCGAAGGGCAAACAGAATCTCTTGCGTACGCCCCACGGCAAAAGACGGAATGATTACGTTTCCACCTCGATCCAGTGCCCATTGGAGATAGGAAACAAGTTGCTCGGTTACGTCGTTCCCCGTCTTTTCGTGAAGACGGTCGCCATATGTGGATTCCACGACCAAATAATCCGCATCTTCCACCTTTTGAGGGTCACGGATAATTCGTTAATCGGTATTTCCTACGTCCCCACTGAACACGATTTTTTTTTGAACTCCATCCTCATTGAGCCACAATTCAATGCAAGCAGATCCTAAAAGATGACCGATATCGGTAAACCGAGCCTCTACACCGTCTCCGCACACCGTTCGTTCCCCGTATCTGCAAGGGAAAAGACGGGAGATCGCTCCTTCCGCATCCTGAACGTCATACACCGGCTCTACAGATTTCGCGCCGGAACGAAGCGCTCGCTTTGAAATCCATTGTGCCTCAGATTCCTGAATATATGCAGAATCCCTGAGCATTATGTTGCAAAGATCGCAAGTAACGTCGGTAGCGTAGATCTTTCCCCGAAAACCGTCTTTATACAGTTTGGGAAGCATTCCGGAATGATCAATATGCGCATGAGTTAAAAAAACTGCCTCGATCTGCGGGGCTTCCACCGGAAGTGCGATATTCTGAAACACGTCCTTCCCCTGCTCCATGCCGCAATCGACCAAATAAAACCGTCCGTTCACTTCCAGCAACGTGCAACTCCCCGTAACTTCGTGGGTAGCACCGATGAATTGAATCTTCATAAAAACCTCACACGATACAACTGTTCAATTACATTATACCATACCCTGCAAAAGATGTCAATATATGTACATTTTAAATTATATTACAAAAACGCCCGTTGCATGCAACGGGCGAAAATATTATCCAAACAATTTAAAGAATAGGTCAGGGAAAAAGTAGGCGATCACAGTCATGATAAACGCTGCCAGAAAAACCCCTAAAATTACTGCAAGAAGGGAACGTTTCTTTTCTAAATTTAAGAGCGAAGCAATCAGCGAGCCTGTCCAACCCCCGGTACCGGGCAAGGGGATCCCAACAAAAAGGAGCAAACCCCAAAAGGAAGCCTTTCGGATCTGTTCACTCTTCTTCCCCGTTGCTTTTGATTCCAATTTTTCTACCATGGGACGAAATAATTTCCAACGCTTCATCCAATTAAAAACAGGGGTGATCAACCAAAGAATGAAAGGAATGGGCAAAAGATTCCCGGGAATGCAGATCGCCAAAGCCTTCCAAAGGGGAAACCCGTAAAGGCTTGCCAAAATCATTCCTCCCCGCAATTCCAAAATCGGCATCATAGAAACCAAAAAAACGATCATCTCTGCAGGCAGAACTCCTGCCAGATTTTCGTTCATCCAATTGGCAATCGATTCGGTCATAACTCGTACTCCTCTGCAATAGAAAACCCTGCCTCACGGGGAAGCAGGGTCTGATAAACGGTTTGATTATTCGGCGGCGAATTCAGCGGCCAGACGGGACTTTTTGCGAGCAGCACAGTTCGCATGGATCAGACCCTTAGCGGCGGCCTTGTCAACCAAGGAATAAGCCTTCTGAAGGTTTTCCGGGGACTTTTCCGCTTCAAGAGCTTTCAGCTGAGTGCGGAACGAGGACTTCTGCATTTTGTTCTGCAGGTTCTTCGTCTGATTCACCAAAACACGTTTCTTGGCAGATTTAATGTTGGGCATCTGCATTCACCTCCGTTATTCTTTCCGGGATATATCCCCGTAAAATTCATATTCAGTACGATATATTATATCATAAATTAACGCAATATGCAAGGGGTAATTTCCAAATTCTTTGTGAACTTTCCAAAAAGAACGGAATTATTTTGCCTCGTACAGCTTCATGTCGCCTTTTTTCACCCAGCCCAATTTACGGAATACGGAATCGAAGGTCAGGGTAAGGCAGGCGGGAAGAAGAAAATGCATGACGAGAATTTCCAAAAGGAATACCCAAAATTGGGTAGTTCCGATCATGGCGTCGTAAGCGCCGAACTGTCCGACCAGACCGCTGGTTCCCATCCCTGCGCCCATCGGCGTATTGGTCATCTGCAACACGGCGGTGGAAATGGGACCTAACACCGCGGAAGCCAAGGTAGGTGCCAGCCAAATGGCGGGACGGCGGACGATGTTGGGAAATTGAAGCATGGACGTACCGAACATCTGGGACAGAGTTCCGCCCAATCCGTTATCTCTCCAGGAGGCGACGGCAAAGCCGACCATCTGACAGCAGCAACCCACACAGGCTGCCCCTGCGGCAATTCCGTCCAGCCCGATCATAATGCAGAGGGCGGCAGAAGAAATGGGCGCAGTCAGGGCGAGACCGACGATGACGGCGATGGCGATTCCCATCCAAATGGGCTGTAATTCGGTGGCGTGGTTGATCAAAGAACCCAGAGATTCCATAAAATCGTTGAGCCAGGGACCGACGAAGATCCCGACCAAGCCGCCGGAAAGGATGGTGATCATCGGGGTTATCACGATATCAATCTTGGTCTTCCCCGCAAGGAGATTGCCCAATTCCGCGCCGACCAAGGCGGCGATAAAAGCACCGACCGGACCGCCTGCAACGTACCCGACGGCACCGACGGCGGCGGAAGAAAACATGGTCAAGGGCTTGACCTTCAACCCCCAGGCAACGGCAACCCCGATGGCGGCGCCGACCACGTAATCGTTTTTCACCACGAGCGCAACGTCGTTCAGAATCGACAAGCCGGGGATTTTGGCAAATTGAGAAATGATCAATCCGATAATCAAAGACGAAAACAACCCCAGCGCCATCGCGCCCAGGGCGTCCACGAAATAGCGTTTTAAAATTTTTCTTACAGCGTCCATTTCAACAATCCTCCGAAAAGATTTTCTTCATTATAGCACAAAATTCCAAAAAAAACAAGTCTTTTCCGCAGTTTTTTCCGGCTTGATGAAAAAATCTTTATAATATTATTCTTTTTGGATAAAATAACGGAAAAAGGAGTGATTTTGTGAATCAGCGAACCGATCTTGCCATTGAGGCGGGAGAATTAAGACAGTTGGGAGAAAAGGACGGCTTTTTGGAAACGGTAACGACGGGTATCGTCCCCGTCTCGAAGGTAAAAATCGTCAACGAAAACGCCGCCGCGCTGACGGGGAAGCCCATGGGCAATTACGCCACGGTCTTTTTTGACGGAGCGTTTTCCGACGACGAAATCTTTGACCAGGCCGTTCGACGGACGGCGGAGATCATAAAAGAATTTTTGCGGGGCGCGAAATCGGTTTTGGCAATCGGGCTTGGAAATGCGGAAATGACCGCCGACGCCCTGGGACCGAAGGTCATCGATCGGCTCGTGATATCCCGCCATCTGAAGGAGCAGCTGCCCGATCTCTACCGAGAGCTGGCGCTGGGAGAATTATCCGCCCTTCGCCCGGGGGTTTTGGGGCAAACGGGAATCGAAACGGCGGAATTGATCCGTGCGGCGGCAGACACCGTCTCCCCCGACGCCGTCATCGTCTTTGACGCCCTGGCGTCCCGACGGGTCAAACGGCTCTGCGCCACGGTGCAAATCAGCGACACGGGCATCACCCCCGGCTCCGGGGTGGGGAATCATCGGTCGCGGATCGACAAGGAAAGCCTGGGGATTCCGGTCATCAGCGTTGGGGTTCCGACGGTGGTGGATGCGGCGACGTTGACCGTAAACGCCTTGGAAAAGGTGCGGGAACGGATCGACGATCTGCCGACGAAACGGCTGGCAGGAGAATTAACCGAGGACGAGGGGGACTATTTACGGGAGCTTTTGGGGGG